>JBAVYM010000001.1:0-6930 GCA_049698775.1 Gammaproteobacteria bacterium
GTATCCGCCCTTGCCGGATGCACTCCAGTTCCTGGATGCAAATCAGGCAGTGATCCACAACACGCCCGTCATCGCCAGTTCTCCCTGGGTCATGCCCAGTGAGTACACGGTGAGGCTGACAGTGGATGGTCATAGCTATACGCAACCGCTCACGATACGCATGGACCCGCGCGTCACCACGTCGCTCGCCGCACTACAGCAGCAGTTTGATGACTCCATGCACGCGTATGACGGCAGCCTGAGCGCAGGCACGGCGCTGATGCAAATCCGCAAGCTGCAACTGCAGATCAAAACCCAGAAAAAACAGCATGGCGGTTCGGCAAAGCTGAGCGCCTACAGCAGGCAACTGGAAGCACTCACCGGTCCGCCGGCCTCGCCGTTCGCATTTTTCTTCGGCTTCCGCGGTGCGCCGAATCTCGTCAGTACCGGATTCTCGTTGCAGATACTGATGGACCGCATGCAGGAAGCCGATCAAGCACCGACGGCCGCCGATGCCGCCGCGCTCGACAAAACCAGTCAGGAATTGCAAAGCCTGCTAGCACGTTGGAGCACGCTCAAGAACCAGCCACTTCCCAAGTAGGAGCGCCTCCCAGGCGTGATGAACCAATTGTAGGAGCGCCTTCCAGGCGCGATTGAAAGCCATCGCGGCGAACTCGCCCCACAACGAAATCGCGGCCTGGGGCTGCTCCTGCAATTCTGGTCATCGCGAGGCCGCAGGCCGTGGCGATCTCGTACCGAGATTGCTTCGCTGCGCTCGCAATGACAGAGCAGATTGCAGCAGCGCCACTGGCCGCGCCGGGGGTTTTGGCTTACCCTGTGCGCCCGATTTCCGGAGTTCCGCGTGAGTTTCAGCGCCCGTTATTCCGGCGGCTTTCCCGCCACCCGCCTGCGCCGCATGCGCCGGGATGATTTCTCGCGCCGCCTGATGCGGGAAACGCGCTTGTCCAGCGACGACCTGATCTGCCCGGTGTTTGTGCGCGAGGGCAAAAACCAGCGCGAAGCCGTGGCCTCCATGCCCGGCATCGAACGCCTGAGCATTGACGAGCTGCTGAAAGAAGCGGCAGAGCTGGTGCAACTCGGCGTTCCGGCACTGGCACTGTTCCCGGTGATCGCGGCGGACAAGAAATCGCTTAACGCGGCCGAAGCGCATAACCCTGAAGGACTGGTGCAGCGCGCGGTGCGTGCGCTCAAGAAAAAATATCCGGAACTCGGCGTGATCACCGACGTGGCCCTGGATCCCTACACCAGCCACGGTCAGGACGGACTCATTGACAAGCACGGTTATGTACTGAACGACAAAAGCGTTGCAGTGCTGGTGCGCCAAGCACTATCGCACGCCGAAGCCGGCGCTGATATCGTCGCGCCCTCGGACATGATGGACGGGCGCGTGGGCGTCATCCGCGCGGCGCTCGAGAAACGCGGCTTCATTAACACGCGCATACTCGCGTATTCCGCGAAATACGCGTCGAGCTTTTACGCTCCGTTCCGCGACGCGCTCGGCTCCGCCGCGAGCCTCGGCAAGAGTAACAAACACACCTACCAGATGGACCCGGCCAACAGCGACGAGGCATTGCGCGAGGTGGCGCTGGATCTCGCCGAAGGCGCCGACATGGTGATGGTCAAGCCGGGACTGCCGTATCTCGACATCGTGCGGCGCGTGAAGGACGAATTTGGCGTGCCGACTTTCGTATATCAGGTGAGCGGCGAGTACACCATGCTCATGGCAGCGATTAAAAATGGCTGGCTGGAGGAACGCGCTTGTGTCCTGGAAACGCTTCTGTCCATCAAACGTGCCGGCGCCGACGCCATACTCACCTATTTTGCCAAGCGCGCAGCGGGTTGGCTCAGGGAATAAAATAGTGTTTTGTTGAACAGCCGGAAGGGCACCGCTAAAAATCAGAGATTTTGGTTTCTGGCTAGACAGAAATGACCGAGGAACCGGAGTGTATATGACAATACATGAGGATTCCGAGATCATTTCTAACACCGCCCGAAAGCAAAAGATCGATTTTTAGAGGTGCCCGAAACATACCGGTTCGAGGGATTGCCCATGCCACAGGCTCCCGCGCGCTATGCCGTCATCGGCCACCCGGTGGCGCACAGCCGTTCACCGCAGATTCATGCGGAATTCGCGCGCCTGACGGGCGAGGCGATACATTACGCGCGCATTGACGCGGCACCCGGAGGTTTCACGGCGGCGCTGCGAGAATTCCTCGCCTCCGGCGGCAAGGGCGCGAATATCACGCTGCCGTTCAAGGAAGAAGCCCTGGGCCTGTGTCATGTACACACGCCGCGCGCGAAAAAAGCCCGCGCCGTGAACACCCTGTTCGTGCACGCAGATGGCACGCTGCTCGGCGACAACACTGACGGCGCCGGTCTGGTCAACGATCTCAAACACAATCATCAGGTCACGCTCAAAGCCGCGCGCATCCTGCTGCTGGGTGCGGGCGGCGCGGCGCGCGGCGTGCTGGTCGCGCTACTGGCGGAGAAGCCGGCGCGAGTACAGGTGGCCAACCGCACCCCGGAACGGGCGCACAAGCTGGCGTTCCAGTATGCCGGCAGCGGGCGCGTCACCGGCGGCGGTTTCGAAAATCTGCGCCGCCAAAGTTTCGACGTAGTCATCAACGCGACCGCCGCGAGCCTGGTGGGCGAACTGCCGCCGCTGCCCCGCGACTGCCTGAATCCCGACGCGGTGTGCTACGACCTGGCCTACGGCGAACAGCCTACGCCGTTCATGCATTGGGCCCAGCGCGAAGGCGCCGGCCTGGTGCTGGATGGCTGGGGCATGCTGGTGGAGCAGGCGGCGGAATCGTTCTACCTTTGGCGCGGCGTGCGCCCGCCGACTGCCCTGCTACTGGCCTTGCACCCTTGATGACGTCGCGCCCGCTTGCACTGACGCCCAGCATCATCATCGCGCTTGCGGCCACGGCACTGACCGTGAGCATCTGGGCGTATTTCAACCAGCCCATGCGGGAACCACCCTGGCCCAGCACCATCCAGGGTTTCGCGTTTTCGCCGTTCCGCGCCGGCCAGAATCCCACCGCTAATGAATATCCGAGCGACGCGCAGATTGATGCCGACCTGCAACTGCTGGCCGGCAAGACCTACGCAATTCGCACCTACAGCGTGGACGGCACGCTTGCCGACATCCCGAAACTCGCGGCGAAATACCACATCAACGTGGCGCTGGGCGCGTGGATATACAAGGACCAGAAGTACGACGCCGCGCAGGTGGCGCGTGCCATCGCCATCGCCAAGGTGAATCCCAACGTGGTGCGCGTCATGATCGGCAACGAAGCGGTGCTGCGCGGCGACGTGTCCGCCGAGGAACTGATCCCGTATCTGGATGAGGCGCGCGCGGAGATCAATCAGCCGGTGAGCACCGCCGAACCCTGGTATAGCTGGGTGCAGCATCCGGAACTGGCGAAGCATGTGGATTACCTCGCCGTGCACATGCTGCCCTATTGGGAAGGCGTGGACGTGCACACGGCGGTGCCGTATATCGCCGCACGCATGCACGACATGCGGCAGGCGTTCCCGCACAAACCCATCGTCATCGCCGAAGTCGGCTGGCCGAGTGTCGGCCTGACGCGCCACGCCGCGGTGGCCTCGACCGCGAACGAAGCGCTATTCCTGCGCCGCTTCCTCGCCTACGCGGGCGCCCAGCACTGGACCTATTACCTCATGGAGACCTTCGATCAGCCCTGGAAAGGCAATTCCGCCGAAGGCGACGTGGGTTCTTATTGGGGCGTGTACAACGTGTATCGCCAGCCGAAATTCACTTTCACCCGACCCATCGTCAGCATTCCGAACTGGCGGCTGCTGGCGGGCATCTCGGTGTTGCTCGCGAGCGTGGTGCTGATGCTGGTGTTCTGGGACAGCCGCCGGCTCAAGAAACGCGGCCTGGGATTCCTCGCGGTCATCGTGTACGCCATCAGCGCGCTGATCGTGTGGATCATCCACGACTACCTGCACCACTACCTGACGGTGAGCAACATCATCGTGGGCATTCTGCTGCTGCTCGGCATGATCGGCGTGATCCTGGTGCTGCTGGCGGAAGCCCACGAGTGGGCCGAGGCGCATTGGGTCAGGTTGCGGCGGCGCATGTTTGCGCCAGCGCGCGTATCGGAAGGCGCCCTGCCGATGGTGTCCATCCATGTGCCCGCGTACAACGAGCCGCCGGACATGCTCAAGGAAACTCTGACTGCGCTGGCCGCGCTCGATTATCCCCGTTATGAAGTGGTGGTGATTGACAACAACACCACGGACGAAGGCGTCTGGAAACCCGTACAGACGCATTGTGAAAAGCTGGGGTCGCGCTTCCGCTTCTTCCATGTTGCGCCGCTCGCGGGCTTCAAGGCGGGCGCACTCAACTACGCTCTGCGTCATACCGCCGCGGATGCACAAGTCATCGCAGTGCTTGACAGCGATTACGTGGTGAACCGCAACTGGCTGCGGGATCTGGTGCCGCTGTTCGGCGCAGACAAGATCGCAATCATGCAGTCGCCGCAGGATTACCGCGACGCCGGCGCAAATGCATTCAAAGCCATGTGCTACGCGGAATACCGCGGCTTCTTCTACGTCGGCATGATCACGCGCAACGAGCGCAACGCCATCATCCAGCACGGCACCATGACCATGATCCGCCGCAGCGTGCTGGACAAGCTCCGTTGGGCGGAATGGTGCATCACCGAGGACGCGGAACTGGGTTTGCGGGTGTTCGAGGCGGGACTCGAAGCCGCCTACATCCCGAAAAGTTATGGTTGCGGCCTGATGCCGGATACCTTCCTGGATTACAAGAAGCAGCGTTTCCGCTGGGCTTACGGTGCGGTGCAGATTCTGAAACATCACGCGGGAAAATTATTTGGCCGCGGCAGTCCGCTCACCGCCGGGCAACGCTATCACTTTCTTGCCGGCTGGCTGCCGTGGCTCGCGGACGGGTTCAATCTGCTCTTCAACCTGGGCGCCATGCTCTGGTCGCTGGCGATGATCAACTTTCCGCATGAAGCCAGCCTGCCGATGGTGGTGTTCTCGCTACTGCCGCTCTCGCTGTTCGTGTTCCGGATCGCCAAGCTCATGTTCCTGTACCGTTCCAACGTCGGCGCCAATCTGCGCCAAACCTTGGCGGCGGCCGTGGCCGGGCTGGCGCTGACCCACACCGTAGGCCTCGCGGTCATGAGCGGCTTGTTGACCCGCGGCAGACCTTTCTTCCGCACGCCCAAACAGGCGCCGCACCACGCGCTGCTGCGTGCGCTCGCCACCTGCCGTGAGGAAGTGTTGATCATGCTGGCGCTGTGGCTGTGTGCCTGGGGCGTGTACAGCCAGGTGGGCTTCGCCATCCAGAACATTTCCGTGTGGGTGGTGGTGCTGCTGATCCAGTCCATCCCCTATTGCGCGTCACTCGTGCTTGCGCTGGTCTCGGCTTTGCCTGCGCTGCCCGCAAAACTCATCGGGCGCGTGGAAAACATGGACGCCATGGCACGCACGGTGCTGGAGATGCGCAGCCTGGATGTCAGCAGGTAGGTCAGGGCATCCTCTACGGTCGTGAGCGCGCCGCTCGAAGGGTCATACGCATACTGGATTTCAAAACGGACGACGCAGCTACTGATAAAAATTGATGGTGGCGCTAATGCCCTTAGTTTTCTGTATCCGCTTCAGATGCGGAAGCCGTCGCTGCAAATGCGATTCCTGGAATCACCTTTGGTACATTCGAAAACCAAACTGCGCCGCCCACATATTCCCAAGATCCGCTAGCAAAGACATCTACCGCACCAGTCATCAGATTGTATGACCGAAGTATGCTCCACTCATGAGGTACAGGGTCAGGGAAGTACCACCTTAGCTTTAAGCCACCGGCCAGCGCTGTATCATAATCGGGAAAATAAATGTTCGGCCACCCATCGAAATTCACGGCAAGCTGCATATCCATGCCATCCAGCCTAATAAAGTAGTAGCGAGGTTTAGGCTGATAAACAAAACATAGCAATTGCTGCGTTTTTGACCGCCACAGTAGTGGCACACACTTTTTCTTGAATGGCAAATATCCAACTTGACCAGTGCTCAGATTGTAATACTTGGCCATGCTATTGTTCGTAGCATAGACGACTTCATCATTCGAAATCGTTACAATAGGGTAGTAACCATAGTCACCTACTTCTTTATCTAGGTTGGCAGATATATCACCAACAGCGGGGTAATCAGGGTCATCCAACGACATGCGACACAGTTGATTGTCCCTGCAATAAAACACTATGCTTTTGTGTTTTGGTAAATATGCTGGCATCCCCAGTGAAGAGTACTCAGAAGGAACAGGAAACGACGTCAGTTCCCCCGTGGATCGGTTGTAGAGCCAATTTGCAGGCTTGCTTGCCACAAACTGAATGATGTGACCATCCAGTTTGACACTCACGGAACGTCCATTCGGCAGCGCGCTGGATCCGGACAACAGAATCGTGTTGTCATCAATCTTGGCCGCATATCTGAAATTCACCGTTTTCGGACCTGTGACCCGCGCAATAAGCTTTCCCGTATTCAGGTTCGTCACTGTAAATTCGTTGTTCGTGAAGGCATAGAGGTAACCCGGTAGGTGTGGCGACGGCGAAGAGCAACCTGTCAACATCAACACTATCGAGACAATCAAGCATATTGGCCGCCATTTGCGCTTCATCAACGACCTCCACCCGATCCCATGATGACATTGCAGTAATTCTGACAGTTATGGCTGATCACGTTGTAGTACAGCGAGAATCCAGCCGGATTCTGGAAATAGCTCGCTGGCAAGCCGGGACCAAGTGAAGTGGACCACAAAAACTGGGCAGTAGCTTAAGTGGATTAGCGGCTCTACCCTAATAGCTTGGAGGTAGAGACATGAAACGGTCAAGACGGAACCATACGGCACTGTTCAAAGCGAAGGTAGCACTGGAAGCGCTG
>JBAVYM010000002.1:0-39595 GCA_049698775.1 Gammaproteobacteria bacterium
CATGCCACTGCGGGACTGGAAGGCTGCCCTGAATAGATTTACCATCCAATATGAAGAGCGGATGCCACAGCACTAAGAAATGAAACCAAAACCAAACCCGAATACACAAAATCTAAGACACCCTCCATCTAGGGCACTCCGAGGGCCGTAAGGCCAGTTCGAGTCGAACCCTAGCACATGCGCATAATGTATATTATGTATATAATATAATGATCTGCAATTAGCTGATACGGCAAAAATGGTCTTTCATCCTCTCCTCCTATCTGGTTCCACGACATTGATTGATTGATTAGATATATCTTGTAAGCTAATATTATTAAAGTACTTATTTCTAAATATTAATTGTTGTTGGTACGATGCTTGCACAGGTATTCCGCACCCTGCAGCACGATCCTTGCTCCAAGATTTAGAATGCCGAACTGGGGATATAACAAACGTCATGCAAGTGGAAAAACGAACCTTTCGGCGCATTGCAATCGAGCACTCCATCCGTATCGTGGAGGCAGATGGCAGCACATTGCCGGCCATTGCCGTAGATGTCTCGCTCACCGGGATGCAGATACTGTGCGACGAACCCACCATGGGTCGGATCACTCCATACAGCCTCCAGACCAGCGCCAGCAACGGGGTCCGCATCCATGTGCGAGTCACCCTGCCTGATTTGGAGGATAACGGCGGCCGGCTGGGGTTATTCGGCCGGGTGGTAGCCGTGCGTCAAACCGGAGAGGATGAATACCGGCTGGGGGTGCAGTTCACGGATTACGAACCGGGCACCTATAACGCCTTGGAAACTTACATAGACAGCCACCCGTAACAAACCTGGTTTTCTTCAGCCACGATGAAGTGCGTCAAAGTCATTATTGCGATCCTGATTCTCACCTGCGGCGCATTCCTTGCTTACATCTATTCAGGCGTCGCCAATGTGGCAGCCACTGCGCCGGATAGTCACTTCAGCCGCTGGGTACTGGGTACGGTGCGGGAGCGATCCATCGCCAGCCGCGTTGCTGCCATTCAAGCGCCACCGTTAACCGATCCCAAGATGATCGAAGCCGGGGCGGCGCGCTATGACAAGCTGTGCGCTGGCTGCCATCTGGCGCCCGGGATGGAATCCTCGGATCTGCGTACGGGCCTGAATCCACGCCCGCCCATGCTGGCGCGCGCTGTGCCGTATTTCACACCCGCGAAGCTTTTTTGGATTACCAAGAATGGCATCAAAATGACCGGGATGCCTTCCTGGGGGCGAACTCAAAATGATGCCAGGCTTTGGGACATCGTGGCTTTTCTGAAGAGACTGCCGTCTCTGACGCCAGCGGAATATCAAGCCATGAAACAAGCAAGCCAGGCGGCCGCCGCAATCGCGCCCGCCTCCGCGGCTACGTATACCGTCACGCCACCTTCGGCCGCCACCACGCTGCCTGCCCGGCAGCCGGTCACGCAACCACCGACGAAATAGTTTTTTCTTTTAAGGAAGAATCGTACTGATCTGAATATGGACCGGCATGTTGGCACCGGTATGCCAAAGTATCTGACCTGTCAGATCGCCCGCCTGTGGCATCGGTGCACCATTTTTGGAAATCCGCGCAACGATGTTCACTTTGGCAAAAGCCGACAACTTGCGGCCATCCAGCATGGAATCCGCATCGCTGAGCGTCACATTCAACGGGAGGTCGCGTACCTGAAAACGGCGTACGGCGAGTGGCGGGCCAGCGCCCTGCCCCGCGGGTTCGGCGAATACGAACAAGGTTTCATCCGGTGACACTTTGCCGCGCAAGGAAGCAGCGAGCGTTACCCGGATATGAATAGCCGCTACGGTGCTCGCCTGCGTGGCGTTTGCCTGCCCGGCTGGCGCAAGTGTTCCGCCGGCAGCCACGATGGATTTTTCAATGATGGCGCGGTATTCGGGTGGAGGATTCTGCGTCAGTAACGCCTGCCAGCGCGACACGGCCAGATTTTTGTCACCGCGCTCCAATGCTCCCAAACCGCCGTACCAGAGTGCCTGCGGATTGCTCGGCTCCAGTTGCAGGGCCTTTTCAAATGCCGGCATGGCTTTGCCCATGAAATCATCCGGGCTGGCAAGGGAGACAGCTTCGCCATAACTGGCCAGCACTTCGGCATTGCCATCGGCGGACAGGGTGCGTGCATGGGAATAGGCATCCGCGGCATCGGCATAGCGGCCCATGAGAAGATAGGCATGACCGAGCATCTCCCAGCCCGGCAAATCATTCGGGTCCGTAGTTTTCAGGCGGTGTGCGAGTTGCACCACCATCTGTTCCACGGAAAATACGCTGGCTTGCTGCACGCCTTCGACACCAGCGCGCCAACTGCCCAATTGCCAATACAACACACCAGCAACCGTGATCATGAGCAGCGCGACGATTCCCGCAACCAGCGAGCTGCCGTGGGTCTTGGCGGCGCGTTCCCGGTCATGCTGCGCATCGCGCAGACTCACATCCAGTTCCGTATCCAGATCGCGATGTGCGGCAGCGTAATCTTCCTGAGCGAGCCGGCCCGCCGCCAAATCCCGATCCAGTTCTTCAATACGCGCAGAATGTACGGCGCGATTGGCCGCGTCGGTGGACGGCCTTTGTTTGGGATGCGCACGCCATAAGGGTATCGCGACGCACGCCGCTGCCGTGAGGAGCATCAGGGCGGCGAGCAGTATGAAGCTCACGGGCCAGCCCCCCCCGCCCCATCCATGTGTGCACGCCGGCGCAGGATGAAGGCCAGCGCAATCAACGCAATTAAAAGCAACACGAACGGGCCGGCCCATAGTAGCCAGGTATTCGGCTGCACCGGCGGGTTATAAAGCACGAAATCGCCGTAGCGCTTCACCATGAAATCCCTGATTTCCTGATTGCTTTTGCCCGCCACAATCATCTGATGTACCTGGCGGCGAAAATCTGCCGCGAGATCAGCATCCGAATTTGCGATAGTTTCATCGAAACACACCAGACAGCGGAAGTCATGGATTAAATTCTCATAGCGCTGCTGCAACTGCGGGTTACTGAAAGGCGGTTCGCTGTCCACGGCATGCGCAGACGGCAACCACAGGCAGGACAGCATCAACGCGGCAATACACAATGGAATGGAACGCGTCATGTGCCTTCGCGGCGCAGCGCCTCAATCCGCGGCAGCAGTTCGTTGTGAATCACGTCGGGTGTGAGCGGACCGATGTATTTGTAGCGGATGATGCCGCGTTGGTCTATCAGAAAAGTTTCCGGCGCGCCGTACACGCCCCAGTTGATGGCTACGTTGCCGGTGGCGTCAAAGGCCACGGCCGCATAGGGATTGCCTTTCTGTGCCAGCCAGTCCAGGGCGCTGTGATGATCATCCTTGTAATCCAGACCATAAATGGGAATCACGTTTTGCCGGGCGAACTGCAACAGAGTTTGCTGTTCATCGCGGCAGGCCACGCACCAGGTTGCCCACACGTTCAGGAGCGATACTTTGCCGAGAAATTCCTGCTGGGTGAAAGGCTGTTGCGAATCATGCAGGCGCGGCAGACTGAATGTCGGCACCGATTTGCCGATCAACGGCGAGGGCAGGATGCGCGGGTTGAGATACAGGCCGCGCCAGAACACCGCGACCAATGCCGCCAATATGACGATCGGCAGCGAGAATAGCAGCGTGCGCTTCATCCGGGACTCTCGGTTTCCGGGTGGCTGCTCTCTTCCACTGGCGCAGCCACCGGATCCATGAACCGTGTTTTTTCGCGCAGCGGCTGGCGGTATCGGCGGTCGGAAACCGCCAGGATGCCGCCCAGCATCATCACCAGACCACCCAGCCAGATGAATCGGACCAACGGTTTATATTGGAACCGCACGCTCCAACTGTCGTTACCAAGTGGATTCCCGAGCGCCACGTAGAGATCGCGGAACAATCCCGGATTGATGGCCGCTTCCGTGGTCACGGTATTGGTGAACTGGCGTTTCTCCGTCTGCATGCTGCCCAGTTGCTTGCCATTATGACTGACCAGAAACGTGCCTTGCACCGCCTGATAGTTGGGTCCGGTTACATTTTTTACGCCTTCAAAAGTGAACTGGTAACCGTGCACCGCAACCGTGGAACCCGCCTGTACCACCTGATCGCGTTCCACGCTCAGGGTGCTCGCGACCGTAACGCCCAGGATTAAAAGCCCCGCACCGAAATGCGCCACGCTCATACCCAACACCGAACGCGGCAGCGACAGGTGCTGTCCTTTCCAGCGCTGGCGCAGACGAACAACAGGTTCTCGCAGCGCGCTGAAGAGGGTCCAGGCCGCGAGGATAATTCCAGCCGCTGCAATCAGATCGGTTTGTGCGTGGATGATGAGAATCGCCACCACGCCGATCGCCAGCGCCAGGACCATGAGCAATCGCAGTTTGCGTCCGGTGTCAGTGACGCTGCCGTGTTTCCAGCGTACATAGGGTCCGATGCCGATGGCAATGAAGAACGGGATCATCAGCGGAATGAACACGGCGTCGAAATAGGGCGGACCCACGGACAGGCGTCCCAGGTTGAGCGCATCCAGCAGCAGAGGATACAAAGTGCCCAGCAGTACCGCCGCTGCGGCCACTACCAGGAAAATATTATTTATCAGCAACAGGGTTTCCCGCGAGAACGGTTTGAAGCCTCCGCCGCGCGCCAGCGTGGGTGAACGCCAAGCGTACAGCGCGAGCGCCGACCCGACGAATACGCCGATCATGCCCAGGATGAATACACCGCGTTTGGGATCCACGGCAAACGCGTGCACAGAAATCAATACGCCGGAGCGCACCAGGAAAGTGCCGAGCAGGCTCAGGGAAAAAGCCGCAATGGCCAGCAACGCCGTCCAACTTTTGAACGCACCGCGTTTTTCTGTCACTGCCAGCGAATGCATGAGGGCGGTGGCGACCAGCCATGGCATGAACGAAGCATTTTCCACCGGATCCCAGAACCAGAAGCCGCCCCAGCCCAGTTCGTAATACGCCCACCAACTGCCAAGCGTGATGCCGACAGTCAGAAACAGCCACGCCACCGTCGTCCACGGCCGCGACCAGCGCGCCCACACACCATCCATGCGCCCGCCCAGCAAAGCCGCCGCGGAAAATGCAAAGGCCACCGACAATCCCACATAGCCCATGTAAAGCATGGGCGGGTGTATGGCCATGGCCGGATCCTGCAGGATGGGATTCAGGTCGCGGCCCTGAGTCACAGGCGGCAACAGGCGCGTGAAGGGATCGGAAGTCGAAAGCATGAACAACAGGAACCCGATGCTGATAATGGCCAGCACGCCCAGCACACGGCTGCTGAATTCCTGCGGCAAATGGCGGCTGAAACGCGACACCGCCAGCGTCCAGATGGCCAGCACGAAAATCCACAGCAGCAGCGAACCTTCATGTGCGCCCCACACCGCCGTAATCTTGTACGGCCAGGGCAAAGCCGTATTGGAATTCTGCGCGACATAGGCCACGGAAAAATCACTGGTGAGGAAGCAGTACACCAAGGCGGCAAACGCCAATGCCACGAACAGCGATTGCGCCACCGCCGCCGGTCGCGTGACATTCATCCAGATGAGGTTGCCGCGTTGCGCGCCGGCGAGGCCGAAAAACGCCTGCGCCACCGCCAGACATAGCGCAATGATGAGCGCCAGATGGCCGATTTCAGGAATCATGAACGTCCTTGTGCAATGGCAGCAGCTTGCTGAGCTTCAGCTTTTTTGATGGACGCCGTCACTTCCGGCGGCATGTACTTGGCGTCATGCTTGGCGAGCACCTGATCGGCGACGAACAAGCCGCTCTTGTCGAGCCTGCCGTGCACCACGATGCCCTGCCCCTGGCGGAACAGATCCGGCAAGATGCCGGTGTACACCACGGGAATGGATCGCTGCATGTCGGTGAGCGTGAAATGCACGGTCATGCTGCCGGGTGTGCGTTGAACACTGCCCATGGTCACCAATCCGCCCATGCGGAATTGCTGACCGGCGTGCGCATCGCCTGCCGCGACTTGCGCCGGCGTGAAGTAATACAGCAGATTTTGCCGGAACGCCTGCAAACCCAGACCCACGGCAATCGCCACGCCCACGACGATTACGGCAACGATGATCAGACGTTTGCGGCGTGCGGGCGTCATGGCTGTGACGTGTTGCTGTTTATTCTACGCAGTTGCTTCAACAACGCACGTTGCCGACGCCCCGGCAATATCACGTTGGTAATCATCACCACCAGCACGATGCCGTAGGCAGGCCACACGTAAGCGCCGTAACCGCCCATGGTGAGGAATTCGTGCCAGGAACTCATGGTTTCTCCACCAGCTCCCGCACCCAGGCGGTGTTACGTTCCCGTTGTAGCACTTCCACCTGCAGGCGTTTGAGAACGAAACAAGCGAAATACAACATAAAGCCGACGATCATGATGAACAGCGGAATATACATGCTGGGCGGAATATCCGCCCGCGCGCCGAAGAATACCGTAGGACCCTGATGCAAGGTGTTCCACCATTTTACCGAATAATGAATGATGGGGACATTGACAATACCAACCAGCGCCAGGATGGCGCTCGCCCGGTCGCCGGTGCGGCGGTCCTCGAAGGCATGATTGAGCGCGATGTAACCGAAATACAGGAACAGCAATACCAACTCGGAGGTCAGTCGTGCATCCCACACCCAGTAGGTGCCCCACATGGGTTTGCCCCATAACGAGCCGGTCACCAGCGCCAAAAACGTGAACGACGCACCCAGCGGAGCGGCAGCCGCTGAGACGGCATGTGCCAGCTTCATGCGCCAGATGAGGCCGATGGCGGCCGCCACCGCCATAACTACATAGATGAACAGCGACATCCAGGCACTCGGTACATGCACATACATGATGCGGAAACCGTCACCCTGCTGATAATCCGGTGGCGCCAACCACAAACCGCCATACAGACCCGCGATAATCACCAACAGGCTCAGCCAACCGAGCCAGGGCGCAAGTGTAGCCGCGAACCTGTAAAAGTACGGCGGCGAAGCGAGTTTGTGGAACCAGACCAATATGCTTTTTTCCCAATCAGGATTCAAGACTTACACGCAAGCCACCTGCAATGGCAAACGGCGCGAGCGTCAGCGCCAGCACCAGCACGGCACCGAGAAAATATAGCGGCGCCGCCACTGGTTCGGACTGCGCCGCACGTGCTGCGGCCGCGACACCGAAAATGAGCACCGGGATCGCGAGTGGCAACACCAGAATGGGTAGCAACATGCTGCTGCGCCGCAATCCTACCGTGAGCGAGGCGCCTACCGCACCCAGGCAACTCAGCACCGGCGTACCCAACAGCAAACTTATCACCAGCACGTGCATGGCGCCGCCCGGGTAATCCAGCATCAAAGCCATGAGCAAGGACAGAATCACCAGCGGCAGGCCGGTCACCAGCCAATGGGCGAACACTCGCAGCAGCACCAGCCATTCCAACGGTGCCGGACTGAGCAGCAGTTGTTCCAGACTGCCGTCTTCATAATCACTCTTGAAGAGGCTGTCCTGACCGATCAATCCCGCCAGCAGCGCCGCCACCCAGATGACACCCGGTGCCAGGCGGCGCAACAATTCCGGTTCCGGACCCAAGGCCAGGGGAAACAAAGCCGTGACAATCACAAAGAATATAACCGGAGTCGCGAGTTCGCCGCGGCGACGATAAGCCAAACGCAGATCACGCTGAAACAACGCGGCAGTCTTCATGCCACACCACCCAGCAATAAGGTTTTGACTGGGAACGGTGCCAGGTCCATGGGTTGATGCGTGGCGAATACCGCCAATCCACCGTCGGCGAGATGCGTCTTCAGAATTTGCGTCAGCAAATCCACGCCCGCTGCGTCCAGGCTGGTGAGCGGTTCGTCCAGGAACCACAAGGGCACGCGCGCCAGCAACAGACGCGCCAAGGCCGTGCGCCGCCGTTGTCCCATGGACAACATATTGCAAGGCATATCCTCGCAACCACTCAGCCCCACCTGTTCCAGCACCGCCGCAATTTCGATGGTTGTGGCTGCGGCCAAAAGTGCCCCGGCATAGGCCAGGTTTTCCCGCGGACTCAAGCCCAGTTTCACGCCGTTGCTGTGGCCGAGATACGCCAGAGAAGCACGATAGGCCGATTCATTCCGGCGCAACGCTGCATTGCACCAGCACACCTCGCCCTCGTCGGCCCGGCCGAGCCCCGTGAGCACGCGGATCAGCGTAGTTTTACCGGCGCCGTTGGGGCCTTGCACGTGCAGGGACTCGCCTGACTGCAACTCAAGACTGATATTCCGGCACAGACAGCGTTCGCCGCGCCAGATGGCCAGATTGTGGACGGAAAGCGTCTGTGAAACAGCCGCCATGAGTTGTTATTGGTGCCCGGGGCCGGACTCGAACCGGCACAGCCGTTGCCAGCTAACGGATTTTAAGTCCGTTGCGTCTACCTGTTCCGCCACCCGGGCTGAGGCACCCGCTTGCTGGAGGCTAGGGTCGGAATTGAACCGGCGTACACGGCTTTGCAGGCCGCTGCATGACCACTCTGCCACCTAGCCCTACCTGAAGTGTAAAAACCTGCGGAATTTACCACAAACGGCCGACCGCTTTCAGGCTAAATGTGGTTGAATCCGCCGGCGGGAAATAAAAAACCCCGGTGGTATGCCGAGGTTTCAATCTGGAGCGGGAAACGAGGCTCGAACTCGCGACCTCAACCTTGGCAAGGTTGCGCTCTACCAACTGAGCTATTCCCGCGGGAATGGGCCGGTATTGTAGGGGCATGCCCGGCCCCGTACAAGACGCTCAGCGCGTGCGGCTCAGCTCCGGCCAGGCCGCCAGCAGATACAGGCTCATGGACCAGAGCGTCAATGCGGCGGCAATCACCAGCAGTCCCAAGCCGATGTCATAGACCGGCACCACCTTGATGGGGTAGCGGTACAACAGAAATACAATTGCCAGCATTTGCACGACGGTTTTGCTCTTGCCGAGCCAAGTGACCGCCACGCGCTTGCGCGCGCCCAGTTCCGCCATCCATTCGCGCAAGGCCGAAATGGTGATCTCACGGCCGATGATAATCATCACCGGAATCGCCATGGCCACGCGCGGATCGGCTTGCAAAATCAGCACCAGCGCCACCACCACCATGAGTTTGTCGGCCACCGGGTCCAAGAATGCGCCAAACATCGAGGTCTGATTCCAACGGCGCGCCAACCAGCCGTCGAACCAGTCGGTGATGGCTGCCAACGCAAAAATGGCCGCGCTCAGCGGCGGGGCCCAGACATACGGCAGATAAAAAATCACCACGAACACGGGAATCAGCGCGATGCGCAACAACGTCAGCAGGTTCGGCGAGTTGAACTTCACAGGCTGTACTCAATTATTCGTGTGAAACAGGTCATAAATGCGTTCCGCCAGATCCTGGCTAATACCGTGCACGCTACTCAAGTCTTCGACGCCGGCACGTGACACACCCTGCAAACCGCCAAATTGTTTTAGCAATTGCTGGCGGCGTTTCGGCCCCAGGCCTGGCACGCTTTCCAGCACCGAGGTGCGGCGAGTCCGCGCGCGTCGTTGGCGGTGACCGGTGATGGCGAAACGATGTGCCTCGTCTCGGATCTGCTGGATCAGGTGCAGGCCCGGTGAATCCGGCGGCAGTATAAGTGGCGTGGTCCGTCCGGACAAGAAAAGCTGTTCCATTCCCGGTCGGCGCGCTGGGCCTTTGGCCACACCCACGAGCGTGACGTCTTCCACCTGCAGCTCCTCCAGGACTTTTTCCGCTGCATGCAACTGGCCCCTGCCACCGTCAATGAACAGCACGTCCGGCACCACGCCTTCGCCTTTCTTAAGCCGTGTGTAACGGCGCGTAAGCGCCTGGCGAATGGCGCCATAATCGTCGCCCGGCGCGACGCCTTCGATATTGAAACGGCGGTAATGTCCCTTGAGTGGACCGTTGGCATCGAACACCACGCAGGACGCCACCGTGCCCTCGCCCATGGTATGACTGATGTCGAAGCATTCCAGCCGCGTGGGCAATTGGTCGAGATCAAGGACATCCTGCAGCGCTTCGAAACGGCGGCGCAGGTTCGCGTCCATGGCAAGGCGCAGATCGAGCGCCTGGACGGCGTTCGCTTCGGTCATGACCAATAGACGCCTGGCCTCGCCGCGTGCTGGCTGACGGATAAGTACGCGCCGGCCGGATTGCTCGGACAGCGTGCGTTGCAACAGTGCTTGGTCCTCGATCTTTGCGGACACCAGAATCTCTTTGGGAATGTCCCGGCCCAGATAATACTGCGGCAAAAATGCCGATAGCACCTCCTGCACGGAGGTTTCACCGGTGACCTTCGGATAGAAACTGCGGATGCCGAGGTTGTGCCCACCGCGCACCAGCATGACGGCGATGCAATGCGCTCCGGCGCGCGCAGCGGCTGCAATCACATCGTAATGGCCACGTTGCGTGCTGATGTGTTGGCGCCCGCTGGTACGACGCAGATCGCTGATCTGGTCCCGATAACGTGCGGCCAGCTCAAAATCCTCGCGCGCCGAAGCATCTTCCATTCGCTGCACCATGGCGTCAATGACTTCGCGGGTGCGGCCTTCCAGAAACAGGATGGCGTGCTGTACATCGCGCGCATAATCTTCTTCGTTGATCAACCTCACGCAGGGCGCCGAGCAATGCTTGATCTGGTATTGCAGGCAAGGTCGAGTGCGGTTCCGGAAAAACGCATCGTTGCACTGGCGCAGCAAGAATAGTTTTTGTAACAAGTTCACGGTCGCGCGCGCCGCGTGGGCGCTCGGATAGGGACCGAAATATTGCCCGGCTTCACGGCGCCGACCGCGATAGATGGATAAGCGCGGGAACGGACGCCCGGTATCAAGATGAATATAGGGATAACTCTTGTCGTCGCGCAGCACTACGTTGTAACGCGGCCGATGCTGCTTGATGAGATTGTTTTCCAGCAACAGCGCTTCGGTCTCAGTATGCGTCACGGTGACATCCACGGATGCCATGTGCGCCAGCATGGCGGCGGTTTTCGGAGACGTACCGCTTTTGCGAAAATAGCTGCTGAGGCGTTTTTTCAGGTTACCGGCCTTGCCCACGTACAAAATCTCGCCGCTGCCATCGCGCATGCAATACACGCCCGGTGCGCCGCTGACATTTTTCAGGAAACGCGGGCTGTCAAATGGTTGTCTGCTATTACTCATTGGCACGCTCGCATGGCGTCCAGGCGCCGCCTCGCCTGTGCAACCACCGCTTCGAACATGGCAGTGGTCAGGCGCCGGGTCTGGGTGTTGTAACGGCTGCAATGATAGGAATCCAGCAACACACGCTTTGCGTCAAGTTTGTGCACGGCACCGTGTTTGAACCCGAACCGACGCGGTTTCATATCCAGCGCCTTCAATACCGCGTCGTGGGCAATCCGGCCAAGTGCGAGGATTACCGCATTTGCCGGTAATCCCGCAAGTTCAGCCTGCAGATAACGGCTGCAGGTAGCAATTTCCATCGCAGCAGGTTTGTTTTGCGGCGGCACGCATTTCACCGCATTGGTGATGCGGCAGTCGTACAGCTTCAGCCTGTCATGCGCGCTGATGGATTCCGGAAGGTTAGCAAAACCGAACTTGTGCAGGCTGCGGTACAACAACAGGCCGGCATGATCGCCAGTGAAGGGCCGGCCTGTGGCGTTCGCGCCATGCAGGCCTGGCGCCAAACCGACGATGAGCAGATGCGCGCGCGGATCACCGAAGGATGGGACCGGTCGGGCGTGATACTCGGGATACGTCCGTCGGATGCGGCTCAAGAATTGGACCAGACGCGGACAACGGACACACCGGGAGTTGAAACAGGCGGCCTGCATGATGAGAGTGTAACCGGGGTGGCAGGATACGTCTGCTGACTCACTCGCGCGAGCTGGCGCGTTCAGGCTTCTCCTCGATCACGCCATAGCGCAGCGCCAGGCGTGTCAGTTCCACGGCGTTGCTGACCCCGAGTTTCTGAAACAGGCGCGCACGGTAGGTGCTGACCGTCTTGGGACTCAGATGCAATTTATCGGCAATGGTCTGGGGCGACTGGCCGCCGGTAATCATCAGCATCACCTGGGTTTCGCGCTGCGACAGTTGCTCGAACGGCGAATCGGCATTGCCGCCCACTCTTGCGAGCGCCAATTGCTGGGCAATGGCCGCAGTGATGTAGCGCTTGCCGGCCTGTACTTGGCGAATAGCACTGATGATCTCTTCAGCCGCACAATCCTTGGTGAGATACCCATGAGCGCCCGCCTCCATCAGCCGCAACGGATACGGCTCGGTGGCATGCACCGAAACCACGATGACTTTCACCGATGGATTCCGCGCCAGCAGCTTGCGCGTGGCTTCCAGGCCACCGATGCCCGGCATGCTCACGTCCATCAGCACCACGTCGGGTTTGAGTTCACGGCACAAGGCAATGGCCGCCTCGCCGGATTCGGCTTCACCTGCGATGCGCACGTCCGGCGTGTCTTCGAGTATCAGACGAATCCCTGTCCGCACAAGCTTGTGGTCATCCACCAGCAGGACACGGATCATGGCTACCCCACTTCCCAACCGCGGAACCTGGGCGGTCGGATATTAAAGCCAGTTTCAATCACTATTCCCGCGCAGGCATCATACCGCCATTACTCCATGTGCGCGATGACGGCCGCACCGAATCCGGAGCACCCCACCAGGGTGGCGCCGGGAATGAGCTTCTGCATTTTCTCTTCCACGTTCTTGCGCGCCGCGATGTCGCGTTTTGACACGCGGATGGCCTGGCGCAGCCGTGCCAGATCGTAGGTCATGATTTTCTTTGCGATAGTGCGCGCCACGCCGTGCATGATGTTGTCCGCCGCCTCGGTCCAGCCGAGATAGCGCAGCATCATCTCCGCGGAAAGAATCAGTGAGCCGGGATTCACCTGGTCCTTGCCGGCGAAACCCGGCGCGGTGCCGTGGGTGGCTTCGAATACTGCCACCGCGTCCGAGATATTGGCGCCCGGCGCAATGCCAATGCCACCCACCTGCGCGGCCAGCGCGTCGGAAATGTAGTCGCCATTGAGATTCAGCGTGGCAATCACGTCGTAATCTTCCGGCCGCATCAGAATCTGCTGCAGGAAATTGTCCGCGATCACGTCCTTCACCACGATGTCGTGGCCGGTCTTGGGATTCCTGAACTTGCACCAGGGACCGCCATCAATGTCCAGTGCGCCGAATTCCTCCTTGGCAAGCTGGTAGCCCCAGTTGCGGAATGCGCCTTCGGTGTACTTCATGATGTTGCCCTTGTGCACCAGCGTCACCGATACCCGGTCGTTGTCAATCGCGTAACGCAGCGCCTTGCGCACCAGCCGCTGGGAGCCTTCCTTGGATACCGGTTTGATGCCGATGGCCGAGCTGGACGGGAAACGGATGGCGGTCACGCCCATCTGGCGTTGCAGAAAATCAATCACCGTGTGCACTTCCGGTGTGCCCGCGGCCCATTCGATGCCGGCGTAGATATCCTCGGTATTTTCGCGGAACACCACCATGTCGGTGAGTTCGGAATCCTTCATGGGCGTGGACACACCGGGAAAATAGCGGATCGGCCGCACGCAGGCGTACAAATCCAGCGCTTGACGGATGGCCACGTTCAGCGAACGGACGCCGCCACCGATGGGCGTACCCAGCGGTCCCTTGATGGACACCACGTAATCCCGCATGGCGTGCAGGGTTTCATCCGGCAGATAGTTGTCCTTGCCGTATTCCTGCACGGCGCGTTCACCGGCGTAGATTTCCATCCAGGCGATCCTGCGCTGGTCACCGTAGGCCTTGCGCACTGCCGCATCCGCCACGTTCTTCATCACCGGCGTCACGTCAATGCCAATGCCGTCGCCGGTTATATAAGGTATCACCGGCTGATCCGGCACCTTGAGGGTAAAATCGGTATTGACGGCAATGGTGCCGCCGCCTGCAGGCGGCGTGATTTTGTCAAACTTCATTACTGAAGCCTCATCGCGGAAAAACAGGAATGCGGCATGTACGCCGCGGCTCGCGCATAATCATAGCATGCAGCCCCGAGTGCTCCGCTCATGCCGACTGTGTTGTTCAACAAACCCTATGATGTCATCTGTCAGTTCAGCAGCGACGGCAGCCGCTCCACGTTGGCGGATTTCATTCCGGTGCAAAACGTCTATCCGGCCGGGCGGCTGGATACCGACAGCGAGGGCTTGCTGATCTTGACGGACGATGGCCGGCTGCAACATCGCATCAGCGACCCGCGCCACAAGTTGACGAAAACCTATTGGGCGCAACTGGAAGGCGTGCCCACGGATTCGTCACTTGAACAATTGCTTCAAGGTGTGCAACTGAATGACGGTCCCGCCCTGCCCGCTGAGGCGCGATTGATCTCCGAACCCGGAATCCTCTGGTCTCGCATTCCGCCCATCCGCTATCGCAAATCAATTCCCACAACCTGGATCGAAATCATCTTGCGTGAAGGCCGCAATCGCCAGGTACGGCGCATGACCGCCGCCATCGGTCATCCGACGCTGCGGTTGATTCGCTGGCGGATTGGCGATTGGACATTGGGAGGATTGCAACCAGGAGAATGGCAGACGCTCTCCTGACTGCATTGCTGCGGGTAATAGCCATACATGGCCCGATGGGCGCGGCTATTTCCTGGCTTTCCGCGCCACAATCCGCATTGCCATTTCCAGCGCCTGCTCGTAGTTGAGGCGCGGATCCACCTGGGACTTGTAGGCACGCTCCAGGTCGGTGTCGGTGAGACCGCGTGCACCGCCGGTGCACTCGGTCACGTCGTCGCCGGTCAACTCGAAGTGCACGCCGGCGAGAATGCTGCCGAGTTGTTCGTGCAGCGCGAAAGCGGACTCCAGTTCTTCCAGGATGTTCTCGAAACGCCGGGTCTTGAGTCCGCTGGCGGTGGTTTCGGTGTTTCCGTGCATGGGATCGCAGATCCACAGCACTTGGATTTCTTTCTGTCGCACGGCTTTCACCAGCGCCGGTAAACTGTCATTGATGTGTTTGGCGCCAAAGCGGTGGATGAGCGTGAGCCTGCCAAGTTCATTGTGGGGATTGAGCACTTCACAGAGTGCCAGCAGATGTTCCGGCGTCATGGCCGCACCGATTTTCACGGCGATGGGGTTGGCGATGCCACGGAAATATTCCACATGCGCACCGTCCACGTCGGCGGTACGCATACCAATCCAGGGGAAATGGGTCGAGAGGTTGTACCAATGACCGGCTTCCGCCACGAAACTTGTCTGCGCCTGCTCGTATAAAAGATGCAGGCCCTCGTGGCTGGTGAAAAAATCAATACTGCCGCTCTCGGACAGCGGCTGGCCAGAAATGGTCTCCATGAAATTGAGCGAATCCACGATGGACTGCACGATGCGCCGGTATTCCGCTTCCAGCGGCGAGTTGCGCACGAAATCCAGATCCCAGTACTCGGGATGATGGAGATCGGCGAAGCCACCATCCACCAGCGCACGCACATAGTTCAGTGTGAGCGCAGCATGTTCGTAACCGCGCAGCATGAGAGTCGGGTCCGCGGCGCGTTCCTCGGCGCTGAAACCGGAGCGGTTGATGATGTCACCACGGTAGCTCGGTAAGGTAAGGCCATCGCGCGTTTCCGTGTCAGCCGAGCGCGGCTTGGCATATTGACCGGCGATGCGGCCGACGCGAATGACACGCTTCTTCAAGCCGTGCACCAGTACCAGGCTCATCTGCAGGAGAATCTTCAGCTTGTTGGCAATGGGATCAGCGGTGCAATCGTCAAAGCTCTCGGCGCAATCGCCGCCTTGCAGCACGAACCGCTCCCCGCGCCCGGCCTCGGCCAGTTGCCGGCGCAGTTTGTCCACCTCACCCGAGGTGACCAGCGGCGGCAACCGGCGGATTTCAGAAAGCGCACGCGCAACCGCAGCGGCGTCGGCATACAAAGGCTGTTGGCCGGCGGTGCGTGACTGCCAGCTTTCCGGCTGCCATTTTTGTATGAATGTGCGGTCCATGAGGCGCAATATGCTACACGGCACGCATGCCGGGGAAAAGCGCGGGGTGCGATGAACACGTGGTTTATGGCAAAATTAGCGTTTTCTTGGGCCATGCGCTCTCCTTTTCGCATAGCGTGCCGATCATGGTTCTTTGATGGGCCGCGCATCGCCGGATCGGTTTGCCGGTTTCGGCGCCCATGAACTGACAGGAGCTTCATACATGCATCGTGTTCTGGTACTCGGAGCCGGCAAAATCGGTTCCCTGCTCTCGGGTTTGCTCGCCGCTTCTAGCGATTATCAGGTTGATTTGGGTGATGTAAACGGCCATGCCGCCCAGGCAGTGGCGGCCGGCCACAAGCTGTCCAACGTCAAAGCTCACCAGGTGGACGCGCGCAGCAAAGAAGCTGTGGAAAAACATTTGAAGGCGCACCCCGTGGACGCGGTGATTTCCAGCCTGCCCTACTTCTGCAACCCGCCGGTGGCCGAGATGGCGCGCACGCTCAACCTGCACTACTTTGACCTCACCGAGGACGTGGAAGTGACCCGCGCCGTGAGCAAGACCGCGCAGGGGGCGAGTACTGTATTTGCGCCGCAGTGCGGTCTCGCGCCGGGCTTCATCAGCATCGCCGGCCACGAACTCATGTCGCATTTCGACGCAGTGCAGGACGTTAAACTGCGGGTCGGCGCCCTGCCCCAGAATCCCGGCAACCTGACCAAGTATTCGCTCACCTGGTCCTCGGATGGCGTGATCAACGAATACGGCAATCTTTGTTACGGTGTCGCCAACGGCGAACCCGCGACCTTCATACCGCTCGAGGGCCTGGAAACCATCCAACTCGAGGGCCGGCTTTACGAAGCCTTCAACACCTCCGGTGGCCTGGGCTCGCTGGCGGAAACCTGGGCCGGCCGGGTGCGCAACCTCACGTACAAGACCATGCGCTATCCCGGCCACTGCGAAATCATGCGGGCGCTCATGAACGACCTGCGCATGAACGAGCACCGCGACGAACTCAAAACCATCCTGGAGCGTGCTGTGCCGCGCACCGTGCAGGACGTGGTGCTGGTGTATGTGTCCGTCACCGGCCTGCAGCACGGCAAGTTCATGGAGGAGAACTACGTGAACGCGATTTACCCGCAGGAAATCGCCGGCAAGCTGTGGTCCGCCATCCAGGTCACCACCAGCGCCGGGGTGTGCGCGGTGGTGGACCTGGTGCTTAAAAAGCCCGGCGCCTACCAGGGGCTGGTGAAACAGGAACAGTTCAAGCTCGGCGAAGTATTGGCAAACCGCTTCGGCAAAGCCTACGCGCAGGCGGAAACCGCGGAATTATCCGCGCGGCTGGTACGCACCGGCGAAGCCGTCAAACAATTCGTGACCTGAGGGTTCCGCCATGGCGAAAGCGAGCGTGACTTCGATCCTGCAATCTCTCGGGTTGGAAAAAACCAATGCCGGCGTATGGACCGCTACCGGCGGCTGGCGCAAAACCCGTGGCGCCGAAATACTCGAATCCATCAACCCCGCCACCGGCAAGGTGCTTGCCCGCGTCACCTGCGCCACCGAGGCAGATTACGAACAAGTCATCCGCGACGCGCAAAACGCATTTGCACTCTGGCGCGAAGTGCCGGCGCCGAAACGCGGCGAAGCCGTGCGCCTCATCGCCGAAGCTCTGCGCAAACACAAAGACGCACTCGGCAACCTGGTTGCGCTGGAAATGGGCAAAATCAAGGCCGAAGGCGACGGCGAAGTCCAGGAAATGATTGATATTGCGGATTTCGCCGTGGGCCAGTCGCGCATGCTCTACGGCCACAGCATGCATTCGGAACGGCCACAGCATCGCATGTATGAACAATGGCATCCTTACGGCGTGGTCGGCGTCATCACCGCATTCAATTTCCCGGTGGCGGTATGGGCATGGAACGCTTTCTTGTCCGCCATCTGCGGCAACGCCACGGTGTGGAAACCTTCACCGCGCACGCCGCTGTGCGCCATCGCGGTGCAACACATCTGCAACAAGGTGCTGAAGAAGCACGGCTATCCCGCGATCTTCTCGATGTTCGCGGACAAGAGCGTGAAGCTCGCGGAGAATTTTACCGGCGATCCGCGCGTGTCACTGATTTCTTTCACCGGTTCCACGGCCGTGGGCCGCAAGGTTGGTGAAATGGTCGCGGCGCGCATGGGCCGTGCATTGCTAGAACTGGGCGGCAACAACGCCATCATCGTGGACGAAACCGCGGATCTGAAGCTCGTGGTTCCAGCCGTAGTCTTCGGCGCGGTGGGCACTGCCGGCCAACGCTGCACCACGACCCGCCGCCTCATCGTGCACGAGGACATCGTGGATGCGCTGGTGGACAGACTTGCTCATGCTTACAAACAAGTGCGCATCGGCGATCCCTTAAATGAGGGTACGCTCATGGGCCCGCTGTGCAGCGAGGACGCGGTGAGCCGTTATCGTTCCGCCATCGGTGCCATCAGGAAGGCTGGCGGCAAAATCGTCTGTGGCGGCAAAGTGCTCAATGGTCCGGGATACTTCGTGGAACCCACCATTGTCCGCGCTGGAAATGAATTGGAGATCGTGAAGACCGAAACCTTTGCACCGATTTTGTATGTCATGGCGTTCCATGATCTTGACGAAGCGGTGCGCATGCACAACGACGTGCCGCAAGGTTTGTCGTCCGCCATCTTTACTACCAACCTGAAGAACGCTGAATATTTTCTGTCCGCGGTGGGCAGCGACTGCGGCATCGCCAACGTCAACATCGGCACTTCCGGCGCCGAGATCGGTGGCGCGTTCGGCGGCGAAAAGGAAACCGGCGGCGGCCGCGAATCCGGCTCCGATGCCTGGAAACACTATATGCGCCGGCAAACCAACACTATCAACTGGTCGGATCACTTGCCGCTGGCGCAGGGAATCAAATTCAACCTGGATTGACGGCGGCGCAAAAATGAAAATTCGAGCAATCCCACGCTAGACCTCGTGTGGCATTGCCCTGACACGCACCTGTTCGGGAGTGATCCGTGCTCGCATTGCATCTTCTGTTGCTCGCCATCCTGCAAGGCATCACCGAACTGTTTCCCATCAGCAGTCTCGGCCATAGCATCTTGGTGCCGGCGGTGTTCCACTGGCCCATTGACCGGAAAGCGTCATGGTTCCTTCCTTATATAGTTGTGTTGCACCTCGGCACCGCCGCGGCACTCTTTATATATTTCTGGCGCGACTGGTTTGCGCTCCTCGGCGGCGCATGGAAGGCGCGCGGCAACGTGAACAATCCCCAGGCCCGGCTGTTCTGGCTGCTGGTGGTGGGCACGATTCCGGCCGGCCTCATCGGCCTGCTGCTGGAACACAAAATCCGCGCGTTGTTTGGCAGTTTTACCGTGGCGGCGGTGTTCCTGATGGTGAACGGCGTAATCCTGTTCATCGGTGATGCGCTCAAAAACCGCGCCGCGCGTCATGAACTGGCGAATATGAGTTGGGCGCGCGCGTTCGGCATCGGCTGCGCCCAAGCGCTGGCTCTGATTCCCGGCATCTCGCGCTCCGGCGCCACGTTGGTGGCGGGTGTATGGTCAGGGTTGGACTACGCCTCCTCCGCGCGTTTTTCGTTTCTTCTGGCTACACCGATCATCGGTGCGGCCGGTCTGCTGGAAATCCCCAAGCTCGCCAAACAGCACGCCTCACTTCCCGCCGGCTTGCTGCTCACCATAGTCGTGGGTGGCGTTCTGGCGGGCCTGTTCGCCTGGCTCAGCGTCTGGTTCCTCATGCGGTATTTCAGAAAGCACGAAGTCACAGCTTTGCGGCCGTTTGGCATTTACTGCCTGTTGGCCGGCGCCGGCGCGCTCATTATCGGTTTCGCCTGAACCGGTTCTGAAGGTTCGAGGACTGCCGACCCCAAAGCCGTGGATGAGAATACCAGGTGGTGTTGATTCAGTTGCCTTTTTTGCCCCTTGCAGGTATATGGTGCGGCGTATCCGGACGACGTTGCATCCACGATAAGGAGCGGGCATGGCCGATGAGCGACTGAGTTTGCTGGCACGTTTCAAGCGGCACCATGCTTACCGGGTTGCGACCGTTTACGCGATTGCCGCCTGGGTCATCCTCCAGCTTGCCAACAGTGTTTTCCCCGATTTTGGTCTGCCGCGCAGCAGCGTGCGTCTGGTGATTGTGATGCTGCTGCTCGGCTTTCCGGTGGTGCTAACGCTCGCCTGGTGGCTCATCAAACCCGTGGATCCGGACAAGCTCAGCCACTGGCAACGTCGCCGCTGGCGCCTGGGCCTGTTGTTATCCGTCCTGGTCATGATCTTTGCCGGCCTATCTGGCGCTTATATCTGGACATTCACCGCGAAGCCGCCGCTGACTGCCGTGGATTTGGCCGCGACCACGGTGTTACCGGCATTCAACCCGCCGCCCAATTCCATCGCCGTGCTGCCATTCCGCAATCTCAGCAACAACCCCGCGCAGCAATACCTGAGCGATGGCCTGACCCAGGAACTCACCGACGATCTCAGCCTGATCGCCGGTCTGCGGGTCATCGCCTGGCAATCCATGGAAGGCTATCGTAATACCGCATTGCCGGTCGGCGACATCGGCAAGAACCTGAACGTCGCCAATATCCTCACTGGCAGTATCATGCGCGAGGGCGAGATACTGCGGGTATCGGTCGCGCTGGTAAACACCATTACTGGCAACCAAGTCTGGTCATCGCGTTACGACCAGACTTTCAAAGACGTGTTCGCCATGCAGGACAACATCTCCAAAGCCATTGTCGAAATCACTCAAGGCAAACTCGACATCAATACTCAGCTGGTTGCTGCCGCCACCAGCAACCCCGAAGCTCATGACGCTTATCTACGCGGCAAGGCGGCTTTCGCATTGCGCACCGAACAGGGATTGAATGACGCTCTCAAACAGTTCCAGAGAGCGATCAAACTCGACCCCCGTTACGCCGAGGCTTACGCCCAGTTGGCCAGCGTGTACGGCACTCTGCCCGAAGTCACTTCCATGCCATTGCAGGAAGCGAATGCCAGGGCCATGCAAGCGGTGCAGCAAGCGCTGGCCATCAACCCGGACCTGGCGGCCGCCCACGCCGTGCTGGCCAACATTTACATCTCGGAACACAAGCTGGACCAGGCCAAGGCGCAGTTGTTGCGCACGTTGGTTCTGGATCCGAACAATGCCGCCGCCCACGCCAGTTACGGCTTTATGCTGCCACTCGCGGACGCCCTCGGTCAGTATCAGCAAGCCGCCGTGTTGGACCCGGGTAATTGGGCGGCACAAATGAACTTGGGTACCACTTACGTCGAACTGGGCAAGAATGATCAGGCTCTGCAGGCTTTCCAGGCAGCCCACAAACTGTCGCCGGACAATATAGATGCGCCACTGGAAATCGCCTTTCTTTACCACCAGGAATCCAGACTTGCGGAAGCGGTCAATGTACTGAGCGGTATCAAGACTCACAGCAAGGATGATGCGCGCATCCTTGACGCCTCCCGTCTTGCCTACCAGGCCTTGCAGGATCCGAAACTGCACGACCAGGCACTGGCTACGCTGGACAAGCTGGCCGCCGCCAACATCAGTGCATTCAACCATTACTACTTGGCCACGTCCTACGTGATTCTCGGCGAGAATGACCGGGCCATCGGCCAGATCACAAAATTCTGCAGCAGCGCTCCAGACACCTGCAACGACATCGCCGTGGATAATCACTATGCTGCGCTGCGAGCCGATCCCCGATTCCAGACTTTGGTGGCCAAGTACGGCCTGAAGCACTGATAATAAGCATGCCGCGCTGCGGCTAACCGGCGTCCTCAAAACGATTCTGACTGCGGTTCTTTCTGACCTTGAGCCCATCGAACACCCGCCCATTCATGACAATATAAACGCCTGCTGGCAGGCACTGCACCGCGACTACCGCGCCACCGATGTTGAAAATGGCGTCGCTACCACGGAAGCGCGCCGGGTTGAGTGCACCGGTCAGTACGACGGTCTTGCCGGAAATCCCGGTGAGCGCCGCGGCGGTGTCGGTCATGGTGTCCGTGCCGTGGGTAATCAGGATGCGTGACTCGGGCGCCTCCGCTACCGCCCGCCGGATCAGGGCGCGGTCCGCGTCATTCATGTCCAGGCTGTCCTTGAACATCAATGAGGTTATGCCGAACGGCAGTTGCAGGTTCATCTCTCGCAGGATGTCATCGATCTGCGGCTCACCGACCTCGTATTCGCTCTTCGCGTCGAAATAGATTTTGTCTATGGTGCCGCCGGTGGTGAAGATGCGCAGTTTTTCCATGCTTTGACCCATCCTCAGTTGAGGGTGAATGGCAGACCAATGTAAAAGTAAAAGGACTGATGTCCGGATTGGGAAAAACCGGTACCCAGATACACTGGGCCGAGGGCGGTGTCGGCGCCCACGAACAGGGCGCTGCCGTATTGCAACCCGTGCACACTGATGTTCTGGGTATTGCCCCAGACGTTACCACCTTCGAAGCTGGCACCGATGTAAAAGCCGTTACCGATGACGCTCGGCAGATTTCCAACCCGCTGAAGATAGATGAGATGCGCAGAAAATACCTGCTGACCGCGCAACTGCTGCAGACGCAACCCGGACAAGGACAAGAAACCGCCCAAGGTGAAATCATCATAGAACGGGATATTGGTGCGTAATGAAGAACCGATGTCCGTGGTCAGAATCAGGCTGTGCGCGCCGTTACCGAAAGCCTGCGCCCCGGTCAGCTCCAGCTTGTCATAGCTGATATCGCTGCCCAAGCCGCCGCGCGCGAAGAAGCCGTTCAGCGTCAGGTAGGAACCCGACATGGGGAAACCGGTGTCGCCTTCCAGTGTGTCCAAGCCGAACCGCAGGCGCATTCCACCCAGGGTATCGTGATAGGTCGGCAACGAGGGGTCGCCCACGTGCGGTTGGGAAATCACGTGGCCATAAGACGGACCGATGCGCAATTCGGCCACGTTGCCGAATTCGCCGCCGATATCAAAGCCGCCACGTATCACCCGGGTACCGTATTGGGCAATCAGATCCTCGCCCTGATAAACGTTCGTCAGGGTGTTTAAGTATTCCGCATTCGGCGCCACGAATACCGTGCCGGAATAATTCACCGGCTGATACAGTTCGGAATAGACGCGCCGCGTGTTGCCGATCTGGAACTGGTTGTCCCATTCGCCGCCCAGTTGATTGAGTTCGGAGCGCGACCATGCAAATAGCAATCCATACTGGCTGCCACCCTCGAAGTCATCCGCAATACGCAGTCCGAAGTACAGATAATTTGGGTTCCAGGGTTTTTCCCGCACGCTGATGACAAGACCGGTGCGGTTCCCTTCATGCGCGATGCTGGCGCTAACCCGGCGGAAATAATCCAGGTAATATATCTGCTCCAGATCACGGTCAATTTGTTTGAAATCCCAGGCATCGCCCACTTTCGTGACCAGGTTGTCGCGGATCATGGCCGTGGGGATGCGCCGATTGCCGCGAATCTCGATGAAATCCACCGTCTTCAGCACCTGCGGAACGTAGCGATGGCGTTGCTGATATTGCGCGTAGGCCGCGGGCGAAAGCTGCAAATCGCGCAACGGCGCGAGTGCCTTGAGCGCCGCCTGTCTGCCGATCCGGATGGCGTCGCTCGCACGGTTGAAGTCCACCGCAGTAATGTCGCCCAAGTCAGGCTGAATGAGCACATCAGGTGGGGTCAGGCTGGCAATGGAACGGTTGATGTTTTGATTGCCCATGAGGATGACGACCTGCAGCGACACGCCCACCACGTTGTTAAGGCTGTCAGGTTTGGCCAACGGCGTACCGACGTTGACGGCGATGACCACATCCGCGCCCATCTGGTGGGCCACCTTTGCCGGCAGGTTGTCCACCAGCCCGCCGTCCACCAGCAGATGACCGTCCAGCGCCACCGGCGCATACACTCCCGGCACCGACATGCTGGCGCGCATGGCCTCGGCGAGATCGCCATGATCCAGCACCACCTCGTTGCCCGTGCCGATGTCGGTGGCCACGGCGCGGAACGGAATCGGCAGCTTGCTGAAATCAGTGATCGGCTGGGTGGCAAGCGTCAGCACATTGAGAATACGCCCCGGATCATTTCCGGCAATGATGCCTTGCGGGAAAAAGAAGCGGCCGTTCGCATAGCCGAATTCCACGCGCAACAGATATTCGAGCTGATATTGCTTGTCCGGGTAATACAGCAGGCTGCGGGGCTGCTTGCCGGCCATGCTGGCTTGCATCTCGGGGCTTTGCAACGTGGACTGCAACTCCTGGGTGGTAAACCCCGAGGCATACAGCCCGCCCACAATGGCGCCCATGCTGGTGCCGGCGATGCAGTCCACCGGAATATGCAATTGCTGCAACGCTTCCAGCACGCCCACATGCGCCGCGCCGCGTGCGCCGCCACCGCCCAGGACAAGGCAGATGCGCGGCCGATGCGTGAGCGCTGCAGTGCCGGCAACGGGGTTATCGGCCTGCGCGACGGAACAGCACAACCCGACTCCGAAAATGGCGCAGATGACCCACCTTGGAAGAATTCTTGGCATTGTTCCCAGCATGCGGCACAGAGCGACCAATCGCTGAAACAGCTTCTTCAGCATCCCGCCGGACCAGCAACGACAGCCATGCACGCGGGGCATCATCATGTTACCGGATGCCCCCGGCGCGGAACAAATTGACGCCGGTTGCCTTTGTCATGCGCCTCTGCTTACATGATGCAATGTCGCGTTCCGGTCTGCTTCTCGCCTGTGCCCTATTCGTCCTGATCCTGGGCCCGTCGCCGCGCGTTTGGGCCGCGAATGGCGACGGTACGGCCTTGCTGCTGCATGTGGATGGCGCCATCAGTCCCGCCATGGCGGATTATGTGGTGCAGGGTCTGGAAGCCGCGGCGCAACAACACGCCGAAGTAGTTATCCTGGAAATGGATACACCCGGCGGGCTGGACAGCTCCATGCGCAGCATCATCAAGGCGATTCTGGCGTCGCCGGTGCCGGTCGTGACTTACGTCGCACCCAGCGGCTCGCGCGCTGCGAGCGCGGGCACCTATATTCTGTACGCCAGCCACATCGCGGCCATGGCACCGGCTACCAATCTGGGCGCGGCCACGCCGGTGCAGCTCATGGGCGGGAATTCCCCCACGCCGGCCGAACCCAAAACCGCCGAGGATCGCAAGATACTGAATGACGCCGCGGCCTATATTCATGGGCTGGCAATAACACGTGGGCGCAATGCCGAGTGGGCCAACCAAGCGGTACGCAATGCCGCCAGCCTCACCGCCGCGGATGCCCTGCAAAAACACGTCATTGATCTCATGGCCACTGATGTGCCGGATCTGCTCGCCAAGCTGGATGGCCGCGCGGTTACGACCGAAGCCGGCACGCTGACGCTGCACACCGCCGGAATCACGGTGCAAGATTACCAACGCGGCTTCCGCGTGACTTTCCTGGAAGTGCTCACCGATCCCACGGTGGCCTACATACTGCTTTTGATCGGCATCTACGGTCTGGTGTTCGAGGGCTACAACCCGGGTGGTGTGCTGCCCGGCGTTGCGGGCGCCATTGCCCTGCTGCTGGCCCTGTATGCCTTCCATGTGCTGCCGGTGAACTTTGCCGGCTTGGCGCTGATTGTGCTCGGCATTATCCTGTTCGTGACTGAAACCTTCGTGCCAGCCTATGGCACACTGAGCATCGGCGGTCTCGTGGCCTTCGTGGTCGGTTCCATCATACTCATGGACACCGGTGTGCCGGGTTTTGCTATCTCGCGCGGACTTATCGGCGGCATCAGCACAGCGGCGGCATTGATCATCGCGGGTACCGTATGGCTGACAGTACAGACACACCGACGGCCGGTGGTGAGCGGCGCGGAAGAATTACTCAACAGCACCGGGGAGGCGCTCACGGATTTTTCGTTGGACGGTAGTAGCACAGCCCGTATTCATGGTGAAATCTGGAACGTCAGCAGCAAGACTCCCATCCACACCGGCGATGTCGTGAAAGTCATCGGACGTGATGGCTTGAAATTGTTCGTAGAACCTGTAAAAAATCCCAATCGGGAGGATACCTGAATGGCCATTGCAATCCTTGTTATCGTCATCATCCTGGCGATCATCGTCTTCAGCTCCCTCAAGGTGCTGAAGGAATATCAACGCGGCGTGGTATTCCATTTCGGCCGGTTCCGCCGCGTCTGCGGTCCCGGCATCGTACTGATCTGGCCGATGATCCAGCAGATGAGCAAGGTGGATCTGCGGGTCGTGGTCATGGAAGTGCCGCCTCAGGACGTGATCTCGCGCGACAACGTATCGGTCAAGGTCAACGCGGTCATTTATGTGCGCATCATTGATCCGGAGAAAGCCATCATTCAGGTCGCGGATGTGTTCGAGGCCAGTAGTCAATTGGCCCAAACCACCTTGCGCTCCGTGCTTGGCCAGCATGAGCTGGACGACATGCTCGCGGCACGCGACAAGCTGAATGCCGACATCCAGACCATCCTTGATCAGCACACCGACGCCTGGGGCATGAAAGTCACCAATGTGGAAATCAAGCAGGTGGACCTGGACGAAAACATGGTGCGCGCCATCGCCAAGCAGGCGGAAGCGGAGCGCCAGCGCCGCGCTAAGATCATCAATGCGGAAGGTGAGCTGCAAGCCTCGCAAAAACTTATGGAAGCCGCCCAGACCCTGATCCAGCAGCCCCAGGCCATCCAGTTGCGCTATTTGCAGACCCTGGTGGAAATCGCCGGCGACAAGAGCAACACCATCGTGTTCCCATTGCCCATGGACCTCCTCGAACCGCTATTGACCAAACTCAAGGGCAACTGAGTCAGTACAGAAACCGAAGAAGGCCGCACGCAGCCTTCTTTTTTCCGTACTCGCGCGAAAATTTATCGCGCTGCGTATGCCAGACTGAACGCTCCCGGCCCCACGTGGATACCGGCGGTAGTGCTCATCACCGACAGCAGCGTTTCCACTTTGTTGCTCATGGCAGCCTGGATAAAATCGTCATAACCGGGGAATGACTTCACGACTTCCGGGTTACCGGCGTAACTCATGCACACTGCCTTGGTGAGCAGTCCACCTTCGATGGCTTCGATGGCCATTGCGAACAGCTTGCGCACGGCGTGTTCAAAACCGCGCACATTCGCCACCGAGTCTGTTTCGCCGCGGTAGGCGCGCAGAATGGGTTTGATATCCAGCATGGTGCCCATCTGATACTTGAACCAGCCGACACTTTTGTCGCCCTTCTGATGTGCGCGGGTACGCACATAAAACAGATCCTGAGGCACCACAAAGGCTTGCACATGCTGTGAAAAACTTTCGACATGCTGGCGCAGCTTGTCGAACATGAGATCTTCCTGGCCACGGATGACGCGCAGGGCTTCATACACCGTCACCGCCTGGCCGGTGAACAGCGTTTTGCTGTCTATCACGCGCAGGCCGAATGATTCATCCAAACCGGCGGCGCGCCGGCGTTCCTTGTAACCTGACAAGATCATGAAAGACGCCTGGGTAGCATTCTCGAATACCGGACTGCGGCCGCTGGCCGCGGTAACCACCAGCACCCGGTCATATTTCAGTACCAATTGATCCAGGAACAAGTCCCGGATGGCTTTGGTGGACATGGGGGTGGTGGAAATCTCGAGGTCTTTTGCCGCCACAAAACGGCGGTAGAAATCCATGGTTTGTTCGGGATCGCGCAGATCCTTGAAGCTCATGTGGCCGAACCGCATCATCACCGGCATGATCTCCAGCCCGTGCATTTCGATGAACGAACGTGGCAGATCGCAGGCGGAATCAATGACGATACCGATTTTCTGTGGCATGTATGCTCCCAAAGCGCGATTCAGCGCTTCGCTGTTACCCCTTACCAAAAATCCCCTTGCATGCGGCATCGGCAAGAATAGCTCAACCTGCAGCGATTCCGCAAATTTTCCCGGCTTTTCCGTGGCTTGGCTGGCTTTATTGAGCTGGAAGGCGAGCTAAAGCCCGGCCCTCACGGTCGGTCCTGGCCCTGCCCCGCGTCGCTGGGCGGTCCCGGGACCACGCGTATGGGAAACGGCTCGCTCAGGCTGCCGGTGGTCAGGGCACGGTACGGATATGGCAGTTCGATCGCGTGGCGGCGGAAAGCGCCAATAATGTCCTCGGCCAGGGCATTGCGAGTCGCCCGATAGTTTTCCCGCCGGGTCCATACGCAAAACAGCAGATTGAAAGCGCTGTCGCCGAATTCGGAAAACCGGACCTCCGGGCGTGGCTCGATCAACGCCATTGGATTGTTGTCCGCGACCTCCATCAATACATTCCGCACCCGGCCAATATCCTCCTTTTGTCCGACGCTTATCTTCAAGTCAATGCGGCGGATCGGAAACCGGCTCAGATTGGCGATTTCCGATTTCACCAGCGTTTCATTCGGCAGGCGCACCAGCAGATTGTCAAAAGTCCGCAATTTCACCGACAACAGGTCAATGGACAGTACTTCTCCGGTGGTATCCCCCACCTTGATGGTCTCGCCGATGGTGAAAGGTTTTTCACCAATGAGAAACAGGCCGCTGATGAGATTCGAGGCGGAGGTCTGCGACGCGAAACCGACAGCCACCGTCAGTATGCCGGCAGCGCCCAGGAAGATATTGCTGATGTCGTGGCTCACCTGCCGTAATCCGAGCAGAATTGCCAACACGAACAAGGTATAAAACACCAGGCGGCGTATGAGGACTCCGCGATGCCGGCCCATGCGGCGCAAAACGATGCGCCCAACCAAACGGGCACATATCTGCGCAACCAGAAAACCGATGACCACGGTAGCGATGGCGCGCACCCAGGCAAGTGTGGCCGCGCTGTCTATGAAATCAAAGATCCGCAGCAGTTCATGATGCATGACTTCGTTTTACCTTATCCGAAAAAACGGCTCAAGGCACGCAGCACGGTTCTGTCATCTTCCACCTGTCGTGGATCGCATACCTGCTGGAGACTGACGGTACCTGGCAGGCTCATGTCGCCAAGCTGCAATACGGCGTTGTCTGCATGCGCGCGCCGTTCCAGCGTAACCGACTGGGTCCAGAAATGACCGCGCTCGTTCACGCTCAGCGTCAGCAGCGGCACCGGCACACTCAATCGCTCTACTGCCAAGGCATCGGCCGCGTGATTACGGATTTGCACCGGTGTAATCGCACGATGCGGGCGCGGTACCACGTCTTTTATGGATGTATGCGCCAGCGTGCGGCTGGCGTAACACATCTCCCCGGAGCGGGTGTTGGGTCCGAACCAGGTATCCGATGGACGCAGCGTGGGTATCTCGGTTAGCGGCGCCGCATGCCCGACGAAAATCCGCACCCACAAGGTGGTGCTGACAAACAATGTGATCGTCTCGCCGCTCGGAATGTACAGCGGCATGTCCGGCCGGACCACCACCGGCCGGTCGGCCAAAGTGGGAATCAACCGCAAGGGTTGGTCGGTGTCACGGAAACTGAAACGTGCGACCGTCATGCCACTTTCCGGTGCTTGCAGCGGTAACGGCAGTTTGACCTCGGCCACGGGTTGCATGAGTTCCTCGCCGGCACGCCAAGCCACGCGCCAATCACTGGCCAAGCGCTGCACCCACAACTGCAGCGGCCCCACATGCCAGCAACCCATGCTATTGGCCGGCAGCTTAAATTCGCCCCACCAACGCTGGTTATTGCCATTTTCTTCAGGATTGATCATGTTTCGACTGTTCCCAGATGGCATCCATTTCCTCGAGCGTCGCGTCTTCGGGACGTTTGCCTTGTGCTGCGAGCTGCGCTTCTACCGCCCTGAAACGGCGCTGGAATTTCCGGTTGGTGCCGCGCAGCGCTTGTTCCGGATCCAGGCTCAGCTTGCGCGCCAGATTCGCGACCGAAAATAACAGATCCCCCAACTCATCCTGCTTGCGTTCACGCGCCGCGTCGTGGGTGATTTCCGCCTCCAGTTCCGCGAGTTCTTCGCGAATCTTGGCCAGCACCGGCCCCATGTCGTCCCAATCGAAACCGACTCGGGCAGCCAGTTGCTGAAGTTTCATCGCCTGTGCCAGCACCGGCAGGTTATCAGGCACGTCATCCAGTACGCCCCTTTTTAGGGTTCTCATGTCGCTTCGGCCTGATCCAGCTTGTGCAGAAAATTTACCAGCATGGCGGCCGTCGCGCCCCAGATCATGTGACGCCGGTACTCGAACAGGTAATAACCCAGGTCGCGGCCGGCAAAATGGCGCTTGCGAATCTGGCGATTCACCGGATCACGTAAAAATGCCAAAGGTACTTCGAAGATTTCCGCGACTTCCAGCGGGTCGGGATGCAGGTGGAAATCCGGCCTTACCAAGCCCACCACCGGCGTCACCGCATAACCCGTGATGGTCAGATAACCGTCCAGGAAACCCACCGGCTCCACGAACTGCCTCTGCAAACCAGTCTCCTCCTCGGCCTCCCGCAGCGCGGTCTGCACCGGATCCGCATCTGCCCCTTCGCGGCTGCCACCCGGAAAACTTACTTGGCCGGCATGGTCCAGCAGACCTTCGGTACGCTGTGTCAGCAGAATCGTGGGTTCCTGCCCGCGCAGCACCAGCGGCACCAGAACTGCGGCGGATTTCCAGGGCCGTTCCGGCCGCATACCCGCCGGCAAGTCTCCCAAAGCCCGTTCCGGAGAAAAGTCACTGGGCGCGTGTGAACCTTGCATGCTGCGGCGGATGAGCGCTTCTGTATCTTCTTTAAGCGCATTCATATCAAATGGTTATACTATATTCTTAATCTTATCCATGATCATTTCTTTATGCCGCCGTTGGTAAGTCCCATCGGATCCAGCAATTCCTTCAAACGCCCTTCCGGGAGGTCAATCAACTGTTTGGCCACGTCCAGGATCGGCCGGTGTTCCTTGTAAGCCTGCTTGGCAATCACCGCACCTTTCTCGTAACCGATGACGGAATTCAGGGCTGTCACCAGGATGGGATTATTGTCCAGGGCTGCGTTAATGTGTTGCTGATTCACCACGAATCCACGGATGGCGCTGTCCGCCAATACCCGCGCTGAATTCGCCAGCAGTTCAAGACTTTGCAGCAGGTTATAGGCGATGACCGGCAGCATCACGTTCAACTGGAAATTGCCCGCCTGACCGGCGACGGTGATGGTCAGATCGTTGCCCATGACCTGGGCGGCCACCATGGTGACGGCTTCAGGAATCACCGGGTTTACCTTGCCGGGCATGATGCTGGAGCCGGGTTGCAGCGCCGGCAAGGCGATTTCACCCAGCCCCGCCAACGGTCCGCTGTTCATCCAGCGCAGATCGTTGCAAATCTTCATGAGACTCACTGCCAGGGTCTTCAACTGGCCGGATAACTCCACCGCCGTGTCCTGGCAGCTCAGGGATTCAAAATAGTTATGGCTGGTGGTGAATGGAATGCCGCTGCGCTTGGCCAGTTCCGCGGCCATGCGTTGGCCGAATTCCGGATGGGCGTTGATGCCGGTACCAACCGCGGTGCCGCCCTGAGCCAAGGCGTGCAGCCGGGGCAGCACGGCCTCGATGCGGGCCATATTGTGGCGAATCTGCACCGCCCAACCGGATAGTTCCTGGCCCAGGCGCACCGGCATGGCGTCCATCAAATGTGTGCGGCCGGTTTTCACGATGCTGTCAGTTGCGCGCGACTTGGTTTCGATTATTTCAGCCAGATGCCCGAGGGCCGGCAACAACCTCTCTTTCACCTCCAGCGCGGCACTCACATGAATGGCTGTGGGGATGACATCGTTGCTGCTCTGGCTCATGTTCACATGGTCGTTGGGATGCACCGGCAATCCTGATTTTTCCGCGGCCAGGTGCGCAATCACCTCATTCGCATTCATGTTGGTGCTGGTGCCCGAACCGGTCTGGAACACGTCAATCGGGAACTGCCGATCGTGCTTGCTCTGCGCGACTTCCACGGCCGCCATTTCGATGGCCTGAGCGAGTTTCGCATCCAACAGACCCAATTCCCTATTCACGCTGGCAGCGCAGGCCTTGATGAGTCCCAGCGCCCGGATGAACGCCCGCGGCAACGTCAGCCCGCTGATGGGAAAGTTCTGTACCGCACGCTGGGTCTGGGCGCCCCATAGCGCCTCGGCGGGCACCTTGAGCTCGCCCATGCTGTCGTGTTCCACCCGGAAAGTTCGTTCGGACATACATTTCTCCCGGAGAAATGAATTGAAATACAATATGTAACACCCTGATTTCAGGGTATAATTATCCTTGGTCGCTTGGGGTAAGATGATGCGGAACGCCATTCAGCACGCGGTTATTATCCGCAATCCCGCCAACATTTGCACGGAACCTGCATGCAACTGTCACCGCTGACGGCCATTTCACCACTCGACGGACGTTACGCTGCCCGCACCGATGTGCTGCGGGCACTGTTCAGCGAATACGGCCTCATGCGCCGGCGCTTGTGGGTGGAAGTGGCTTGGCTCATGGCCATGGCCGACAACCCGGGGATTCCGGAGATCCAGCCGCTCAGCGCCGAAGCCCGTGCGCAATTGCAAAAGCTCAGCGACGGATTCGATCTGGCCGCGGCCGCCCGCATCAAGAACATCGAGACCACCACCAATCACGACGTCAAGGCCATTGAATACTATCTGCGCGAAAAGGTCCGCGGCGATGCTGAACTGGAACGGCTGAGCGAATTCCTGCATTTTGCCTGCACCTCGGAAGACATCAACAACCTTGCTTACGCCCTGTTGTTCCGTGAAACACGCGAACAGCAGCTACTGCCCATGATGGAGCGCATGGCCGAGCGCATGCGCGGACTCGCACACCGTTACGCGGAGCTTGCCATGCTGGCACGCACCCATGGTCAGCCGGCTTCACCGACCACTTTGGGTAAGGAATTGGCGAACATGGTCGCGCGCCTGCGCCGCCAGCATGCGCAATTGGCGGCGGTGCACATCAACGGCAAATTCAACGGTGCGGTCGGCAATTACAACGCCCACCTGATCGCGTATCCGGAACTGGATTGGCCCGCCATCAGCAAACAGCTGGTGGAATCGCTGGGGCTGGAATGGTCCGCGTACACCGTTCAGATCGAGCCGCACGACTGGATGGCGGAATATTTCGATGCGTTGGCGCGCTTCAACACGATACTGATAGATGCCTGCCGCGATATCTGGGGCTACATCTCGCTAGGTTACTTCCGCCAGAAAACCAGCGTCGGCGAAGTGGGTTCCTCCACCATGCCGCATAAGGTCAACCCGATCGATTTCGAGAACGCCGAAGGCAACCTCGGCATGGCCAATGCCTTGCTGCGGCACTTTGCGGAAAAACTGCCGATCTCGCGCTGGCAACGGGATCTCACCGATTCCACCGTGTTGCGCAATGTGGGCGTGGCCATCGGCCACAGCCTGCTGGCTTATGAAACCTTCCTCAAGGGCCTGAGCAAACTTGAAGCAGATGCGGAACGCATGAGCCGGGAACTGAATGACAACTGGGAAGTGCTGGCAGAAGCGATCCAGACCGTGATGCGGCGTTACGGCATGGACGCTCCCTATGAACAACTCAAGAAACTGACACGTGGTAAACGCATTGACAAGGAAGGCTTGCGGAAATTCATCAAGGATTTGGACATTCCCAATCCCGCCAAACAACGGCTGCTGGCCCTGACGCCTGCCGACTACATCGGTCTCGCCGCCCGCCTCGCGCGCGACATCTGATTCATGCGCGGGCGGGTGCCACTCGGCGGCCTTGCGGCACACACCTTTCTGAAACGGCACTGGCAGAAATCACCCTGCCTGATCCGTCAGGCGTTTCCCGGATTTGTGTCACCCATCTCACCCGATGAACTCGCGGGTCTGGCCTGCGAGCCGGGCGTGGAATCCAGATTGGTGCTCAAAACCCGCAAGCAGCCGGGATGGCTTGTGCGCCACGGTCCCTTCACGGAAAAAGACTTCCGCGCGTTGCCGGGCAAAAACTGGACTTTGCTGGTGCAGGATACCGACAAGCATCTGGCGGAGCTGGCGCAATTCCTTGCGTATTTCGATTTTATTCTAAACTGGCGCATTGACGATCTCATGATCAGCTATGCCAGCGACGGTGGTTCAGTCGGGCCGCATGTGGATAACTACGATGTATTCCTGCTGCAAGCCCAGGGCCACCGGCATTGGGCCATCAGCCGCAAACCGCATCAAACGGCAACCACGACGGGTCTTGAGCTGAGACAAATCCGCGGGTTCAAACCACAGCAAAGCTGAGTACTCGAACCCGGCGACATGCTGTATCTGCTGCCTGGTGTTGCCCATCATGGTGTGGCGCGCGGCGCTTGCATGACGTTCTCAATCGGTTTCCGCGCGCCCGCCTATGCGGAAATGCTTGCGGACCTGAGCGGACGGTTATTGGCGCGCCTGGATACGAATGACCGTTACAGCGATCCCGGCCTGTCATCGGCAGACGCCGACCCGGGGCTGATTCCAAAGAATACCCGCACCGCCCTGCGCCGCAAATTGCGCGCCGCTCAGTCTCTGCACGATGCAGAGCTGGATGAATGGTTCGGTTGCTTCATTACGGAACCCAAACCCTGGCTCGCGCCTGCTCCACCACGTCGCAAGCTGACCCCAGCGCAGTTGCGCAAACGGCTGGCGGCGTCCGGGAAACTGCAGCGCGACCCGGCGGCCTTGCTGGCCTGGTATAACGCCGGGCCGGCAACCGGTGTCAAACTGTACGCCAACGGCCAATGCCACACGCTGCGGCTGACGGGTCTCGCGCGCATGCTGTGCGCGGTCCGCAGTTATCCTGCTGCGCAACTGGAATCCTGGCGGCAAGACCCGCAGGCCGTCGGCTTATTGACGGCGCTCTGCAATGCAGGAATATTGCACTTCAAATGAGCCCCAATTTGCATGACCACCGGGAACTTGCGACCTCCGAGGATAACCGCGTGGCAGCGGTTCACCTGGTCGCAACCGCCCGCGCGGGCCTGGCCTTGTTCACCCGGGACCTGGAGCCAGCAATCTACGACACCGCGGAATTCGTGGCGGCGGTACAGCAACTGGCCCTACGCAGCCGCTTCTCGCGTATCCGCATCGTGGTGGCTGATCCTACGACTGCCATCAAGAACGGCCACCGCCTGATAGAACTGGGAAGGCGGCTCAGCAGTTACATCGAATTCCGCCGGCCTTGCGCGGACCACGCGAAATTGCCGGAATCCTTCCTGATAACCGACGATATCGGCGTGTTGTACCGTCCGGTAGCCAACCGTTATGAAGGCTTCGCCGATTCCGATAATCTTCTCGAAGCCCGCACGCTCTTGCGCTTGTTTGAGGAAATCTGGGAACAGGCTGAACCCGAACCCGAGTTTCGCCGTCTGGGTTTGTGACGGAGTTAACCATTTACAGATCTCATCCTTGATACCACGAATCCATCGGGGTTAGATTTACTTGCATGAAATGGAACCCACACGTCACCGTCGCCGCCATCGGGCAACACGATGACCGCTTTCTCATGGTGGAGGAAAAGGTCCGTGGCAAGCGGGTCATCAACAACCCCGCTGGTCATCTGGAAGACGCCGAGAGTTTTATCGAGGCGGTGCGCCGCGAAACCCGGGAGGAAACCGGTTGGGAGTTCGAACCGGACGCGGTCACCGGCATCTATCTTTGGAAAAATCTAAACCTGCGCTCAACCTTCCTGCGTATTGCCTTCTCCGGACGGTGCATCCGGCACCATCCCGATTGGCCGCTGGATCACGGTATCGTCGGTCCGCGCTGGTGCACGCGGGCCGAATTGGACCGTGACGACGTGACGCTGCGCAGCCCACTGGTAACACACTGCATTGACGATCATCTTGCCGGCCGGCGCTTGCCGTTGGATATCCTCACCTGCCTGGAACCCTCCGAGATTGTCTTGAGGGCCGCCCGCGCGTAATTGCGTCCGTGGCCGGGTAAAATAACCGCATGCGTACCGGTGCCCAAACCCGTGTGATTGTCGGCTTGTCGGGCGGAGTGGATTCCGCCGTGGCCGCCCTGCTGCTCAAGGAGCAGAGTTACGCGGTAGAGGGCTTGTTCATGGACAACTGGGAGGACGGCGAGGAACAGACCTACTGCACGGCAGCCGAGGATTTCCAAGACGCACGTCAAGTCTGCGAGACGCTCGACATTCCACTGCATATGGTGAATTTTGCCGCCGAATACCGGGAGCGCGTGTTTCGTCATTTTCTGGATGAACATGCCGCCGGTCGCACGCCTAATCCCGACGTGCTGTGCAACAGCGAAATCAAGTTCAAGGCATTCCTGGATTACGCGCTGCGGCTGGGCGCCGAGTTTATTGCCACCGGCCATTACGCGCGAACCACGAACGGCGATGCCGGCGTGAAATTGCTGCGCGGCCTCGACCCCGCCAAGGATCAGAGCTATTTTCTGCACGCTGTACCACAAACCGCGCTGGGCCACGCAATCTTTCCGGTGGGCGGTATGCTTAAACAGGATGTTCGCCAGCGTGCGCGTGCAGCCGGTTTCCTCAATCACGACAAGAAAGACAGCACCGGCATCTGCTTCATCGGCGAGCGCAGGTTCAGCGAATTCCTTTCCAGATACCTTCCGGCGCAACCCGGCAATATCGAAACCATCGAAGGTGAAGTGCTCGGCTCGCATCGCGGACTCATGCACTACACGCTTGGCCAGCGCCAGGGGCTGGGCGTTGGTGGACGGCGCGCTACGACGGAAATGCCCTGGTACGTGGCCGCCAAGGATTTGCGGCGCAACGTGCTGGTGGCGGTTCAGGGTCACGATCATCCGCTCTTGCAACAGCAAGCGCTTGTTGCCGGACAACTGCACTGGATTGCGGGAATGCCGCCGGCGCATCAATTCGCATGCACCGCCAAGGCCCGCTATAGGCAGGCGGATCAAGCCTGCCAGGTGACGATTGAAAATGAAAATTACTGTCATGTGATCTTCGATCGTATCCAGCGGGCGCTGACCCCGGGCCAATACGTGGTTTTTTACCACGGCGAAGAATGCCTGGGTGGCGGAGTGATCAATGCAGTGGTCTTGGCATCCAGCAGCGCTGCGGCGGCCGCCGGCGTGCCAGCCCGGAGCGCGGCATGAGCCGGCCGCTGGCAGATCGGGTGCTGGCCCTCGCGGGCGTGGTCCAGGCCGCGTCTTTGGTCAACGCCGTGGCCACCGGCGCTCGCACTGATGAGCTGTCGCTGCATGCCACGCTCGGCAGCATCATCAAGACCGAAAGCGAGGATGTACCACAGGTGTTCGGCGATCTGCGCGGCCTCGGCTTCGGTCTGCAACAACTGGCCAAGCTGCTGGGAGATGAACATCAATCCGCCGACGTGACGGTGCTGCGCTACACCCTGAGCCTGTTGCAGTTGCAAGGCAAGGTCATGCGCCGCCGCGCGCTCAAGCAGGTGCTGGAAGGTGGCGTCAAACGCGCACGTGATCAAATCCGACATTTCGGACCCACTCACACCAACGTGCTGGCGAATCTCGCCGACACCTACCTGCATAGCGCTGGCACCATCCAGCCGCGCATCATGGTCACCGGCGACGCCTTGCATCTGCAGAACCAGCGCGTCATCAACCTGGTGCGCAGCCTGCTCCTGGGCGGTCTGCGCGCGGCGGTTCTATGGCGGCAGTGCGGCGGTTCGCGCTGGATGTTGCTGTTCATGCGCGCCGGGCTGCAAAAAGAAGCGAAACGCCTGCTGCGCGAGAGTGGCCGCTACGCCTGAACTGCCGATTCCGCGCCGTTGTCTTATAATAGCGCTCACGTCTTTACATTCTCGGTGGCCCGGTTTGACAACCGCCAGCTACTTTCGCTTTTTCGGAGACAGCATGAAAGACAGTTTCAAAGCACGTGCCACGCTCGCTGTAGACGGCAAACAATACGAGATCTTCAAGCTCGGCGTACTGGAAAAGAAATATCGGGTATCGCGGCTGCCTTATTCGCTCAAAGTCCTGCTGGAAATGCTGCTCCGGCTCGAAGACGGCCTGAGTGTCAAAGCCTCCGACATCGAAGCGCTTGCCGCTTGGAATCCGAAGATTGAGTCTGACAAAGAAATCGCGTTTACGCCGGCGCGCGTGCTGATGCAGGATTTTACCGGCGTGCCCGCGGTCGTGGATCTGGCCGCCATGCGCGACGCCATGAAAGACCTCGGCGGTGATCCCGGGAAAATCAATCCGCTGGCACCGGCGGAACTGGTGATTGACCATTCGGTACAGGTGGACTTTTTTGCCAGCCCCGACGCACTCGCCAAGAATGCGGAAATGGAATTCGAACGCAACCAGGAACGCTATTCGTTTCTCAAGTGGGGCCAACAGTCGTTCGAGAATTTCAAGGTGGTTCCACCCGATACCGGCATCTGTCATCAGGTGAATCTGGAATATCTCTCGCGCGTGGTATTCGAGCGCGAAGTGGACGGCAAACTTCAGGCGTATCCCGATACGCTGGTCGGCACCGACTCGCACACCACCATGGTGAACGGCCTGGGTGTGCTCGGCTGGGGCGTGGGTGGCATCGAGGCGGAAGCCGCGATGCTCGGCCAGCCCTCCACCATGCTGATCCCGCAGGTCGTGGGAGTCCGGCTTTCCGGCAAACTGCCGGAGGGCGCCACCGCCACCGATCTGGTGCTGACCATCGCGGAACTCCTGCGCAAGACCGGCGTGGTCGGCAAGTTCGTCGAGTATTTCGGACCCGGTGTCCCCAATCTGCCACTCGCGAATCGCGCCACACTCGGCAACATGTCGCCGGAATTCGGTTCGACCTGCGCAATCTTCCCGATTGACGCCGAAACCCTGAGCTATCTCAAGCTGACCGGCCGGAGCGCAGCACGCATCAAATTGGTCGAAACCTACGCGAAAGCCCAAGGATTGTGGCACGAGCCGGGACAGAGCCCCGCCGAGTACAGCCAGATTGTGGAACTGGATCTTTCTAGCATCGAGCCGAGCATTGCAGGGCCCAAGCGTCCACAGGATCGCATCCCTCTGAAATCAGCCAAGGATATCGTCGGCAAACATGCCGCCAAGCTGGCGGCCGAGCGCTCGCAGCGCCTGCAAGAAGAGGCGCGTTTCGAGGACGAAGGTGGCGCGGTCACCGGCCAGGGAAATCCTGTCATTACACCCGGCGCCTCCGATGTGACGCTGAATGGCGAAGAATTCACCTTGCGGGATGGGGCCGCGGTGATTGCCGCGATCACCAGTTGCACCAACACTTCGAACCCGGAAGTCATGATCGGCGCTGGTCTGTTGGCGCGCCGCGCGCGTGAACGCGGATTAAAGCCCAAGCCCTGGGTCAAAACCAGCCTGGCACCCGGATCCAAGGTAGTAACCGACTACCTCAAAAAAGCCGGGCTACTTGAAGACCTGGCGGCCCTCGGATTCGATCTCGTGGGTTACGGTTGTACGACTTGTATCGGCAACTCGGGTCCGCTACGGCCGGAAATCAGCAAAGCGATCAGCGAAGGCGACTTGACGGCCTGCGCGGTACTGTCCGGCAATCGCAATTTCGAAGGCCGCATTCACCCCGAAGTCAAAATGAACTTCCTGGCTTCGCCGCCCTTGGTGGTTGCGTACGCTCTGACGGGCAGCATGATCGTGGACCTGGTGAACGATCCGCTGGGCATTGGCAAGGACGGCAAGGCTGTTTACCTCAAGGACATCTGGCCGAATCAAAAAGAGATCTCCGACCTGATTGCCGGCAACATCGAGTCCAGCATGTTCACGCAGGTTTACGGCAAGGTTTATGAC
>JBAVYM010000003.1:0-3498 GCA_049698775.1 Gammaproteobacteria bacterium
GGGTATTGTTGCCGCCACCGCCATCAATAGAGACGATGCTGCCACCCGCCAGCACGAAGCTGTCGTTGCCGCTGCCACCCACCAGGTCGGCGAAATTGCTGAAGATCAGGCTCTGCCCGTCGTTATAAGTTCCTCCGTTCGCGCTGGTCAGCGTCCACAGGTTGTTGGTGCCCTCGCCGCTGATCAGCGTGTTGGTCACGCCGCTGCCGCCGTTTACCGTGTTGATGTTCGTGAATAGCAGGTTGGGTGCGCCCACCACACTGACCGTCAGGTTGAACAGGTTGGCGGGTACTGAGCTGTCAATGGTGACCGTTGCCGGCGTGCCATTTGCCAACGTCAGGGTATTGGAGAGTGCCGGTTCGTCAATCTGCGTGATCTCGGCAAACCCGCCGGTCGGGTTCGGGACTCCGGACGTGCTGCCGCTGTACCCAAAAACGGTGGAGCCCGTGAGGGTAATCCCCACCGCGGTGCTGTACGCCGAGAAGTCCAGAATATTGTTCCCGCCCGGACCTCCGTCCACGATGCCGGTAACCAGTGCGCCATTGTCAAACACAAAGCTGTCATTGCCGCTGCCGCCGGTCAGGTTCTCAACATTCACAAATGTGAAGCTGCCGTTCAGGTTGCCCGCGTTAGTACCGGTGATGGTCCATACGTTGTTCGCGTTGGTGCCAATCAGGGTTGTCAGGTTTGAACCGGACGTGGTTCCCGTCAAGCTTGTGATGCCGCTGATGCCGCCGGTACCGGTCGCGGTGTCAGTGCCTAGGTTGACGCTTACCGCACTCGTGTACAGGTGGTAATCCAGGATGCCGTCCGGTCCCCCGCTGATGACACCCTGTACACCCTTGCCATCACTGAAGATGAATGTGTCCTGGCTCCCGGCACCCGTCAGGTTCCACACTTGCGTAAAACTGAAGTTACCCGGACCGTTGATGTCACCTGCGTTCAGTCCGGTGATGTCCCAGTTATTTATGCCTCCCGGACCAGTTAGGGTTGTACCTGCCCCATTACCGGTCAGCGCCTCGATGTTGCTGAAGCCGCCAGCCGCACCGCCATTGATGGCCGTGGACGAGTTATTGCTCAGGTTTACCGCCACCGCACTGCCAAAGGCGCTGTAATCCAGCGTGTTGACACCGCCGCCGCCATCCACGGTGCCACTCAAACTGCCGCCGCTAGCGAAAGCAAATGTATCGTTGCCAGCTCCGCCAATCAGATTCCCAATACCGGTGAAGTGGAGATTGCTGAAGCTCAGCTTGCCGGTGTTGGCAGCGTTGATATTCCAAATGTAGGTGCCGGCAGTTGGCCCCACCAATGTGTCATTGCCGCCGCCACCTGTAATTGTGAATGTGCCAGCGGTGATGCCGGCATTATGCAAATCGAAGATGTCGGTACCCGTGCCGCTGGTGGCAGTAAGCGTTGCGACGTTGATAACCGCACTGCCGAAATCCAGCGTGGCGCCGGCATTAGCTTGATCGAAATCGAGGTTCAAGCTGCTGCCGCCGGTCAGCACACCATTGAGCGTCAGATTGCCGGCGGCAGAGAGTGTGGTGGCCCCGCCAAACGTGAAGCTGCCACTCTGCGTGATGCTGCCGGTGCTGACAATATCCACCGCACCAGTGCCAAGAGCCGAACCACCCAGCGTCAGATCGCCGTCATTGATCAGCGTGACCGCAAATGGCCCTGTATTATTGAGCTGGACCATGCCCGTCAGGCTGTTGCCGCTGTTCGCAAGTGTAATAACGCCAGCACCGCCATTGAAAGTGGCCGTGCCGGCGCCGGCTGCTTGCGTAACAGTGGCGCCGCTGAACTGGCTGATACCGGCAGCGCTGACCGTCAGCGTACCGGTACCGGCATTCACATTGCCAAGTATCAGTGCATTGCCACCGTTACTGAGTACCAGATTGCCGCTGCTCGCATGATTGTCCAGCGCCACCGGCCCGGTAAAATCATTGGCATTGGCCAGGTTGATGCCGCCGGTGGCGGCGGTCGCGGTGAAGCTTGCAATACCCGCGCCTGCGGCCTGGGTGAGGGTGGCGGCCCCAGTCTCACTGATATCGGCGGCAGTGATTGAAAGTGTGCCGCTGCCCACCGACGATGTGCCCAGCAGCAGCGCACCGTTGTCGAACAATTGCACATTGTTGTTGCCGCTGTTGGTGAGAGACACCGCGCCGGTGAAACTGTTGCTTAAATTGGTCAAGGTGATGGCATTGGCACCGGCATTGAATATCGAGGCACCCGCAACGGTGAACGCATCACCCTGCGTAATGGGACCGGCGGACGTGGTGAGGCTCAAGCCACCGGCGCCGATGTTGAGCGAATTGACGCTCAAGGTTGCACTGGTGGAAGTCAGCGCTGCCAAGGCACCGTGAATTCCGCCACCCACGGCACCGGTAAATGTCACTGCACCGGCAATGGCATTCACTGTCAGGTTTTCGGCGCTGGCTCCGGCATTGTCCACCGTGTTGTCAAATAACACACTGCCACCCGCACTGGTCAGCGTTACATTGCCACCCAGCAGCAGCGCATTGCTGTAGGTCTGTGCACCGGTGGTACTCACGTTGCCGTCCAAGGTAGTGGTACCCCCGCCGCTGCTGTTCAGGCTGGTCAGCGCCGTTGTACTGCCCACCGCCGCACCGAAAGTAGTAGTGCCACCGGTGCTCACGCTCAGGTTGTGCGCGCCATTTACCGTCGAGGCAAAATCAATCGCACCGCTGCCACTGCTGGTCAGCGTCACATCTGCACCCAGTGTCAGCGCGTCGTTGTATATCTGTGCGCCAGTGGTGCTCACGTTGCCATCCAACGTGGTGGTACCTCCGCCGCTGCTGCTCAGGCTGGTCAGCGCCGTCGTGCTGCCCACCGCCGCACCGAACGTGGTGACGCCGCCGGTGCTCACGCTCAGGTTGTGTGCGCCATCCACCGTCGAGGCGAAATCAATCGCACCGTTGCCACTGCTGGACAATGTCGTATCCGCACCCAGGGTTACGGCACCGCCATAGGTCTGGTCATCGCTCGTAGTAATGCTCGCGGCATTGATCGCCGCCGGACCACTCACCGTCAGACTCGCCGCCTTGACCGCCGCCTGGAAAGTGGTGCTTCCCGTACTGGACGTGCTGAGCGCCCCAATCGCGCCATGCGCGCCCGCACCCACCGCACCGTCAAAGGTGATGCTGCCGCTCCCAGACTTGATCGTCAGGCTCTCAGCAGTCGCTCCCGCGTTATCCACCGTTGAGCCAAACAGTACCGCGCCGTCGGCCGCACTCGAATCGAGCGTGACATTAGTGCTGAGTTCCACCGGCCCCGCAAAACTGATACCGCCCGTAGTGGTGGTGATATTGGCATTGATGTCGCTCAGTCCCGTACCAATCTGGTTGAGACTGCCGATGTTCATGTTCCCACCAATGGTGAACAACCCGCTGTTGTTCACCGTCAGCGCCTGTGAACCGCTCACGGTTGAGACTAAATCAACTGCACTCCCTGTCAGGGTCACCGGTCCACCCAGGG
>JBAVYM010000004.1:0-2570 GCA_049698775.1 Gammaproteobacteria bacterium
GCCGCGGACACGCCGAACTTCTGCTCCATCGCGGAGATCAGGTCCACGACCTCCATCACGGTCATCTTGGAAATGGTTTCCAGAATGTCTTCTTTAGCAACAGCCATCGTCGTAACTCCTATATAGATATGTTTTCAAATGGGTTTATCAAGCCGCCTGCTTCTGATCACGCACGGCGGCTACCGTGCGGACCAGTTTGGCGTGAGGTTCAGCCAGAGTGCGCACGAACTTGGCGATCGGCGCCTGCATGACGCCCATGAGCATGGCCAGGGCCTGCTCGCGGGTCGGCAGCTTGGCAAGCCGATCCAGATCTGCCGCCGGCAGGAGCTTGCCGTTGAGCGCAAGCGCCTTGACGACGAACCGTTCGTTGTCCTTGACGAAGCTCTTCACGACCCGCGCGGCTGCGCCCGGATCCTCTTTCGAGAACGCCAGGATCAGCGGTCCCTTGAGAGCGTCCTTGAGGCACTCGAACTCGGTGCCTGCAATCGCCTTTTTCGCCAGGGTGTTCTTGACCACCTTGAGCCAGACCCCGTCCTGGCGCGCTTTCACGCGCAGGCTGGTAATCTGCTCCACGCTCAGTCCGCGGTATTCGGCGGCAATCGCGGAATGCGCCTTCGCCGCCACCGCGTTCACCTCGGCAACCAGGGCTTGCTTGTCTTCCAATCTCATCGGCACGGATGTCACCTCCTGATTGGTACCGTTACACAAGACGCGCGGTCCTTCGTGCGTCCACCTACACCCACTCGTCTGGGCTTCACGGTGACCCAACCAGTTTCCTGATTCGGATTCCACCGTCTGCGTGAGCCGGCGCCATCGCCATTAAGTCACCGGTCTTCATTGCCCGGCTTCACTCACGGTCTTTGACGTTGCCGTCGCCTTCGGCAGTGAGGAGTGAGCGGTAAGGACGTGAGGGGGAAACCTCACATCCGACCCTGATTCAACTCTTCACGGTTGCCTGGTTTTCGGCTACCTCAAATTCAAAAGTCATATTTGGTGAAAGATGTAGCGCGACTCCTCACGCCCGACTCCTCACCCCTCACCCAGAATTCGCTCACTCTGTGAGCGAATTCTGGTCAATCACGATGCCCGGACCCATGGTTGAGGACACCGTTACCTTCTTTAGATAAATGCCCTTGGCGGTGGCCGGTTTGACCTTGTTGATATCCGCCAACAGCGCGTGCAAATTCTCCCTGAGTGCGTCCGCCTCAAAATCCGTCTTGCCGATCGTGCAGTGCACGATGCCGGCTTTGTCGGCGCGGTAACGCACCTGGCCGGCTTTCGCATTCTTCACCGCGCCGGCCACGTCCGGGGTAACCGTGCCAACCTTGGGATTCGGCATCAGACCGCGCGGGCCGAGAATCTGCCCCAACTGACCCACGATGCGCATTGCATCCGGGCTGGCGATCACCACGTCAAAATCCATCTGACCGGCCTTGATCTTCTCGGCCAGATCCTCAAAGCCGACGATATCGGCGCCGGCCTTTTTGGCGGCTTCCGCATTGTTGCCCTGGGCGAACACCGCCACGCGCACGCTCTTGCCGGTGCCGTGCGGCAGCACAGTCGAACCGCGCACCACTTGATCAGACTTCTTGGCGTCAATTCCGAGATTCACCGCCACATCCACGGTTTCCCGGAACTTCACCTTGGAGAATTCCTTGACCAACGACATGGCCTCGGTCACTGCGTACTGCTTGCCCGGGGTGAGCTTTTCTTTGATGGCGCGCATGCGTTTGCTGATTTTGGTGCTCATGTCACAAGCCCTCCACGTCCACGCCCATGCTGCGGGCGCTGCCCGCGATGGTGCGCACCGCCGCATCCAGGTCCGCCGCCGTGATGTCCGGCATCTTGATCTTGGCGATCTCCTCGAGCTGCTTGCGGGTGATCTTGCCCACCTTGTTGGTGTTGGGCGTAGCGCTGCCCTTCTCCAGGCCAATGGCTTTGCGGATCAGTACCGAGGCCGGCGGGGTTTTGGTAATGAAGGTGAAACTGCGGTCGCTATAGACCGTGATCACCACCGGGATCGGCAGACCCTGCTCCAATTTCTGGGTCTGGGCATTGAACGCCTTGCAGAACTCCATGATGTTGACGCCCTGCTGGCCCAACGCCGGCCCGACCGGCGGGGCGGGATTCGCCTGGCCCGCGGGAATCTGCAGTTTCACGAATGCCTGAATTTTCTTTGCCATGTTTCACTCCTCGTGGGTACTAGCGCCTGTTTATCGCAGGCTCCCCGACATTTAAAAGCCAGTGCCGCGTTCCTCGTGCTGCGTGTAAAGCGAACCTTTACGCAGCACGTAGCACTGAGCACGCAGTACCACTGGCGCCTATGGCGCCGGTCCGTCAGGATTTCTCGACCTGACTGAATTCCAGTTCCACCGGCGTCGAGCGGCCGAAAATCAGCACCGCCACACGCAGCCGGTTCTTCTCGTAATTCACTTCTTCCACCACGCCGTTGAAGTCGTTGAACGGCCCGTGGATCACGCGCACCATCTCGCCCGGTTCGAACAGCACCTTGGGCCGCGGCTTCTCGGTGCCTTCCTGGACGCGATGCAGGATGGAATCCGCTTCCTTGT
>JBAVYM010000005.1:0-33758 GCA_049698775.1 Gammaproteobacteria bacterium
TATTAGAAGGGCTGAAAGCGAGAAAGTCTTTAATAAACAGGCTCCTACAAGAATAGGCCTGCTATTTTGAAATGTAAAGTGAAACGATTCTTGAAATAAAGAACTCACGAATTGCAGAATCTAATAAACAGCAGATGCTATTTAAGCTATTTTTGATATATCATTTACTAATGGATACAGAACAGATCATTCCACTTCTCACCCGGCTTCGTGCCGAGTTGAACCTGAGCCAGGAGCAACTGGCGAAGCGGCTCGACGTGGCTTTCGCCACCGTCAACCGCTGGGAAACCGGCAAATCCATGCCGCAGAAGGCCCAGCGCGACGCCATTCTGGCGCTTGCGGAGGAAGCCGGCCTGTCGCCGGGTGATGCCGCCGATGCGAAACCGGCCGAATCAATGCAGCCATCGCGCCGCCGGCGCGGCGTCAGCAGGAGCAAGGTGCTCGGCAACAAGAGCATGGAACAAATGCTGTGGGACGCCGCCTGCTCCATCCGCGGCGAGAAAGACGCGCCCAAGTTCAAGGATTACCTGCTGCCGCTCCTGTTCATCAAGCGCCTCTCGGACGTGTTCGACGACGAAGTGGCGCGCCTCGCCGAGCAGTTCGGCGAACGTGACACCGCGCGCGCCGTCATTGAAAGCGATCCCACGCTGGTGCGTTTCTATGTTCCGCCCGAAGCCCGCTGGCCGGTGGTGGCCGGCCGCGAGCCTTTTGATTGGCCCAAAGATCACAAACCCAAATCCCTGGGTGAGCAGCTCACCACCAGCGTTCGCGCCATCGTCAAACACAGTCCCGCGCTCGCGGGCGTCATTGACCAGGTGGATTTCGCCCACGTGGGGGCGGGCGGCGAGCGCGAGATTTCCGACAGTGCGCTCAAGGGCGTCATCGAAACCTTCTCCGATCCGCGCTATCGCCTGGGGCTGCACGACGTGGAGCCGGATTTTCTCGGCCGCTGCTACGAATACCTGCTGCGCAAGTTCGCCGAGGGCCAGGGCCAGAGCGCCGGCGAGTTTTTCACCCCCACGGAAGTGGGCTTTCTCATGGCGGAAATTCTCAGACCCCGCCCCGGCGAGGAATGCCACGACTACGCCTGCGGCTCCTTCGGCCTGCTCATCAAGCTGCAACTGGTCTGCAAGCGCCTCGATCCGCTCTCCAAGATCCCGCTCAAGCTCTACGGTCAGGAACTCACCGGCGCGAGCTACGCCATCGCCTGCATGAACCGCATCATCCACGACATGCAGGGCGACGTGCTGCGCGGCGATTCCATGCGCAACCCCAAGTACCGCGACGGCAACCGCCTGCGGAAATTCGACCTCGTGGTGGCCAATCCCATGTGGAACCAGCCGTTCCCGCCCGATGTGTACGAAAACGATCCCTTCGAGCGCTTCGAATCCGCCGGCGGCATCACTACCGGCAAGGCCGATTGGGCCTGGCTGCAGCACACCCTTACCTGCCTGAAGGACGACGGCCGCGCTGCCGTGGTGCTCGACACTGGCGCCGTCACCCGCGGCAGCGGCAGCAAGAACGAGGACCGCGAACGCAACGTCCGCAAATGGTTCGTGGAGCAGGATCTTATTGATGGCGTAATCCTGCTGCCGGACAACCTGTTTTACAATACCACTGCCGCCGGCATCATCGTGGTGCTGCGCCGAAACAAGCCCAGGGCGCGCACAGGCAAAATCACGTTGATTAACGCCAGCCGCGAATTCAAAAAAGGCACACCCAAGAACTATCTCACCGAAGAGGCCATCGGTAAGATCGCCACGGCCTTTCTCAAGGGCGAGCCGGCGGAAAGCTTCGCGGCCGTCATTACCCGCGAACAGGCGGCCGAAAACGACTACAACCTCTCGCCCTCACGCTACATCGCCAACGGCGATGCCAAAACCCTGCGCGAGATTCCCGAGATCGTCGCGGAACTGGACTCTTTGAAGAAAGACGAAACGGCGCTGGATGTCGAGCTGGCGGAAGTTCTTGTGCAGCTTGGCCGCCCTCACCCCGACCCTCTCCCGGAGGGCGAGGGAGAAGATCCAGACCGCCTCTCCCTTCGGGAGAGGCCGCAGCGCAGCGGCGGGTGAGGGCAATCATGCCGCGCCCTGATCTACGCCATCATTTCCGCGCGACCGCCAAGGAAGGCGGAAGCACTGGAAATGCAGGAGCAGTTTCCGGCGAGAGCCGGAATCCAGTGCCTCCCACGCGGTTCGCTGATCTTGTCGACTGCGTTGCGGACACATGTCTCCCTTTCACCGCCGAGACCGAAGTGTACGTGGGCCTCGAACACATCGACAGCGGCGCGTTCCAGCTAAATCGTTTTGGTCATCCAGACAACGTAACCAGTGCAAAGACTCGTTTCCAGGGTGGTGACATTCTTTACGGGAAATTGCGTCCATACCTCGACAAAGCAATCCTTGTGGACCGTGGGGGCATTTGCTCAACCGATATTCTGGTTCTCCGGCCTAAGCCTAATGTCGTCGCAGCCTATGTGCTGGGACTCGTTCATTCCGAAGCTTTCCGTGATCAGGCTACCGCAACGACCCGAGGCGTAAATCACCCGCGTACGTCGTGGAACGGAGTCTCTAGTTTTGAGTGCTTACCCCCCCCCAAACCCGAACAAGAAAAAATCGCCGCTGTACTGTGGAAGGTGCAGCGTGCCATCGCTACCCAAGACAAACTGATCGCCGCCATCCGCGACCTCAAACAATCCGCCATGCAGCACCTCTTTACCCACGGCCTGCGCGGCGAACCACTCAAGGAAACCGAAATCGGCCCGATGCCGGAGAGTTGGAATATTGCTCCCTTATCAAAAATTGCTCGTTTGGAACGTGGCCGTTTTATGCATCGCCCACGAAATGAGCCCCGTTTCTATGGCGGTGATATGCCATTTGTACAGACAGGAGATGTAGTTCGTTCGCAAGGACACATCACAAAATACACCCAAACTCTTAATACAGAAGGTATCGCCATAAGTCGCGTTTTCCCAAAGGGGACGATCCTTATCACCATCGCTGCGAATATCGGATTCGTCGGAATTCTGGATTTCGATAGTGCTTGCCCAGACAGCCTTGTAGCCATCTCGCCAAGCGCGACTACGGATACCGAGTTTTTATTGTATTTTTTGCAACTTCAACAGCCGATTATGAATCGGCTCGCTCCCAAAGGAACGCAAAAAAACATCAACATTCAATTTCTTGATCCGTGGCCCATAGCAGTACCTGATTTAAATGAACAACGCGACATCGCCGCCGCTCTCGCTGCCATTGACCGCAAACTCGCGCACCACCATAAAAAACGTGCGGCGCTCAACGGCCTCTTCCAGACGCTGCTGCACAAACTCATGACCGCCGAAATTCGCGTCACCGATTTGGATATTGATACCTCTGAGCTGGAAGCATAGCCGTGTATTTTTTCTACATAGATGAATCTGGAAGCCGCGATCCGGGTACTGAGTACATAAATAGTGATGGCAGTCGTATAACGAAGGATCATCTGTACGTGCTAACGGCGATTTCTCTTTACGAACGGCGCTGGCGGGAATTCGAGAAGCGCATTACTGATGTAAAGCTTGGGTTGGCACAAAGGCTTCATCGGGACCAAAAGCTAAAATTTGATCTTGCAGATTGCGAAGTCAAATCAAGTTGGCTGCGTGTCGAGAGAACGCGCAAAAGTCACAGCCGATTTCTTACTGAGTTACTTCCAGAAGAGCGGACGCGTTTGGCCGAGACTTTTTATGCCCAAATGATGCCTAATCACATGCGGGTATTCACGGTGGTTGTGGACAAGCGCAAATTGCAAAGCCACATGGATCATATTAAGTTGCATAAAAAAGCGTACGAGCTTTTGCTGGAACGCATCGAACATTTTTTATCTGAGTTTCATCCAAAACATCAAGGGGTAATTGTCATGGACGATACCGATAAGACAATAAATCGGGCTCTCACAATGAAGCATGCTTGGTTTCAACGGGAAGGGAACCGGAATATATTTTTCAACCATATTGTCGAGTATCCCTTCTTTACGGATAGCAAGTTATCAAATGGTGTTCAGCTTGCTGATTTGTGCGGTTATAACGTTTACCGGGCGTTCCGCGACAAGGATTTTCATTATTCCTTCTTTGAGCGGATGCTCCCATTTTTTTACATTTCGCAGCAGACGGGGAATGAAAAATTGGACGGCTTGAAAGTGTGGCCAGATGACTCTGAATTAGTGAAGTTCGCGCAAGAAGAATGGCTGGCCTACAAAACAGAACAGCCCAGCTTGTTTGCTGGGCTGTAAAGAATTTGGAGTCAGGCTGGGCGAACCATATCGAGCTGACAAGCAGCACCCGACTGGCTAAAAAGGATAGGTTAAGCATGCTTAATATTCAAGGTTTCTCCGATAAATTATCTGGAATGCCGACAGACGGCTGGGCAAGCTTAAGTTCTTGTTCCTGCAATAAAAAGACCCCCGAAGGGACCTTTTTACGTTCGCCCTTGCGGGCGATCCACCTCCGGGTCATAGGATTAGCAAGGATTTTAGCCTTCGACGGAAAGGATGACCACCCCGGCTACTCTTTCGAGAAAGCCCACTGGGCTTTTGTCACCGGGGTGGGACCTTTGAAAAAAGTGCAGGCCCCAGGTTCGAGGATTCGACCCTTTCGGGCTGACGCCGTTACTGGGGACCTCTACAAATCCTGCAATTGCCTGAGAAAAGAAACTGCCAACTCTATCCTCTCGGAAGGCACGCCATACGGCGCCGGTTCGAATTGGCAGCATTTCCGGCCGTTAGTTTGGGACAAGGACCGGCGTGATTCAAGCCGATTTTATCGGCGTCGGGAAAATGGTCGCAAGGCGCTGGATTCCGGCCTGCGCCGGAATGACGGACTGAAGGTATGACCACTTTCGCCTCCGAAGCCGGTACGGTGCAATTTCCGCTGGTCCGCCATGCGGAAGCGGCGGGCTGGAAACCGGTGACCGAAGCTGTGGCGCTCAGCAAGCGTGGCGGCGAGGAGGGCGTGTTCTTCTACGACGAACTGGAAGCAGCGCTGCTGCGGCTCAATCCCAGCGTGGTAACGTCGGAGAATGTGCAGGCCGTGATCCAGCGCATGGAAAGCGCGCCGGCAAGCGTCGCAGGCAACCACGACATGCTGCGCTGGCTGCGGGGCGAGCAAACAGTATTCGTGGAAGCCGAGAAACGCCACCGCCATGTGCGCGTGGTGGATTACGAAAATGTCGAAAGCAACGTGTTTCAGGTCACTTGGGAATGGCGTTATCGCAATTCGCGCAAGGGCAACCGCGCCGACGTGATGTTTCTGGTGAACGGCATTCCGGTGGCGATTGTCGAAAATAAGAATCCGAAATCCAAAGATGCCATGCAGAAGGCACTGGTGCAGTTACGCCGTTACGAACTGGAAACACCGGAAATGCTGATCGCACCCCAGGTGTTCAATATCACGCACTTGATCGAGTATTTCTACGGCGTCACCTGGAATTACAACCGCAATGCAGTGTTCAACTGGAAAGACGAGCAGCCCGGCAACTACGCTGACAAGGTCAAGGTGTTTTTCGACAAGCCACGCTTTCTGCAAATGTTGAAGGACTGGATTCTGTTCTATGTGAAGGATGACGAACTCAGCAAAACCGTGCTGCGCCAACATCAGGTTCGGGCCGCGCAGAAAGTGGTGCGGCGTTGCGCCGATGGCGGAAAACACACGGGTCTGGTCTGGCACACGCAGGGGTCCGGCAAGACCTTCACGCTGCTCACAGTGGCGCGGCTGATTCTGGAGGACAAGGCGCATTTTCCCGGCGCCACGGTGATGCTGATCGTGGACAGGAACGAGCTGGAGGGCCAGTTGTCCGACTGGGTGGATGCGCTGCTCGGGGAGATGCAAAACAAGGATATCGCCGTGATGCGTGCCGACAGCAAGGCGCGCTTGCAGGAGCTGCTGGATCGGGATTTTCGCGGCTTGATTATTTCCATGATTCACAAGTTCAACGACATCAGGGAGAACAGTTGCACGCGCAACGATTTCTTCGTGCTGATTGACGAGGCGCACCGGTCCACCGGCGGTGATCTCGGCAATTACCTGATGGGCGCGCTGCCCAACGCCACGCTCATCGGGTTTACTGGCACGCCGGTGGATTTGACTGCCTACGGCAAAGGCACGTTCAAAACATTTGGACGTGAGGATGAGAAGGGCTATCTGGATAAATACTCCATCGCCGAGTCCATCGCCGACGGCACAACCCTCAAGCTGCGCCACATGCTGGCACCCGCGGACGTGACTCTGCCCAAGGACGTTCTGGAAAAGGAGTTCCTGAGCCTCAAGGAGGCCGAGGGCGTCAGTGACATCGAGGAACTGAACCGCATCTTGGAGCGTGCAGTGACGCTGCGCACGGTGCTCAAAAGCGATGAACGGGTGGACAAGGTGGCGCGCTTCGTGGCGCAGCACTTCCAGGAAAACGTGGCGCCGTTGGGATACAAAGCGTTTCTCGTGGCGGTGGACCGGGAAGCCTGCGCGCTCTACAAGCGTGCGTTGGACAAGTACCTGCCGCCGGACGTGGCCGTGCCGGTGTATACAAAAAATACCAACGACACGGTAGAGCGGCCGCTGGTGGCTGCATTGCAACTGGACGAGGCCGCGGAGAAGAACGCCCGCAAGCTTTTCAGAAAACCCGGAGAACAGCCGCAAATTCTGATCGTCACCGACAAACTGCTCACCGGTTACGACGCGCCGGTTCTCTATTGCATGTATCTCGATAAACCCATGCGCGATCACGTGTTGTTGCAGGCCATTGCGCGCGTGAACCGGCCTTACGAGGATGAAGCGGGCCATCGCAAGCCTTGCGGCCTGGTGGTGGATTTCATTGGCGTGTTGCGTGAACTCAACAAGGCGCTGGCGTTCGATTCGGATGAGGTATCCGGTGTCATCGAGGACTTGGACCGGCTTCTGGCTCGCTTCCAGGAGCTGATGCACGAGCCGGCTCAGGATTATTTGAAACCGCTCAAGGGCGGCAAGGACGAGCAACTGGAACATCTTTTATACGAAGAATTGCTGGATAAAGACCGGCGGCAGACGTTTGTGGATTTATATAAGGAGATCGAAACCCTTTATGAAATCCTCTCGCCCTCGCCGGAACTGCGCGACTACGTGGACGATTATCAAAGGCTGGCGGATCTTTACACCATGCTGCGCAATGCCTACGGGACGAAAACCACGTTCTACGAGAACTTGGCGCGAAAGACCGAATTGCTGGTGCGCGAGACGGCGAGCACTTATGGACCTGCTGCCGGCTCGGTGGTGGAGTTTGACGAGCAGGCGCTGGCGGCGCTTAAACGCGGCAAGGGTTCGGATATTGCCAAAATCATGAATCTGGTGCGCAGCTTGCGCGAGGCCGCAGCGCAGGCAGGCGAGCAGCAGCCTTATCTCATCCCCATCGGTGAGCGTGCCGAGGCGGTGTTGGACGCTCTCGAAGAACGCAAGCTTTCCACACGGGACGCGCTTGCACGGTTGGAAGCGCTTATGCGGGAGCGCCTGGCGGCGGAAGTGGAGCGGGAACGCCTGGGTTTCGATGCCCGTGGATATGCCGTGTATTTGCATTTGAAAGTAACCGGGCTTGCGGAAGCCGTGGAACTGACACGCAGGACAGCCGCCTGTTTTGTCCGTTATCCCAATTACGCCGTCAGTCCCGAGGAACTGCGGCAACTCAAGGCCGAACTGTACAAAATCCTGCTGATAGAGGTAGGCCGGCAGCGCATGGTGGAGCTGGCTGACACCATCTTGCGACTCTATAGTGCATGACGCGGACAGAGAAGGAACGCGCGCGCTTCAAAGCCAGAGTGCACACTTGGGCGGACCGGCTCCGCGTCAAACCGAACGTCGTCCGTGTTCAGCGAATGCGGCGTAAATGGGCGTCCTGTTCCGCAGCCGGCTGGGTGAGCTTCAGCACCCGGCTGCTGCGCCAGCCGCGGGATTTTCAGGATTACGTCATTGTGCATGAACTGCTGCATCTCAGAGTGTCCAATCACGGTAAACTGTTCAAAAGTTTGATGCGTTTGCATTTGTCCGGTGAGCAGAATCCGACTACCGGAAACATTGGAAATTGAGGAAACCAACATGAAAGCTACCTTGCCCGTTGCGCTAACTCTGCTGTGGTGTTCAGTATGGCCCCTCGCCACGATAGCGGCACCACCGCCCACGTTCCAGTTGAGTGACCTGCAAAAGCTCGTGACTTTGCGTGATCCGCAGATTTCGCCCAATGGCCAGGAGATTGCGGTCATTGTTTCGACGCCGAACTGGAAGACCGACAAGGCCAAGCAGGAAATTGACCTGGTGGATGCGGCGACCGGTACGCGGCGCGCACTGACTGTGAACCGTGAAGATGTGTCCTCGCCGCGCTGGTCGCCGGACGGTACGCGGCTTGCGTTTCTGGCTCAGGACACGGAAACCAAGAAGCCACAGATTTTTGTCATGCCCATGAACGGCGGCGATGCAACGTGCATCACCGACAACAAGCAGGGGATTGACACCTATGCCTGGAGTCCGGACGGCAAGCAGATCGCGTTCATTGCGCAGGATCCGCCGCTCAACGGAAAGGCCATCAAGGAACACAACAAGGTATTCCAGGTAACCGAGGGCAATTTCCTGCTGAAAAACGCCGTGGCGGCGTGGCAGCTCTGGGTGGTGTCGAGCGCCGGCGGAAAGGCGAAGCAGCTCACGGAAGGTACGTTCAGCCTGGATACGGAACAGGGCGGAGCCACGCCGCCTGCCTGGAGCCGCGACGGTCAACGCATCGCATTCACGCAGTATACGAGTTCGTATTGGGGACCGTCGTTCCACTCGGTGATCGCTGAGGTGAGCGTGAATGGCGGAGCGCTGACCATGCTGGTTTCAGCCCAGGGCGCGGTCAGCCTTGCCTATGCGCCGGACAGCAATGATTTTGCGTTTCAGCGCCCGCGCAACGGTGATGAGAACAACGGCAACGCGGTGTATGTGAATGTCAGCGGCAAGACCCATGACGCCACGGCCGCGCTGGCGCGGAATTTCAACAACTACGTTTGGTTGGATGGCAAGGCATTGGTTACCGCTGGCGAACTCGGCACGCGCTCGGTGCTGTGGGAGCAGCCGGTGTCCGGCAAGGCGCGTTTGCTTAATCTCGGAGACATGGATGCCAGCGGCGACATGAGTGTCGCGAAGAATGGCGCGATCGCTTTCATTGGCAGCACCGCCAGTCACCCTGATGAGCTGTACGTCATGGATTCAGTGAACGCGCGGCCGCGGCGGCTCACCAATGTGAACGCGTTTGTGGATGGCCTGAGTCTGGGCCGCACGCATTCCATTGAATGGAACGGCCCCAACGGTTTCCACGGGGATGGTGTGCTGACCTATCCGGTCGGCTACACACAAGGTCAAAAGTATCCGCTGGTGCTGGTGATCCACGGCGGGCCGGAAGGCGCATCCACGGTGCGCTTCTCGCCGCTGCCGCAATTGCTGGCGGCCGCCGGATTTCTGGTGTTTCAGCCCAATTACCGCGGCAGCATCAATCTCGGCGACCAATACCAGCACGCGATTTACCGCGACACCGGCGAAGGACCGGGCAAGGACGTGATGGCGGGCCTCGCGGCGGTCGAAAAACTCGGCAGCGTGGACAAAAACCGCATCGGCGTGACCGGCTGGTCTTACGGCGGTTACATGACCACCTGGCTCACGGGCCATTACAACGTGTGGAAAGCCGCAGTCGCGGGCGCGCCGCTCACCGACTGGGTGATGGATTACACCATCGCGTATTACCAGACTGGCGACCGGTATTTCTTCGGTTCCTCGCCGTGGACGAACGCGGGCTGGAAGATCTGACGTGAGCAATCGCCTATTACCTACGTGCGCAATGTCAAGGCGCCGACCTTGCTGATGAGTGACGTGGACGATGCCAATGTGCCGTTCGTCAACGCCGAAGAGTGGTATCACGGGTTGCGTGACAACGGCGTGACCGTCGAGTTCTACGCCTATCCCGAGACCACGCATTTCCCGCACGATATCGTGCAAACCACCGATGTTTACCGCCGCTGGGTGGGGTGGATGGAAAAATATCTGAAATAGCGATCGGTCGCGTCCTCATTGGCATAGTGCTGTCACCCGCACTGTTTGAACAGTGCATGGCAGCCCGAGCATGATACAATGTAATACATTGTATCTTGTGGCGAGGTAGCATGACATGAGCGTGACCACGGTTCGACTGCAGCCGGAGCTTGAAAAAAGCCTGGAGACGATGGCGGGCAAGCTGCATCGAAGCAAAAGCTGGTTGATAAATCAGGCGATCAAGGAGTTCATCGCCAATCAGAAGCTGGAACAGGCTCGCTGGCAGGAAACTTTGGCGGCCATGGAATCGGTGACCCGGGGCAAGACGGTGTCCGGAGAGGCAGTGCATGCCTGGTTGCGGAGCTGGGGGAGTGACAATGAATTGCCGCCTCCCAAATCCGGACAGGAATGAGGCTGGCCTATTCCGAAGGGGCCGTTGCCGACCTCATCAGGTTACGGCAGTTCATCGCCGACAAGAATCCAGCGGCCGCCGCGCGTATCGCGGCCGAATTGCTCAGCCGTCTTGAGCATCTTCGCTTGTTCCCACAAATGGGCCGGGCGGTTGCGTCGGCGCCGGATCCGCAAGCCATGCGGGACATGGTCTTCGGAATGTATGTTGTCCGCTACACCATTCATGCGGACACCATCGTAGTGCTTCGCATTTGGCATCATTATGAAGACCGCGAGAGAGCAGAATGAATTTTCAGGATGTGTTGAAATTCTGGTTTGAAGAAGTCAAACCCGAGCAGCATTTCGAGAGGGACGCGGCGTTTGACAAGCTGATCCGCGAGCGCTTTTCGGAAACCCATCGCGCGGCCTCACAAGGCGAGCTGTTCGAATGGCGTGCCACGCCCGAAGGGCGGCTTGCGGAAATCATCGTACTGGATCAGTTCTCGCGCAATCAGTTCCGCGACAGCCCACAGGCTTTCGCCTGTGACGGCATGGCCTTGGTGCTCGCTCAGGAAGCCGTACGTGTCGGCGCGGATCGGGCACTCGCACCGCCGCGCCGCCTGTTTTTGTACATGCCCTACATGCACAGCGAGTCGCGCGCCATCCATACTGAAGCCGAACGCCTGTTCCGTGCACTCGGTTTGGCCGAGAATCTCAAGTATGAACTCGCCCATAAGGCCGTCGTTGAGCGCTTCGGCCGCTTTCCGCACCGCAACGCCGTCCTCGGCCGTGAATCCACGCCGGCAGAGCGGGAGTTCCTTGCGCAACCCGCTTCTTCGTTTTGAGCGCAGCCGTTGCGCTGTTGCTGATATTTTGAGAACGTGACACTTCCGATGACCATGACCATCCCTCCCGCATTGCGACGCGAAGACCTCGTGCCGCAAGCGCTCCAGCGTGCCTTCACGCTTCCGGCCTGCGTGTATGCCGATTCCGCGTTTCACGCCTTCGACGCCGAAAGCATTTTCGCGCATAGCTGGCAGCTTGTAGGACGCGCCGCCGAAGTCGCCGAACCGGGCGATCACCTGGTGGCTGAGATCGCCCACAAACCGGTGATCGTGGTGCGCGGTGAGGATCGCGTGCTGCGCGGGTTCTTCAACGTCTGCCGTCACCGTGGCGGGCCGCTGGCCTTGGAAAACGGCCATGCACGCCAGTTGCAATGCAAGTATCACGGCTGGACCTACACCCTCGAAGGCCAGTTGCGCGCCGCCCACGAGATGCAGGAAGCGGAAGGCTTCGACATCTCCCGCATCCATCTCGATGCGGTGCGCGTGGCGGAATGGCAGGGCTTGGTGTTCGCAGCGGTGGCGGATCCCGGCGTGGCGCTGGATCAAATCCTGGCCGGCATTTCAGAGCGTATTGCGCCCATGCAACTTTCGGTGCTGCATTTCCACGAGCGCGTTGCCTACGAAGTCCACTGCAACTGGAAGGTGTACGTGGACAATTATCTGGAAGGTTATCATCTGCCGCACGTGCATACGGCGCTGAACAAGCTATTGGATTACCGCAACTACACCACGCACACCGCCGAATGGTATTCCTGGCAGCACAGTCCCGTGAGCGGCGGCGAGGGCATGTATGCTACCGGAGAGGCCCAGTACTACTTTATATTTCCCAACATCATGCTCAACATCCTGCCGGGGCGCCTGCAAATCAATCAGGTGGTGCCGGTGTCAGAGCGGCGCTGCCGTGTGTTGTTTGATTACTGGTATGCGGATACGGAATCCAAAGCTGCGAAAACCTTGATCGCCGACGATCTGCGATTCAGCGACGAAGTACAGCAAGAGGACATCGCCATTTGTGAGCGCGTGCAGATTGGATTGGAATCCGGCGCCTATACCGCAGGCCGGCTTTCACCCAAGCGAGAATCCGGCGTGCATCATTTTCAGGAACTGGTGCGCAAGGCGTATCGCCGGGCGTTGGACGAGATATAAGTCAGGGCCAGGCATTTACCATTCGGGGGAAGTTCTTTACATGCTTGTTACCATTACCCGTGAAATCAGTCCGCGCATTGTCGAGTGCGAGCTTACGCATCTAACCCGCGAGCCAATAGATGTACGACGCGCCAACGTGCAGCACCATCAATACGAAAAGCTTCTGGAAGAACTGGGCTGCAAGCTGATCCGATTGCCAGCAGAGCCGGAACTGCCAGATTCAGTGTTTGTGGAAGACACTGCCGTTGTGCTGGACGAACTGGCGGTGATTACCCGGCCGGGAGCGAAATCGCGGCGCGCCGAGACCGCTTCAATTGCCGCGGCATTGAAGCGCTATCGCAAGCTCTTTTATATCGAGCCGCCCGGCACGTTGGACGGCGGCGACGTGTTAAGGGTCGGCAAAACGCTCTATGTAGGTCTGTCCAAACGCAGCAACCGCGAAGGTATCGAGCAATTGCAACGCGTGCTTCTGCCCTTCGGCTATGTTGTGAATGCCGTGAAACTAAGAGATTGCCTGCATCTGAAATCTGCCGTAACCCAAGTTGCGGGGAATACGTTACTCATCAACAGATCTTGGACTGATGCGCCCGTGTTTCAAGACTTCAAACTCATCGATGCGGCGCCGTCGGAGCCGTTCGCGGCAAATGCCTTGCTTATCGCCGACACCGTGATTTATCCCGAGGCATTTCCGCGGACGCTGGAACGGCTGAAAATGCAGGGCATCCGCGTGCGTACCGTGGATGGTTCCGAACTTGCAAAGGCTGAAGGCGGCGTGACTTGCTGCAGTCTGGTCTTTACGCCGTAGCAAAACGTTGCGTTACCTCATTCCATGACTGGGTGTTGCTTCCAATGCAACATAGAGCTTATAGGCACGTTGGTAGTCGGAATCGCGGCGCGCTAAAGGAACAAGAATATCTGGAACCACGCCATTGACCGCATTGGTACCGTCGGCACGAAGGCGAACGCAATCCGGCATTTCCACCTTGGCTCCGGAGTTCTTTAACGTCGTGGGAATACCGCCATTGGTATAGCCACAGCCGGCACCGCCAGTTATGTCGCCGATGATTGTAGCTGCGTGGTTATCCTGCAAAATGGCCGGGAAGTATTCCGCTGCCGACCAGGTATTTCTGTCAACCGCCACATAAAGCGGCAGGCGATTTATAGCTTCGGTGTAATTATAGCGAAGTGGGGGGAACAAAACGGTGCGGAAAGCAAAACCGCGATAACTGCCAGGCTTGGCATAGGGAAGTATCCCTGATAAGAACAGGATGCCCTTCACCAGTTGTGAGCAGTGCAACGTGTTGTCTCGCCACACGGAGCTGCGATTGCATCGTTGCTTACTCGCACGAATTGCATTTTGTAGGCGCACGCGCGCTAAATTAAAAATCGTGCGTGGACCGTGTGTATTTATCAAATCACTTTCGACATCCCTGAGCCGGTCTTGCAATTCACTGGTCCAATGCTCGGATCTAACGAAAGCATATTTATTTTCTCGGAGCGGGACTGGACTCAGAGCGCGTACCGCAGCCTCCACCCAATTTGTTCCGTCTCCATTGCCGGTGATATCAATCAGAAGGTTGGTTGCGCCGGCCTTGCGCAAGATTGCCGCACGACGGGTGAGGGCGGCGGTGAGATAATTTGCTACACCCAGTTGAAGATTATCCTGACAGTATGAATTGCATGCGACCGTAGGATTGAGTTTCAGGTTTTGAACGATCTGCGCGCAAGCTAAAGGATAACCAGTTTCAGCAAACAGACCGATACGGATAATTCCGATTTTTTGATGGTGGGGCATGATGAGCAGCCCACCCGGGAACGATGTAGCTTCTTCACCCCCGATTGTGGTGAATCGCTGCAGAGTGGAAAAATTTATTCCAGGTCTGTTGTCCTTATGGCTGTAGCGAAGCCGGTTGCAAAAATCCATGGCCGAGTTTCTGGTCGGCGACGAACCGGCAGCGGTTTTTTGCCGAATTGCCTCTGGCCATGTAATTTGCAGGTGACCGTCGCCAAAGGCATCCAGAAATTTGTCGAAAATGGCACGAGCTTGAACGTCACTTTGCGCTTGGCTTAGTTCGATTTCGGTGGTTTGACGCAATTTTGCAAGATTCATGTGACGCCCTTTGAGCGCCCATTCAAGGTTAGCGTAATGTTCCGACATTGCGGCCAGCAACTGGGAAAAGTCTTCTTGCCACGGTGCAGGATCAAAGACGCTTGTTTGCGGAGTGACTGATGCACGGGCAAATGCCGTGCCCCATCCACTACACAAAGCTAACGTCAGAAGTAGTAGCGGAAACGCACGAGTCCATTGCCTAATGGGAAGATAGACGTGACGAATCGTTAGCAAGTGTTTCATATCTGCTCCCACGAGTTTGTCCGCGACTAACTACCAAGTCTCGCCGAATGGCCGCGCTTCCACCTCGAAACTCCAGGCCGAACGCGGTTGTTGCGTGAGCCAGGACACCGTTGCCGCCACGTCATCAGGTTTGACGAAGAAGCTGTCGGGTTTCCCCGGCATGCGTTCACGGGTGCGCGGCAGGTCCACGATGCCGTCAATGACGACCAACGACACATGAATACCGGCCGGCCACAGATGCCGCGCCATGGATTCGGCGAGCGTGCGCTGCGCGGTCTTGGCCTGGGCGAAAGCCGCGGCCTTGGCGCCGCCGCGGCGCGAGGCGGTCGCGCCGATGAACACGATGCTGCCAGCCGCACTCTGTTTCATGGCAGGAATCACCTCGCGGGCGGCGGCGAAAGCGCCGAGTACGTTGACGCGCCAAGCGGTTTCTAGATCCTGTGCGCTCACTTCCTCGATGTTGCCCCAAGTACCCGAACCTGCGTTGTACACCAGTACGTCCACTTCGCCCAGTTCCTTGCGAAGGCGGCCAAAGATATCTTTCACCGCTTGCGGATCGGCGGCATCACAAGCGTAGACGTGGGCATTTCCCAGCTCGGCCGCGAGCCGTGCGCCGAATTCCGTGCTGCGCGCGAGCAGTGCAAGGTGGTAGCCTTCGCGGGCAAAGCGCCGCGCGATGGCAGCGCCGTTGCCGGGACCGACGCCGACGATGACACAGACTGGTTTGCTCATGTAATTTCCTGATACTGCCCGAAGTATCCGTTGCAGACCCCTGCCCGCGGGGCATTAAAATAGGCTCCATCATAGGGAAATAAACCGGTGTTTGCCGGGGTCTAATACGGGCGTGCCTCGCATTCATCCGAAACACGCTGGCGCGCGTACTCTATCCGGAAGGTCCAACTCAATGAAAGCCCTGAGAAAATCGCTGCTGGTCGTCGTGCTCATGTTGCTGGCGGGTGCACTGTATATTGGTCTGCGCTGGTACAGCGGCACCGGCAGCATGCCTCTGGCCGTGGCGGCGGAAGCACCGGAACTCGTCGGTAAGCTGGCCGCGCCGCCATTCCCACGCGGGCTCGACTGGATCAACACCGCCGGCAAGCCGGTGACGCTGGCCGAACTGCGTGGCAAGGTGGTACTGCTGGATTTCTGGACCTACGGCTGCATCAACTGTTTCCACATCATTCCGGACTTGGAGCGCCTGCAGAAAAACTACGGCAACGCGCTGGTCATCATCGGCGTGCATTCCGCCAAATTCGCCACCGAGCGCAAGACCGCGCACATCGCCGCAGTCGTGCAGCGCTACGGCATAGTTCACCCGGTGGTGAATGACAAGGACATACAAATATGGAATGCATACGGCGCGAAAGGCTGGCCGACGCTCACGGTGATTGATCCGGCCGGCAACGTAGTAGGCCAAGTGTCCGGTGAAGGCCATTACGAATTGTTGAACAAGGCCATCGGTACGCTGGTTCGGGAATTTGCCGCCAACCACGAAATCAATTCCAGACCGTTATGGTTCAACGACATCCGGTTAACCATGCCGGATACCCAGTTGCTTTACCCCGGCAAAGTACTGGCGGATGCAGCGCACGATCGGCTGTTCATCGCGGATTCCAATCACAACCGCATCGTGGTGACGACACTGACCGGCATGGTGCTGACGGTGATCGGCGATGGCACGAAAGGCTTGCGCGACGGCAGTTACGAAAACGCAGAATTTGCCTATCCCCAGGGCATGACCCTGGCGAACGACAATACACTGTACGTGGCGGATACCGACAACAGCGCAATTCGCAAGATTGATCTCGCCAGTCATACTGTTACCACCGTGGCCGGCGACGGCAAGCAGATATACATGACGGTCAATACACAGCCGGCACAGAGCGCGGAGTTGAATACGCCTTGGGCGGTGCTGTGGCACGACGGTCTTTTGTATATCGCCATGGCCGGTCAACATCAGTTGTGGATTTACGATCCCGTGGTACAAACCATTCGTCTGTATGCGGGCAGCGGTGAGGAAGGCATCAGCGACGGCTCGCTGAGCGAAGCGAGTTTTGCGCAATCCAGCGGGCTGACGACGGACGGGCAAATGTTATACGTCGCCGATCCGGAAGCCAGTGCCGTTCGTGAAGTTGGCTTCGGTTCCGATGCACGCGTGCGCACGCTGGTCGGCACAGGTCTGTTCGACTTTGGCGACGTGGACGGAGTTGGAGATGCCGTGCATTTGCAGCATGATTTGGGTATCGCCTGGCACGGCGGGCTTCTTTATATAGCCGACACCTACAACAGCAAGCTCAAGGTGCTGGATCCCAGGACCCGGCGCGTCACCACGCTGACCGGCGGCGATGGGCAATTCGATGAACCGGGCGGTCTGAGCGTTGCAGGCGACATGCTGTATGTGGCCGACACCGACCATAACCGCATCGCGCTGGTGAACCTCAAGACCCGCGCCGTCACTGCCCTGAAGCTGGACGATCCGGACTGGTTGCTGGTACGCCGGTAGCAGTTTTGCAAGGGCACGGCGCCGGCCGTGCAGGGCCGGGGGCTTTTGACTACACTGGCGCCATGGCCAGTAGCCAGCCTCTCAATAAAAACGCCGACCGCAAGCTGTCGTTACTGGAGGTGCTCGCCTGGCTGGAAGCCGATGGCCTGCTCAACGCTGAGCGGGTCGCCTTGTTGCGGGGCCTTGCACAGCGCGGCGCTTACGACGATCAGCATCCCCTGTCGGTCATCGGCAAACGCGGCTGGCCGGATGCCCGTCAACCGAATACGCCACTTACCATCGAAAGCCTGACTGTATGGCTGGCCCAGAAGGTGAAGCTGCCGTATTTCCGCATCGATCCTCTGAAACTCGACATGCGCCGCATCACCGGGGTGATTTCCCAGGGCTATGCCTCACGCTTCAAAGTGCTGCCGGTGGAAGTCACAGCGGATGAGATCGTGGTGGCGACTGCCGAACCCTACGAGCGTGAATGGGAACGCGAAATCAACCAGATCCAGCATAAGAAAATTCGGCGCGTGCTGTCGAATCCGGATGATATCAACCGTTATCTGGTGGAGTTCTATTCGATCTCCCGCTCGGTGATCGGTGCCGAGAGCCAGAATGTTGGCAACGCCGCCACCGGCATTCAGAATTTCGAACAACTTATAGAACTGAGCCGCGCCGGTAAGCTCGACGTCAATGACCAGCACGTGGTCAGCATCGTGGATTGGCTGCTGCAATACGCTTTCGACCAGCGCGCCAGCGACATCCACATCGAGCCACGCCGTGAAGCCGGACTTATCCGCTTCCGCATAGACGGAGTGTTGCACCAGGTCTATCAGTTTCCGGTCGCGGTGCTGACGCCGGTCACCAGCCGTATCAAGATCCTGGCGCGCATGGACATTTCCGAGAAACGCCGTCCGCAGGACGGACGCATCAAGACGCGTAATCCCAGCGGCGAGGAAGTGGAGTTGCGCATCTCCAGCATGCCGACCGCGTTTGGCGAGAAACTGGTGATGCGCATCTTCGATCCGACGGTGTTACTACGAAGTTATCGCGAGCTCGGCATATCGGAGACGGATGAGAAATTCTGGCAGGGCATGATCGATAACCCCCACGGCATCATCCTGGTCACCGGACCCACCGGTTCCGGCAAGACCACCACCCTGTACACCACACTGAAGCAACTGGCCCAGCCGGATGTGAATGTATGTACCGTGGAAGATCCAATCGAAATGGTGGATCCCGCGCTCAACCAGATGCAAGTGCAGGCCAACATTGATCTGACGTTTGCCAACGGCGTGCGCACCCTGCTGCGCCAAGATCCGGACATCATCATGATCGGTGAGATCCGCGACGAGGAAACCGCCGAGATGGCGGTACAAGCCTCACTCACCGGGCATCTGGTGTTATCCACGCTGCATACCAACGATGCGCCGACATCCATTAGCCGCCTGCTGGATCTGGGTGTGCCCCCATTTCTGCTGCAATCAACGTTGTTGGCGGTCATCGCCCAGCGTTTGGTGCGTACCCTGTGTCCGCATTGCAAGCAAGAAACACAGCTCAGCGACGAGGAGTGGAACAGTTTGGTGGCGCCCTGGAAGGCACAGAATCCCAAGCGCGTGTATAACGCCATCGGCTGCCTGGAGTGCCGTAATACCGGTTACAAGGGGCGCGTCGGGCTTTACGAAATGATGGGTTTTACGCCTGCTATCAAAAGACTCATCACCGCTGATTTCGACATGGATGCCCTGCGTCAGGAAGCCATGCGTACCGGCATGAAACCGTTGCGTCTGCGCGGCGCACAGAAGGTAGCCGAAGGCGTGACCACGGTGGAAGAAGTGCTGCGTGTGGTGCCGCCGCCGACCACTCATTATTGACAAGCGACGGCACTGTCGCCATGAATTGACGCACATCAGATTTCCGGTTGGGGTTTATCCGCTTTCCATACCGACAAGGGATATCGCATGAAACATGTAGCCATGGGCATAGTCTGGTTCATTGTGTTCTTCGTGGTTCTCTACATCATTTTCAGTATTGTCGTGGGGTTTTTGGCAATGCACGCCGCGGGCATCCAGGGGGCCGTGAATTATCAGCAGGGTCTGCAAGCTGGTGTGGCGTTTACCCGGGCGCACGCGGCCGCATTGATCGCGTGGCGTCTGATTATCCTGGTGGCATCAATTCTCCTGGCGGTCGTCGGCACGCTGAAGGGCGTGCTGCCCGGTACCCGCAAGCAAGCGGCCGCTGCTTCGCAATAAAGAATGCACGCTCACCCCGCGCGTGCGGCGCATAAACACCCGATATGCCGTGGCGCTGTTGTTGCACTGAATGCGTGTACAGGACCTGCGCCCGGGTTAGTTATTCTCTGCACCACCTGAGTATTGGTTTTGCAGACTTTTGCTACCGTGAGTCATCACATGACGCAGCAGGAATGGATACGTGAACTGGCGGCAGGCATCGGGCAGCTCGGGCTGGCGATCCCGTCGCCGGCGCAATCCAAGTTGTCCGCCTATATTGCACTGCTGCACAAATGGAACCGAACTTATAATCTGACCGCGGTGCGCGAGCCCGGCGAGATGGTGAGCAAGCATCTGCTGGACAGTCTTGCGGTGGCGCCATTCGTGCGCGGGCCGCGCGTGCTGGACGTGGGCACGGGCGCCGGCCTGCCCGGTATTCCGCTGGCAATCGCGTTACCCGAACACTACTTCATCTTGCTCGACGGCAATGGCAAGAAAACCCGCTTCGTGACGCAAGCAGTGACGGCCTTGGGTTTGAAGAATGTGGAGGTAGTGCAGGCACGCGCCGAGGACTTTCGGCCCGCGGAGCGGTTTGCTACCGTGCTGAGCCGGGCCTTCGCATCGCTGGCGGATTTCCTGGCATTGACTGCGCATCTTGGCACACCGGCTGGCCGTTGGCTGGCCATGAAAGGTGCGCGGCCGGATGACGAGTTGCAGGCATTGCCGGCCGGATTCCGGCTGCTTGCGGTGCATCTGCTGAACGTTCCGAGACTGAACGCGCAGCGTTGCGTGGTGGAAATCGAAAAACAGGTGCTGCGTTCCGGGTGCTGAGTACTGCGCGAGGGATACGAGCCCTCGCGCTTTACGCAGCACGCAGCACGCAGCACACGGAATTATCTTTAAATATGAGCCGTATTATCGCCATCACCAACCAGAAAGGCGGCGTGGGCAAGACCACCACCGCCGTCAATCTCGCGGCGTCACTCGCGGCGACCAAACGCCGCGTGCTGCTGGTGGATGTGGATCCCCAAGGCAACGCCACCATGGGCTGCGGTATAGACAAACATGCGCTGGAGCATGGTGCTTACGAAGTGCTCATGGGCGAAATCAACGTCCGCGCGGCGGCGATGGACGTGAAGGCTTGTGGTTTCAGTTTGTTGCCGGCCAACAGCGACCTGACCGCCGCTGAAGTGAACCTCATGGGCGTGGAGCACCGCGAAAGCCGTCTGCGGGAAGCGCTCAAGGAAGTGCGCGCCGATTTCGATTACATGCTGGTTGATTGTCCGCCTTCTTTGAATATGCTTACGGTCAACGCGCTGGTGGCGGCGGACAGCGTGCTGATCCCCATGCAGTGTGAATACTACGCACTGGAAGGACTTTCGGCCTTGATGGCCACCATCGAACGTCTCAAGCAGGTGAATCCGCGGCTCGAAATCGAGGGTCTGTTGCGCACCATGTTCGATCCGCGCAATAACCTCGCCAATGAAGTGTCCTCGCAGTTGATCCTGCATTTCGGCAAGCAGGTTTATAACACCATCATTCCGCGCAACGTGCGTCTGGCGGAAGCGCCGAGTTTCGGTTTGCCGGCGCTCCAGCACGACGGCACATCGCGCGGCGCATTGGCGTACCTCGCGCTAGCCGGCGAAGTGTTGCGCCGGGAAGAAGAGCGCGGTGCGCTGCGCGGCGGGGCTGCTACAATTCGCAGCTCTTCGAAGGAGGCATAAACAGTGGCCGTGAAACGCAAAGGCCTGGGACGCGGACTGGACGCATTGCTGGGCGGCGCTTTGCCGGCCGCATCGGCGCAGGCCGGCACCGAAGAGCTGCGCGATATCCCAGTGGACCTGATCCAGCCCGGCAAATACCAGCCGCGCATGCACATGCACCCGGAGAGCCTTCAGGATCTGGCGGATTCCATCAAGGCCCAGGGCTTGGTGCAGCCTATCGTGGTTCGCCCGGTGGCCGGCCATTCCGAGAACCAGCCGGCTGGCGAGCGCCGCTACGAGATTATCGCGGGCGAACGCCGCTGGCGTGCTGCGCAGATGGCTGGGCTGCACCAGATTCCGGCGGTGGTGCGCGATGTGCCGGACCGCGCCGCCATGGCCATGGCCCTCATCGAGAATATCCAGCGCGAGAACCTGAATCCGCTGGAAGAGGCCCAGGCTCTGCAGCGTCTGATCAGCGAATTCGACATGACCCATCAGCAGGCGTCCGAAGCCGTGGGCCGCTCGCGGGCCGCTGTCACCAACCTGTTGCGGCTGCTGGAACTCACCGACGCGGTGAAGGAACAAGTGGAGCGGGGCGACCTGGAAATGGGCCATGCCCGCGCCTTGTTGGCCCTGAAAGGTTTGGCGCAGACCGATGCCGCCCGGCGCGTGGTGGCCCGGCATTTGTCGGTGCGCGACACCGAGAATCTGGTGCGGCGGTTGCTGAAGGAAAACGGCGGCAGCGCGGGCAAGGGAGCGCGGCGGGTGGATCCCAATGTCCGCCAACTGGAAAACGAATTGACCCGGAAACTGGGCGCCAAGGTCAGCGTGGAAACCGGCAGCGGCGGCAAGGGCAGGTTGATTATTCATTACGCGAGCCTGGACGAACTGGACGGTATCCTCGGCCGTATCCGCTAGATTTTTGCCTGATTTCATTGAAGAAATAGCCCCGCACCCGCTAAAATGCGCGGCTCTCCGCAAGTTGGGGCTTCTGGAGTGGCCAGCCGTTGCCAATCCGGTGACGCCGCGGCTTTTTTGTTGTTCAGGAAGCGCAGTTTATGGCCGGCACGTTTGGGCACGCGCGGCACGCGACGTTCGTTATCGTCGGCTTGCAACTGGCGGTGGCGGTGCTGGTGGCGGTGGTTGCCGCTGCCCTGGCGGGGTTCCACGCGGCTTGGTCCGCGCTCCTAGGCGGGCTCATTAACGTGGTCGCGAGCTTTTACATGGCGGTAAAGCTGTTCGCCGGAGGACCAGCCGCGGCACCGCAACAGTGGCTCGGGCGCTTGCTGGTGGGCGAGGCCCTGAAATTTATGATTACGGTGGCGTTGTTCATTGTGGCCATCGGGGTCCTGAAAGCGGCGTTCCTGCCGCTGATTTTGGCGTACATCGCCACTTATGTGGCGTACTGGATCGGTTTGGCAGGCATCAGTTTCAGGCAGACAGCATGAGTCAGGCGGGCATCACATCAGACGAGTATATCCACCATCACCTCACCTATTGGACGGCGGGCGATGGTTTCTGGACTGTGCACGTGGATACCCTGGGCGTGTCCGTGGTGCTGGGGCTGCTGTTTTTCGTTCTGTTCCGGTTAGCTGCACGAAAGGCCACTTCCGGCGTGCCCGGCAAGTGGCAGAACTTCGTCGAGATGATGGTGAGTTTCGTGGACAGCCAGGTAAAACAGACCTTCCACGGCCGTAACAAACTCATCGCGCCATTGGCGCTCACCATCTTCGTGTGGGTGTGGCTGATGAATTTCATGGACATGCTGCCGGTGGATCTGCTGCCGCGCATCGCCGCGTGGCTGGCAATGCCTTTCGGCGCCGACCCCGAGCACGTGTATCTCAGAACCGTGTCCACCAACGATCTCAACATGACCTTCGCGATGTCCATCAGTGTGTTCCTGCTGATGATTTTCTACAGCTTCAGGGTCAAGGGCGCCAGGGGCTACACCAGAGAAATCCTGTTTCATCCCTTCAACCACTGGGGCTTCATGCCCATCAATCTGCTGTTGCGGCTGGTGGAAGATCTGGCGAAACCCATATCGCTGTCGTTGCGACTATTCGGCAACATGTACGCCGGCGAATTGCTGTTCGTGTTGATCGCGCTGTTGCTCGCGCAATTCACCCATGGCCTGGGCGGCGCCGCGCTCGGTGTGCTGGGGCTCATCTGCGGCATTCTGTGGACTGGTTTTCACTTGCTGATTATCACCATTCAAGCGTTCATTTTCATGATGCTGACGGTCGTGTACCTGAGCATGGCGCACGAATCACATGATTCACACTGATTGTTCGTTCTGAAATTTTCTGGAGGAGAGTCTCGATGGATATCGTAAGTTTGGTTGCACACATTCAAGGCCTGACTGTCGTGGCCGTGGGCCTGGTGTTCGGCCTGGGCGCGCTCGGAACCGCAGTGGGGTTCGGCATCCTGGGCGGCAAGTTCCTGGAAGGCTGCGCGCGCCAGCCGGAACTGTCCGGCATGCTGGCCGGCCGCATGTTCCTGATGGCCGGACTACTGGACGCGGTGGCCATGATCGGCGTGGGCTTTTCGCTGTACTTCATCTTCGCCAATCCGTTTGTCAGCGCCGTGGTGAGTTTCGCCAAAACGGCGGCCGGCCATTGAACTCACGAAGTTTATAACTGAGAGGCAACGGCCGTGAATATTGATGTCTCGTTGATCGCAGAAATCGTGGTGTTCATCGTGTTCGTGTGGCTGACCGTGAAGTTCATCTGGCCGCCCGTGACCAAGGCCATGGAAGACCGCACTACCAAGATCGCCGAAGGTCTGGCGGCCGGCGAACGCGGCAAGAAGGATCTGGAACACGCCCAGATGAAGGCCACACAAATCCTGCACGAAGCCCGCGACAAGGGCGCCGAAGTGGTGGAAGTAGCGAACCAGCAGGCGGCACAGATCCTAGAAGAAGTCCGCAAGGAAGCCCAGGCCGAGCGCCAGCGCCAAGTGGAGGCTTCGAAAGCCGAAATCCAGCAGGAACTGAATCGCGCCAAGGATGCGCTGCGCGCCGAAGTGGCGAACATCACGGTGACAGCGGCCGAGCGCATCCTCTCGCGCGAGATTGATCCCAAGGCCCACAAGGTGCTTTTGGACGAACTTGCACAGCAGATTCACTGAGCGCGAAAGTTATGGCCGAAACCCACACCCTCGCCCGTCCCTACGCCAAGGCGGTGTTCGAACTCGCGCATGAGCGCCGGGAGCCGGAATTGTGGAGCACGTTGTTGGCGTTGCTGGCCGGCTTCACGGGCAATCCGGACGTGCAGGTGATGCTGGGCGATCCGCAAGTGCCGGCGCAGGTGCGTGCCGAGGCGTTGTTGGACCTTTGCGCCAGGGCCGGTCATAAACCCGACCCGCGTGGCCGCAACTTTGTGAAGCTGTTGGCCGAATACCGCCGTCTGCCCATCCTGCCGGAGATCGCCGCGGAGTACGAGAATCTGCGCGAGCAGGCGGAAGGCGTGGTGGAGGTGGAAATGCGCGCGGCCACGGCGGTGGATGCGGCGGAGCAGACGCGCATCGGCGCGGCGCTCAGACAGAAATTCAATCGCAAGGTGAAATTGACCTGCGTCACGGACAAGTCCCTCATTGGCGGCGCCGTTATCCGCGCCGGCGATCTGGTGATTGACGGTTCGGTGCGCGACAAATTGACCCGCCTCGCGGCGGCCATCATCCAGTAACCGCTTTACAGGACTTCAAGGATTCCGCTCATGCAACTCAATCCTTCGGAAATCAGCCAACTCATCAAGGAACGCATCCAGCACTTTGACACGCAAGCCGAAGCCCGCGACGTCGGTACGGTGGTCAGCGTCACCGACGGCATCGTGCGCATCCACGGCTTGCAAGCGGCGCAGTACGGCGAAATGCTAGAGTTCCCCAAACAGACTTTCGGCCTGGCGCTGAACCTGGAACGCGACTCGGTGGGCGCGGTGATCCTGGGTGATTATCAGCACATCTCGGAAGGCAACACCGTCAAAACCACCGGCCGCATTCTGGAAGTGCCGGTGGGTCCCGAATTGCTGGGCCGCGTGGTGAATTCACTCGGCCAACCCATAGACGGCAAGGGCCCAATCAAAACCAAGCTCACCTCCGCCATCGAGAAAGTGGCGCCCGGCGTGATCGAGCGCCAGTCCGTATCGCAGCCGGTGCAAACCGGTCTCAAGGCCATTGACGCCATGGTGCCGATCGGCCGCGGCCAACGCGAACTGATCATCGGCGACCGCCAGACCGGCAAGACCGCGGTGGCGGTGGACACCATCATCAACCAGAAAGGCAAGCACCTGTTCTGCATCTACGTCGCCATCGGCCAGAAGAACTCCTCCATCGCCGCGGTGGTACGCAAGCTGGAAGAGCACGGCGCCATGGCTTACACCATCGTGGTGGCAGTGTCGGCGTCGGAATCCGCGGCGCTGCAATACATCGCGCCTTACGCCGGCTGCGCCATGGGTGAATATTTCCGCGACCGCGGTCAGGACGCACTCATCGTCTATGACGATCTCACCAAACAGGCCTGGGCCTACCGCCAGGTGTCGCTGCTGCTGCGCCGCCCGCCGGGCCGCGAAGCCTATCCCGGCGACGTGTTTTATCTGCACTCGCGCCTGCTGGAGCGCGCCGCGCGCGTCAATCCCGAATACGTGGAGAAATTCACCAAAGGTGAGGTCAAGGGCAAGACCGGCTCGCTTACGGCATTGCCCATCATTGAAACCCAGGCAGGCGATGTGTCCGCGTTCGTGCCCACCAACGTGATTTCCATCACCGACGGCCAGATCTTTCTGGAAACCGATTTGTTCAACGCCGGTATCCGGCCCGCCATCAATGCAGGCATCTCGGTGTCGCGCGTGGGCGGTGCGGCCCAGACCAAAATCATCAAGAAGCTTGGCGGCGGTGTGCGTCTGGCGCTGGCCCAGTTCCGCGAACTGGCGGCATTCGCACAGTTCGCCTCGGATCTCGACGAGTCCACGCGCAAGCAACTGGATCGCGGCCAGCGCGTCACCGAGTTGATGAAGCAAAAGCAATACTCGCCCTTATCCGTGGCCGACATGGCCTTGTCACTGTACGCCGCCAACGAAGGCTATCTGGATGATGTGGAAGTAAAGAAAGTGGTGGTGTTCGAAGCCGCCATGCACAGCTACTTCCAGATCCATTTCGCGGCGCTGCGCGACAAGATCAATGCCAGCGGCGATTACAACGGCGAGATTGAACAGGGCCTGAAGAAGGCGGTGGAAGAATTCAAAAAGACCCAAGCGTGGTGATGAATTGTAGGAGCGGCTTTAGCCGCGATATTGGGCACCCCCTCATCCTTCCTTCTCCCCCCAAGGGGGAGAAGGGACGAGGTCTAAGAGACAACTACATATATGGCAGGCGCAAAGGAAATCCGGACGCAGATCAAGAGCATCCGGAGCACCCAGAAGATTACCAAGGCCATGGAGATGGTCGCGGCCAGCAAGATGCGCAAGGTGCAGACGCGCATGGCCGCCTCGCGTCCGTATGCCGAGAAGATGCGCAAGGTGATCGGGCATCTGGCCAAGGCCAATCCCGAGTACCGTCATCCGTTCATGCTGGAACGCGCGGTAAAGCGTGTGGGCTTCATCATCATTTCCAGCGACCGTGGTTTGTGCGGCGGCCTGAACGTGAATCTGTTCAAGACCGCGCTCGTGACATTGCGCGAATGGCGCGCCAAGAACGTGGAAGCGGATTTCTGCATCCTCGGCGCCAAGGCGGTGTCGTTCTTCCGCCGCGTGGGCGGCAAGGTGCTGGCGCAGGCCACGCAACTGGGCGACACGCCGCATCTGGAGGATCTGGTCGGTACCGTGAAAGTGATGCTGGATGCGTACCGCGCCGACGAAGTGGATCGGGTGTTGCTGGTGAACAACGTGTTCGTGAACACCATGAGCCAGAAACCCACGCTCAGCCAGTTGCTGCCGGTGCAGGGCATCGAGGATCCGGAGTTGCAGGCGCATTGGGATTACATTTACGAACCCGAAGCGCGCGAACTGCTGGACAGCGTGCTGACGCGCTACGTGGAATCGCAGGTTTATCAGGGCACGGTGGAAAACGTGGCCTGCGAACAAGCCGCGCGCATGGTTGCGATGAAGTCGGCGTCCGACAACGCCGGTGAATTGATCAATTCGCTGCAACTCGCCTACAACAAGGCGCGCCAGGCCGCCATCACCAAGGAGCTGGCGGAGATCGTGGGCGGCGCGGCGGCGGTGTGAAGATAGGTACTGCGTGCCGAGTGCTGCGCAAAAACAGTCTCTCAAGACACGCAGCATACAGCGCGCGGAACGCAGCACTAAAAGTATTTTGAATTGAGGATTAAATTATGAGTTCCGGAAAAATTGTTCAGATCATCGGCGCGGTGGTGGATGTGGAATTCCCGCGCGATGCCATTCCCGAGGTCTATGATGCACTCACGCTGGAAGATGGCGGTCTGACACTCGAGGTGCAGCAGCAGCTCGGTGACGGCGTGGTGCGCACCATCGCCATGGGTTCCTCCGAGGGACTCAAGCGCGGCCTCAAGGTCAAAAACACCGGTGCGCCGATTTCGGTACCGGTAGGCAAGGGCACGCTTGGCCGCATCATGAACGTGTTGGGCGAACCGGTGGATGAGGCCGGCCCGGTGAAAACCGCAGAACATTGGCCCATCCACCGCAAGGCACCGAGCTACGAGGAGCAGTCCGGTTCAACCGATTTGCTGGAGACCGGCATCAAGGTGATTGACCTGCTGTGCCCCTTCGCCAAGGGCGGCAAAGTCGGCCTGTTCGGCGGCGCCGGCGTCGGCAAGACCGTGAACATGCTGGAACTCATCAACAACATCGCCAAGGAACATTCCGGCCTATCGGTGTTCGCGGGCGTCGGTGAGCGTACCCGTGAAGGTAACGATTTCTACCACGAAATGGCGGAATCCGGGGTCATCAACCTCAAGAGCCTGAATGATTCCAAGGTCGCGATGGTGTACGGCCAGATGAACGAACCGCCGGGCAACCGCCTGCGTGTGGCCTTGACCGGCCTCACCATGGCGGAATATTTCCGCGACGAGGGCCGCGACATCCTGTTCTTCGTGGACAACATCTACCGCTACACGTTGGCCGGTACCGAAGTGTCCGCGCTGCTGGGGCGCATGCCTTCGGCGGTGGGTTATCAACCCACGCTGGCGGAGGAAATGGGCGTGCTGCAGGAGCGCATCACCTCCACCAAGAAGGGTTCCATCACCTCGGTGCAGGCGGTGTACGTGCCAGCCGACGATTTAACCGACCCTTCGCCGGCCACCACGTTCGCGCATCTGGATTCTACCGTCACGCTGTCTCGTGACATCGCATCGCTCGGCATCTACCCGGCCGTGGACCCGCTGGATTCCACCTCGCGCCAGCTCGATCCGAACGTGATCGGCCAGGAACACTACGACACCGCGCGCGGTGTGCAGGTGGTGCTGCAGCGTTACAAGGAACTCAAGGACATCATCGCGATCCTCGGCATGGACGAACTTTCCGAAGAAGACAAGCTGGTGGTGCAACGCGCCCGCAAGATCCAGCGCTTTCTGTCACAGCCGTTTCACGTCGCGGAAGTGTTCACCGGTTCACCGGGCAAGTACGTGCCGCTCAAGGAAACCATCCGCGGCTTCAAGGGCATTGTCAACGGCGAGTACGACCAGTTGCCGGAGCAGGCGTTCTATATGGTCGGCGGCATTGACGAAGCCGTGGCAAAAGCCAAGACGCTTTGACCAGGGCGGACACGCGGACACATGGCCATGACCTTTCACGTTGACGTGGTGAGCGCCGAGCAGGAGATCTACTCCGGCACCGCCGAGATGGTGTTTGCGCCGGCGGAGATGGGCGAAGTCGGCATCACGCCGCGGCACGCGCCTCTGTTGACGCGTTTGAAGCCCGGTAGTGTGCGTGTCAAGACGGCCAACGCGGAGGAGGTAGTGTTCTATGTGTCCGGCGGCATCCTCGAAATCCAGCCGCACCGCGTCACGGTGTTATCGGACACCGTGCTGCGCGCCCGCGATATTGACGAAGCCGCGGCGCTCGAAGCCAAACGCCGCGCCGAGGAGGCTCTTGCCAATCAGTCCGCCGATCTGGATATCGTGAAAGCCAATGCCGAACTGCTGGATGCGCTGGCCCGCCTCCGGACCCTGGAACACATTCGCAAGAAGTTGGGCAGCCATTAGGCACGCTGCTTGCTGAGTAATCTCCAAATGGACCGGCTGAACCAGCCCGTTTCGTTTCACCTCAATTCGTGGGCTGGCAAATGCCATTGCCGGGTGCTCAAATTTCTGAGCGATGTTCTCCATCGGGATCCCCAAATCCGCGGGCCCTGTAAAGAGCCCGCCGTCTGACGGGCAGCTCCGTCAAACAGTCGCTTTTCAATTATCATAGACGGACTTTTCCCCGGATTTTAGAGTCTCTTATGCCGTTGAGCATCGTCATTCTGGCCGCCGGCCAGGGCAAACGCATGCATTCCGACCTGCCCAAGGTCCTGCAACCTCTGGGCGGCGGCACGCTGCTGGAACATTTGGTGCGCACGGCCGCGACGCTGAAGCCTGCCGGCATTCACGTGATCTATGGCCATGGCGGGGAGCAGGTACCCACCGTACTCAAACATCTGCCAGTGCACTGGGTGTTGCAGACCGAGCAACTCGGTACCGGCCACGCGCTCATGCAGGCTTTACCGCAAATTCCCGATGAACACGAGGTGCTGGTGCTGTACGGCGACGTGCCGCTGGTGCGCGCTGAAACCATGCGGGCACTTACAGTTTCAGCGCGGCGTGGAGAGCTGGCGGTGTTAACTGCACACGTCGCCAACCCGGGCGGTTACGGCCATGTCCTGCGCGATGCCGAAAATCAGGTGCAGCGCATCGTCGAAGACAAGGATGCCACACCGGATGAGCGCAAAATTAATGAAATCAACACTGGGCTGTTGGCCTGCAAAGCCGCGCCGTTGCGTCGCTGGCTCAAGGATGTACGCAATAACAATGCCCAGAAGGAATATTATTTGCCGGACGTCATTCCCATGGCCGTAAAGGAAGGTGTCTTGGTAAGCGGCATCGTGGCGTTGCAGGAGAGCGAGGTTGCAGGCGTAAATGACCGCGTGCAATTGGCTGCCGCTGAGCGGGCTTTGCAGCAACGCAATGCCGAGGCACTCATGCAGCAGGGCGTGACAGTAAGAGATCCGGCGCGCATTGATGTGCGCGGCGAATTGCTGTGCGGCCGGGATGTGGTCATAGATATCAATTGCGTATTCGAAGGTGCGGTGAAGCTGGGCAATCGTGTCCGCATCGGGCCGAATGTGGTCATCAAGGATTGCGAGATTGGCGACGACACCGAGGTATTCGCCAATTGCGTTCTGGATGGCGCGCGCATCGGTGCGCGGGTGCGCATCGGCCCGTTTGCGCGCATCCGGCCGGAAACCGGGCTGGCGGATGGCGTGCACATCGGCAATTTCGTGGAAGTCAAGAAAAGCCGCGTTGGGAAAAACAGCAAGGCCAATCATCTGGCCTATCTGGGCGATGCCGAGATTGGCAATAATGTAAACGTCGGTGCCGGCGCCATCACCTGCAACTACGACGGCGTCAACAAGCATCGCACCGTGATCGGCGACGGCGCCTTTATCGGCTCGAACAGCTCACTGGTGGCGCCGGTGACGGTGGGTGCGGACGCCACTATCGGCGCCGGTTCGGTGATTGCCGGGGACGCACCGGCTCACGCACTTACCCTGACGCGGACCGAACAGAAAACGCACAAGGACTGGAAACGGCCGGAGAAAAAATCATAGTGCTGCGTACTCGGTTCCGCGTGCTGCGTGAAGACAGAAGAGAATTTCCCGCAGTACACAGCACGCAGAACGCAGCACCAAATTGGCCAGAAGACTACCCGATGTTTCGGATAGAGACACGCGCTTAATAGACAGAGGATTTGATCATGTGCGGAATCGTCGGAGCGGTGGCGAAACGGGACGTGGTGCCGATCTTGGTACAAGGCCTGTTGCGTCTTGAATACCGCGGCTATGACTCCGCCGGCATTGCCGTGCTGAACGGCGGCATCCGGCGGGTGCGCAGCGTGGGCCGTGTCAGCGAGATGCAGAGCCGCGCGAATGCGGAGAAACTGCACGGTTTTATCGGCATCGGCCATACTCGCTGGGCAACCCACGGCGGCGTTACCGAAGCCAATGCCCATCCGCACGTCTCGCGCGATGAAATCGCGGTGGCCCACAACGGTATCATCGAGAACCACGAACAGCAGCGCGCCAAACTCAAGGCGCTGGGTTACGTGTTTGAATCCCAGACCGACACGGAAGTCATCGCCCACCTGATTCATTATCATTTTTCCCGGACCGGCGAGTTGTTCTCTGCCACGCAGAAAGCGGTGCGTGAACTGGTGGGTGCGTATGCCATCAGCGTGGTGTCCATCAAGGATCCGGAAGTCGTGATCTGCGCGCGCATGGGCTGTCCGCTGCTGATTGGACTCGGCAAGGACGAGAATTTCGTGGCTTCGGATGTCTCGGCGGTGCTTGCCGCCACGCGCAAGGTCATTTACCTGGAAGACGGCGACGTGGCCGAGGTACGGCGCGAACGGGTCAGCATCGTGGATGCCGGCGGGCACCCGGTGCAGCGCAAAGTCCATGAAAGCGATGTCTCGCTGGCTTCCATGGAACTGGGGCCCTACCGGCATTTCATGCAGAAGGAAATCCATGAACAGCCGCGCGCGCTCACCGATACCATCGAGGGCGTCATCGCTGAAGGGTTTGTTCCGCACCTGTTCGGCGATCAGGCTGGCAGCGTCTTCCAGGACATTGATGTGGTGAAAATCCTGGCGGCCGGTACCAGCTATTACGCGGGCCTCACCGCGCGTTACTGGATTGAGAGCATCGCGAAACTCCCGGTGAGCGTGGAGATCGCGAGCGAATACCGTTATCGCGATTCCGTACCGAATCCCCGTCAACTCATCATCACTATCTCGCAGTCCGGTGAGACCCTGGATACCCTGGAAGCGCTGAAACATGCCAAGGCGCTGGGCCATCACAAAACTCTGTCCATTTGCAATGTGCAGGAAAGCGCCATACCGCGCGCCTCGGAACTGGTGTTTTACACCCGCGCGGGCGCCGAGATCGGTGTGGCGTCCACCAAGGCCTTTACCACGCAGCTCGCGGCGCTGTTCGTATTTGCGGTCACACTCGCCCGGCAGCGCGGTTTAGTGAGCGACGAAAAGCTGGCGGCGCACATGGAAAGCCTGCGCCACGTGCCGGGCAGCGTGCAGCACGCACTCAACCTGGAGCCGCAGATCGCCGAGTGGTCCAAACTCTTCGCGCCCAAGCAGCACGCCCTATTCCTGGGTCGCGGCATCCATTACCCGATTGCGCTCGAAGGCGCGCTCAAGCTTAAGGAAATCTCCTACATCCACGCCGAAGCCTATCCCGCGGGCGAATTGAAGCACGGACCGCTGGCGCTGGTGGACCGCGAGATGCCGGTGGTGGTGATCGCGCCCAACGACGCGCTGCTGGAAAAAGTCAAATCCAACATGCAGGAAGTGCGCGCCCGCGGCGGCGAGCTGTTCGTGTTCGCCGACCTCGACAGCCACTTCGCCGAGAGCGACTCGGTGCACGTCATCCGCACCCCGCGCCATGTGGGAATCCTTTCGCCCATCGTGCACGCCATCCCCGTGCAACTGCTCGCCTACCACACCGCGCTCGCCCGCGGCACCGATGTGGACAAGCCGCGCAATCTGGCCAAGTCGGTAACAGTGGAATAACCGTGCGTGGCCATTCTGAAACCGGTCGAATTTCTACTTCTCCCGGGCGAGTCCGACGACATCCGGCGGTCGCGCTCACGAGCTACGACCGCTACACCTACGTCAACGACAATCCGCTCTCGCTCTCCGATCCGAGCGGGTATTGGAGCGAGGCGCAGATCGGGGGGTTCATCAGCGACATCGGGCCGTTCCTGCAGGCGATTCCGGTCTGCGCCTACTGGTGCACGGCGGTGGCCGCCGCGGCCGGCGGCAATTTCACCGAGGCGGCCGTGGCCGCGGCGTTTCAGAGGATGTTTAATGATGAAAAGGCGCTCAGAAACATCCGAGGCACGTCGGTTACGGATGCCGAAACTGTCAAGTTGTTGGACGCGTCAGGTCTGGCAACTGATAAAGAAACCCTATTTGTCGTTTTGAAAAATGGCACTGTAATCACTGCCTCGAACTGTATAAGCAATGAGTGTTCTCTCGCGCTGGACAAATCTGCTCAGGTGGCTTTCGTTGCTCATACGCACATAGCAAGCACATCTTCTGATCCTGAAACAAACTGGGTCGAGACCGAGATGAGAGAATTGCCGGGGCCAGAAGATACAGAACCGTTGGTACAGTTGGGCGCACCAAATTATTTTCGAACTCCGAGTGGAGCGATACGCGTTTTGGAGCAGATTGGAGGCACTTACGTGGTTCGGACTGTCCAGGGCACCAACTTCATTTATGCGGTCGCAGACAGAACACCACGGGTTTACCCGTGGATGAATGAGCCCGGCGGCGGTATGGTGGGGGGGATGGAAGTTGTCAAGGCCGGGCACA
>JBAVYM010000006.1:0-39525 GCA_049698775.1 Gammaproteobacteria bacterium
GACTATAACGATAATTGCCGCGCGAGTATTTACGAGTTTTCAAACAAAGCCAGGATGCCGGAATTGGTAGACACGTGGGACTCACTTTTTAATCTCAGAATCTTATCTAGATTCTTGGTCAAGAATTTAATTTGAAATATTGCCTGAGATTTCATTCTTAAATTTTAAGACTCCGCCAAATAGTCTCACCACAGCCCACAGAACATTGACAATGTCAATGACTTCTGGTACAGTGTGCTTAAGGTTGCAGTTACATTTTAACTGCGTCATTAAGGTATGTTCCTATCACAACAAGAAATTGAAAGCATATCTGGCTACCGACAAGCTGCTGCTCAAATTCGCTGGCTTCGAAAAATGGGAATCGCATTTTTCCTAAACCGATGGGGTAAACCAGTGACAACTCAGGCGCATATCGATTGTGTTCTTTCTGGTACTCCTAAGCTATTAGCCCCTGTTGACGGATATCGTTCTCCTCAGGAGAAACATCCATGAAATTGCCCCAGTACGTCCGTTACAACCACGGCGCATATTTCTATGTTCGTTGGAACCCAGTTGAAAAGAAGGTTACCTGGATACGGCTTGGCAAGGGCTATCCGGAAATGCTTCATGCGTTAGCTCACCTTGAGGATTCGAAGATAACTTTAATGCGGGATATAATCGAACGCTACCGCGCTGAGATATCAGAAAAGCAATCCGCAAATACACGTCGCCAACGCGACTGGCAACTAAATAACTTAGTGCACAGCTTTGGTAATATGATTCCTTCTGCCGTATCTCCTCAACTGATTTACAAATACCACGACGATAGAAGCAGAACCGCGCCGGTAGCGGCAAATCGCGAAGTATCGCTACTCTGCGGCATTTTTGCTAAAGCTATCCGATGGGGCTACCTGTCAAATAATCCCGCTCGTGCGCTGGAAAAGAATAAAGAGAGACCACGAGATAGGTACGTTACTGACGATGAGTACCATGCTGTTCTGAAACAAGCCCCAAGGCAGGTGGCGCTTGCTATGCGGCTGGCTTATCTTACAGGTCAACGATTTGGGGACCTTGTTTCATTACGCTGGTCACAAGTTGATGGTAATGGCGTCCATTTCGTTCAGGCCAAAACCGGGAAAAAGCTTGTTTTCAGCTATACCTCAGAACTTCAAAAACTTCTGGGTGAATGCCGTGAAGGCACTATCGGCAGTATGTATGTGCTAGCCGACCGAAAGGGGCAGCCTTGGCACCAATTTACCTTAGGTAGTGCATTCAGGCGCACAGTCGCCAAGTGCATCGCCAATGGAGCCCTCAAAGAGCGATTCACGTTTCACGACTTACGCGCAAAGGCAGCGTCTGATACGGACGGCAAGCTTCTAGGCCATGCCAATACGCGAACCCTTGAGCGGGTTTACAAGCGTAAAGAAGCAAAAGTACGGCCCGTGAAATAACGATTTCTTAGGCAAATCAGTATTTCTTAGGCAGTTCCGCTTGTAACTCGTTGATGTTAATAATGAACTTTGATTGTTCGTCTGTTGCCCATGCACACAAACAATACACCGGTTTGATTTTCAAAATGCCCGGCTGTACCGGTCATCATTGCCGGATTTTTTGCAGCAGAACGGCTGCCTGTTTCAGATCGCCGGCTGTATCCACGCTTGGGCCGGGTGTTTCGCGCGCTACGTCCACTGCGATCTTCATACCCAACCACAAGGCGCGTAGCTGTTCCAGTTTTTCCACTTGCTCCAGTTCACACGGCGGCGTGGATGCGAGTTGCCGCAAAGTACCAACCCGATAGGCATACAGGCCGATATGGCGTAACGCGCCCTGCCAGTGTTGCTGTGACTCCAGCCCGGCGTTTACGCCCTCGCGATTCCAGGGAATCGGGGCGCGACTGAAGTACAGCGCATTGCCGGCTCGATCTGCAACCAGCTTGACTACATTTGGATTGAGAAATTCGGTCAACGTATGAATGGGGGTACACAGGGTTGCCATCTGCGCCTCGGCACGGCCGTCGAGCAAGGCTGCCACCTGGCGGATAACCGCACTCGGCATGAGCGGCTCGTCGCCCTGGAGATTCACCACAATCTGTGCATCCTCCCAGCCCAGCCTGTTGACCAACTCGGCGATTCGATCCATGCCGGATGCATGCGACCTGGCAGTCATCTGCGCTTGGTAACCCGCCGCGGCACACGCATCGCGTACGCGCTCATCATCGGTGGCCACCAGAACCGACTCAGCACCGCTTGCCTGCGCGCGCTCACACACGTGCAGGATCAACGGCTTGCCCAGCAGATCCGCCAGCGGCTTACCGGGCAGGCGCTGGGACGCCATGCGCGCGGGGATCAGGACCGCGAAGCGCATTCAGGGACTCTCGTCGGCGCTGAGCCGGCGTGCTTCCTCTTCCAGCATGACCGGGATGCCGTCCCGGATGGGATAGGCCAGGCGGTCAGGTTTGCAGATCAACTCATTCTCGACTTTGCGATATACCAGCGGGCCCTTGCACAAAGGGCACACCAGAATTTCCAGCAGTTTAGCGTCCATCGGGTTGCTCCTTACATGAGGTTTCGATCCGCGTAGGCCGGTTCCACACCGGCCGCCCGCAATTTCTGTCGCACGCCGCGCAAGACGCGTGCCGCATTTTCTTCGCTCAACTGCGCGGTTGCGGTCACGTACCAGTGATTTGGCAGGTGCAAGCCGCGGCATTTTATCGCATCCTTCTCGGTCATCAGTACCGGGGCATCGTCGGCGAACACGAGGTCTGCTGCTGACAAACGCGCATGGTCGGGCAAACTCCGTCGATCCACCTGCAATCCCTGTCGTTCCAGAGCCGCAAAAAACTGCCCAGGATTTCCGATACCTGCCAGCGCATGCACCGGCCGACTCGCGAATTCAGCCAGTGGCCGGGACGAACGGTCCAACAGATTGATCGCGTTTCCCAAACTCAATGTCATGTTGATAACGGCTTCACTGATGCTGGCCCCGTCGTCCCCCACAGCAATCTTGCGAATGACGAAATCTGCGACATCCAGCCGCTGTGTGGATTCGCGCAGCGGCCCGGCCGGCAGCCGCCAGCCGTTGCCGGAGCCACGTTGACCATCCAGCATGATGACCGTCATGGTCCGGCCCAAACGGTAATGTTGCAAGCCATCGTCGCTTACAATTACCTGGACGGGGAATTTCTCCAGCAACTGCCGCGCCGCTTTGATACGGTCGGTTCCCGCCATCACCGGCAAGCGCGTATGTCGCGCCAACAACACCGCTTCATCGCCCGCCAAGGCTGGATCGGTGTCCGGCGTCACGTGCAAAGGCCAATGATCGGATTTGCCCCCGTAACCACGGGTGATGATGCCGGGAAGGTAGCCTTGCGCGCGCAGCGCTTGCACCAGCCACATGACAAACGGTGTTTTGCCGGTGCCACCCACCGTGATATTGCCCACCACGATCACCGGCACCGGCAATGTCACGGTCTTGAGAAGACCGTGACGATAACACCAACGCCGGATCGCACTCACACAGGTAAATAACCAGGCCAGTGGAATGAACGGCCACACGGGTCGGTTGCCATACCATTGCCGCACCAGCCAGTGCCGAAATCTGCCGCGTGACATGACTTGCCTTAAATCTCAGGCTACCGCCGTTTCACGGAACTGCATGTGATAAAGCCTCGCGTAGTGGCCGTTGCGCGCCAGCAGTTCGGCGTGGCGCCCACTTTCGATGATCTGTCCGCGTTCCAGCACGATGATGCGATCCGCGCGCTCCACCGTGGACAAGCGGTGGGCGATCACCAGCGTGGTGCGGGCCTGCATCAGGCGCTCCAGCGCCACCTGGATATGTCGCTCGGATTCGCTGTCCAGCGCCGAGGTCGCTTCGTCCAGAATCAACAGCGGTGCATCCTTGAGCAACGCGCGCGCGATGGCGATGCGCTGGCGCTGGCCACCCGAGAGCAGCACGCCACGGTCCCCCACCATGGTATCTAGACCCTGAGGCAGTTGCCGGATGAATTCCATGGCATGCGCGGCTTCCGCCGCCGCAATGATTTGCGGCTCCGTACATTTCGCAAGCGTGCCGTAGGCGATGTTGTTGCGGATCGTGTCATTGAAAAGCATCACATCCTGACTGACCAGCGCAATCTGCTCGCGCAGATCATGCAGCCGGTAAGCGTGGATGCCGTGACCATCTAGAAGTATGGCGCCGGCACCCACATCGTAGAAACGCGGCACCAAACTGACCAGCGTGGTTTTACCGCTGCCGGAGCGGCCCACCAGTGCCACGGTTTCGCCCGGTCGGACCTTGAAGGAAACGTTTCTCAGAACCTCGCCCTTGGCCGGTGCATAGGAAAAACTCACATCCCGGAATTCGAGCGCGCCATGTGCGCGCACCAGCGTCAGTTCGCCACCTTCTGTTTCGCTCTCCTCATCCAGCAGCTCAAAAATACTCTGACCGGCGGCGATACCCTTTTGCAAAGGCGCATTGATGTCGGTCAAGTGCTTCAACGACGGCGTCAAAAGCAACATGGCGCTCAGGAACGAACCGAAGGTGCCGACAGAAATCACATGCAGCATGGATGGCAGCGTTGCAACGTAAATCACCAATGCCATACCCACGCCTGCCATGAGCTGGATGATGGGGCTGGACCCCGCATTTACCAGCACCAGTTTCATGTTGAGCGCCCGGTTACGCTCATTCACCTGCTCGAAATGCCGGGTTTCCTGTTGCAGGCCGCCGAATAGTTTCACCACTCGGTGGCCGGTGATCACTTCCTCCGATACCCGCGTCACATCACCCATGGAATCCTGGATGCGCCCGCTGTAGCGCCTGAAATGGTTGCTGATGTAGCGTACCAGCAATGCAATCAATGGGCCCACAATCAGAATGAAGATGGACAGCACCCAGCTCAGATAGAACATGAGTGCGATGAGGCCGATGATGGTAAGGCCATCGCGGATGATGACGGTGATGGTATTGGTGGTGGCTTCGGCCACTTGCTCAATGTTGTAGGTGAGCTTGGATATCAGTATGCCGGATGAGCTGGCATCGTAATAGCGGGTCGGCAGCCGCAACAATTTCCCGAATGCCTGTCCGCGCAGGGTCTTGATGACACCGCGACCCACCCAACTGATGAAATAGGTGGCGAAGAATCCCGCGATGCCGCGCAGCACGAACAAACCGACAACCAATACCGGGATCAGCTTGATACTCTGCAAATTGTGCTGCACAAAACTCTTGTCGAGCAGTGGCTTGACCAATGCCGCAAAAGCGGGTTGGGTGAGTGCGTACACCACCATACCGAGGATCGCCAGCGCAAACACCTTCCAGAACGGCAGCACGTAACCCAACAGGCGCTGGTAAATCTTCAGTACGCCGCTATCCAGGCGGAACAGATTCATCTCAGTTTTCCGCGGGCGGCCGGGTCGTGAGGATTTGCAATTGCGTGAAACCCAGCTCACCGGCCACGTCCATGACGGTCACCACCGATTGATTGCTGGCGCGCGCATCGGCACGCAGGATGATGGACAGATCGCGGCGCGCTCCAGTGACGGCCAACAGTGCCGCGCGCACTGCTTCGGGACTGGTGCCAGGCACGGCTTTCTGATTGATGTAGTAATGGCCCTGCGCGTCAATGGTCACCTCGACGCCCTTGAGCTCGGTCGGCGATGTCGCCACGCTGGCGGTCGGCAGTTCCACCGCCAGGCTGGTGTTCTGGATGAAATGCGTGGTCATCATGAAGAACACCAGCAGCATCAGCACCACGTCCACCAGAGAAATGAGATTAAGCTCCGGATCTTCCCACTGCCGGGAACGCAACTTCATGCGCGCGCCTCGCGCTTCGCCACCGGTTTCACCGCACGTTCAGGTTCCAATTCACTCTGGGCGCCGCGTACCGCGTTCATCAGGCGCACGGTTTCGCGTTCCATGCGCACCACCAGATCGTCCACCTTGCCGCGCAAATACCGATGCAGGATGTAGGCCGGAATCGCCACGGTCAGGCCCGCGACCGTGGTAATCAGCGCTTCGGAGATGCCACCGGCCAGCGCCGCCGGATTGCCCAAGCCCGAGCTGGAAATGGCGGCGAATACGCGCATGATGCCGAGCACGGTGCCGAGCAGGCCCAGCAGCGGTGAAATGGTGGCGATGGTGCCGAGCGTGATCAGATAACGGTCCAGCTCATGCACCACGTGCCGGCCGGTGTCTTCGATGGCCTCATTCATGACATCGCGCTTGGCATGGCGATGTTCCAGTCCGGCCGCCAGGATGCGCCCCAACGGCGAGCCGGCGCGCAGCGCCTGGAGCCGGTCTTCGTCCAGTTCACCGCTCTTGAGCCAGTTCCAGACCTGTGCCGCCAGATGCTCCGGGGCCACGCGTTTGGTCTGCAAAGTCCAGAGGCGTTCCGCGACGATGGCGACAACCACTATGGAACACAGGATGAGCGGGGCCATGAGCCAGCCGCCGGACTTGATGATTTCAAACATTCTGCACGGATATCCACTGGTGAACCCCGTGCATCATACTGGATTTTAGCGGCCGGGCGAACGGCCAAAGCTCTTCAGCGCGCGGTCCAAAACCGCGCCGCGTCGAGCCGCCAGCGGCTGGTCACCAACGGCTCCTGTCCCGGCCACAGGCGGATTTCCACCGCACCTGCGCTAACCGTATCCAGCAACTTCGTGCCGTGCGCGCTATAGGCCTGCGAGACTTTAAGCTTGGGAAATCCCCAACGATTGCGATAGCCGACCGGGAACAGCGCGAAGCGCGGCGCTACCGCTTCGATGAACGCCTCGCTGGAGGAAGACAGGCTGCCATGATGCGGCACGACCAGCACGTCGCTGCCGAGCCGGGCAGCATCCAGTGCCAGCAGCCGTTGTTCGCCGTTGCGCATGAGATCGCCGACCAGCAGAGCATTGCCGTTCACGCCGGTGATCTGCAATACACAGGAGGCATCGTTGCCGTCGGTGGGGCCGTTCACGTCGGGCGACAAAATCTCGAAACGCACTCCGTCCCATTCCCAGGTTTGGCCGCGCACGCAGCGCTGCGCACCGGATACGCGTCCCGGTGCACCGGAAAGCACCGGCATATTCGGATAGGCGGCGTGCAGACTGCGCAACCCGCCGGCATGGTCGTTGTCGCCATGACTCACAATCGTCAGATCCGGTGCACCGGCGCCACGGCTTTGCAGCCAGGGAATTACCACCAACTGGCCGGTATCGGAAGAATCAGAAAACGCCGGCCCGGTGTCATAGATAAGGACGTGCCGCGAAGTGCGGACCACAGTGGATAGCCCCTGCCCCACATCGAGTAATGTCAGATTGAAACCACCCTGCGGTATGCCGGACGGCGCTGACAAAAACAGCGGCAGCAGCAACACCGCGCCGAGCCAGCGCGCCGGCACCCGCCGTGGCGCCATGAGCCAGAGCGCGCCAATGGCGGTGATCACCAGCACAGGCAGGGAAATCTCGGGAGCCGCAAGCTGCGCGATGGACAAATGCGACAGATAATCCAGCAACGGCCAGGTCAGCGCCATCACACCCGCGGCAAGTTTGAGCAATAGCGCACCTAACCACGGCCAGATGCCGAGAAACACCACACCCACCAGCACCAGTGGGACCACCAACGGGCTGTACACCGGCACCGCGACTATATTGGCCATGGGTGCGACCAGCGTGGCGCGGTGAAAGAAGAACACCAGCAGCGGCAATAAACCGATGCCAACCGCCCATTGGGTGCGCAGCAACTGCATGACTTTGCCGCGACCCACGTTCAGGCGGCCGCCGAACACATAGAAGATCGCGGCCACCGCGCCGAAGGATAACCAGAACCCGATCTCGCCCGCTGACAACGGATTGAGAATCAGCACACCAATCAACGCCAGACCCAGCATGTCCCATGTCCGTGTATGGCGCCGCAGCAAAGTCGCTCCCGCTACTGCCAGCAACATGATGAGCGCCCGCTGGGTGGGTACGGAGAACCCCGCCATCGCGGCATACAGCGACGCCGCCAGCAGTGCGGCCAATGCACCGGCAATCGTTACCGGCAGGCGCGCGCACAACCACGCACTACGTCGCCAGCAGAACTTCACCAGCAGGAATACCAGCCCAGCCACCAAACCGATGTGCAAACCGGATATGGCCACCAGATGGGCGGTGCCGGTGTTCTGGAATATTTTCCATTGTTGCGCATCAATACCGCTGCGATCGCCGATAGCGAGCGCCGCGGCCACGCCGGAAAATTGATTGTGATTGAGCGCGCGCTGCATGGCGGCGAATATCGCCGCGCGCGCACGCAGCAAGGGAAACCGGTTCGCACCGCCGAGCGCTGCGGCTTCATTGTGCAGCACGTAACCCGTGGCGCCGATACCGTGGCGGAACAGCCAGCCTTCGTAATCGAAACCGCCGGGATTCATGTAACCGCGCGGCTGTTTCAGGCGCGTGCTGAACCGCCAGTGCTGTCCGGGCGCGGGAACAATTTCGGTTTTCGACCAACTCAGCCGTATGAGTTTGGGTATGCCTTGGCCGGGAACATGGCCATCGAGTTTCTCCACGGCTAACTCAAAACTCGCGTAATCGGCACGGACCTGGGGGATGGAGGCGACCCAGCCGCTCACGATGAGATCGCGGCCTTCAAACGCGGGCGCCAGACGCAAGGCCAACAGGTTCTGGGCGCACCACCAGCACCAGGCAAAACCCAGAAGTGCAAACAGAAGCAAGCGCGCCAGCCGCCACCGCCAAGCCAGGATTGCCAGTGACGGGACCGCAAACAACAGCCATTGGCCGGATGGCAATACCGGCAATGTGAACACCGCCAGCACCCCCGCCAGCATCGCGATCCCTGCGATTCCCATGATTTCGTCCCAGCCCCCGGACAGTGGATAATGAGAGCGTCCGGCGTGCGTTGTCCAAAATGAAGCGGCCCGCCGATACTACACTAACTTGCAATCCCATCCCATTGCGCTGGCAAAACCTCGAAGCGCGCCCAGGAGTACTCGCGGCCTCATGCCACGCAAATTCCTCAACAAGTTGATGCCGGACCGGCAAAAGCTGCGGCGTAAGCTCAGTGAGAAATGGTATCTGCGGCCGTTCAAGGAACTGATTTACGACCCGGCCCTCTGGCACGTGAACCGCCGCGGCAGCACCGGCGCGATCGCCATCGGCCTGTTCATCTGCTGCCTGCCGATTCCGGGGCACACGCCGCTGGCGGTGCTGGCGGCGCTCTACTGGCGCCTGAATCTGCCGCTCGCCGTGGTCACGGTCTGGTTCAACAACCCTTTTACTTTCGGCGCCATTTATTACCTGAGCTACCGTCTGGGCGCAGTGCTGCTGCACGTCCGGCCACATCGCTTTCCCGATACATTCTCATTGAATTGGCTGATTACGGAATTTGACCACATCTGGGAGCCACTGTGGCTGGGTTGCATACTGGCAGGCATGCTGCTGGCGCTCATCGGCTATGTGTCACTCAGCATCGCTTGGCAATTATCCATCCGCGCGCGCTGGCGCAAGCGCCAGACGCAGCGCAGTCAAGGCAATCTGTCCGATTGATTTGCGATTGCAATCCGGCGGCTAGCGCAATAACCCGTCTTCCAGATGCAGCACACGCTGCATGCGCTGCGCCAGACGCACATCGTGGGTCACCAGCACCAGGCTGGTGCCGAGATTGCGGTTCAATTCCAGCATGAGTTCATACACCTGTTCACCGGTATGGGCGTCCAGATTGCCGGTGGGCTCGTCCGCCAGTACCGCCGCCGGTTGATGAATCAAGGCGCGTGCCACCGCCGCGCGCTGGCGTTCGCCGCCGGATAACTGCGCCGGTTTGTGACTCAGCCGCTGGCCCAAACCCACCCGCTCCAACAGCGCCACGGCCCGCTCCCTGGCCTCTCCGGTTTCAGTGCCGCGAATCAATAATGGCATGGCCACATTCTCCACGGCGGTGAATTCCGGCAACAAATGATGGAATTGATACACGAAACCGACCGCACGATTGCGCAGCAGGCCGCGTGCCGCATCGCTCAGGCGATTGATGGCTTCGCCCGCCACCCGCACCTCGCCGCGCGTGGGCAGGTCCAACCCACCGAGCAAATGCAGCAGCGTGCTCTTGCCCGATCCCGACGCCCCCACAATCGCCACGCTTTCGCCGGCTGCCACCGAAAGATTTATACCGTTGAGCACTTCAACCACATTGCCGGTCTCCTTGAAATGCTTGACGAGATCCTGGCAGTGAATCACCACAGCCGTTGCGCGGTCCGCGCTCGCGCTGGGTACATTCCTATTCATACCGCAGCGCCTCCGCCGGCTGGGTGTGGGCCGCGCGCCAGGCGGGATACAAGGTGGCCAACACGGTCAGCACAAATGTGGCAATTGTGACCTTGAGTACATCGCTCACATAAATGTCCGACGGCAGGTTGCTGATGTAATAAACGCTGGCCGGAAAGATCTGTACGTTGAATACGTGCCGGAGGAGTTCCAGGATATTGTTTACGTTGCGTGCCAGCAGGATTCCGAGTATCAAACCGAGCAGCGTACCCAGAAATCCGATCAGGGTGCCCTGAACGACAAACACGCCCATGATGCTTTTTGGTGTCATGCCAAGTGTGCGCAATATGGCGATATCCGACTGTTTATCGGTGACCGCCATGACCAAGACGATGATGATGCTGATGGCCGCCACCAAATCAATCAATGACAGGATCACGAACATCACGGTTTTTTCAATGGAAATGGCAGTCCATAAATTGGCATTCTGCTGGGTCCAGTCGCTGATGTAATACTCGCCGTTGAAATCCGCCACCAGATGGCGCGCCATGACCGGCGCCAGCAGGTTATCATCGAGCTTGAGGCGCACACCGGTGGTGGCGCTGCCCATGTCGTATAGTGTCTGGGCATCCTTCAGATTGATCAATGCCAGCGCGCTGTCATATTGATACACACCGGCATAGAAAATTCCCGCCACGGTGAAACGCCGCAATCGCGGGATGATGCCCGCTGGCGTCACGTTGCCCTGGGAAATCAGCATGATCACCTTGTCCCCGGGTCCGACGCCCAGCGCATAAGCCAGGTCCTTGCCCAGTATGATGTTGTAGCTGCCTGGCGTGAGATCGTTCAGATTGCCGCTGATGAGCTTCCTGCCCACGTCCGACACATGTATGTCATCAGCCGGAATAACGCCGCGGACAATCGTGCCACTCATGTTGGCGCCATTGGCGAGCATGGCTTGGTCTTCTATATAAGGTGCCGCGCCAGTGACGTGCGGCAGACCCTGCACTCTCTGCATGACCGATTGCCAATCATTCAACTTCCCCGAGTAACCGGAGATGGTCACATCGGACACCATGCTGAGGATGCGGCTACGCAACTCGTTCTGGAATCCGTTCATCACCGACAGCACGGTAATCAGCGCCATCACGCCGATAGCAATGGCTATCATGGACATGAAGGAGATGAAGGAGATGAACTGGTTGCGGCGCCGGGCGCGGAAATAACGCAGGCCCACAAACAGCGGCAGGGGTCGGAACATGGGCGGGCATTAAAACATAAAAGCAGGGTTTATTGGACATTCGCCGCGTGTCCCGAGGCACACCTGTCGCCGCATCTGGCGCAAATCCAGCCAAGTCGGTCATGCAAATGGCTTTTTAGTGGCATTTCGAGGTGCTATAGTTAGCCACAAGATTGCGGGGAGATACTGACATGACACGCCACGCCTTGAGCGTTTTGATGATCGTCGGACTGGTGACACTGGGTCTTGGCGCTTGCGCGCATAGAAACGTCAAACCCAACGCAACGCCTTCCGCGCCCGCCAAAGCCGAAACCACGGTTGCACCGGCGGCGGCTACCGCGACCCATGCCATAAGCGCAATTCCTGTGCCGGTTTCCGGCACCATGACAGCAGCAACACCGGCTGAATCGGCCTCGGCAGCTACTGCGGTTGGCGCAGCCAATACTGCCGCTCCTGCAACACAAACTACGGCGGCACCGGCTGCATCAGCTGCATCTGCTCAGGCCACCAGCGCTGCCGCTGCTGCCACAACTCCGGCTCCAACACCCGCAACCAGCACGGCAACGCCCTCTACCGCGACAGCCGTGGCGCCGGTCGCAAGCAGCGCCGCCGCATCCGCAACTCAAGCTCCGGCTGCGCCCACGGCAGCAGCCGCAACTGCGCCGGCGGCAACTACCGCAGCTCAAGCCAGCGCCACGCCCGTAGCTGCTGCCAGTACATCAACTCCGGCGGCGCCGGCAGCAACTACTGCGGCGACTCCGACCGCATCAAGTTCTGCACCCACGATGCCGACCCGCGGCATGAGCATGGCCAATGTGGAACACATTTTCGGCACGCCGCTGGAAAAGCTTCCCGCCGTACCGGACCCCGGCACCAAACTGCATCCGCCCATTACCCGCTGGGTGTATCCAAACTACGTGGTATATTTCGAATACAATTACGTGGTTCATTCGGTGCTGAAAGCCCATCCTTTCCAGAGCGGCGACAACTAGCAATCTGCCATTTACAGGCGATCTTCGAGTGCGCCCGGCCCCGGCCGGGCGCGTCATATCCGGCCTCACCCCATGAGCAACCATCACCTGCCTCCTGAATGGACGCCCCAGAGCGGCGTCATGCTCACCTGGCCGCGCAGTGACGGCGACTGGAGTCCAGATTACGCCAGCGTCGAGCGCTGCCATACGCAGCTCGTCACGGAAATCAGCCTGCGCGAGCAGGTGGTGATTACCTGTATGGATGAGGCGCATGCCGATAAAATTCGCCACATGGTGAAGGATGCCGGTGGCCGGCCGGAGTGCCTGCATCTGTTCGCCCTGCCCTCCAACGATGCCTGGGCGCGAGACCATGGCCCCATCACGGTGCTGAAAGATGGCCGGCCGACGCTGCTGGATTTCATTTTCAACGGTTGGGGAGAAAAATATCCTCACGCCGATGACAACAAAATCACTCGCCAGCTCCACGCCCGCGGTGCATTTGGTGCCACGCCCATGGAGAGTTTCGAGCTGGTGCTGGAAGGTGGCAGCATCGAGGTGGACGGCGAAGGCACACTGCTCACCACCGAAAGCTGCCTGCTGAATCCCAATCGCAATCCGGGATTGACACGTCCGCAGATTGAAGCCGAATTGAAACGCCTGCTGGGCGTGAACCGTATTCTATGGGTCAAGCACGGTGCCATTGACGGTGACGACACCGACGGACACATAGATACACTCGCACGGTTCTGCGATGCACACACCATCGCCTACCAGGCTTGCAATGACAAAAACGACCCCCATTATTCCGGGCTGCGGGCTATGGCTGCTGAGTTGAAGACATTGCGCCGCAAGGACGGCCAGGCGTACCAACTGGTACCCCTGCTGTGGCCGCAGCCGGTGCACGACCACACCGGCCGCCGTTTGCCCGCCACCTACGCCAATTTCCTTATTATCAACGGCGCGGTGCTGGTGCCGACCTATAATGATTCGGCGGATGATGCGGTGTTGGCCGCCCTGCGACCAGTGTTCCCCGGCCGCGAGATCGTCCCGGTGATGTGCCGTCCGCTGATCTATCAATATGGCAGTCTGCACTGCGTGACGATGCAACTGCCCGCAGGTGTAATTCCGGCTCGTTAAGTCAGGCATTACATACCTTATCCCCCTCTCCCCCTGCGGGAGACGACTACAGGGATGTAGGAGGTAGGGCAACGCCGGGAGCAGTTGCCGGGGGATGGGGTGAGGGGTAAGGAAGTGAGGAGTGAGGCGTTAATAGAGATGACGCAAAAAATCTGGAATTACCTCTTTGTCCCCTCTCCCTCGGGGAGAGGTTAGGGTGAGGGCCTCTTGAGATATGAAGAGATGACCCAGGAAAAAAAGAAACTCGTAGTGAGTCTGGTGCAGCAAGGCTGCACGAATGACCGCGCCCATAATCTCGCACAAAGTATCAAAGGCATCCGCGAAGCCGTAAAACGCGGCACACAACTGGTGTTGCTACAGGAACTGCACACCGGCCTGTATTTCTGCCAAACGGAAGACACAAAAACATTCGATCTTGCCGAACCCATCCCCGGCCCGTCCACGAAAGAACTGGGCGTCGTGGCCAAGGAATTAGGCGTGGTCATCGTGGCCTCACTGTTCGAGAAACGCGCGGCCGGAATTTATCACAATACCGCGGCGGTAATTGAAAAAGACGGTACGCTGGCCGGCATCTACCGCAAGATGCACATCCCGGATGATCCCGGTTACTCGGAAAAATTCTATTTCACGCCCGGCGACCTCGGTTTCCACCCCATCGCCACTTCCGTGGGCAAGCTCGGCGTGATGGTGTGCTGGGACCAGTGGTATCCAGAGGGCGCGCGCCTCATGGCGTTGGCCGGCGCGGAACTGCTGGTCTACCCCACCGCCATCGGCTGGGTTGAGGAAGACGATGCCGCTGAGCAGGCGCGCCAGCGCGACGCCTGGATCGTCGTGCAGCGCGCCCACGCGGTGGCCAACGGCTTGCCGGTGATGGTGTGCAACCGCACCGGCGTTGAACCAGACCCGTCCGGTCGCAGCAGCGGCATCCGGTTCTGGGGTTCCAGCTTCATCTGCGGCCCGCAAGGCGAAATCCTTGCGCAAGCGGATACGGACACGCCCACGGTGCTCACCGCGGCAGTGGATATGGCACGCTCCGAAGCCGTGCGCCGCATCTGGCCGTACCTACGCGACCGTCGCATTGACGCCTACGGCGATCTGCTTAAGCGTTTTCGCGATTGAACAACGCGCCAACGGAATGGCGCTACGGCAAAGGAACTCCTTTCTCGTCATTCCGGGCGAAGTGCGGCGGAGACACGGAATCCAGAATCAATAAAAATCTGGATTCCCGCTTTCGCGGGAATGACGGAAAAGTTGTGGCTTCCTTAAATACACTCACCCAGCTCGGCTGGGTGGATGCGTTTGTGTATCTGGAAAATGAGCAACCATCCCCTTAAACCTGTATTGCCTGACGAGCAGCATCCGCTGGTGCGCTGGGGCCAGTTGTACGGCAGCAGCACTGCGCTGGTACTGGCGGAGGCCGCACAGCAGTCCACTGCACCGCTGTTACTGGTGACACCCGAGGCCCGCGAAGCGGAACGGCTGGTGGACGAACTGCGCTTTTACATCGGCGATCAGCCACTGTCGGTGATGCCGTTCCCCGACTGGGAAACCCTGCCCTACGATCTGTTTTCGCCTCATCAGGACATCATTTCCGAGCGCTTGGCCGCGCTCGCAAAAGTACCAGAACTTAGACGCGGCATCGTGGTCATAGCCGCGGCGACACTCATGCTGCGCCTGCCACCGCCGGCCTACATATCGGGCAGTGCGTTTCTGCTCAAAACCGGCGATAAACTCAATCCCGCAGCCATGCGCCAGCGGCTCACTGCCGCCGGTTACGCCAGCGTCATCCAGGTCATGGAACACGGCGAGTTCGCGGTGCGCGGTGCGCTGCTGGACATTTTCCCCATGGGCAGCCCCGTGCCCTTCCGCATTGACCTGTTCGATGAGGAGATCGAAACCATCCGCCGCTTCGATCCGGAAACCCAGCTTTCCCAGGACCAGCTTGAGGAAATCAGACTGCTGCCGGCACGGGAATTTCCGCTCGATGAAGGCGGCATCCGTGGCTTCCGCCAGCGCTACCGCGCGCGCTTCGAAGGTGATCCGCAAAAAAATCCCGTTTACCGCGATGTGAGCAACGCTCGCGCACCCGGCGGCGTCGAATACTATGCGCCGTTGTTTTTCGATCAGACCGCCAGCTTTTTGGATTACCTGCCGGCGAATACGCTGGTGGCGAGCCTGGAAGATACGGCGGGCGCGCTGCAACAAGCCTGGGCGCAGATCGCTGAGCGTCATGAGCAGCACCGGCATGATATCGAACGGCCGCTGCTCAAACCCGAGGAGCTGTGGCTGACCCCGGATGAAGCACAAAGCGCTCTGGCCGCACATCCGCGCATTGAAATGCAGAGCTTCGAGATTCCGGCCGGCGATGCCGTGAATTTCAATACCGCCGCGCCGCCACCGCTGCGGGTGGAAAGTCGCGCCGACGAGCCGGTGGCAAAACTTCTGGCATTCCTGCATGAATTCCCCGGCCGCGTGCTGTTCGCGGCGGAGTCCACCGGACGGCGCGAATACCTTTTGGAACTGCTGGCGCGCCGTGACCTCAAACCGACCAGCGTGGACAATTGGCCGGCGTTTCTGGCCAACAGTGCCCGCATTGCACTTTGCGTCGCGCCTTTGGAACGCGGTCTGCTGCTGCCGGAATCCGGCATGGCGCTCATCGCCGAGGAACAATTATTCGGCCAGCGCGCACGCCAATCGAGCCGTCGCGTTCGCAACCGCGATCCGGAAGCCATCATCCGCGACCTGGCGGCGCTCAGTGCAGGCGCACCGGTAGTGCATGAGGAACACGGCATCGGCCGCTATCTCGGTCTGCAACTGTTGGAACTGAACGGCATCGAAACCGAATTCCTGACGCTTGAATATGCCGAAGGCGCCAAGCTCTACGTGCCAGTGTCCTCGCTGCACCTCATCACCCGCTACAGCGGCAGCGCGCCAGAAACTGCGCCGCTGCATCGTCTCGGCAGCGTCCAGTGGCAGAAGGCCAAGCGCCGTGCTGCCGAGCAGGTGCGCGACGTAGCGGCGGAATTGCTGGACATCTACGCTCGGCGCGCCGCACGTGAAGGGTTTGCCTTCAAATTCGGAGAGCCGGACTACCAAGCCTTCACCGAGAATTTTCCTTTCGATGAAACGCCCGATCAGGCGCAGGCCATCGAAGGCGTACTCACCGACATGCGCGCCGGCAAATCCATGGACCGGGTAGTGTGCGGCGACGTGGGCTTCGGCAAGACCGAAGTGGCGTTACGTGCGGCCTTCGTCGCGGTGCAGGGCGGCAAACAGGTGGCGCTGCTGGTGCCCACCACGCTTCTGGCCCAGCAACACGCCCAGACTTTCCACGACCGTTTCGCCGACTGGCCCGTGCGCATCGAGGTGCTATCGCGCTTCCGCACCGGCAAGCAACTGCACGCCACGATTCAGGACATTGCCGCCGGCAAAGTGGATATCGTCATCGGAACCCACGCCTTGCTACGGGACCAACTGAAATTCAAGGATCTGGGATTGGTGATTATTGACGAGGAGCACCGCTTCGGCGTGCGCCACAAGGAGCAACTCAAGAAACTGCGCGCCGACGTGGACATGCTCACGCTCACCGCCACGCCCATTCCGCGCACGCTCAACATGTCACTCGCCGGCCTGCGGGATTTGTCCATCATTGCCACCCCCCCGGTAGAGCGTCTGGCGGTCAAAACCTTCGTGAGCGAATGGCAAGACGCGCTCATCCAGGAGGCCTGCCTGCGCGAAATCAAGCGCGGCGGCCAGGTGTACTTCGTGCACAACAGCGTGGACAGCATCGAGAAAACCGCTGCTGGAATCGCCAAGCTGGTGCCCGGCGCCGAGGTGCGCATCGCCCACGGCCAGATGCACGAGCGCGAGCTGGAGCAGGTGATGCTGGATTTCTACCACCGGCGTTTCAACATCCTGGTGTGTACCACCATCATCGAAAGCGGCATTGACGTGCCGACCGCGAACACCATCGTCATTCACCGCGCCGACAAGCTCGGTTTGGCGCAGTTGCACCAGTTGCGTGGCCGCGTGGGCCGCTCCCACCACCGTGCCTACGCCTATCTCATTATCCCGCCCAGGAGTCTTCTCACCGCCGACGCGGTGAAGCGGCTGGAAGCAATTGAATCTCTGGAAGAACTGGGCGCTGGATTTACACTCGCCACCCACGACCTCGAAATCCGCGGCGCGGGCGAATTACTGGGCGAGGAACAAAGCGGCCAGATCCAGGAAGTCGGTTTCACGCTCTACACCGAGCTGCTGGAGCGTGCGGTGCGCGCGCTCAAGGCCGGCAAACCGGCGGACCTCGAGGCCCCGACCGAGCACGGGCCAGAAATTGACCTGCACCTGCCGGCGCTGCTGCCGGCCGATTACATCGGCGACGTGCACCTGCGCCTCACGCTCTACAAGCGCATCGCCGATTGCAAAACGGATGAGGACTTGTGCGATTTGCAGGTGGAAATGATTGACCGCTTCGGCCTGCTGCCGCCGCCTGCCAGGACGCTGTTCCGCATCGCGGAGCTCAGGCTCAAGGCCGCGCCGCTCGGCGTGCGCAAGATCGAAGCCGGACACAGCGGCGGCCGCATCAGCTTCAACGACACCCCCAACGTGGACCCCGGCACGGTCATCCGCCTGATCCAGCAGCAGCCGCAACACTACAAGCTGGACGGCAGCAACCGCCTGCGTTTCCTGCTGGACCTCGACGATCCCGAACGCCGCATCAACAGCGTCGGAGTCCTGCTCGACACCCTCGCCCGCAAGGCCGCGGCTGCGTGAAGCCCGTCCGGCCGAATAGGCGCCGTAGGGTGCATTTATGCACGTCGAGACAAAAGGATGGTGCACAAGCGCACCCCGCAAGATTCAATGTCATTGCGAGCGCAGCGCAGCAATCCCGTGACCAGATTGCTTCGGCCGGGAGCGGCCTCGCAATGACAGCAACGAATTGTGGGAGCGGCCTCCGACGTACAGGGATGTACAAGTGCTGCAAGAGGCAGGAGCCGAGAGCAGCCGGCCGCGATTCTCAGATTCCAAACTTTGGGCCCTCGCCCACCGGGAGAGAGGCGGGGGTGAGGGCCCGGAACGCCACGAAGTTCCATCTGGTTCAACGCTTGCCTGTCGCGAAGTGCCGGGCCCTCATCCGGCGCTGCGCGCCACCTTCTCCCGGAGGGAGAAGGAAAAGAAATGATATAGATGTCGGGCTTCGAGAGACCTCAGCCCAACCTACTGCACGGTGACGGTGGTGTATTTCTTCGAGAGCGCCTCGAAGCGCGGATTGCCGTGCAGCGCGCGGTACATCGTATTGATGGCGAGGTCGTTGCAGCCGACCGGATCGGCCGGACAGGAGCTTTCCAGCAGGTCCAGCGCCGGCGCGGTCTCACCGAGCGCGAGCTGGAGTTGCAGGAGATTGCTCGCGACATCCTGATTGGACTGGTGGTCGGCGAGCGCTTGCAGCGCCGCCAGCGCCTGCGGACGCAACGCGGGATCGGCGAGCGCGCGGTAAGTCAGCCGGCCGGCGTTTACTTGTTGCCTATCCAGCGGCGTCGAGGGTTTCACCAAGTCGAACGCCGCGACCATCCGGTCGTACTGGTGCACTTGCTGGTACGCAAAGGCGAGGCCGAACGCGCTGTCCACGTCCTTCGGATCGAGCTTGAGCAGCGTTTCAGCCGCTTCGATCTCCTGCGCCCAGTCGCCGAGATCCTGGGCAAACACCATCAGATTGTTCCAGGCGGCCTCGCTTGCGGGATCGAGCAGCGTGGCTTCCTTGGTTTCGGCCAGCGCCTCCTTCAGCGTCAGCATGTTGCCGTAAGCGACATGCGCGCCCGCATTGCTGGGATCGAGCGCCAGCGCCTTTTGGTAATCCGCACGCGCCTTGGCCAAATCGGGCGGATCGCTGCTGGATAACGCATTGCCCAGTGCCACCCAGCCGTCGGCGTTGCGCGGGTCGAGCGCGATGGCCTGCTCCGCTTCCGCGCGCGCCCTCGGCAGCGTCGCCTTGAGCGGCAGGTCGGAGTGCGCGGTCAGGTTGAGCAGCGTGCGCGAAAGCAGCGCGTGCGCGTCGGCGTAGCCGGGATCGAGCGCGATGGCCTGCTCGAACAGTTTCTGCGCGGCGGCGATATTCGCCGCGTTCTCGCTCGATTCCAGCGCGCGGCCTTTCAGCACCCATTCGTGGGCTTCGGGGTTGCTGGTGCCGCCCTGGGGTAAGTCGGTTTGGTCGAACCTGACCTTGAGGGCGTTGGCGATGGCTTCCGAAACCTGGTCCTGCAGCTTGAAAATATCGGCGAATGCAGCGTCGTAATGCGCCGACCACAGTTGCCGGCCGGTAACGGTACTGACCAACTCGGTCGTGACCCGCACTTCGTCGCCCGCGCGCTGGATGCTGCCGTCGAGAACGTGTGCAACATCGAGCGCCTTGCCGACTTCGCACGCGGTCTGCTCCGGGTCGCGAAACGTGGATGCGGTGTCCCAGGCAATCACGGTGAGGCTGGTGTTCTGGCCGAGCGCGTTGGTGAGTTCTTCGGTGATGCCGTCGCTGAAGTATTGCTGCTTGGCGTCGCCGCTCAGGTTCTTGAATGGCAGCACCGCGATGGAATCGGCGGGCGGATTGAAGGCGGGCGTAACGGGTTTCGCAGGTGGCTGGGCCGCGATTTGCGCCGTAGCCTGCTCTGCAGCCAAGCGTGCTACATGCCGTTCTGAAAAGCGGAAGGCGTAAATTCCGGACACCACCACCGCCGCAATGACGATAGGCGTGACGATGGCGCCTAGCTTCCAGTGCCGCCGCTGCCAGAGAGTCTGGGTAGTAGTATCCGTGGGCTTGACCAGCAACCAGGCCAGCACGAGGGCAACCGGAAACCCCGCAATCAGAATGATGATGACCGCCGGCACCGCCGTTGCCCAGCCGAAATACGGGAAGGCACGGGCGACGACCTGAATCAGTACCGCGATAGCCGTGCCATAGCCCACCGCCACCCGGTAGATGTGGTGCTGCTTCAGGCGCGCGAACAAGCCCGGTTGGCTGTCGCTGGATTCCATGGGTCACCAGCTACCTAGGGTTGATGATGCGCGGAATATTACCAGAACCCCGACCGGAGAAGCCTCGGGTCGCGGGCTATAATGACCGCGTGCTCACGTCGGAACGCTCATTTGAAAACACTGCGCACTGGTTTAATGCTCGCTGCCCTGTTGCTCGTGGCTGCGCCGCCACTGGCGGCGGCTCCGCCGCCCGCGCCAACAGCAGTCGCGCCCAACTGGTACAACGTGGAGCTGATCGTGTTTGCCAATACCGACCCGCAGGCCGGCGTGCTGGAAAGTTGGCCCGCCGATCCCGGCACACCTGACTGGAATGATGCATTGCCGATAACGCCCGCTGGCAGCAAGCTGCCTTACATGCAACTGCCAGATACCGTCTTTCGCATGGACTACTCTTGGCGGAAATTGCAGCGCTCTTCCGATTACGCGCCGCTGCTGCACCTCGCCTGGGCGCAGCCGGCGATTGACCGCGCCAGCGCGTTGTTCGTGCGCGTGGGCATGCCGCCCATAGCCATGGCAGCCGCGAGCGCTGGTTCGCTTGCGCCTGCCGCTGCCGCAAACACAGCGGTGAATGCGCCCAACTCGGTGTATGGCATCGCCAAGCTCAGCACCACCGGACTCTATCTGCATTTTGACCTGGACCTGGTGTATTGCGGTCCACCGGCCAAGCACCTGATCGCCTCAACCGCATCCCCTGCGCCGACGCCGGCCAATGCACCCTCCGCCTCCAGCACGACAGCCACAACAGCGCCGGCGTCCTGCCAGCCATACCGCCTGCGCGAGGACCGGCGCATTGACGCCGGCAAGCTGAATTATTTTGACAATCCCATGTTTGGCGTGCTGCTGCTGGTGACGCCGCGGGGAAAATAGTCACCCGCCTTGCAACAAGTCTCCCAGTGGTTGCCGTACTCGTCTGATCTCATCCGCTATACCTGGCATGCTCAAGTTTCCAGTTTGAATTCGCCGCTGGCATAGTGGCTTTCGAGCGCGGCGCGCGCCTCGCGCCATTCGCGGCTGGCGTGCAGGTCCTGCCAGGAGACCGGTTCGCGGCCATGCAGGCGCGCGAGCCGCCACTGGCTCACCGGATTGGTGTATTCACTCAGTGCTTCCAGGATCGCCAGCACCCCGGCACGGTTGTTGCACACCGGCAGCATGTCACAACCCGCATCCAAAGCGGTACGCGCACGCTCCACGTAATCGCCCGCGCCGGCAGCGCCGCGCATGCTCAAATCGTCGCAGAACACCGCACCGTCAAAACCGAGCCGATCGCGCAATTCGTGTTCGATCCAGCGTCGCGACAGGCTCGCGGGTTGTGTGTCCATTGCCGGATACACGATGTGTGCCATCATCACGGCAGGCAATTCGAGGCCAATGAGGCGCTCGAAAGGTTTCAGGTCGTGGCGGATGTCTTCCAGCGTCCGCTCGTCCACCGGCAGCATGTGGTGGGAATCGCCTTGCACCGCGCCATGTCCCGGAAAATGTTTTGCGGTGGCGGCCATACCGGCGCGACGCATGCCCAACAACCAGGCGCGGCCGAGTTCGCCCACGGTGTCGGCGGCGTGGTGGAAGGCACGGTCGCCGATGACGCTGTTCGTCGAATAATCCAGATCCAATACCGGCGCAAAACTCAGATCCAGATCCGCGGCGCGCAATTCCGCCGCCATCAGCCAGGCGGTGCTCTCGGCAAGTCTGCGCGCGGCCTCGGCATCCTGGTCATGCAACCGGCCGAAAAGCCGTGCCGGCGGCAGGCCGGTAAATTGCGTGCGAAAGCGTTGCACGCGACCACCTTCCTGGTCCACCGCCACCAGCAAGCGCGGCGTGCGCAGTTCGTGGATGGCGGAGACCAGCGCACCGAGCTGATCTGGATCGGTATAGTTGTGGGTGAACAGGATTACACCGCCTGTCAGAGGGTGAGCCAGCACCTCGCGATCTTCGGCCACGAGCACCGTTCCGGCCACATCAACCATCAGCGGACCGAGACTCACGTTGATAGCCCGTGATGGCTAAACGCGGCGTTGCACAGCATAGAATTGGCAGGCATGGTCAGCACGGTAGACAGCGACCGATGTGCCATTGCATGCGTATCCATCAGCCGCCCGGCACCTGATCGGATTGTGGCGGCCACGCGGCCAAAAATTCCTTCAGATGGGCCTTGCCGGAACGGGTCAGGGTGTCGCGCACGCGCGCACATTCGCTGCGGTAACGCTGGGCGTCCAGCCGGCCGCGCATCAACTCGAAACGCAGGTATATAAGGTAGGTGTTGAGGGTATCGGTCTCGCAGTAATCCCGGATCCGGCCGATCCCGCCGGCCAGATACGTCTCCCACACCTTGCTGCCGTGCATGCCCAATTTTCCCGGCAGGCCACAGAGCTGCGCGATTTCGTCAAGCCGTGCCGCGCCGCGCAACTGGAATCCGGCCAGCACGTCCATGAGGTCGGTGTGCCGCCAATGAAAACGGGACAGGTAGTTATTCCAGCGAAAGCTGTTATCGCTGTCACCGGTTTCCCAATAGCGCGGCGCGGCGATGCCGTGATGCAAGGTGCGGTAGTGCAGCACCGGCAGGTCGAAGCCACCGCCGTTCCAGGACACAAGATCGGGAGTGAATTTCTCAAGGCCCTCGTAAAACCGCAGGATCAGCTCGGCTTCGCCCGATTCCGGGCTGCCCAGGGACCAGAGCTTGAAATCATCGCCGCGCCGCAAGGCGATGGCGATGGCCGCGACCCGGTGCAGATGCAGAGGCAGGAATTCGCTGCCGCCGGTTTCCTGACGGCGCTGCTGGAACATGGCGCGCGCGGTCTCCTCGTCCGACAGTCCATCCAGGCCGTACAACCGCCGGCCGGATTCCACATCCGGAACAGTTTCGATATCAAAGGCCAGAACATTCATGCCGCACCCCGCGTCCAAGGCCGTCAGTGTAGCAAACCGCCACGGGCGGGGATGGAACCTTTGACCGCTGTAGGGAAAAACCGCACCATACACTGACCTTTACCCGAACCCTGGCATGTCAAACCGACTTCATACCGCCGCAACGCCTTCAGACATCCGGATTGCCGCGCGCACTGAACCGCGCGTGACGGCGGGTCACGCATGATCCGCAATTGGAGCATCCGCAACCGTGTATTGCTGCTGGCGTTGTTGCCCGTGGTCAGCCTCGGCATCGTACTGAGCGGTTATTTCATCAGCAGCCGGGTACATGATCTCAAGGCTTCGCAGGCGGCGCTCGGCCATGCCATCGTCAATCAACTGGCGCCAGCCAGTGTCTATGGTTTGCTCACTCACAATGCGCAAGCCCTGCAGGCGCTGGCGCAGAATGCCACCCAGGAACAGAACGTTGAATTGGTGACCATCGCGGACAACACCGGCCACGTTCTCGCCGCTACCGGCCACTCCATGCCGCAGGGCCGCGGGTTGATGAGTGACATCGCCCGACGCATCGGCGCCCAGACCGGGTTTGAAGGCGCGCTGATCTTCACCCGCCCCATAACACTGTCGAACGAGCCGATTGACGAGTCGAGTGAGGCAACAGGCGTGCACAACACAAACGCCCCACCATCCACGGGGACCGCCAAAGTTCTGGGCAGCGTTACGGTGAGATTGTCCGAAGTGCGGTTTGCCGAGCGTCAGGCTCAGATCATCGTGAATGGCGGCATCATCCTGTTGATCTGTCTGGCGCTCAGCATTCTGCTGGCCTTGATCATCAGCGGCAGCGTAGTCAATCCCATCGGACGCATCATCATCATGGTGCGGCGCTTCAGCGCCGGGGATCGCGCCGCACGGGTACTGGAACATTCCGGCGGAGAACTTGGCCGGCTTGAACAGGGCATCAACCACATGGCGGCCAACTCCCAGCGTTCACAGCATGAACTCCAGGAACAGGTAGACCAGGCGACGGCTGAGCTCCGCGGCACGCTGGAGGAAATGGAAATCAAGAGCGTGGAACTGGACCTGTCCCGCAAACGCGCGGTGGAAGCGAGCCAGGTGAAATCGGAGTTCCTGGCCAACATGAGCCATGAAATCCGCACTCCGATGAATGCAGTGTTGGGCTTCAGTGACCTTCTGACGAAAACACCCCTAAATGACGGCCAGCGTCTGTACCTTGCCACCATCCGCCAATCCGCGCAAACCCTGCTGGCCTTGCTGGATAACGTGTTGAATGCCGCGCGGCTCGAAACCGGCGAGCCCAGCATTCAGTTGCGTGCATTCGTGCTGCGCGATCTGCTCGAGGAAATCGTACAGGTCAACGCCATGGACGCGTATGCCAAGCAGCTTGATCTGGTGCTGCACATTGACGGAGATAGTAGCCAACAGCTCCTGGGTGATCGGGTAAAACTCACCCGGGTGTTGAGCAATCTGGTGACGAATGCCATCAAATTCACCGACACCGGCAGCGTTGTCATCCGTTGTCACACTCGGCAAAATGGACCAGACAAAGTGGATATGGATATATCCATAAACGATACCGGTATCGGCATTCGTGAGCAGGATCGGCGACGATTGTTTGAACCCTTCTTCCAGATTGATAGTTCAGCCGATCGGCAACACGGGGGCGCCGGTCTCGGGCTGTACATAACCAAAAGACTGGTTGAACAGATGGGTGGTGCTCTGACTCTGACCAGCGCGTTCGGCCACGGCAGTGAATTTCACGTTTCGCTCGCGTTTGCGCGCGACACAACCTCAGCGCTTCCACCGGCGGTTTCCATACCCGCCGGCCGGCGTCAAACCCTGCTGGTGTACGAACCTCACGCCCAGGCGGCCGAAGCTCTGGTGCTGCGCTTGGCACGCCTCGGCTGGAAAACCCGTCAGGTAATCAGTCACGTGGAATTGCAGGAACTGTTGCACGCGCAGAATTTGGGTGGTGTATATGCCGCCGCGCTGTTGTCTCTGAATTATGCCGACATGCGCAAACCCGCCTGGCTGGACACGCTGCTGGCAGACGCAGCAGCGGGATTGCCGGCTCTGGCGCTGGTGAACTCCGTGAATGCAGAAGTGCATGCGGATATCAGCCGGCGTCTCACCGGTCCCTGCCTGCCTAAATCCATCACCGAGGCCGTGCTCGGATCACGCCTGGATGAACTGCTGGGTAACGTGCCGTCCCAAGTTTCTGCCGAGCCAGCCAGCGATGCCCAGGCTCTGCGCGGAATGAAAGTCATCGTCGCGGACGACAATCGCATCAACCGCTTGCTGGCACGCATCCTCCTGGAAAAATACGGCGCCATCGCCCTGGAAGCGAAGACCGGGCAGGAAATAATGAATCTGATGACGGAACATTCCGTCAACCTGATTTTACTGGACATGCACATGCCCGATGAAGACGGCTGGCAGGTGGCAATGCGGCTTAAATCCGCTCAATCCGGACGTGCGGCGATTCCCGTGATCGCTCTGTCGGCCACCCGCAACGAGAAACCCGCACAAACGCTTGCCGAGCACGGACTGGCTGATTGGCTGACCAAGCCACTGGACGAAATCACGCTGCGCGAAGTTGTATTGAAACATGTCCGGCTCGGGGCCATGGCGCCGCATGCTATCGGCACCACACCCCCACGCAATCTGAAGACCACGCTTGCGGACCTGCGCCCGCCCATCCGTCAAATGCTGACCGAGGATCTGCCGGTGCAGTGGCAAGCCATCGAGAGCGCGTGGCAGGATCGTGATTTCCCGCATCTCATGCAGTACGTCCACAAGCTGAATGGCTCGGCGGCGTTCTGCAGGTTGGTCAATTTACGCGAGCTATGTGAACGCCTGGAAGGCCGGCTGCGGGATAAAAACCATGCCGGCCTGACCGATCTGCTCGCGCAGCTCGGCGGCGAAGTATGCAATATCTTGACGCAACTTGGTGGCGTCGAACTCAATTCCGCTACGAGCGTTTGAGAATCACTGCAAATGCGAGCACCAATCCTGCTTCATCGCTCAGACTGACAAAGGCCTCACCCACTCCCAAGCGTTCGCACAATGCCGCGCCACGGGCTGAAAAAATCACACACGGTTTGCCCCGCGTATCCGGCAGGCTGCCGGAATCCCTCAACCACATGCCATGGCGAAAGCCGGTGCCGAGAGCCTTGACGACGGCCTCCTTGGCGGCGAAACGCGTGGCCAGGAAACGCACCGGGTTCCTGCTAAGCCGGAAACCTACCAGCTCCTCGGGCATGAGAATGCGTCGGGCAAAATGCTCACCGAAACGTTCCCATGTCGTGCGCACCCTGGCCACTTCCACCAGATCGGTACCGATGCCGAAAATCATGTATCACGTGCTTGTCGTATGAGCCGTTTCATCGCGCACACGGCTTCCGGCAAGCCGGTCATGATGGCGCGAGCAATGATGCTGTGGCCGATATTGAGTTCGGTAATGACGGGAATGGCCGCCACCGGAATGATATTGTGGTAATGCAGGCCGTGGCCGGCATGCACTTCGAGTCCCAGTTGTGCCGCGTAGTGTGCCGCTTCCCTTACACGGTGCAGCTCCTGGGCTTGGACATGCTTGTCACCGGCGTCCGCGTAGCGGCCAGTGTGCAGTTCAACCATCGGCACGCGCAGTAACGCGGCCGCCTCAATCTGCTCCCGATCCGGATCAATGAACAGCGCCACGCGCACGCCCGCATCCATCAATTGCGCGCAGGCCGGCGCCAGCGATTCATGTTGCGCGCGCACATCCAGGCCGCCTTCCGTGGTGAGTTCCCGACGGTGCTCCGGAACCAGGCAGCAATCCTCCGGCTGCAAGCGACAGGCAAATTCCAGCATTTCACGGGTGGCGGCCATTTCCAGATTCATCCTGGTTTGCAATACCGTGCGCAGCAGTTGCACGTCCCGCTCCTGGATATGCCGACGGTCTTCGCGCAAGTGCACGGTAATACTGTCGGCACCGGCATTCTCAGCCAGCCGCGCCGCTTCCACGGGATCGGGATAGCGGGTGCCGCGCGCCTGCCGCAAGGTGGCGACGTGATCAATGTTGACGCCCAGTTGAACAAATTGGGACATGCGGCGCGCTCCGTTATGGAGAGAGATTGTGCATCAATATCGTCTTAAATTCCCGCCTTGCTGAAGGCCCGCATGACCTCGCGGGTCTTGAGCGGCCGCCCACCCAGCAGCCGATCCAGCACGGCCTGCAGTAGCTGGCGCGTTTCCCGCAACTGCTCGGGATGCTGCAGGTTTTCCGCGGCCAGCGCCATCAGACTGCCGCCGCTGATATGAATCCCAAAGTCATCCGCGGCAACGACTCCCACCGGGCCCTGCTCCGGCTCATAGCGATACAGAATGTTTGCTTGCACCGGCAGGCCGCTGGCGGCATCCCGCTCCAAATTCAATCCGTAACCCAGGGCCGCCAGCAGATGTTTTTCGAACACGCGCAAAGCCGGGGCCGCGGCGCATGGCAGCCGGCCCAGGGTTTCCGCATAACGATCAAACAAGTCCGGTTGCGGATCGTGGCGTGGCAGCAGCCGCAGCAAGAGTTCATTCATGTAATAACCGCTCATCAAGGTCCGCCCGGAAAATTGATGCGCCGCACCGGCCGGCTCCGCACCGATGAGCGTGGCCAGTTCACCACCGCCGGTCCAGGACAGAAGCAGTGGCTGAAATGGCCTCAATACTGCCCGCCACGGCGATTTCGCCCGGCGCGCGCCGCGCGCGACTGCCCCAAGCCGCCCATGCTCGCGGCTCAGGATTTCCACCACGCGGCTGGTTTCACGCCAGTCATGCTGATGCAGCACATACGCCGGCATCAACAGCATGCGCCCTGGGTCTTTCATGTATAACTCAAGCCAAATTCCTTGAGCGCGCGTTCGTCATCGGTCCAGTTGTCGCGGACCTTCACCCACAGGCGCAGAAACACTTTGTGTCCGGTCTCGTGCTCAAGTTCCAGCCGCGCGGCCTGGCCGATCTCCTTGAGCTTGCCGCCTTTCCGGCCAATCACGATGGCTTTCTGCCCTTCGCGCTCCACCCAGATTATGGCGCCGATATGCAGGATCCCACTTTCAAGTTTGTACTCCTCGACACCAACGGCGAGCGCATACGGCACTTCCTGCTCCAATGCCTGCATGAGTTTTTCACGCACGCATTCCGCGGCCTGCGCCGCGCTTTCCTGGTCGGTAAGCTGGCTTTCGGGAAACAGCCTGGCAGATTCCGGCAGCAGCGCCTTGAGCAGTTTCTCAAGCTGCGCAAGGTTTCCCCGCTTGAGTGCCGAAACCGGCACTATGAACTTGAAATCCGCCTTGGCCTGAATCGAATCCAGATAAGGCAGCAGTGTCGTGCGGCTGTTCAACTTGTCAATCTTGTTCACCGCCAACCCCAATGGCCGCCCGGATGCTACGCAATTGGACAGAACATGCCCGTCATCCTGCGTCCAATGTCCGGCTTCCACCACCTGCAACACAACGTCGGCCTCGGCAATGGCATGTGTAGCCGCGCGATTCATGTGCCGGTTGACAACGTGACGCGCGTCCTGATGCAGGCCGGGAGTGTCCACGAAAATGAATTGGGCATCGCTGACGGTGCGGATGCCAAGAATGCGGCGACGTGTGGTTTGTGGCTTGGACGTGACGATACTGATCTTGGCACCCACCAGCGCATTCAGAAGCGCTGACTTGCCTACGTTCGGCCGCCCGGCCAGGGCGATGAAACCGCAGCGGAATGAAGTTTCAGGCACGCCGGAGCTGTTCGAGTGCATGCCGTGCAGCGACCTGTTCCGCAACCCGCCGGCTGGCTGCCGTACCCTGGGCACTGATACCTTGGGCCTCCAACTGACACAGCACATGGAACACCTGCTGATGGGCTTGCCCGGTGATTTTTTCCACGCTGTATACCGGCAACGGCAGCCCACGAGCTTGCAGAGCTTCCTGCAGCAAGGTTTTGCCATCCTTGAGTGTATCAAGCGCGGGCGGGGCCGCCAGACGTTCAGCGAACAAATGCAGGATAACGGCACGCACGCTTTCAAATCCGCCGTCCAGGAAAATCGCTCCCAAGACCGCTTCCAGGGAATCCGCCAGGATGGAATTGCGCCGCTGGCCGCCGCTTTTGAGCTCTCCGGATCCCAAATGCAGGTACGCACCCAACTCAATGTCCGCGGCCATTGCCGCCAGCGCATCCTGATTCACCAGGCTGGCGCGCAGCCGTGTAAGTGCACCCTCATCGAGCTCCGCATGCCGTGCGAACAATTCGGCCGAGATCACTGCATTCAACAAGGCATCGCCGAGGAATTCCAGGCGTTCATTATTGTGAACGCCGGTGCTGCGGTGCGTCAGAGCCTGCGATAAAAGCGGAAGATCATGGAAACGGTAGCCAAGCACCGTTGCCAGGCGTTGCACAGGGACATTCAATGCGGAGTGGCCCGATAGATCTTGTGGAAATGTGCCAACAAATATACATTGCCGATGAAGCTGGTGCGTGCATCGTAATCCAGCGTGAGGATAAGACCTTCGCCATTGGGTGATGGAGCCACGGTTACCACTTTCTCCGGAGTCAGGCTCGGATCCTGCACGGCGTTGATTGTGAATCGCATATCCATGCTGTGCAGAATCTGCTGCGGAGTTTCTCCAACTGTGATGTCCTGAACCGAACTTTGTACGGATGAACTGATATTGTAATATTGCATGTAAAGCGGGAACAAGCTGAAACCAAACCAGAAAGCGAACGCAACCAGCGCGATAAGTATGATCCAACTGATGAGAGTCAGACCGGATTGATGACGTTTGCTCTGCATGATATCTCTCCAGAATCGGACGGCAAGTGATTACGGTTGCCAAGCTCAATGAATGATATTACCCACGCGGCGCCAGAGCGCGGAATTGTGGAACGCATCCCAGTTCATCCAGACGAAAAACGCCCTGCCGACGATATTCTTTTCCGGCACAAACCCCCAGTAGCGGCTATCCCAACTGTTATCACGATTGTCCCCCATGACAAAATACTCTCCGGCCGGCACGGTCCATTCACCTTGCCGATGCGGCTGCCCGTTCATTATAAGAGTGTCATGTACCACATTATCCAGGGTTTCCCGGTGCAATGCAGCGCCCATCAGATCGGGCCCTTCATACAAGCCCAGCGCCTGGTCGGGAATCTGCACGCCATTGATATACAGGGTTTCTCCGCGATAGACAATATGGTCGCCCGGCAGACCGATAACGCGCTTGATGAAGTCCGTACCCGCTGATTTCCGGATTTCACTTTCGGCGCAGGAGTCATTGCTGGCACAGTAACGGATGGCGGATTGCTCCGGAAAATGGAACACCATCACATCGCCGCGTTTGGGCTCGCCGATGGGGATAATTTTGGTGTGAATTACCGGCAGGCGCAAACCGTAATCGAACTTGTTGACCAAAATAAAATCGCCTACCAGCAAGGTCGGCACCATGGATGAGGACGGGATATGGAACGGTTCAACCACAAAGGTCCGCAGCAACAACACGATCAGAAGCACGGGGAAGAATGATTTTGCATATTCGACCAGAAGCGGATCCCGGTGCTTTTTGGTTGTGGCTTTCTCCGCCGCGTCAGTCAGGTCCGCATCCGGTAACCCGGGATGTCTTTTCCTGGCGAAGAACAGGGCATCTATCAGCCAGATGAGCCCGGCAACAATGGTTGCCAGCGTCAATATCGCTTCCAAGTCGAAATCCATGGTGTCTCTCTCAGAGTCGCTGATTTGTGTTCATTGTCTTTTGCCCACGTGCAGGATGGCGAGGAAGGCTTCCTGGGGAATCTCAACTGTGCCGACCTGCTTCATGCGTTTCTTGCCTTCCTTCTGTTTTTCCAGCAGCTTGCGTTTGCGGGTAATGTCGCCACCATAACATTTGGCTGTCACGTTCTTGCGCAGGGCCTTGACCGTGGTGCGCGCAATGATGTGGGAACCGACGGCGGCCTGTATTGCCACTTCGAACATCTGCCGCGGGATCAGTTCCTGCATTTTCTCGCACAGTTCACGGCCGCGGGCGTAGGCATGATCCTTGTGGACGATACTCGATAATGCATCCACCCGGTCGCCATTGATGAGCAGGTCCAATTTCACCAGTGGCGCGGCCTGAAAGCGTGCAAAACTGTAATCGAAAGATGCATACCCGCGGCTCGATGATTTCAAGCGATCGAAGAAATCCATCACTACTTCATTCATGGGCAGTTCATAAATCAATACCACCTGGGAGCCGTGGTAAACCATCTTCTTCTGGACACCGCGTTTTTCCACGCATAGCGTGATTACCGAGCCGACATACTGTTGTGGAACCAGGATATTGGCAGCGATGATGGGTTCCCGGATTTCATCAATCCGGTCCACTTGCGGTAGTTTGGCTGGATTATCTACATGCAGGATATCCCCAGCCGTGGTGAGTACCTCATAAACGACCGTGGGTGCGGTGGTGATCAATTCCAGGTTGTACTCCCGCTCCAAACGCTCCTGAACGATGTCCATGTGCAGCAAGCCGAGAAAACCACAGCGGAACCCGAATCCCAAGGCGGTGGAGGTTTCCGGTTCAAAATGCAGCGCCGAATCGTTGAGGCGTAATTTTCGGAGCGCTTCCCGGAAGCTTTCATAATCATCGGTACGTACCGGATACATACCCGCGAACACGCGTGGCTGGATCTGCTTGAAACCTGGTAACGGTTCGCTACAGGGTTTATTGGCATCGGTGAGCGTATCACCCACCGGTGCTCCATCAATTTCCCTCACTCCGGCAATCACGTAGCCCACTTCGCCGGTGGCCAGCTCATCCTTGTCGTGCATCTTAGGTGTGAAGATACCCACCCGATCCACTTCATGCGCGCGTTCGGTGGACATGACCAGGATTTTCTGGCGCCGCTTGAGGCTGCCGTGCATCACGCGCACCAGGGATACCACACCCACGAAGTTGTCGAACCACGAATCAATGATGAGTGCCTGCAAAGGCCCCCGCGGGTCGCCCTTGGGCGGCGGTATGCGCCGCACCAGTTCTTCCAGCAGTTCCGGTACGCCGGCGCCGGTCTTGGCGCTCACGCGCAAAGCGTTGCGCGCCTCGATGCCGATGATTTCCTCGATCTCGCGGCTCACCTTCTCCGGTTCGGCATTGGGCAAGTCAATCTTGTTGATGACCGGCATCACCTCAAGACCTTGTTCGAGTGCGGTATAGCAGTTGGCCACGCTTTGGGCTTCCACTCCTTGCGAGGCATCCACCACCAGCAAGGCGCCCTCACAGGCGGCGAGTGATCGCGACACCTCGTAGGAAAAATCCACGTGACCGGGGGTGTCAATGAAATTGAGCTGATAGGTCTGGCCGTCCCCGGCTGCGTATTGCAGCGAAACGCTCTGGGCCTTGATGGTGATGCCCCGCTCTCGCTCGATGGGATTGGAATCCAATACCTGATCTTCCATCTCGCGCTCACTCAGGCCACCACAGATCTGGATAAAGCGGTCCGCCAGGGTGGATTTACCGTGGTCAATGTGCGCGATGATGGAAAAGTTGCGAAGGTTCCGCATGTCCACGCTGGATGGTACTCTGATATTAAGTTAAATTGTATTGTAATTCAGCAGCTTACCGACTATTTACAGTAAGTATTCTCAAGTCCGTATTTCCCTTTGATTCCGGAGGTGGATCGGCGGGCACCTGTTGCGGGCTGCATTATACCGGCTGGAAAGCCTGCATTAGCCGGCTTCGAGGTATTCCTCCAGACGAATCCGGTCCAGCTTGCCGCTGCCCAAAAGCCTCTCCCCCCCCATGAGCACGGGCACTTGCGAGCCATACTGCACTGTCAATGCCGCCTCGTTGTCAACATCCACCAACCGGATCGGTAACTCCTCACCATATAAGGCATAAAGCTCCGCCAGCATCTGCTCGCAAAGGTGGCAACCAATACGGTAATAAAGCGTCAGCGGGCGGTTCATGAACCGCTGGTCTGGAGCGGCAGAAACAAGGTTGTCCCGGGTCTTTGCACCAGCACCGGCACCGGATGCGCGGCGGATAATTGCCCTTCCAGGCGCTGGAATTGGCGCAGGCCGGTTACGGCCGTGCCATTCATCATGAGCACCACATCGCCAGGCTTGAAACCTGCGCGGCGGCCTGCACCTTCGCTCACTTGGTCCACCACCACGCCACCCTCTTTGAGCCTGAATTGACGGCGTTCAGTTTGCGTCAGTGGCCGGATGGCCAGGCCAAGGGAATCAAATCCACTGCCCGGCAACGCATCCGCTGGCATCAATTCGCCAGTTCCGCTTGCAGGCAGTAGGCCGACACGCACTCTCAAGATAGTCTGTTGATGGTTGCGCATCACCGTCACGGACACATCCCGTCCCACGGGAGTACTGCCAACCAGCGGCGGCAGCTCCTCAGAGCTCACCACGTCCATGCCGTTATAAGAGAGGATCACGTCACCGGCCTTGAATCCCGCGCGGGCCGCGGGACTGGCAGGCGCCACCTTGCGCACCAGCGCACCTTCGGGCCGGGACATGTGCAGGAAGGCCGCCAGGCTCGGCTGCACATCCACAATGCTCACGCCGAGCCAGCCGCGCGTCACGTGGCCATGTTGCCGCAGTTGCTGCGCCACTTGCATGGCCAAATTGGCCGGAATGGCAAACGACACGCCCTGATAACCTCCGCTGCGGCTATAGATTTCAGAATTGATCCCCACCACTTGACCTTGCAGATTGAACAGCGGCCCGCCGGAACTGCCAGGATTGATGGGTACATCAGTCTGGAGATACGGTACGTACTGTTCGTCGCCGATACTGCGCCCCTCGGCGCTGACAATTCCGACGGTCACGGAGTGATCGAAACCAAACGGCGAACCAATCGCCAGCACCCATTGGCCGACGCGCACCGGCTTATCGCTGATAGAGGCCACTGGCAAACCACTGGCGTTGATCTTGAGCAGAGCAAGGTCGCTTTGCGGATCCACTCCCACGATTTTCGCCGGCAGCACGCGCCGATCGTTGAGCTTGACGGTGATGCTCTCGGCGTTCTCGACCACGTGATAATTGGTAAGGACGTCTCCGTCCGCAGTAATGATGAAACCCGAACCCAGCGATTCGGTAGCGGGAGCATCGCTGCCGTCAGTATCGCCCTCCGAATCTCCGCTGCTGCTGTCATCAGGAGCAGTGGCATCGAAATAACGCCGATACCAGTCCGGATAAGGCTCATTGGCATTTGGGTTGGACGCTGCGGCTCCGTCATCACGGGCGAGAGTATCAGGACGCTGGATGGTGCTGACGTTGACCACCACTGGAGAAACTTTGTTGACCAGCGCGGTAAAATCCGGCAAACCGGCAGCCAAAACTCCGCTCGCGGGCAAAAACATGGTCCCCGTCAGGCACAGAATAGGCAGGAAAAGCCGGCGCATGCCATACATTGTGGTGTATGCCAATTCAACCCGCAAGCGGTGCGGCGACTTCAGGGCTGTGGCAGTAGCTGCATGGATTGGGCGATCAGTTCCACCGTGGCCGCCGGCACCTCGCCCACCACCGTAAGATGGTGGCTGCCCACTTGGCGCCCGAAAGCATTCACCGCCCCCATTTGAGACGGACCGATCAAGGACTTGTGGCCAGGATCCGTTGCTTCTGCAAATACCGACACCGAAGCCAGGCCATCGCTGAACACCAGATGCCGCACCGGCTGCGGCACACCCGCCACCCGCTGCACATCACTCAGGGACAGAACGAAACCCGGCGGCAATTTAGTGGCTTTCCAGCTCACATGGGCTTCGTCCGGCGCCAGTTTCTCGCTATCGCCCTGGATATTCCAGGTGTAACCAGGCCGGATTTCAGTGGCCTCAAGGGCCGAATCCGGGATACTCCGCGGGTAATTCAGGGATGTGAACATGACCTGCTCCACGGTACGGCCATCACTGCTTAACAGATCGGATCGCAGCAACATACCGGTACGTGTATCCAGCCACAATTTGTAGCCATAGCGATATTGGTCCCGCGGTTCAATGCTGATTATCTTGCACTGATATCCGGCGATGCGGTCTGTGCCTATATCCCTGAAATTGTAGAAAACCGCAAGCTTTGATGCATGCACGCTGGTTGGCAGCGCCGCAGGGAAATGCGCGGCGGCGTAACGGCGTTCCACCAGCACGGTACGACTGTCGGGTAAAACACATTTCACATTCTTATGACCGCGGATCACCTCACGCGGCGGTCCGGTCAGAGAAACCAATCGTTCAATGCCGCCTTCGGCATCGGCGCGATGTGCAACCCGCATGGTTTCCAGGCGATTTTCGTGAATGTAAATGAAGGTGCCCTGGTAATTGAGGTCACGCAGAGCCACGTTCATGCGGTCCAGCCACGCCTCGGGATCAGGGGGATTTGCAGCCGTGTTACCCGCGAATGCCGCCGGTACCAGCAACGCCGCCAGCAGCAACGGCAATGCCCGGCGGATAGTGAAATTCATCGTTTGTTTGGCTGGGTCGGTTGCCGCCCAGCTGGTGCCGGATGTTGGAGCTGTTTGCGGGTATTGTAAGTGGTGATGTAAAAATACGGCAGCAAGTTCTGCTGCCCCAGTGCGGAACTGATTTCATTATGATTGATGATGTAATTACCGAGTTCTGCCTGCACATCCGGCGCATTGCCATTCCAGGCGGCATTACTCACCATCCCATAATCCGCCGGAGTGGCCTGGACCTGAAATGACGGGGGCACAATCTCGGAAGACGCCGCAATTGGCTGCACGCGGGTCCCGTCATGCCGCAGACTCACCAACGCCACCACCGCAACACACACCGCGACTCCGATGCCTGCAGCGGTCCTGCCAAGATAGCCAGACAGGCGCCGGCGGCTTTTTTCCGCAGGAGTATCGTTGAGCGCCAACATGATGCGGTCGGCAAAACCGCGGACATCCACCTGCGGCAGCGTCTTGCGCATGGCCTCGCCGATCAGATGGTAGCGCTCCCAGCACACACATAGGTACTTCTCCGATGCGAAGCGGCGTGCCAGCAACTCGTGCTCACCTTCCGGTAGTTCGTCGTCGGCGAGCGCCGAAATCTGTTCTCGCAATTTTTCCGTCATGACACCTTGAGCACTCCGCTAATTCAATAAAGGCCGTAATTTCCCGTCAATCGCCTCGCGCGCCCGGAAGATGCGTGAACGCACCGTGCCCACCGGGCAGGACATGGTCTGGGCAATTTCCTCATAGCTCATGCCTTCGATCTCCCGGAGAACGATTGCGGTACGCAATTCCTCCGGTAGCTGTTCAATGGCCGCTTCCACGGTGCGCTGGATCTCCTCCGTCAGCAGCAACCGCTCCGGTGTATCCATGTCCTTGAGCCGCGCCTGCATCTCGTACTGGTCGGGATCCTGCAGGTCCACGCCGTGATCCAGCGGCCGGCGGCCTTCCGCCACCAGATAATTCTTCGCGGTGTTGATGGCGATCCGGTACAGCCACGTGTAGAACGCGCTGTCGCCGCGAAAACCCGGGATCGCCCGGTATGCCTTGATGAAGGCCTCCTGCGCTACGTCCAGCGCCTCGCTGCCATCATGCACGTAGCGGGTAATCAGCTTGATGATTTTGTGCTGGTACTTGCGCACCAGCACGTCAAACGCTGCCTTGTCGCCACGTTGCACACGCGCAACCAGCATCTGGTCGGAATCGGCCGTGCCCGGCCGGACCTCGAATACCGGCTTGGGGCTATGCATGCGCTTGTCTCATTGACAGGTGAGGAAGCAGATAGTTCGCCAAAGTGGGCGTGGGCGGGTATATTTCGCGTCCCCGGCACGCCGGGAAGGTCATATTAACAGTCTTTGGAGGGGCAGCGGCCATGCGGCATGCGGCCAGCTATGACGTTTTGGTTCTCGGCAGCGGCGCCGCCGGCCTGAGCCTGGCCCTGCGCCTGCCGGAAACCTGCAGTATCGCCCTGGTTTCCAAAGGCCCGCTTTCGGAAGGCAGCACGCTCTACGCCCAGGGCGGCATTTCCGCGGTGCTAGACAAGACCGATTCCCTGGAATCCCACATCGAGGACACGCTCAACGCCGGTGCCGGCCTGTGCAATCCCCGCACGGTACGTTACGTGGTGGAACAGGGGCCGGATTGCATCCGCTGGCTCATCGGCGAGGGCGTGAAATTCACTCATGACCACGATTCCGATGACCCCGGTGCCTACCACCTGACCCGCGAAGGCGGACACAGCCACCGGCGCGTGGTACACGCGGACGACGCCACCGGCCGTGAGGTCGAAACTACCCTGGAAAAACTGGTGCGCGCGCGCGCGAACATCACGCTGCTGGAAAATCACATCGCTGTAGATTTAATCACCGCGGCCAAGCTGGGACTGACGAAGCCGCACTGCTACGGTGCGTATCTTCTGGACCGTAGCACGCAGCACGTGCGCACCGTGGGTGCGCGTCATGTGGTGCTGGCCACCGGCGGCGCCAACAAAGTGTATCTCTACACCACCAACCCGGACAGCTCCAGCGGCGATGGCATCGCCATGGCTTGGCGCGCCGGTTGCCGCGTGGCCAACATGGAATTCATGCAATTCCATCCGACTTGCCTGTTTCACCCTGCTGCCAAATCCTTTCTCATCAGCGAGGCGGTACGCGGCGAAGGCGGCAAACTTCTATTGCCGGATGGCAGCGCGTTCATGCACAAGTTCGATGCACGCGGTGAACTTGCGCCGCGCGACATCGTGGCGCGCGCCATTGACCATGAAATGAAACGCCTGGGCTCGGATCATTTGCTGCTCGACATCAGCCACAAACCCAAGGCCTTCATTCAGGAACATTTCCCCACGATTTACAGCCGCTGTCTGGATTACGGCTACGATATGGCCAAGACACCGATCCCGGTGGTGCCCGCCGCGCATTACACCTGCGGCGGCGTGCTCACGAACTTGCACGGCCGGACCGATTTGCCGGGTTTGTATGCCATTGGCGAAACCGCCTACACCGGATTGCACGGCGCGAACCGCATGGCCAGCAATTCACTGCTGGAGTGCATCGTGTTTGGCCGCGCCGCTGCTGCGGATATCGCCGCAGACCGAAATGGCGCGAAACTACCACGCGATTTGCAAAAATGGGACGAAAGCCGCGTTACGGATTCCGACGAAGAAGTGGTGGTCTCTCACAACTGGAGCGAGTTGCGTCACTTCATGTGGGATTACGTCGGTATCGTGCGTACCGACAAGCGTCTCAAGCGCGCAATGAGCCGCGCCGAGTTGCTGTTGCACGAGATCGAGGAATACTATGGCAACTTCCGCATCACCGGTGATTTGATCGAGTTGCGCAACCTGGCGCAAGTGGCAAAACTCATCATCGAGTCCGCCATGTCGCGCAAGGAAAGCCGCGGCTTACATTACACTCTGGATTATCCGGAACCAGATAATCAGCGCACACCAGTCAACACTGTGCTGGTGCCGCAGAATTTCTGCCGGCAACCCTCAAACGATAAACTGGAGTAATCCGACACGTGGAGAATGGCTGGAGCCAATAAATGGGGATAAGTACTAGGACTGCACTCTTAAGGAAGGGGGTTGGCCTCTTTGCCCATGATTTTTCATGTACTGATTTTTCATATACTGTCTCATTTTTTCGTTAAGTTTATGAAATTGCTTTATCAAATGATCACAGGCTTCTTTTTTAGCCTCACATAAGTCTGTCATATCGATATAGATACCATCACGTTCTTGCACCACGGTACGCTTAACCACCGCTGGATAAGCAGGATCCGTCATTGGTGTAAACGAATAGACGGTAGGCCCGCTATGAACTATTAACCACCCATTTCCTGTGATATAGGCATTCACATCCTTTCTGGCTAAGAGTGCGACGCGGGCTGCTGCAACAGTTGGATAACCAATCGTATTGTCGCTCGGTTCTGCTAAAGGCGAAGGCTTATACTGGGCATAACTCACCGTGGAACATGCAATAACCGCGAAAACAGCGGTAATAATTACAGGTTTTTTCATTACCCCCCCCACGCTACAGGTGCGAGAACTATATATAACCCTCCAGTAGTGTCCGACACGTTTCATAACAAGATCAACTGGTTAG
>JBAVYM010000007.1:0-96353 GCA_049698775.1 Gammaproteobacteria bacterium
GTATTAGGTACTGGTAGCTAATCAATTGCATTACGGCACGACTACCATGGGAATCCGTGCAACCAAAGATCAAGTCCGCATCCGTCAGTGGCTTCGCAAATTTTGTACGAGTGATGTTGCCCTGGACTAACTCCACGTGAGCCCTTTCGTCGACTGCGGAGATGTATCGACGCGCGACCTCGACTTTGGGTTTCCCCAAATCAGCCTGGCCTGCATTGGCAATGCGGTTCAGGTTGGTTTCATCCGCGATATCCGGATCGATCAAGATGAAATCCCGAACCCCCAGGTGAGCAAGCTCTTGGGACACAATAGATCCAGTTCCCCCAAGACCAACAATCGCTACGCGCACTCGACTGATGGCTTCCTGACCAGCGGCACCAAACGCACGAACCTGGCGATCGTAACGGTGGTCGTGTGTTGACGCGATCAGGGAGTCGGTCAAGTAATCACGATCTGTGCCAACAGATACAACGCGCACACGGTTCTGCGTCCCTAGCTCACGGCAATTCATTCCGCCGCGGCTAACGACCAATGCCAAATGGACATGACCAACATTGCGATTAGCGGTGAAGGCCGAAAGAACTTGTTCGCCTGCGTCATCGACGTCAGAGAAGATCGGAGGGAAGTTGCCGGGGTGGCTATGGACAAATACGATGCCCAAATTCGCGAGTCGCGCTCGCTTCGATACGCGGGCGACATAGTCTGGCGTGAGCTCCGCTTCTAGCCTCCCTACGCGGGCGTAATCCTCCGGATTCGGGAGGTCCATTTCTCTGACTAGCAGGCGCGCTAGACCATCGCGGCGCACATAATGCGTAGTAAACAGTACGGCACACAATTCTGTCTCGCCGTCCGTGACGTGCCGGACAAGCGCATCAGTTTCCTGCGCTGAGATTGTGAGCTCAATCATCTCGCAGGGAACAGTCGATTTCTGATGACTTTAAAGTAAGTCACCAGCGAATGCTGATTCGGATTCCAACCCTGAACGTGCCATGAGAACCACGTTCCGTGAGGTGGCGGTTTGTTGTAGCCAGGAATTGGATTCGAGTCGTTGGTATTCTGCGGAGTGCCCCCGCCTTGCAGCCGAATACCCACCGGCTCTACCCAAAAGCAGTCCGGCTGCGCTGCCGGATACCCTGGTGGCGCCATAAACAAGATCGTCACACGACGTTCGTCGCTACCTGGCACCTGCCAACCAGTAGGTAGCTGGAAATTCTCGATTCGAATTACCTGTCCGCCGTTCGGAAGCGGCACGTTGACCGCGTTCTTCGCGTCTTCCAGTGTCTTCAAATCATCGAGCTGCTGCTGGAAGGTGCTCATTTTCAGCCGAAGGTGGCCGGCGGAACTGCAAAGAAGTGCTTATCCTTGCCGCGCATATCGACCGCTTCGCCGTCTGAGATTGCCTTGTCCGGTTTGTCGCCTTCTTCTTCCAGATAGAGCTGGAACTGAAGCGCGATGCCCGCCTGCTTTTTTATCACGGCGCCAGTAAGCGCTGTCTCATTCGTCTCATAGGGCTTTGCGTCCACGAAAAACTTAAACGGGGGCTTGTCACTCATTGCTTTGACCTCACGCTTTATTTGCGGCACGCCGTGAAGTGCTCGCGTTTCCTTAGTACAGGCGAGTCACGGCGGCTCGTCGTAGAGACAATCGGCAGATTCAATTCGCATGCGCCCAAAGGCGCGCATCCACATCTCTAGTTGCAAACCTCAGGTGCTTTTCCCTGTGAGGTCTATCCTGTTTGTCCTGATTTCGCCTCCAACCAGCGATTAATTGCAGCTTCTAGTGGGCGTTATTTTGACCCTAACCTTCTGATTGTTATTCAGTTGCAAGTTGTGGTGTCACCAAAAAGCCGTTTCCCTAATGTCAGTTGCAATAACTGGTGTCACGGACATCATATATTCACGATAACGGTTGGTGGTCTCATCCGCACTTCGAATCACCACAATTCAAACACGTCATACACCCATCCATCATCACCACCGCGGCGTTGTTGCACTTGGCGCATAGCTGCGCGCCGGCCGGGAACTTGGATTCCGCGAAGGCGTCGGTCTGCTTGGCGGCGGCTTCGAATTCGGCGCGCTTCTCGGCGATGAGTTTTTTCTGGTGCTCGTCAAGTTCGTCCTTGTGCATCAGGCCGATGGCCACCAGATGCTTTTCGATGACTTCGCCGATCTCGGCGATCAACGAGGGCATGAAATGTCCGCCCGGCTTCCAGTAGCCGCCGCGCGGATCGAATACGGCTTTCAGCTCTTCCACCAGGAAGGTCACGTCGCCGCCCTTCCTGAACACTGCGCTGATGATGCGTGTGAGCGCCACGATCCACTGGAAGTGGTCCAGGTTCTTGGAGTTGATGAAGATCTCGAACGGCCGGCGCTGCTCGTAGGGCGTGCCTTCGTTGAGCAGGATGTCGTTGATGGTGATGTACATGGCGTGGTCGGACACCGGGGTCTTCACCTTGTAGGTGGAGCCGATGAGCATGTCCGGCCGCTCCAGCTTCTCGTGCATGCGGATGACTTCGGCCTTGCGCTTTTTCTCGGCGCGCGCCTTGACGATTTTCTCCACGGGTTTGGAGGCCACCGCCAGCGCCGCAGCCGTGGTTTGGTTTCCTGCGCCGGCTTCCGGGCTCGGAGTTTCCACGGGTTTCTGCACGGCGTAGCCGGTGATTTTCTTTTCGATCTTGATGGTCATGTTTGCAATTCCTCGGCCGCCGCTTGCGGGACGGTCATGTCATTCTGGTTTTCGTCATCTCTATATTCTGGGTGCATGTCATTCAGAAACGGCCGTAATACCCTTCTTTTATCGCGTCGAATAAATTTGCTGCGGTATGAATCTCGCCGTCGTACTCGATCTCTTCGTCGCCGTGCGCTTCGATGACGGTGCCGTCCTCCAGCGTGAACTGATACACGGTGTTCTTCAGATCCTGTTCCTTCACCAGCACACCCTGGAACGCCTCGGGGTTGAAGCGGAAAGTGGTGCAACCTTTCAAGCCGCTGTCGTAGGCGTAGCGGTAGATGTCCTTGAAATCCTCATACGGATAATCGGTGGGCACGTTGGCGGTTTTGGAAATGGATGAATCAATCCACTTCTGCGATGCCGCCTGGATGTCCACATGCTCCTTCGGCGTGATGTGCTCGGCCGTGACGAAATACTCCGGCAGTTTTTCGTCCGGCTGCTCGGAATCCGGCATGGCCTTGGGGTTCACCAGATGCCGGTAGGCCAGCAACTCATAGGAAAACACGTCCACTTTTTCCTTGCTTTTCTTGCGCTCGCGGATCACGTTGCGGAAGTAATGGTGCGCGAAGGACGGCTCGATGCCGTTGCTGGCGTTGTTGGCCAGCGACAGGGAAATGGTGCCGGTGGGCGCAATCGAAGTGTGATGCGTGAAGCGCGCGCCGGTTTCCGTGAGTGCCTCCACCAGATGCGGTGCCGCCTCTGCCACGCGCTGCATGTAACGGCTGTAGCTGGCGTGCAGGTCCTTGCCCTTGATGGTGTCGCCCACTTTCCAGCCGTCCTTCTTCATCTCCGGGCGCTTGCGCAGCATTTCCGCGGTGACTTCAAATTCCTCCAGCATGATGGGCGCAGGGCCTTTCTCTTTCGCGAGTTCCAGCGCTTCTTCCCAGCCGGCGATGGCCATTTCGCGCGACACGTCCTCGGTGAACTTCACCGATTCCGGCGAGCCGTATTGCATGCCGAGCAGCGTGAGCGTGGAACCCAGGCCCAGAAAGCCCATGCCGTGGCGGCGCTTGCGCAGGATTTCCTCGCGCTGGCGTTCCAGCGGCAGGCCGTTGACCTCCACCACATTGTCCAGCATGCGTGTGAATGTCTTCACCACTTCGCGGTATTCGTCCCAGTCGAAATGCGCCTTGTCGGTGAACGGATCGCGCACGAATTGCGTGAGGTTCACGGAACCGAGCAGACAGGACCCATACGGAGGGAGCGGTTGCTCTCCGCATTGTCCTGTTACCAAGCCGTTAAAAATAACCGTGTTGTTATCCGGTTGGGTTGTATCAAATACCGCTTCGTGGCCGATAGGAACAATTTCAGTAACGCGACTAATAAATTTGCGACGTTGCTTCAGCAATTTATCTTTCACCCAGTTACGATACTTGTCATTCTTGTAATCAAGCATAAAACCAACTTCGTGCATGAAAACTTCACGCGACTCACCATCAATAATCAGTTCATAATCGTCCTTGCATAAGTATTGCTTGCTGCCGCCTTTACCATCCGGCAATATCCGCGTACCTGCTTTACGACGCAGGCGTATGCGGCAGAAAACGCCAATATTCGCCAGCAACATTTGCACGTCTTTGAGCAGCGACGGATAGCTTGAAGCCAGCCGTATCGAACAACTCATGCTCTTGCCTGAGATATTCACGGTGCCGTCGGCTTGGAACAGCGCGCATAGATATGCCTTGAGGCATTCTTCCGAGCCGCGCCAGATGATTTCCGGCGCCCGTAGTTTGGATTCGGCGGTGAAGCCAATATGCTTCAAGACACGCGCCAACAGCACCGAACGGATGAACACCATGTTGCGCTCTGGAACAGTGATGGGCGCGGTCGCATAATCGCGCACTCCGTTTCCGGTACCTGCAATGAGTGCGTTTACATGGGCGCAAATCTGTGCTGCCAACATCTGGTCCTGACCCCAGAGATTGATAACTACGGCCTGCTGACCCTTGCCACGGTTGGTGAAATGGCCGTCGCCGGTAATCAGGCCCAACAGCAGGCCAAGATCCTTTGAGCCTTCCCGGCCAAATTGGCCTTTTCCGGACTGCACCAGCAACTTGTCGCCAGGTTTCAGGTCGCGCAGTTTGAGTTTGCCGCGCTGGGTGTAGAAATCGTGCCATTCGGTGGCCTTGATTTCGTAGCCATCCTCGGTGACCACACGATAGACGTCCGCTTCCCGCGCAGTCATGAACGCCGGTTTGGCGCCGCGCACTTCCGTTCCGTACTCCGGCTCACCCAAGGCGCGTCGATCTACCGTAACCTCAAGCGGCGCGCCGCTGGCGTATAGGTCACCGATGCGCACCAAGCCATATTGTGTGTGTAGGCGCGTGTCTGCGGTGACACACGGATTGGTAGCGCGGATGTTCTCGCACCACCAGTTGTTGTTCATCTCGTTGACCTTGTCTATGAGCACGAAGCCGGGTTCGGCAAAGTCATACGTTGAGGCCATGATCATGTCCCACACCCGGCGCGCGGGCAGAGTCTTGTAGATCTTGCAGGCCACCAACCCTGCGGCGTTGGCGATGTAACCTTCCGTCACCGGCCACTCGCGCCAGATCACTTTGCTCTCGTCCTTGAGATCAATGCCGTCGGCTTCCGCCTCTTTCTGCTTCAGCGGGAACGCCAGTTGCCACTCGCCGTCGGCCTTGACCGCTTCCATGAAATCCCTGGTGACCAGTAGCGACAGGTTGAACTGCCTGAGCCGCCCGTTCTCGCGTTTGGCGCGGATGAAATCCAGCACGTCCGGATGGCCGACATCGAAGGTGCCCATCTGCGCGCCGCGCCGGCCGCCGGCGGAGGACACGGTGAAGCACATCTTGTCGTAGATATCCATGAACGACATGGGGCCGGAGGTGTAGGCGCCGGCGCCCGCCACATAGGCGCCGCGCGGTCTGAGCGTGGAAAATTCATAACCGATACCTGCGCCCGACTTTAGCGTCAGGCCCGCTTCGTGGACCTTGTTGAGGATGTCGTCCATGGAATCGCGAATGGTTCCGGACACGGTGCAGTTGATGGTGGAAGTGGCCGGCTTGTGCTCGAGCGCGCCGGCATTCGAAGTGATGCGGCCGGCGGGGATGGCGCCATGGCGCAGCGCCCACAGGAATTTCCCGTACCATTCCTCACGCTTTTCGGGGGCTTCCACATCCGCCAAGGCCCGGGCCACACGCTTCCAGGTATCGTCCACGGTCTGATCCAGAACCGTGCCGTCCTTGGACTTGAGGCGGTATTTCTTGTCCCAAATATCGGCGGAGGCTTCCTGCACGGGTATCTCGGCCGCCGCAGCGGCGGCATCTTTGAACACAGTATTCATAATGGGTCCGGTCCTCCGCGTTTTCTATGTTATTTGCTGGAAAGCGGTTCGCGTCTGCCCCCAATCGGCCTGGACAGGTGCAAATCCTTGGGATAACTTGTGGGAAAGCTTGGAACCACACACCACAATATCTTGTGCTGCTGGAAACCCGCGAAACCCTCCTAAAGCCTAGACCCTGAACCCGGTTTTGTCAAATCAATTTATTCTTTTAAATCAATAAGTTGAAAGACACAGCTCGACTACATTCGAACTGAATTACAGATCGAACTCACACGGAAAGTAAACACAACATCTAGGATGCGGAGGAGTAAATCACAAATATTTGGACATGGGAAGCACCGCTCTTCCCGGTGCGGAATTTCGCGGCCGGTACGATTCGCAGTCTTGAGAAATGCGCAAGCGGCCTCACCTAAGGAACAACTGAAACCCATCTGAACCTTGGAGGACTAGACAATGAACCTGATCCGTTATCAACCCTGGGGGCTCGCAGGCGAGCTCCATAATGAAATGCACCGCCTGTTTGATCGCGGTCTGCTGGCCGACAACGATTCCAGCGTGGCGGCCACCGACTGGGTGCCGGCGGTGGACATCAAGGAAGAGGCGGACCGCTTCCTGATCCATGCCGATGTTCCGGGCGTGGACCCCAACGACATCGAAATCACCATGGAAGACGGCATCCTGACCCTCAAGGGCGAGCGCAAGAGCGAAACCCGCGAAGAGCGCGACGGTTACCGCCGGGTCGAGCGCGTCAGCGGCCAGTTTTTCCGCCGCTTCACGCTGCCGGACACCGCCGATGCCGAAGGCGTGAGCGCCAAAGGCGTGAACGGTGTGCTGGAAATCAGCATTCCGAAGCATGCCAAGGCCCAGCCGCGCCGCATCACGGTAAAGGCTTCCTGAACAGACTGAACAGACCATAATGTTCCCTGCCCGCACGGGCAGGGAACTTTCATTTACGATGTTTTGTCTCTAACTTGAAGTCGTTGCAAAACCGTCGCCTGCTCCGCGTCTCGACGTTCAGCTCTCACCTCAGAGGGGAGCAGATAGCGTTTTTGCGGGATTTTCACGCTTCAATAAACCTCCCACGAGGTAATGTTTCACAGAAATCAGGCAGTACCGCGGACAGTGGCCTGCCCATCTACTCGCCAACAAGAGGGATCATCATGAAACGTTTGATAACGCTCACGGCCGCTTTTTGTGCGGCACTCCTGCTCAGCGCTCCGCTCATCGCTTCCGCGCACATGCCGCCGCCCTTCGTGGACGGCCAGCCGGTGCCGACACTCGCGCCCATTGTGAAGCGCGTATCGCCGGCGGTGGTGAATGTCTCCACCAGCGGCCACGTGACCTTGCAGCAGAATCCGTTCTTCAACGATCCGTTTTTCCAGCAGTTTTTCGGCCAACAAAACCAGCCCACCGAACGTAATTTTCAGGCGCTCGGTTCGGGCGTGATCGTGGATGCCGCCAAGGGTTACATCCTCACCAACAATCACGTAATTGAAAACGCCGACAAGATCACCGTGACCCTGTACGACAACCGCACTTTCAAGGCCAAGGTCATCGGCCGGGATCCGGATACCGATATCGCAGTGTTGCAGATCAAGGCGGATAACCTCACCCAGATTCCACTCGGTAATTCCGCCGCGCTGCAAGTGGGCGATTTCGTCATCGCTATCGGCAACCCCTTCGGCCTGAACCACACGGTCACGGCCGGTATCGTCAGCGCCAAGAGCCGCACCCAGGTGCAGGACGGCAAATACTCCGACTTCATCCAGACCGATGCCGCCATCAATCCGGGCAACTCCGGCGGCGCGCTGGTGAACCTGGAAGGCCAGTTGGTGGGCATCAACACCATGATCGTGACCAGCGGCGGCAGCCGCGGCAACATCGGTATCGGCTTTGCCATCCCCATCAACATGGCCCGCAACGTGATGGACCAGCTCATCAAATACGGCAAGGTGGAACGCGGCATGCTGGGTGTGCAAGTGCAGACCCTGACGCCCGAGCTGGCCCAGGCGCTCAAGATCCCGCAAAACCAGGGTGCAGTGGTAAACCAAGTGGTGCCGGGTTCGCAGGCCGAGAAAGCCGGGATTAAACCCAATGACGTAATCACCAGTGTCAACGGTCAGCCGGTGACCAACGCCGCAGACTTGAGCAATGCCATCGGCGCCATGCGCGTGGGCGCGCCACTCTCGCTCGGCGTGATCCGCAACGGCCGCACCCTAACCATCAACGCCAAAATCGGCAACACGCAATCTGAACAGGTTGCCTCTTCCGAGCATCCGCAATTGCGCGGCATCAGCGTCAGCGACCTGAACGAGAGCTCGCCGCTTTACGGCCAGGTGAAGGGCGTTCTGGTCACGGCCGTGGACCCGAACAGCGAAGCCTATATGGCCGGACTGCGCCCAGGCGATGTAATCACCGCGGTAAATCGCGAAGCGGTGAACAATGTCGCGGAATTCAGCAAGGCTCTCAGCCAGGCCAGCAGCGCGGTGGCGCTGCGGGTGCGCCGCAATGATCAGATCTTTTACCTGGTGTTGGGCGGCTGAATATCGCCACCTCCCCGTGATACGAAGGGCTCCATGCGGAGCCCTTCTTTTTGTCCGCTTCCTTCTGGCACATTATGTCCGGTGCTGCGAATGTTATCTCCAGAACGCCCCTTATTAGGGTAGGCTATGCATCACTTCACTCAGCTAGCATACGGACTCTTCTTCAAGGAGATTTGCTCATGAACAAACTCATTCTCACCACCCTGAGCGGGATCCTGCTGTTAACTGCAGGCTTGGCTCAGGCACAAAACACACCCGCCGCCTCAAGCACGATGCCAGCGGCTGCGTCTCCGGCCAGCACCATGCCCGCCGCGCCCGCACCAGCCGCCGCCGCTAGCGCGAGCGTGGGCAACGCCCAATTCACCAGCGCCGTCAACAACCGTGCACCCGCCGACGACATCAGCACGCTGGATAACAGCCACAACCAGGTGTTTTTCTACACCGTTCTGAAAGACGCCGCCGGCCAGACCATCACCCACCGTTGGGAATACAACGGCAAGAGCATGGCGGAAGTGAAATTCGAACCCAAGGCCAACCACTGGCGGGTATGGTCCAGCAAGACGCTGCTACCGAGCCAGACCGGCACTTGGACCGTTGAGGTGGTGGACGGCAGCGGCAATGTGCTGACTTCCAAGACCTTTGACTATACCCAGGCGCAGGCAGCCGCGGCATCGCCCAAGGCAACTCACAAGGTTCCAAACACCGCCAGCATGACGCCTGCACCTTCGGCCGGCACTCACTGAAAAGTGAATGTGGGACCGGCCAACCGGCCCCTTATTCCGGTAAAGTTGGTTTTCGACAAGTGGGAAGAATGCCTTACCACATCCAAACATCCGGGGATTTGTCATGCACGTGAAAAATACAATCATATTTGCCCTATGCGGTGCCAGCTTGTTGCTGGCGGCGGGAATCAGCCAGGCACAGCAAGCGCCGTCATCTTCCACCAACGCGCCGACAGCAACCTCATCCGAAGCCACGCACAAAGTACAGCCCGACGCTACCCACAAAGTGCAGCCGGACGCTACCCACAAGGTGGGGCCTTCGGCGACGCAAGCCGCTCCCAGCACGACCGCGACACCGCCACCGCCGGTTGATGACGGCGGTCTACGCTGAAGCGAGTCACGCCTGCTCTTAAAGACTGATGGGGCTGCTCTCGCGGCTCCCTTGGTTTAATTCGGCTGACATTTGTCAGCCTGTTTTTGCATACGCGCCATCTATAAATCCGTAACCACGAACTTGGGAGCGTTGATGTCTGACGCGATCTCCATCCGTAACGCCAGCAAATATTTCGGCGCATTTGCAGCGGTGAATCAGCTTTCGCTTGAGGTACAGGGTGGCACGGTTTATGGCTTTCTCGGCCGCAACGGTGCGGGCAAAACTACGACCTTGCGCATGATTACCGGCATCCTTGACCCGGATGCGGGCAGTGTCACAGTGCTCGATGGGAGCGCTCCCAAGAGCGTGCGCATGCGCACCGGCTATCTGCCCGAAGAAAATGGCCTGTACAAGGACATGCAGGTGCTGGACGTGGTCACTTACTTCGGCCAACTGCGTGGCCTGGAGCGGCGCGAAGCACGCAGCCGCGCGCGCACACGTCTGACAGCGGCCGGACTCGGCGAATGGCTCGAGGCCAAATGCAACAGCTTATCCAAGGGTATGGCGCAAAAGGCGCAAGTCGTTGCCACCTTGCTGCACGACCCGGAAATGGTGGTGCTGGACGAGCCGTTTTCGGGGCTGGACCCGGTAAATTCCGAAATGGTGCTGACGCTCATCCGGCAGTTCAAACGCGAAGGCCGCACCGTGATTTTTTCCACGCATGTGGTGGAACACGCCGAACAGATTTGCGACGCGGTCATCATCATTGACCACGGTCAGCGCAAGCTGGCCGGCCCGCTTGCGGAAATCAAGGCGCAGGCCGAGCGCAACGTGATTGTGGATTACGAAGGCGATGCGGGCGCGTGGCAGGAGCTTCCGGGCGTGATCGGCGCCGATGATGCCGGCCAGCACGCCGAGTTGCGCCTCGCACCTGGCGCGGATACCCAAGCCCTGCTCAAAACGCTGGTCGCGCGCGTGCGCATCCGCCGCTTCGACACACGCGAGGCCTCGCTCAAGCAGATTTTTCTGAATGCCGTAGAGGGCGAAAGTGACGCTGCATAAAGTCTGGCTGGTGGCGCAACGCGACTACGTTGCCTATGTGATGCGCCGGCGTTTCTGGATAAGCCTGCTGCTATCGCCGGCGATTCTGTTGGCGGTAATGCTGGTGCCCGCGCTGATCCAGCATTTCAGCAGTGCGCATGATTACGCGGTGGTGGACCATTCCGGCTGGCTGTTGCCGGCGGTTGAGCAGCGCATCGCCGCCGAAGATTACACCAAGCTTCTGACTCTGGCGGCGCATACGCCACCGAACGCGGGGCGTGGTCTGCCGCCGGTACTTGCAGCGATGGCGCCGGACGCAGCCAAGCTTGACCGGCAAGGTCGCGAGGACTTGGCGCAAGCGTTGGCGGCTGGCATGCCGGCGCCCACCACCCAGGACGCGCTCGCGATCTGGCGTCAGCGTGCGGCGCTCGTTCAGTGGTACACGGGCCTCACGCCCGAGACCGCGGCGAGTGTGAATCGTGACTTGGCCATCGCGCGGTACCACCTGGTCAAGCGGGCGCCTGACTCGCTTTCTGCAGCGGTCGAGCAAGGCAGCCTATACGGGTATTTCACCCTGCCTGCGGACCCGCTCGCGGCCGATGCTCAGTTCGTTTATGCCTCGCACAATCTGACCAATACCGATTTGCGTGACTGGTTCAGCGCTAAAGTGTCGGCGGTGGTGCAGGCGCGGCGCGCCTCACTGGCAGGATTGTCTACGGCTCAGGCCAAACTGATCGGGCAATCGGTGGATTTTGACAACCAGCTGGTGACGCGGCACGGTCAACAAACTGCGACGCCGGCGGAGCAGGCCGCGCAATGGCTGCCGGTGGGCTACGTGTATCTACTGTTCATCTCGATCATGCAGATCGCGCAGTTGCTGATGATGGCCACCATCGAGGAGAAATCCAACCGCATCGCGGAAATGCTGCTGGCCGCACTCGAGCCTTCCGACATCATGGCGGGCAAGACCCTGGGCGTGGCGTGCGTGGGCGTGACCTTGGTGGGTGGTTGGCTGATTCTGATTGTCGGCCTGCTGGCGATCTTCGGTACGGCGTTTCAACTGGGCGGATTCGTGTCGGCAGTTCTGGCCGGCATCAGCGCCTGGAATATCATGTGGTTCCTGGTGTATTTCGTGTTGGGCTTCCTGTTGTACGCCGCGGTAACCGGTGCAATCGGCGCCGCCGTGAACAATATCCGCGAAGCCCAGCCCTACATGACCCCGGTCATGCTGTTCATGGTTTTGCCGCTGATACTCATGGTGCCGGTGGCGCAGGATCCAACCGCGTTGTGGGCGCGGGTGTTGTCTTATATCCCGCCGCTCACGCCGTTTTTGATGATGAGTCGTTCGGGCGCGCCACCGCCCGTGATCGATTACGTCGTAACGACGGTGCTGCTGCTCGCGACTGTGATCGTGGCGTTGTATATATCGGGCCGGATTTTCCAGCGCGGCCTGCTGAATACCGGAGCGCCTCCCAAATTCAGGGAAATGCTCTCCTGGGCGCGCAAGTCGAAAGTTACGACGGCGTCCTGAACGCACCGTTATCCGATCCACACGCTCTTCACGTTGGTGAATTCGTGGATGCCGTGACGCGCCAGCTCGCGGCCGTAACCGGAGTGTTTGACACCGCCGAACGGCAGGCGCGGATCGCTCTTCACCAGGCCGTTCACAAACGCGCTGCCTGACTGCATTTGCCGCGCGAACTTTTCTCCGCGCGCCGGATCACGCGTCCACACGCTGCCGCCCAACCCAAAGCTATTTCCGTTGGCAACTTGCAAGGCTTCGGTTTCGTTGCGCACGCGGATGATGCTGGCGACCGGGCCAAACAGTTCTTCTGTCCAGGCGCGCATGCCGGGCGTCACGCCGTCTAGGATCGTGGGCTTGTAATACGCGCCTTGGCCGGCGAGCGGCTCGCCGCCAAGCAGAAGCTTGGTGCCTTTTTTCACGGCGTCCTCAACCTGTTTATGCAGGCCGTCGCGCAGATCGAAACGTGCCATGGGTGCGAGCGTGGTGCTTTCATCCAGCGGGTCGCCCGGCTTGAGTGCGGCGGCGCGCGCTTTGAATTCGGCAATAAACGCATCGGCGATCTTGTCCACCACGACGAAACGTTTGGCCGCAATGCAACTCTGGCCGGCGTTCTGGTAACGCGATTTGACACCGGTTTCCGCGGCGAGTGGCAAGTCCGCATCCTCCAGCACCACGAAGGCGTCGGAGCCACCCAACTCCAGCACGCATTTCTTCAGCACTTCGCCGGCCTCCTTGCCGACAGCGCGGCCGGCGCGCTCGCTGCCGGTGAGCGTGACGGCGGCGATGCGCGCGTCCTTGATCACGGCTTCCACCTGCGGGATGCCAATCATCAAAGTCTGAAACACGCCTTCAGGATAGCCCGCTTCGCGGAACGCCTGCTCCAGAGCGAGCGCACAGCCACACACGTTGTCGGCGTGCTTCAGCACCAGCGTATTGCCGGCGGTCAGGGCCGGGGCGGCCGCGCGGATCGCCTGCCAGAAGGGAAAATTCCACGGCATGATGGCCAACACCGTGCCGAGCGGCTGATAAGCCACGTAACTTTTGGACGCATCGGTGCGGGCCGGATCGTCCGCCAGCAACTGTGCAGCCTCATCGGCATAATACGTACAGCAGCGCGCGCATTTCTCGACCTCGGCGCGCGCTTCGCCGATAAGTTTGCCCATTTCACGGCTCATGAGCGCGGCGTAGTCGTCGCGGTGCTTGAGCAGCACTTCCCCGGCGCGGCGCAACAGCGTGCGGCGCTCGGACAGCGCTCGTGCGTTCCATGCCTGCGTCACGGAGGCGGTCAACGTCAGTGCCTTTTCAAGCCGCACGGCATCCCACGCGGGATAATCCTGGAGTTTCTCGCCGTTGGCTGGATTGATACTGGTGAACATCTTGCTGCCTCCTGTTGCACCTGCGCTGAACACGCGCGCGAAGAAAAAATATGGGCTCCGGCCACGAGCATAGCAATTAATTTCAGCTACGCGATAATACCGCCATGACCTGGATGTCCCGCCTGCTCGCTGCTTTGCTGCTCGTTTGCATGATTCCGTCCGCCGTGGCCGCGGATCTGGACGCGCAGCGCGCGGAATTCAAACTGGCCTGGGCGGCGGCGCAGCAAGGCGACTTGGTCGCGCTCACGCCCTACCTCAACGAACTTGCGGATTATCCGCTGTATCCCTATCTGCGTTACGCCTATCTCGACAGCACGCTGCCGCAACAGCCGGCGGGCGCAGTGCTAGCCTTCCTCAAGCAACAGGCGCAACTGCCGGTGGCAGACAGGCTACGTCACGACTGGCTGCTGGAACTCGCAAAACAGGGGGATTGGGACACGTTCCTGGCCCATTACCAGGACGACACCGCACCGGCGCTGCGTTGCGCGGCGGTGAGTGCGCATCTGGCCGGCGCTGATCGTCAGGACCGGGACACCTGGATTATCGCGGCGCAACATTTATGGCTCACGCCTCGGGCCCAGCCAGCCACCTGTGAAGCGGCTTTCCAGTATCTCAAAGCACATCACCGCATCACCAATGGCATGGTGACGCAGCGCATACAGGAAGCGTTGCAGGCGCGTCACTACGCGCTCGCGCGCCAACTGCTGCCGCAGTTGTCGGCCGTGGACCGCCCCTGGGCGCGCATCTGGCTGGAAATGGCCGCGGATCCCGCATCCGTGCTCGACACCATGCAAGTGCCGGACGAACCACGCTTCCAAACCATGCTGATCAGCGGCGTGCAATTGGTGGCGCGCACCGATCCCATGCGTGCGCGGCACCTGTGGACCGAGTTGTCACATCGCTATCACTTTGATCTTGATGACGCCCGCGACATGCAAGTGCGTCTGGCGCTGGAATCCGCCTGGCATCAACTGCCCGATGCCGCCGAATTGCTGGAGCGGGTGAAATACAGCGATGACCCGCGCATCACCGAGTGGCGTATTCGTACCGCATTGCGCAACGGCGATTGGAAAACCATGCTCAAATTCCTGCCGGCACTCGGCCCTAAAGCTGCCAAACCCGAATGGCGTTATTGGAAAGCGCGCGCCCTGGCCGCGACCGGCCAGACCACCAAAGCGGCGGCCATCTATCAAACTCTCGCCGATGGCATGGATTATTACGGATTCCTCGCCGCCGACCGCCTGGATCTGAGCTACGACATCACCCAGGAACCGAGCCAGCCGGAACTGGACGTGATTGCACAACTGGGCGTGCGGCCCGATTTCGTGCGCGCCCGCGAATTGTTCCATGCGGGCCTTTATTCCTACGCCAACGCCGAATGGGCGGCTGCCAGCACCGCCTTATCGCGACCAGCGCGTTGCCAGACCGCGTTGCTGGCGCAACAATGGGGTTGGGACGGGCGCGCCATCCAGACCTTCGCCAACGCCGGTTGCTGGGATGATCTCAGTATAAATTATCCGCTGGCTTTCCAAGACACACTCGCGCCGCGCGCCCAAGCCCTGAATCTGAATCTGCCCTGGGTGTATGGGCTGATCCGTTCGGAAAGCGTGTTCCGTCCCGATGCCAAATCGCCGGTGGGAGCGCTCGGCCTCATGCAACTCATGCCGGCGACCGGTCACCGGGTGGCGGCAAATCTGGATCTGATTCTGGACGGCAGCGACGCGCTCATGGACCCGGCCACCAACCTGACGCTCGGCAGCGCCTATCTCAGCAACCTGCTCAAACGCTTCAACAACAGCGAGCCGCTGGCCACCGCGGCCTACAACGCCGGTCCCGAGCGCGTGAATGCCTGGCTGCCGCAAAGCGCCAGCCTGCCGGCGGATGTATGGGTGGACACAATTCCATTCTGGGAAACGCGAAATTATGTGCGCAACGTATTGAGCGCCGCGGTGATCTTCGATTGGCGCCTGCACAACATTCCCGAGCGCCTGAGCGTGCGCCTCGGCACCATCCCCACCGGCGCCGCGCTCACCGCCGAAACCTCCGCGCCAACCGCCGCCGCCCACCCGGATTCGCCGCCGTAAATTGTTGCGGCCAGCGCTCGTACAATAGATGACGCACGGTCTTGACCGGCGCCAGGCCGGGCCAGATGATGGGTCACTGCCAGTAATCCTGGCTAAAGGATTGCACGCTTGCCGCGAAATACGATCTGCTTGCTGGGCGGCACCGGCTTTGTCGGCCGGCACTTGGCCGCGCGCCTCACGCAGAAAAATTTCAATGTCAAAATTTTGACGCGTTCACGCGCGCGGCATTACGATCTGGTGGTGTTACCCACTGTCACGCTGGTGGAAGCGGACGTGCATGATGTGGATACGCTCACGCAGGCAATCGCCGGCTGCGATGCGGTAGTGAATCTGGTCGGAATTCTCAACGAACGCGGTCATCGCGGCAAAGGATTCCGACACGCGCACGTGGAACTGGCAGAGAAAGTTGTTGCGGCCTGCCAAACCGCCGGCGTATCAAGACTGTTGCACATGAGCGCGCTCAACGCCGTCGAAAACGCACCGAGCCATTACCTGCGCAGCAAGGCCAAAGCCGTGGCATTGGTACTCAAGGCGGAAAGCGCGTTGCACGTCACGGTGTTTGAACCGAGCGTAATCTTCGGCCCCGGCGACAGTTTTATCAACCGCTTCGCGAAGCTGCTGCGTCTGGCGCCGGGGATTTTCCCCCTGGCCTGTCCCAAGGCCAAATTCGCACCGGTGTTCGCCGGCGACGTGGCGGAAGCGTTTGTGCGCACCCTGGATGAACGCTCGAGCTTCGGAAAGCGCTACAGCCTGTGCGGTCCGCGGGTCTATACACTGCGGGAACTGGTGCGTTACGCCGCCCGGCTCCAGGGCCTGCACCGGCTCATCATCGGCCTTTCGCCCACGTTGTCCTGGCTGCAGGCGGCAATGATGGAATGGCTGCCGGGCAAGCCTTTCTCGCTGGATAATTATCGCTCCCTCAAACTCGACAACGTGTGCAGCGCCAACGGTTTTGCGGATTTTGGAATTGCTCCGACCGCTCTGGAAGCGGTGGCACCCACTTATCTCGGCCGGTTCACCGCGCAGGCGGAACTGGATCGGGTCCGCCGCAAACGGGGTGCACATTCCTGAGTGCCGATCCTGTGTTGCTGCGCTTTTCACCGGCAATTTTCCAGATGACGTGCTGAGAGGTTGACGCCCGAGCCGCCGCCGCAGTTCGTCATGTATGGGCAACATGGCAAATGGCCTCTGCTACCATTGGCCCATGAAAATCTATCTGGTGGGCGGTGCGGTCCGCGACGAATTACTGGGCCTGCCGGTAAAAGAACGCGATTACGTGGTGGTGGGTGCGACGCCCGCCGAGATGGGCGCGCGCGGTTTCAAACCCGTAGGCAAGGACTTCCCGGTGTTCCTGCATCCCGAAACCCACGAGGAATACGCGCTGGCGCGTACCGAACGCAAGACCGCGCCTGGCTACCACGGTTTCGAATTCCACAGTGCGCCGGACGTCACGCTGGAAGACGACCTCAAACGCCGCGACCTGACCATCAATGCCATGGCCAAGGACAAACACAGCGGTTTGATTGATCCTTACCACGGCAAACGCGATCTGGACGCGCACCTGCTCAGACATGTATCGCCCGCATTCGCGGAAGACCCGGTACGGGTGCTGCGCGTGGCGCGCTTCGCCGCACGCTTCGCGTCCCTGGGTTTCAAGATTGCGCCTGAAACCCTGGTGCTGATGCGCACCATGACCGCGAGCGGTGAGGTGGACGCGCTGGTACCTGAGCGCGTGTGGCAGGAAACCGCGAAGGCACTCGCTTCAGAAAGCCCGGCGGTGTTTTTCAGTGAGCTGCGCGAATGCGGCGCGCTTGAGCGCGTGTTCCCGGAGATTGACCGGCTGTTCGGCATACCGCAGCCGGAAAAACATCATCCGGAAATTGACACCGGCGCGCATGTAATGATGGTTTTGGAACAGGCGTCACGATTGAACAACAACGTGGCGGTGCGCTTCGCCGCCCTGATGCACGATTTGGGCAAGGGCACGACACCCAAAGATGTATTGCCGCACCATTACGGTCACGAGGAGCGCAGCGTGCAACTCGTGGAAGCCTTGTGCGAACGACTGCGGGTGCCGCGTGATTACCGCGAACTGGCGGTATTGGTGGCACGTTACCACGGCCTGGTGCATCGTGCCAAAGAATTGCGCGCGGAAACGCTGTTGAAACTGCTGCAGAACACCGACGCTTTCCGCCGGCCTGAGCGTTTTGAGCAATTCCTGCTGGCCTGCGAAGCCGACGCGCGTGGCCGCAAAGGTTTGGAGGACGCGCCTTATCCGCAGGCGGCGTATTTGCGCCAGGCGTTGGACGCGGCGCGCGCCGTGAAAACGCCGGTGGCGGAATCCGGTGCGGAAATCGGCAGGCAACTGCATGCTGCGCGGCTCGAGGCCATCCGCGCGGCGCTCAGCCGCGATTGAGCCCCGCTCAGTGCGTAGCCGCTTAGAGCGTATGGCTTAAATCCCGCAAACTGAACCCGCGCAACGGCAGATCGAGATCCTTGAGAAAAGCCATGGCCTTGAAGCGCTCGCCCATCTCCTCCGGCAGAGTCAGCAGTTTCACTTCTCGCGAAGTCTTCCAGTCAGTCGCCTGTTCCGCCAATTCCAGAGCCATCAGGAATTGCGCCTGGGTGGTGTAGCCCGCGAGCGTCAAACCTGCGGCCGTGCCCGCTTCCGCCACCGCGGTGAAATCCACGTGCGCGGTAATATCCTGCAGACCGGGAAACAGGAAGGGATCGTCATGCGCGCGCTGGCGGTAATGGCACATGAGCGTGCCCATGTGGCGCTCGGGGTGGTAATAGGCGGCGCGCGTGTAACCGTAATCCACGAACAACAAGGCGCCGCGCGCGAGTGTGTCCGACAAACTATGGAAAAACGCCGGCAGCCGCGGACAAATCTCTGAGCGGTAATCCTCCACCAACGACACGGGCAAGGTGGCCTCGAACGCCCCCAGGGCGGCGTGCAATTCTGCGTGCGCCGATTGAAGTTGCCAGGCAAAACCGTTGCCTTTCGCAGTTACCTTGAATTCGTCGAAGCCGTCGTGCGACCGGCGAAAGCGGCTTACGGGCAGAGCATCCAGCACCTCGTTTGCCAGAATCACTCCGGAAAAAGCCTGCGGCAAATGTTCGAGCCATTGCACTCTTTCCAGCAGCACGGGCGCGCGTTCCGTCAACGTGCGCCGCTGGCGTTCACGCAGTTCCGCACTCACTTCAAGGATCAGGTAATGCCTCGGCAGGGATTTGCGGCGCGCAAGCTCCGCGAGCAGGTCCGCCGCCATGACACCGGAACCCGCGCCCAGTTCCAGGATATCGCCAGCACCGAGCGCCGCGAGTATTTCGGCAGACTGTAGCGCGAGGCAGCGGGAAAACAGCGGCGACAACTCCGGCGCGGTTACAAAATCCCCGGCCGCACCGAATTTGCGTGCGCCGGCGCTGTAATAGCCGAGACCCGGCGCGTACAGCGCCAGTTCCATGTAGCATTCGAAGCCGATGGCGCCGCCCTGCGCCGCGATCTCGGCCCGAATCCGCGTGCTCAGGCGTTCGCTGTGGGCGAGAGCGTCCGGCGAAGGCTCCGGCAGTTCCTGGATGGATTGGCGGATGGACAGCACGGGTTTCTGGTTTAATGAGCGCAGGCTTGAGGTCACAAGGCAGAGTTATGAGAAATGATACCCGAACGCTCAGCGGCAAAACCGCACTCATCACCGGCGCGGCGCGGCGCATTGGCGCGGTGGTCGCGCGGCGGCTGCACGCGGAAGGCATGAACCTGGTACTGCATTACCGCAGTTCGGAACAAGATGCCAAAGCCCTGTGCCAATCCCTCAATGCGACACGTCGCGATTCGGCAGTGCTCGCGCAGGCGGACCTGGCGGAGGTGGACGGTTTTGTTTCACTCATCAAAACCGCCCTGCAATGGGGCAGCCTCGACCTGCTGGTGAACAATGCCTCCACGTTTTATCCCACGCCCATTGGCAAGGTGAGCGAGCCGGATTGGGACAATCTCATGACCAGCAATCTCAAGGCGCCGTTCTTTCTGTCGCAGGCCGCGGCGCCGCATCTCAAGCAAAGCCACGGCGTCATCATCAACATGGTGGACATCCATGCACGCCGCCCCTTGCGCGAACACACCGTGTATTCCACCGCCAAGGCCGGCTTGGCCATGCTGACCCTTTCGCTGGCGCGGGAACTGGGGCCGGAGGTGCGCGTGAACGGCGTCGCCCCCGGTCCGATCCTGTGGCCTGCACAAGGACTCGATGAGAACGCCAAGCAAGCCATCCTCGACAACACCGCGCTCAAACGCGCCGGCTCGCCGGACGACATCGCTGGCGCCATCGTCTATCTGATGCGCGATGCGGAGTACGTCACCGGCCAGATTCTGGCGATTGATGGAGGGCGGAGTATTGGTTGGTAGACCATGATTCATACTCAAGTTAATGAATTTTGTACTGACTTACTCTGAAACATTAGCATTGCCGAAGACATGGGATGAACAAAAGCGCTGCCTTGAAGTGCAAAAGGCGTTATTCGGCAACGCTCCGCGGACGTATATTTACAAATGATTTACGCAAATCCCAATGACAATGCCATAGTGTCAATACAATCGAAAGCAGAATGGTCAGCATACGCGCAATATTGGCATCAGTATTCCCCAGGGCCGAATTGCCGGCACTGAACACCGTCCACCAGGAATTCATAAGTGCGTGCATAGCGATCGGTACCCAAAGGTTGTATTCCCACGTTACATACAGCCATGCAAACCAGAGGCTGCCTAGGCCCGTGATAATGAGAATACCGACAGAATCTCCGATTCCGTGTACCTCGTATAAATGGCCAATGGCAAAAAATACCGTCGGCAGAATGATCGAGAGCCAAAAGCCCATGCGCACTCGCCGGTAAAGCAGGCCAAAAGCAAAACCCCGGAACAGGATTTCCTCCGCGAAACCGGAAACAAATCCAAATACAACTACTTGTAGCAGCACATCGACAGTAAGCGTTGCATGCCCGATCACACTGAATATGATCAGCATTGGCAAGCCTGAGAAGAAGCCCACCAGCCAGCCTGTTTTGAAATTCCCTTTTAACCCCAATTCGCACAGGGCCTGAAGTAGCGACCTGCGAAACAGGAACATGATTGCCAGAGTGCAGACTACCCACGCTACCACTTGTTGTGTGGTGTAAAGCGTAGCAAACAATAGCTGACTGTCAAATTTAGAAAGCGACAACTGATGAATGACTGTTGAAATCCCTATCCACCGCACCACTATCTGCGGAACGACAACTAAGAACAGGAATACACCGATAATCCAGGCTATCTGAATGAGCCTATTCTTGGGTATGTGAGATCTAAGTTGAGCCATAGTTGAATTTTAGCGAGAGCGTCACGCTATTCGACAATACACCCCTTGAGTAATCGAAATTGAACTTCCGCAATAAAGATGCTTGAAACGGCCTGGTAGCGATTCCGAACGACTAATAAGCATTGACCAGATTTTGCCAGCCATATTTCCGGAGTGCTGGTCGCAGTGCTTCTGCACGCGATAACGCGCGTGCCGCCATCGCCGACGCCGGTCCGCAGTTACCGTTGGCGATGTAATAGAGTGCGGTCGAGAGTGAGGCTTCACTGCTGTCGCCGAGCGGATAACTCAGATCGTCCACCGCCGGGCAGGTGGGCGCGAAGCCGCTGAAATAATCTCCGAAGCCTGCCGCGTTGGTCATTTTAAAGGTCATTGGATACAGCACATTACTGCAAAAATTGAAGCCGTTTTCGCCTACCGGTTTGCCGAAGGTGGTGCTACCCACCGTCACCACGTCTATGTAAGGTTTTAGGGCGTTGATGAGCAGCTCGCTCGCTGAGGCGGTAGCGTCGGTGGTGATGATCACCACGCGGTTCAGGTTCAGCCCGTTTGTGACGGTCTGAAAGTCGAGTGTCTGATTTTGGTCCGTATGCAGGCTGTTGAAATTCAGCGTGGCAAAGGTTTGATTGGCGTCGCCGTTGCCGACGACAAGCGAACCGAGAAACTGCGCCACGGATAGCAGGCCGCCGCCGTTATAGCGCTCGTCAATAATCAGCTCATTGTCGCCGTCCGACTGGAATTGTGCGAACGCCTGTTGCAGTTCGTCGGTGGAGGGCGTGATGAAATTCTGGAAAAAGAAATAGCCGACTTGGCGCCCCCCGGCGGTGAAGCTCTGCACCAGCGACACGTTCGGCTGGGTAATCACCGCCTCGGTGAGCGTAACGTTCTGCGTAGCGCCGCCGGGTGCCTGATATTCGAGACTGATTGTGGCGCCCAGCTGCTCGGAACCAAAAGCAAATCCCAGCTGATTATTGGCAATGAGCGTCACCACCGGCGTACCGTTGATAGACAGGATGTAACCGCCGCGCACAAAGCCGGCACTTGCGGCGGGACTGTCAGGATAAACGTCGGTCAACTGCAACTGGTTACCGTTGACGATCTCTTCGCTGATGCCGACGCCGACGTACTGGCCAGCGCCGTAAAACGCCTGATTGGACGCCTGAGTAGTGATATAGCTGAAGCGGTCCAGCGGTTGGTACAGCAGCGCGTCCAGAAACGAAGTGGTGTCGCTGTAGCTTGCGGGATCAACATTGCCCGGCAAGTACTGGTTCCAGTAATACCAGGATTGCATGATGGCAAGAATTTGCTGGTTCTGGCCGGTGATCGAGCAAGTGCCGGCGGTGGTTTGCGCTTGCGACACGCCGCCTGAGCCACCGCCGCAACCGGACACCAGCAATACCAGCACACATACCCATGAACCGGTCAGCAGCTTGCGCATGGGAAACTTCCGCGTGTTTCGACCAGCCTGTTATAAACCCTGAAGCACCACCGCCACAAGCGGCTGGCCGGCGGCGTCGAACGCTCGCCAGTGCTCAGCGAAACTCCTTCCGGTGAGCGGATGGCGCCGTTCGGGGGCAAGGTCCGTGAGCGGCTTGAGCACATAGGCGTATTTGAGGATTTCCCGGCGCGGCAATTTTAGCGGGGATTCCGAAATCAAATCGCCGTATAAGAGCAGGTCCAGGTCCAGAGTACGGGGCGCAAACCGCGGACCGCCGCGCGTGCGGCCGCATTGCAATTCGATTTCGTCCAACGCCGCATGCACACTGGCGGCGTTCTGATTGCTTTCGAACTTCACCGCCAGATTCAGGAAATCGTCGCCCTTGAACCCCACGGCGGGATTGCGGTACACAGGCGACACGCGCAGCACGCCGAAGCGCTGGCGCAAACCCCGCACGGCTTCGCGCACCCGCCGCTCGGGTTCGACGTTGCTGCCGATGCCCACAAAAACCTCGGTCATGCGGATGGGCTGCCGCGTTCGATGCTTACGCCCACGCTCTTGCTGCCGCTGACCGCGCCGGGTTTGTGCAGCGTGACTATCACGTGTTTGACCTTGAATTCGTCGAGGATGAGCTGGGCGACTTTCTCCGCCAGCGTTTCCACCAACTGGAATTGCGCTTCACTCACGAACTGGGCCACGCGCTTCGCGACCGCCTTGTAATCCAGGGTGTCCTCGATGCGATCGCTTTTGGCGGCGCGGCCGATGTCGGCGCTCATGTCCAGATCGAGGCTCACGATCTGCTTGATGCGCCGTTCCCAATCGTAAATGCCGACGACGGTCTCGATGCGCAGATCGCGGATGAAAACAATGTCCATGTCAGTCCTTTTATTCAAGGCGCCACAAGGCTGTCCAGCGGCCAGCGCGCGGTCACAGCCAGGGAGGCGGGCTTTGCGTCTTGCGCCAGCCGCAAGCAGCCGGCGTACGCGATCATGGCGCCGTTGTCGGTGCAAAACTCGAGACGCGGATAAAACACTTCGCCGCCGAGCTGCCGCACACGTTCTTGCAGGCGCACGCGCAACGAACGGTTCGCACCTACGCCGCCTGCCACCACCAAACGTCGCTGGCCGGTTTCCACAAGCGCACGTTCGCATTTGATCATCAGCGTATCCACCACCGCGTCTTCGAAAGCGCGCGCCAGATCGGCTTTGGTCTGGATGTCATCCGGCGCGGTTTTGAGCGCGGTAAGCACCGCGGTCTTGAGCCCGCTGAAACTGAAATCCAATCCTGGCCGGTCGGTCATGGGCCGCGGCAATTTGAAGCGTCCGGCCACGCCCTGTTCCGCCAGTTTTGCCAGGGCCGGCCCGCCGGGATAGGGCAAACCCAGAAGTTTCGCCACCTTGTCGAAGGCTTCGCCGGCGGCGTCGTCCACTGACTCGCCCAGGGTCCGGTATTGCCCCACACCCCGGACATCCACCAGCAGGGTATGGCCGCCCGACACCAGCAGCGCCACGAACGGAAAGGCCGGTGATGGGGTTTCGAGCATAGGTGCGAGCAGATGGCCTTCCATGTGGTGGATGCCGATGGCGGGAATCTTCCAGGCAAAAGCCAGGGCTCGCGCCAAGCAGGCGCCCACCAACAAGGCGCCCATGAGGCCGGGGCCGGCGGTATAGGCAATGCCGTCAATCTGTTCGGGGCGGGTGTCCGCCTCGGCGAGCGCCATGCGGATCATGGGCAGCAGCTTGCGGATGTGGTCTCGCGAGGCGAGTTCCGGCACCACGCCACCATATTCGGCATGCAGCGGAATCTGACTGTACAAGGCATGCGCCAACAGCCCGCGTTCGGCGTCATACACGGCGACGCCGGTTTCATCACAGGAGGTTTCGATGCCCAAGACCCGCATTTCTTTGCAATTCTACACGCCGGTCGGTAAAATTCCCGCCCTTTCCGGCCGGCCCCGGGCCGTCCAAGCCACAGATTATTGAAGGTGAGAACTGAATGCCCAGCGTCCGCGTGAAGGAAAACGAGCACTTTGATGCCGCCCTGCGCCGCTTCAAACGCTCCTGCGAAAAAGCCGGCGTCATGACCGAGTTGCGCCGCCGCGAGTTTTACGAAAAGCCCACCCAGGAGCGCAAGCGCAAGCAGGCCGCCGCCGTGAAGCGCCACCTGAAGAAACTTTCCCGCGAGCAGTCACGCCATATCCGCCTGTACTGATTCGGTTCGAAGTCCAGGTTCCCGAGCTATCACAGACGGCGCTTTCCAGTTGAAAGCGCCGTTTCGTTTTGGAGGTTGCACGCATGTCGCTGAAAGACCGCCTTACCAATGACATGAAGGACGCACTGCGCGCCGGCAACAAACCACGTCTGTCGGTTATCCGCATGATGCTCGCGGCGGTCAAACAGCGCGAAGTGGACGAACGCATCCAGCTTGACGACACCCAGGTGCTGGCGGTGCTGGACAAGATGCTGAAACAGCACCGCGAATCGGTGGCGCAATACGAAATAGGCAAACGCCAGGATCTGGTGGATCAGGAGCTCGCGGAAATCAAGCTGATCCAGACCTATCTGCCGGCACAGCTTTCCGAAGCCGAACTGGATCGGCTGATCATGGATGCCATCCAGTCCACCGGCGCCGGTTCCATCAAGGATATGGGCAAGGTCATGGGCCTGCTCAAATCCCAGGTGCAGGGCCGCGCCGACATGGGCGCCGTGAGCGCGCGCATCAAGGCGAAATTGGGCGGCTGACGGTTCGCGTTCGTGTCCGCGCAAATCGTGGACGTAGTCTATTCTTGTAAAGTCCTTGCGGTGAGGAGTGAGGGGTGAGGAGTGAGGAATAAATGCCTTGCTCATGCCTGCTCCTCACCCTTCACGCCTCACCCCTCACTGTTCAAATGGCGCGTATTCCACAAGCCTTCATTGACGAACTCATCAGCCGCGTGGACATCGTGGAAGTGATTGACGCGCGCGTGCCGCTCAAAAAACACGGCCGGGAATTCACCGCGTGCTGTCCTTTCCATAACGAGAAAACCCCGTCTTTCACCGTCAGTCCCACCAAACAGTTCTTCCATTGTTTCGGCTGTGGCGTCCACGGCACCGCGCTCGGTTTTCTCATGGATTACGAACACCTGGATTTCGTGGAAGCCGTGCGCCAGCTCGCGTCCCTGGTTGGCATGGAGGTGCCACTGGACGCAGGCGAAACCCGCTCGGATCAGGTGCCGTTGTACGCCGCGCTGGATCAGGCTGCGCGTATTTACCGCGAAGCGCTCAAACACAATTCGCCGGCGATTGCGTATCTCAAACACCGCGGTCTGAGCGGCGAGATCGCGGCGGAATTCGGCATCGGTTTCGCGCCCTCAGGTTGGGACACGCTGCTCACGGCCCTGGGCAAGGACGACGCGGCGCAAAAAAATCTGTTGGCGGCGGGGCTGGTTATCCGCAAGGATGGTGGCGGCTATTACGACCGTTTCCGCGAACGTATCGTGTTCCCGATCCGCGACAGCCGCGGACGCATCATCGCCTTCGGTGGCCGCGTGCTGGACAAAGAGGAACCAAAATACCTGAATTCGCCGGAAACACCGTTATTCCACAAGGGCCGGGAGCTTTACGGTTTGTATGAAGCGCGCCAGGCGCTGCGGGACATCCCGCGTTTGCTGGTGGTGGAAGGCTACATGGACGTAGTGGCGCTGCATCAGCACGGCTTGCGCTATGCCGTCGCCACGCTCGGCACCGCGACCACCGCTGATCACCTGCAACGCCTGTTCCGCGTGACCGCGGAAGTTGTGTTCTGTTTCGATGGCGACCGCGCCGGCCGGGGAGCGGCCTGGCGGGCGCTGGAAAACGTCCTGCCCGAAGCGCACGAGGGCCGGCAGATCAAATTCCTGTTCCTGCCGGAAGGCGAAGACCCGGACAGCCTGGTGCGCAAGGAAGGCAAAGATGCCTTCGAGGCCCGCTTAAAGGATGCAGTGCCCTTGTCCCGCTTTCTCCTGGACAGCCTCGCTTCCCAAACCGACGTGAGCAGCTTGGACGGCCGGGCGCGGCTGGTGGAACTGGCCCGGCCGCACTTGGCCCGCCTGCCCGCGGGGGTCTATCGGGAAATGCTGGTGGCGGAACTCGAGCAGCGGGCCCAAGTGAATCCCGGAAAATTGTCTATGCTTAGTCAGACGCTGGCCGGGCCGCGGCCGAGGGCTGCGTCTCCAGGCCGGCCGACCCTCACGGGACCGGTCCGCAAGGCCATCGCCCTGTTGCTCAACCAGCCGGCGCTGGCGGCCTTGGCAGGCGACCCTGCAGCCCTGGAGGGCTCGGGGCTCAAGGGTGCGGAAGTGCTGAAGACGGTGCTGGAATTCGCTCTGGCCCACCCCCATATTTCCGGGGCGGGCCTGCTGGAGCACTGGCGGGACACGGAAACCGGGAGCTATTTGATGAAACTTGCCCAGGCGGAACTGGTCACCCCGGCAGAGGCCATGCCAAGCGAATTCAAGGCCGTCATGGCGGACTTGGTAGGCGGCCGACCGGATGACCGGCGCTTCATGGAATTGCGCGCGAAAGTGGAAAGCATGGGCTTTGAGGCCCTGACCGAGCCGGAAAAGCTCGAGTTTCGGCGGCTTCACATACGGCGTCCGAGCGGGCCCAAGCCATGAAGCAGTTGATTTACCTGGAAAAACTGAGGTTTTCTGATAAAATTAGCGGTTCACTTCCGGCGCCGACCAGGCGCCGTTTTTCGCACGAGACACCATGAACGACCTGAACGAAGACAAACAATCGAAGCTCAAGCTCCTGATCGCCAAGGGCAAGGAGCAAGGCTACCTCACGTATGCGGAAGTGAACGATCACTTGCCCAATGAGATCGTTGATCCGGAACAGATTGAAGAAATCGTTGCGATGATCAACGACATGGGCATCCCGGTGCACGAGGAAGCCCCGGACGCTGATACCCTGTTGCTGACCGATGCGGCCGCTTCCAACGCTGACGAAGAAGCTGCGGAAGAAGCTGCGGCGGCGCTCGCCGCGCTGGACGCCGAATTTGGCCGTACCACCGATCCGGTGCGTATGTACATGCGCGAGATGGGCACGGTGGAACTGCTCACCCGCGAAGGCGAAATCCGCATCGCCAAGCGCATCGAGGAAGGCCTGACTCAGGTGCTGTCCTCGGTGGCCACCTATCCCGCTTCCTCGGCACTGCTGCTCTCGGAATACGCCGGCGTGGCCGAAGGCCGCACCAAACTCACAGACATCATCTCCGGCTTTATTGATATGAACGCCGACATGCCGGTGCAGGAAACATCTGCCCCAGTTGCGGATGCGCCTGCTGTCACCGAAACCTTGCACACAGTGGAAGACGGCGAGGAAAGCGAGGAAGAAGAAGTTCCGGCCAAGACCAAACCCGCCAAGGCGGGCGAGGATGAGGAAAGCGACGCGGATGCAGAATCGAATCCAGCGGACACCGGACCCGATCCGGAGGAAACCGCGCGCCGCTTTGCGCAGTTGAAGAAACTGCATGACAAGGCGGTCAAGACTATCGTGAAACATGGCACCGCTCACAAGAGCACCATCCGCGTGCGCAAGCAGTTAGCCGAAACGCTAATGCAATTGAAACTCACCCCGCGCATGACCGACATGCTCACCGGCGGTTTGCGCCATCGAGTGGACACGATTCGTGCCCACGAGCGGCAGATCATGGCCCTGTGTGTCTCCAAGGCCGGCATGCCGCGCAAGGATTTCATCAAGAGCTTTCCTGAAAACGAAACCAACACTCGCTGGATTGACCGCCAGATCAAATCCAAACGCAAATGGTCCTCGGCGCTCGGTAGACAGAAGGAAGAAGTGATGCGGCTGCAGCACCGGCTCACCACCATCGAACACGAGGCGTATCTCTCAATCCACGAGCTCAAGGAGATCAACCGCCAGATGTCCATCGGCGAGGCCAAAGCGCGCCGCGCCAAGAAGGAAATGGTGGAAGCCAACCTGCGTTTGGTAATTTCCATCGCCAAGAAATACACCAACCGTGGCCTGCAATTCCTGGACCTCATCCAGGAAGGCAACATCGGGCTCATGAAAGCAGTGGACAAGTTTGAATACCGCCGCGGCTACAAGTTCTCGACCTATGCAACTTGGTGGATTCGCCAGGCCATCACCCGTTCCATCGCCGATCAGGCGCGCACCATCCGCATACCAGTGCATATGATCGAGACCATCAACAAGTTGAACCGAATCTCGCGCACCATGTTGCAGGAAATGGGCCGCGAGCCGACGCCGGACGAACTCGCGGTGAAGATGGAAATGCCCGAGGATAAAGTGCGCAAGGTGCTCAAGATCGCCAAGGAACCCATCTCCATGGAAACCCCCATCGGCGATGACGAGGATTCCCATCTGGGCGACTTCATCGAAGATTCCTCGGTGACCTCGCCGGCGGACGCGGCCACCAATGAAAGCCTGCGGGAGCAGACGCACTCAGTGCTGGCGAGCCTTACCCCGCGCGAAGCCAAGGTGTTGCGCATGCGCTTCGGCATAGACATGAACACCGATCACACGCTGGAAGAAGTCGGCAAGCAGTTTGATGTGACCCGTGAACGCATCCGCCAGATCGAAGCCAAGGCGCTGCGTAAACTGCGGCACCCGTCGCGGTCCGACCAACTGCGCAGCTTCCTGGATGAGTCATCGTCCTAATAAACTTGCATCGTTAATCAGCAAAGGCCGCATCCAGTGCGGCCTTTGTATTTAAACGGTACTGTTATAATCCGGTCGCGAAAGATGTGGGCCTGTAGCTCAGTTGGTTAGAGCAGGGGACTCATCGAAATGGTGACTCTGTGTTGAAAGATGCAGATGCAAACGGGATGAATTCAGGGAAACCTTCACGGCTTGGCCACTGGCAACCCTGAGCCAAACCGGCGGTACACCGCCGGAAGGTGCAGAGACTACCTGAGGGCTGCAGCGCCCTTAATAACAGGTTCGAGCTTCCCGCACCCTACCAGCACATGCTGCGGGTGATGAGATAGTCCACCCCTACCGGAAACGGCGGGAACATGTGAATCCCTTGGTCGAAGGTTCGAGTCCTTCCGGGCCCACCATTACTGACGGTAACGGAGATATATCAGCGCTGCAACTGTATCCGCGGTCCGTGTGAATATTTCAACTGGCACAGACCGGGAAGCGCATGTTTGTTTTTCAACAAGCAGCGTGTGATGTTCATTTAATTCCAGCGGAATCGTCCCCACGCCATCCAGTAAAGCTCTGCCCTTGAAACAATAGACCAATAGAGTTTCAGTGGCTGCGCGCCAGATCAGTGTTTGTCCTGGTTGTTTCACGATCTCGAGGTGACACGTCAGTCTCGTACGCAAGATCATCACGTTGAAATCCCGCACCAGCCCGGCGAGCAACCGGCATTGGGTGTGCCACTCGCCTTTGAAGTTGAACGGCACAAATCTCTGTTCGATGCGCTGGGGCGGGGCAGCGTCAAAGCTGAGTTCCATGCCAGCGCCTTCGGCCAGCAAGATGGTACGGTCATAACCAGGGAAGCTTGAAAACTCGCAATCGGTATCTACCCCTGCGAGACTCACGCGCCAGTCGAAAGGTTTGCCGTTCAACCCCGCGTCCGCGGGGGATGCCGCGATTTCCGTGGTCAACCCCAAGCCGTTTTTCCAGCGCATGCGGCGGTAATCGGCGAGAGTCAGAAGATGCAGGCCTGTCGCGAGCGTACGCACGGTCACCTTTGCTTCGGGGACAGCCGTGTTCAGGGTTGGCTGTACTTGGCCTGGTAGGCCAGTCCCATGAGCAGGATGCGCAAGGTGCCCAGTAACTGCTCGGTAAGGTTCACCCGAAACAGCACAAATTCCGGCTCTTCAAGTACGGCTTCAACCACCTCGGACGATTCGGCGAGATGTTCAAAACCGATGACCAGTGCATCGAACTTGAGCAACAGGTCCGCGCCCTGGCCGGGCTTCAGAAACGGCAGGCAGGCTTCCAGCAGCGCGCCAGTGTGCAGCACGCGTTCCCTGAGTTGGGTTTTGAAACGCCGCAGTGTCGCGTGGTCCACGTTGCGTTCCAGTACCGTGTGCAGTATGGCGACGAGCCGCAGGAACGACGGCCGGTCATCCAGTGAATCGCTCATGAGTTGCAGCACGTTGTCGAAACTCGCGTGCTGGCGGTTCTTTTCCAGACCCGCGTCCAGTTCGTCGAACCAGCGGCCGAGCTCTTCCTCGTAGAGGGCCAGGAACAGTTCTTCCTTGCTACGGAAGTACAGATACAAGGTGCCCTTGGCGAGATCCGCATCGGCGGCGATGCGGTCCATGGTGAGGGCGTCGTAAGGCGTATCGGCGAAACGTGCCAAGGCGACTTTGAGAATATCCGTGCGTCGCATTTGTTTCTGCGCGTCGGTCACGGCTCGGTTGAGATTAGCCATATACGGTCTCCCTTATGACTTTTGGTCATTTATAATTGACCAAAGGTCACTTGTCAAGGATTTATCAAATCATTCGCGGACCAACCAGCGAATATCGTGGCTGCCGGTTTTCGGCGCCAGCACGTCTTTGAGAAAACTGAGCGCATTGTCGAGGCTCGACTCGCTCTGCCACGGCGGATTGACCACCGCCATGCCACACCCGAAAAAGCCGGGAACCTCCGCTGGTGCCATGCGAAATTCCGCAAGCAGAATGCGGCGGATGTCTGACTGAAGTAAACCTCGCTCAAAGCGCATGACCGCCGGCACGTCTTTCATTGGATACCAAAGAGCGTAGGTTCCCATGGACCAGCGGGCATGCGCAACGCGCAATGTATCCAACATGCGGCTGAATTCTTCCGGCTGCTCGAAAGGCGGATCCATGAGCACCAGGCCGCGCCGTTCCGCAGGCGGCAGCAGCGCTTTCAGCATTTCGTAACCGTCGCGCAGATGTATTGCCACACGCGGATCGCGGCGGAAACGATCGTGCAATACACGTTCCTCGTGGGGCTGCAATTCCGCCAGCACCAGGCGATCCTGGGCACGAGCCAAACCAGCCGCCACCATCGGAGAACCGGGATAAAACCGCGGCGTGACACCGGGGGCAAGCCCGGGGTTGACCGTAGCGACCGCGTCGCACAATTGCATCACCGGCGCCGGTGCCGCACGCCGGCCCACCCACAGCCTGCCGATACCACCGGCTGATTCATTGGATTTTGTGGCCGCCTCGGCCGCGAGATCATAGACGCCCGCTCCGGCGTGGCTGTCGAAATAAGACCAGGGTACGGGCTTGCGATTGAGTGCCTCCAGCAACACCGCCAGCACGGTGTGCTTCACAATGTCGGCGAAGTTGCCGGCATGGAAAGCGTGGCGGTAATTCATAGCCTGATGATGTCACACAAAGTGTTGCTATGATGCAGCGCCACCCCATACCGCTGCTCGCATGGTCCTGCTCAAACGCCTCAATCCCCTGTACTGGCTGCTGATGGTGCTGGCAGTTATTTTCGCGTGCGCGCTGTTCAATCACGGGCCGGTGCCATCCATGGAACCGCGTTTCGCGGAAGCGGTGCGCGAGATGCTGGCGCGTGGCGAATACCTGATTCCCATCAAGAACGGCGTTCCCTACATCGAATACCCGCCGCTGTATTTCTGGCTGGGTTTGTTGGGCAAGGCCATCGGTTTGCCGCTCACGGCAGCCATCCGTCTGCCGGGTTATATCGGTTTCCTGCTGTGGGTCGGCTGGTTGGCGCGATTGCAGAAAGACCTGTTCCCCGGCTGGCCGCGCTGGCTGTTGCCGCTCACTGCCGCGGCGTTACCGGCCATCCTCTACAACTTCTTCACCGCCCAATCCGACAGCCTGCTAATTCTGGGCACACTCATCGCAATGACCGGATTCGTGCACTTTCGCACCGACCCCAAACGGCATGGTTTTCCTTGGGAATTATGGCTGGGAGTCCTGCTGGCCACCGCCGCCAAAGGACCGGTGGGACTCGCCATCACCCTGCCGGCCATGGCCATCGAGGTAATACTCGCGGCCTTCCTGAGCACTCAGCCGGTCATGAGCGAAACTCACGGTTTCGCCGCGCGCCTGACCTGGATATTCAGGGAAGCTTGGCGCATGGCGCCCTTGCGCGGCATCGCACTGGCGCTGGTCGGCATCGTGCCTTGGTACATCGCCGCGGGCTTCACCGTGAACTGGGAATTCGTGCGCGCGGTGCTGATGTACCAGAACTTCACGCGCTTTTTTGTGGGCTTCGATCATCTGCAACCCTGGTGGCTGTACGCCCAAAGCATCTGGGGTGATTTGTTCCCGCTGTCGCTGCTGTTCCCTATCGGCATTTATTTCGGCGTCCGCCACATCCGCGAATTCCGCTGGCGTGTGCTGCTGGTGTGGGCGCTGTTCACCTTGCTGTTCTTCACCGTATCCGCATCCAAACAGAGCAAATACATCCTGCCGGCGGCGCCGGCCATCGCGCTGCTGGCACTGGCCAGCCTCGCGTTACTGTTCAATCCGCGCTGGAAAACGATCATCCGCGGCGTGCTGCAGGGCTGGGCGGCGGCGTTCATCGTGTTCTTCGGCGCATTGGTAATCGTGTGGCTGCCGTTTCATGACCACAGCATCGGTGGTATGCAAGGCTACGAGCAGATCAAGGCGGCGGTGGCGAAAGCGCCCGGTACAATCGTGAACTTCCAGTGGCCACGGCCCATGACGCTGTACGTACTGGGCGCGCCCATGCCGTATGTGCGCTCCAGCCGTCAACTCTACGATGAGATTCGCGTGGGGAAAATCAAACCCGGCGATTACATTCTGGTGAATACCAAATACCTGCCGGACGGCGGTCAGCCAAATGACATGAAATTCCTGCCGGCTCCCGCAGCGCCGGCGTTCGCGCCAGTGCTGAAAGTCAAAGCCGAGGATCCCATGCTGCTGTACCGGGTGCTGCCGGCCGCGGCGCTAATGCCGATGCCGGTTACACCTGAGCCGGCTCCGTGGCACTGGTGGGAACAGTTCGATACGGATTGAATCAGGGTTTCGTTTTCAACAGCGCCTTGAGGCCGCCCCGGTAACGCGTGGTCACCAATATCACGCCCGCCAGAATCACGAACATCCCCAGCAACCGGATGCCTTCCACCTTTTCACCCAGTACCGCCCAGCCCAGCACCAAGGCAATGGCCGGATTCACATACGCGGTGGTGCTCAGCTTGTCCGGAGTCGTGTGATGGATGAGCCACACATAGGTGCTGTAGGCGAGGCATGAGCCGAACACAGTGAGATACGCGAGAGCGCCCAGGCCACGCACACTCCAATGCCAATGCGCCGGCTCGCCGATGGCCACGCCCAGGATCACCAGTAACACGCCACCGGCAAATAACAGCATGCCGGAGAGCATGAGCGGCGATACGCTTACTGCAAAACTGCGGCCGTAAATCACGCCCGCTCCCCAGCAGACCGTGGACAGCAAAATCATGAGCTGGGCGCCGAAGTGCTCGAAGGAAAATTGCCGGCCCGGCAACAGCATCAGGATGGCACCCAGGAAACCCAGCACCAGACCAAACTTCGCGCGCGACGAAAGTGCATGGCTTTTGGGCCCGAACGTGCCGAACCATGCCACCCACAGTGCCGAGGTCGTGGCGATGAGTGCTGCCTGATTCGACTGCACGTACACTTCCGCCCAGGTGACCAAGCCGTTACCCAACGACACCAGCAACACGCCCATAACCAGTGCGTGCAGCCAATCGCGCCTGACGCGTGGCAATCGCTCGCCGCGGACAGCGGCAATCAACATGATCGCCAACCCGGCAATGGAATTGCGTACGCCCGATAGCATGGCGGGCGGAATATCCTGCACGCCGATGCGGATGCCGAGATACGTCGAACCCCAAACTACATACACCACGGCGAAAGCCGCCAGGATTTGCAGCCGGTGGCGGGCATCGCTGGTCATGCAGTCCTTGGGAAAGCGGGCGTAAAGGGTGGTTATTCTACACGCGCGAAATGAGTAACGCGGAAACCGGTTGGCAGGTCTTCACCGCTTCGGATGTTTCGGAAGCCAGATACGCCGACTCCAATACCCGGGCTTGACTCAACTCGTTTTCATTCCATGCAGCCGTTGAACCGCTTGCGATTGTTCACTGGCTCACGGCACATCCTGCCGCTGCTCCCGCTGCGCATCCACCTGTTTCGATCCGGGCACCAGAATACGCGCCATCAGCATACCGATTTCATACAGCAGATAGGTGGGCACCGACAGCAAGGTCATGGATACCACGTCGGGCGGCGACAGGATCATGCCGGCAATAAAACTTCCCACCAGCGCGTAGGGCCGGAGTTTTTGCAGTTTGCCCGGCGTCGTGAATCCCGCCCACACCGCCAGCACGATGGCCACCGGCACTTCGAACGCTAGACCAAAAGCAAAAAAAATCGTGAGCACAAAATCCAGATAGGCGTTGATGTCAGTCATCACCTTGACGCCGGCCGGCGCCACCGAGGTGAGGAACGCGAATGCCACCGGGAACAGCACGAAATACGCGAACGCGACACCGCAATAAAACAGCGCCACGCTCGATACCAGTAGCGGGAAAAACATGCGCCGCTCGCTTTTGTAGAGTGCCGGCGAGATGAAACGCCATAGATGCCACAGGAACACCGGCATGGAAAGGAACAACGCCACCATGAGCGTAAGTTTCATGGGTGTCATGAACGGCGAGGTCACGCTGGTCGCAATCATGCTGCTGCCGGCCGGCAGACGCCGCAGCATGGGTAGCGCCACAAAATCGAACACTCTGTTCTGAAACGGGAACAAGCAGAAGAACAACACCAGCAGCGTGCCGATCCACAGCAGCAACCGGCGGCGCAGCTCCAGCAGATGAGCGATGAGCGAACTGCTCAGCAGCGGCTCGCCGCTGGAATTATCCGGCGGGGGGCTCATGCTTCGCGGCGTCCTGCGGCGCGTGCGCCGCATCGGGTTTTGCGTCGCTGAAGTTCGACGGATTACGCAGCGCGCGACGCGCGCCGTCCGTCGCCTTGCGCAGCTCCTCGGCGGCCACCTCGCGTTCGATCTGTTCAGTGAGATTGCGTACCACGGCCCGCGCCCGGCCCACCCACAGGCCCACGGTACGCGCGAGACCCGGCAGGCGTTCGGGACCGAACACCACCAGCGCCAGCACGAAAATCAGTGCCAGCTCCCAAAAGCTACCCTCTAACATGGGCGATCAGTGGGAAGTGTTCTCGGAACCGGGCTTGGATTTGTCGTCGGCGGGTTTGTCTGACGCAGCCGGTGCGCTCTCGCTGTCGTGCACGCCCTTCTTGAAGCTGCGCACCGCCTTGCCAATATCTTCGCCGATCTTGGGCAATCGGGCGGTGCCAAACACCAGCACCACGATAACGAGAATCAGGATGATCTTGGGGATACTGAGTTCCATAAACGCTCCTGCGGTTCCGCGCGGCGGGGCCGCAATCATTGCAAACGCGGCACACGTGGGCCGGTAGACAGCTATTTTACCCCCGTTGCACAGCTTTTATTCCGCAGCCGCGAAAGCCCGGGGTTATTCGGCGAGCGCGTCCGCCAATTTCCGAGCCTTGGCAAAATCCGGCATCGCGTCTGTAAACCCGGCGTCCAGCACCGCACCACTCAAGCCGCCACCCGATTTGCACAGTGTGCGGACATCCTCGAGGGATGCCAGACCGTCCACGGCCATCACCGGAATGGTGATGACCTGCGCCAGCGACAAGGCGGCGCCGAAATCGGACCCGGAAGTGCCTTCGATCCGGACGCTGCATAGGATGCCGCTCACGCCTTCGCGCTGAAAATTCTCCGCCGCTTCCAGTAGCGTGTGCTGGGCCAGCTTCGACCAGCCCTCGGCCGCCACCTTGCCGGCCTTGGCTTCCAGCGCCACCAGAATGTGGCCCGGATATTCGAGGCATAGATCGTTGATGAAATGTGGTGCGCTCGCGGCCCGGGCGTTGAGAATCACGAATTCGGCGCCCGCGGCGAAATACTTTTCCACGGTTTCGTCGCTGCGCATGCCGCCGCTCACCTGCATAGGCACGCCGGGATAGGCGTTCACCACGTTGCGAATCACTTCAGCGTTATCCGCTTTGCCGGAGACCACGCTGTCCAGGTCCGCGATGTGCAGGCGCCGAGCGCCGGCTGCCACCCAGTGTTTTGCCATTTCCACCGGGTCATCGGTATGCGTATTGCCGCGTGTGGGTTTTCCGGCCACGATCAGGCACTTGCCGTTTTTAATCTGGATGGCCGGTATCAGCAGCATGGCGATTTTTCGGGTCGGGTTTGCCTTATCCCGGCCGCGTAACGTTGACGCGCCGACGCCACGGAGTTCTGAGCGACATGAGATTCATAAGGATGGTGGCAAAATTGGTTTAAGCGCGTGCAATCCAATTCAAGCAAGTCAGTCGTTTTTCAGTACTGCCTCAAGCTACCGGCAAATCCATCCTAGTCCAGACGTGGCACGCAGGCAATCCGCGTGCTCAGGTTTGCGTTTCAGGCGATACCCGCAGCCAGAATGTTACCGGACCGTCGTTGACCAGCGCTACCTGCATATCCGCACCGAACAGACCGCAGCGGGTTGCAGGATAGGTTTTCACCGCCTGTTCACACAGATACGCGAATAGACATCGGCCTGTTTCGGGTGCCGCCGCCGGCGTAAAACTCGGGCGGTTTCCTTTGTGCGTGTCCGCCGCCAGGGTGAACTGCGGTACCAGCAACAGACCGCCACCGATGTCGCACAGATCCCGGTTCATGCGACTGGCTGTGTCGGGAAACACGCGATACGCCAACACTCGTTCCAGCAAACGATTTGCCTGGCTTTCACCGTCGCTGCGTTCGACGCCGACAAAGACCAGCAAGCCGCGGCCGATGGCGGCGGCTTGCCTGCCTTCCACTTCCACCGTCGCGCGGCTCACGCGCTGCAACAGGCCGATCATGCGCGGACGAAACGAGCTGCAAAGGTATCGGTCGCTTCCACGAGCGCCGAACAGATGCCCGGCTCGCTGGAAGCATGCCCGGCGTCGGCGATCATGTGGAACTCGGCTTCTGGCCAGGCTTTGTGAAGACGCCAAGCGGAAGCAGCGGGACATACCACGTCGTAGCGGCCCTGCACGATCACGCCGGGAATGTGACGGATACGCGGTGTGTCACGGATGATCTGGTCCGGGGTCAGAAAGCAGTCATTCACGAAGTAGTGGCATTCAATGCGGGCGATGGCCATGGCCATATCCGGCTCGGAAAAATGATCCACAATGGTTTTGCTCGGCAGCAGCGATGAACAGCGCGCTTCGAACAGCGACCAGGCTTCCGCCGCGTGCCGGCGCACTGCCATATCGTTGCTGGTGAGTCGCTGATAATAGGCGCGCATTAAATCACCGTGTTCCGCCGACGGAATCGGCGCCACGAACTCCTCGAAATAATCCGGAAACAAATGCTGGATACCGTTCTGGTAAAACCAGCGCAGTTCCGGCGGCGTGACCAGAAAAATGCCGCGCAGAATCAGCGCCAGTACCCGTTGCGGATGGGTTTCGGCATACACCAGCGCGAGCGTCGAACCCCAGGAACCGCCGAATACCAGCCAGCGTTCGATCTTGAGGACTTCGCGAATGTGCTCCATGTCCGTCACCAACGCCTGCGTGGTGTTGTGTGCGAGTTCCGCATGCGGGCGCGAACGCCCGCAACCGCGCTGATCGAACAGCACAATGCGGTAGCGTGCCGGATCGAAGAAACGCCGGTTGTCAGTGGTACAACCGCCGCCCGGGCCACCGTGGACGAATACCACCGGCATGCCTGCCGGGTTGCCGCATTCCTCCACATAAATTTCATGCGACGCCTGCACGCGCAGGACACGTGTGGCATAGGGTTCTAGCGGAGGGAACAGTTCACGCATGGCGGTTGGTTCTGGGCTTCTCGAAGGCCTTTTACATCAAAGCTGGCGAACTACGATCCGGTGTAAGCCTTTTCCTACACACCTTACTGCCGTCCTCTGACTGCGCCAGCTCCCGGCCGGTGGCAGAGTAACACTCGCCTGCTTCGCCAGGGAATGGCGGGACAAGGATGTATGAGGGATCCGGGGCGGGGTATGGATCAGCAAGGATGCTCGCGCCCTTTATGAGTTGAATACTCAATCACCTCCAGCCATGAAGGCTTTGACCCGGCGGATCCTCCGCCGGGTTTTTTATTTCCCGGCCAGCTCCGCTGATTTGTGCTTTAATCGAATCCGAACCCGCCATGAGACACCCGCTTCGGAGGCAGCGTGCTGGCATTCCTCGCATTCCGCCGGTTTTCGGTCTGGTTGATCCGACTGTATGGCGCTCTCGCTGACGGTCGCGGACCAGCATCCGGCTTTGCGCCGGCCAAGCAAGATGACCTCGACAACAGTATCAATTTCATTTCCGACATGGACGAATACGTCACCATCGCCACTTACGACAAGACCACCGACGCGCACATCGCCATGGGGCGGCTGGCGGCGGAGGGTATTACCGCGTTGCTGTTCGACGATAACATGGTGCAAATGGACTGGCTGTATTCCATCGCCCTGGGTGGCATCAAGCTGCGTGTCACGCGCGCCGACGAAAATGTGGCGCGGCGCGTGCTGGCCACCGATTATTCCCACGACCTCGACGACGTGGACGTGGGCAAACCCGAGACCTAAAGTTCCAGTATCGCTTCCCGCTCCCGCGCCGACGGCTCGAATCCGCGCGGACCGTAGTGCTCGAAGATTGCCGTCACCACGTCCTCGGGCCGTTCCACCAGCTTGAAGAAATTCAGGTCCTGCGCGTCTATCATGTGCTCAGCCACCATGCGCGTCTTCAACCACTCCGTCAGTCCTTGCCAGTACGCGCCGCCCACCAGCAGGATCGGAATGGGCCGCGTTTTGCCCGTCTGGATGAGCGTGAGGATCTCGCTCAATTCATCCAGAGTGCCGAAACCGCCCGGCAGCACCACGTACGCCGAAGCGTACTTCACGAACATCACCTTGCGTATGAAAAAATGCCGGAAGCTCAGGGAAACATCCTGATAGGCATTGGTGTCCTGTTCGCGTGGTAATTGTATGTTCAAGCCGATACTCGACGACTTTCCGGCATAGGCGCCTTTGTTGGCGGCTTCCATAAGGCCCGGGCCGCCGCCAGTCACCACCGAGAAACCCGCATCGGACAAAGCACGGCCGATTTGCTCCGCAAGAACATAGTACGGATGCCCCGGCGCGGTGCGCGCGGAACCGAAGATGCTCACGGAAGGGCGGATGGAGGCCAATTGTTCAAAGCCTTCCACGAATTCCGCCATCATCCGGAAAATCTTCCAGGCTTCGCGGCTCGGATCGCCGTCGCCCGCCTTGCGCGATAGATGGTTATGCCGTTTGTCTTCAGGTTTCATCTTGCTGCTCCGTTGCTGCTCGCACGTTAAAGCGGGATTATCACTCCCAGTTGCACATCATAGTTGGTGGAAAAGTTCGCGGTGTTGCCGGCCACCGGCACGCCCGCGCCCACGCTCAACTCCAGCGCCCAGCCGTTCTCGAATGGCAGGCGGTAACCGCCGAGTGGGCGCAGCACAGTGACATTGCCCAGCGTACCGCCGGCTCTTATTAGGTCAGCTCCAGGCCGGTGAAGGAATATTCTCCGCCATAGTCGGTGGCAAAGTTGTAGCGTCCGAACAACTTGAAATTTTCGCTGTTGCGACTCTGGCCGGAGCACGGATTGTTACCGCTGCAATTCTGGTAATCCGCGCGGCCGATGCCGGCACCCAGTCCCGCTTCCCAGGCATCGCTGAACCAATAACCCAGATTGCCGGTCAGCGAATAGGTATTGATCCCGGTGGTGTAATACTGGTTGTTGTATGGACTGCTGCCGCCCGAAAACCCGCCTTCGCCGAGGATGATGAGATCCGTATTGCCGGCATCGGCCCAGGCCAGCGGCATACATCTCGTACACAGCAGTATCATCAGCAGAATTTTTACCAGACCGCGCATCAGACCGGCGTCAGATTAGCATAGGCCACCACTAGCCATTTGGCCCCGGCCCTGAAATTCACCTGCACGCGGGCGTGCGCGCCGTTGCCTTCGTAATCCAGCACCACCCCCTCGCCGAAATTGGGATGCTGCACGCGCTGGCCGAGACTCAAGCCCGTGGGCGCCGCGTCCAGATGGCCGGAAGATGCCGCGAACGGCCGCGACACCTGCACGCGTGGGCGGATTTCCTCAATCAGTTCCGGCGGGATTTCCCGCAAGAAACGTGAGGGCACGCCGTAGGTGTCCGCGCCGTGCAGCCGCCGGGTTTCAGCGTAGCTGAGATAGAGCTCCCGCATGGCGCGGGTCATGCCCACGTAACACAAACGCCGCTCTTCTTCCATGCTTTCCAGATCTTCGCCGGAACGCGCATGGGGAAACAGTCCGTCTTCCATGCCGCAGATGAACACCAGCGGGAATTCCAGACCCTTTGCGGAATGCAGCGTCATGAGCTGCACACAGTCCTCCCAAGCTTGCGCCTGGCCTTCGCCGGCTTCCAGTGCGGCGTGCGACAGGAATGCGGACAGTGGCGTCAGGCCTTCCAGATTTTCCGGCGCAAACCCGCGCGCCGCGCTCACCAGTTCCTGCAGGTTTTCGACCCGCGCTTCGCCGCGCTCGCCTTTCTCGGCCTTGTAATGTTCCACCAGCCTGCTGGTGTGAATCACATGATCCACCTGCTCGAACAGGTCCAGTCCGCGGATCGTCCTGTCCATGTCATCAATCAATTTGGTAAACCCGCGCAATGCGCCCAAGACCCGCGGTGCAGCATCCTGTCTGTCCAACGTTGCTTGCATGACGCGCCACAGCGGCAGGTTTTCGCGACGCGCGGCTTCGCGCAAGGTGTCCAGGCTGCGCGTGCCAATACCGCGCGTGGGCAGATTGATGATGCGTTCCAAGGACGCATCGTCATCGCGGTTTTCAATCAGGCGCAGATAGGCGAGCGCGTCCTTGATTTCCTGGCGCTCGAAAAAGCGCGGACCGCCGTACACGCGATAGGGGATGGCTTCCGATAACAGCCGTTCTTCGAACACCCGCGATTGGGCATTGGAGCGGTACAGCACCGCGATGTCGTGACGCGCTCCGCCCTGCTCCTGCCAGCGCTTGATATGCCCGATCACAAACTGCGCTTCATCCTGTTCGTTATAGGCCGCGTACACCCGGATCGGCACACCGTCGCCACCGCTGGTCCAGAGGTTCTTGCCGAGGCGTGTGCTGTTGTTCGCGACCAGCGCGTTGGCGGCCTTGAGGATGTTGCCGGTGGAGCGGTAATTCTGTTCCAGACGCACCACGCGCGTGTCGGGAAAATCCTTCTCGAATTTCAGGATGTTCTCGATCTTGGCGCCGCGCCAACCGTAAATGGACTGATCGTCGTCGCCCACCACGAATGGCATGCTCCGCTGGCCGGCGAGCAGCCGCACCCATGCATACTGAATCGCGTTGGTGTCCTGGAATTCGTCCACCAAGATGTGACGGAAGCGCTGCTGATAATGCGCGAGCAGCGCCGCGTCATCGCGCCACAATTCCAGCGCCCGCAACAATAACTCAGCGAAATCCACCAGCCCGCCGCGCGCACAGGCTTCTTCATACGCGGCATACGCGCGCCGCATCTGCCGCTCGGAAGGATCGGATGCTTCGGACAGATGCCTGGCACGCAGCCCGTCGTCTTTGCGGGCATTGATGAACCACTGTACCTGGCGCGGCGGAAAGCGGGCTTCGTCCAGATCCAGCGTCTTGAGCACGCGCCGGATGAGCCGGTACTGGTCCTCGGAATCCAGAATCTGGAAGTTCTGTGGCAGCTTCGCTTCGCGCCAATGTTGCCGCAGCAGACGGTGGGCGAGTCCGTGAAACGTGCCGACCCACATGCTGCGCACCGGCTGCGCCAGGATCTGCTCAATACGCCCGCGCATTTCGCCCGCGGCCTTGTTGGTGAAGGTCACGGCGAGAATGCCGTAAGGCGATACGTGCTGCACCTGGATCAGCCAGGCGATGCGATGCACCAGCACACGGGTCTTGCCGCTGCCCGCACCGGCCAGCACCAGCACTGGTTTCGCCTCTGCCGTCACCGCCTCACGCTGAGCGGGGTTCAGGGATTCGAGCAGCGGCGTGACATCCATGCGGACATTTTAACAGAGCGTAATCATGGGCTTGGCCGCGTTGGCGTTTTTATGCGGTACGCGCATGGGATTTTCCCCATCTGATAATTGTCCAAAGATGAGCGTACACTCAAGTCACGCTTCTGGACGCATCCAAATGACCCCAGCTTCCTCCGTAACCCGGCGTTCACCCGCGCACCAACGCTGGCGCCTCGATGATATTCCCTGGCAGAGCATTGACCGGGCCGCAGTCGCGGACCGGGAAATGCTGTTTTATCTCGTCACCACCGCTTCGTTCATCGAAACCGCAACCGATACCTACGCGCGCAATCTCATCGAATACTATGCCGGCGACGCGGAAGCCACCGCGTGGCTGGAGCAGCACTGGCAACACGAGGAATTGCAACACGGTCGCGCGCTCAAGCGCTACGTGCAGACCGCCTGGCCGGACTTCGATTGGGACAAGGTGTACCAGAAATTCTTCGCGGAGTTCTCCGCCAACTGCGTGGTCGAGGCGCTGGAACCCAGCCGCTGTCTGGAAATGGTCTCGCGCTGCATCGTGGAGATGGGCACCTCCAGCTATTACACCAGCTTGAGCCGCCTGAGCCCCGAACCGGTGTTGGGTTTGCTCGCCGGGCTGATCCGCGAGGACGAGGTGCGCCACTACAAGTATTTCTATCGTTATTTTCTGCGCTACCGCGAACGCGAGAACTTGGGCCGCCGGAAAATATTCCGCGCCATCTTGCGCCGCCTGCGGATGATTGACGGCGACGACAGCAGCATCGCCCTGAAACACGCTTACGGTATCCGTCACCCCGGCGCGCCGTTCGACAACCGTTTGTACCGCATTATCCAGAAACGCGGCCGCTACCTGATGGGACCGCACTTCCCCCACGACTCCAGTGTGAAGATGACGCTCAAACCGCTGGATCTGAACCCGCGGGTGCAGAAAATACTGGTGCCGATTATCGTTTTCTTATCCCGTTGTCTGCTGTGGGGCGAAAGCGGTGCGCTGTTGAAGTCCCATGGCCGGATATACGCGAATTTTTACAGTCGCGCGCGCGTGTACGCGCTCAATCAATGGGCGAGATTGGCCGAATGAGCCGGTAAGGGGTACAGGGATTCGGGCCAGGGAATGGGATGTTGTTGCTGCAATTTCACGATGGCGGACACCGGTACCAATTCGATGCCTTGTGCGGGGAGCTTCGGCAGTTCCGTGTTCAGTACCGCGAGCGTCGCCGGCCGCGGATGACCGATGGCCAGTGCAAAACCCTTCTTGCGTGCGATCTCCAACAAGCGATTGAACTGGTATTGCACCGCCTGCTCTGTGTTCACGTCATCCAGAAACACATCGCGGCGCGCGGCTGACAGATTGTTTTCCCGCGCGATCTGATATGCGATGCTGTCCGCCGTGGTGTAGCTGTCCACAAAGAACAAATGACCGTGGTCGCGCAGCGTCTGCATGATCCAGGCGAGATCGCCGGGGTGCATGCTGATAAGGCTGCCTTCATGATTGTTGACTCCCACGAGATGCGGGACCGCGGCCACGTCGCCGCGCACCGTATTCCGGATTTCGGTTTGCGTCATGTCGAGCGTAATGCCGCCCGCACCGAGTGGCGCGCCATCCATGGCCTGCATCGGCAGATGCAAAAGCACTTCCTTGCCGCGCGCATGCGCGAGATCCGCGAGGCTCACGGAATACCGCGTATGCGGCAGAATGGCGCAGGCCACCGGACCGGGCAGCTCCACGGCACGCCGTCCTTCCGCAAGCGTATTGCCGAGATCGTCAATGATGATGGCGATGACCGGATGCGCTGCCGCCGGCGTCGCGGCTGTGCAAGCCGGTGCCGATGCACAGATCAACTGCAGCGCGAACAACGGCGCCGCCAATCTGCGCCGAAATTGCCGTTGCGCGGCGCGCAGCATCAGCCGGGACCGGCAGCGATGTTCAAACCCTTGAGAATGTTGAGCGCTTCGTAAAGCTGGAAATCCTGCCGCGCCAGTTGATCGCCGGCCGTGGTATTGGATGGCCCCTCCTGGGTGGGCGCGTTGTTGGCCAGGTGGCCTTCGAGATTCGCTTCCGTGAGGTTTTCATCGGCGGCGGGCGCGCTCACTTTGAAGGCCGGCACCACGATGTTCGGCTGAATGCCCTCGGCCTGGATGGAATGGCCGGACGGCGTGTAATACAGCGCAGTGGTGAGCTTGAGGGCGCCACCTTCCGGAAGCGGAATCACGGTTTGCACCGAACCTTTGCCGAACGTCTGGGTGCCGAGGATCAAGGCGCGGTGATTGTCCTGCAAGGCGCCGGCGGTGATTTCCGCCGCCGAAGCAGTGCCGCCGTTCACCAGCACCACCAGTGGCGCGCCCGAAAGAATGTCGCCAGGCGTGGCATGCCGCACAAAATTGGAATCCGGCGCACGGCCCTTGGCCGAAACGATAATGCCACTGTTCAGAAATACATCGGATACATCCACCGCTGCGTCCAGCAACCCGCCGGGATTATTGCGCAGATCCAGGATCAGGCCCTTGAGCGGACCCTGGTTGGTTTTGGCGAGCGCCTTCACCGCCTTGGTCACGCCGTCGCCGGTATCTTCGCTGAACTGGCTGATGCGCACGTAGCCGTAGCCCGGCTCCAGCAGGCGGCTGCGCACACTCGACACATGCACTTCGGCGCGTGTGAGCGTGAACGTGAGCGGCTTCGGCGCGCCGCGTCGTAGCACCGTCAAGGTAACGGCGGTGCCGGTTTTGCCGCGCATGAGCGTCACGGCCTGGTCCAGCGTCAAACCATCCAGCGCGGTACCGTTCACGCGCACGATCACATCGCCGGTTTCAATGCCGGCTTGGGCGGCGGGCGTCCCGTCTATGGGTGAGACCACCAGCACGGCGCCATCCTGCTGGGTGACTTCCAGGCCGAGGCCGCCGAATTGCCCGGTGGTGATGATCTGCATCTGCTGGTAATCGTTTTTGTCCAGGTACGCGGAATGCGGATCCAGGCCCGCCAGCATGCCGCGGATGGCGTTATTGATGAGCGCGGTATCGTCCACTGGCTGCACGTAATCCTGCTTCACCAGTTGCATCACGTCCACCAGCAAACGCACCTGCTGCCAGGGCAACGGCGCCTGTGCCGGGTTTTGCGCCGGTGCAGCCGGCGGCGAAGCGGCAAACGCAAAAGGCGCACAACCGAACATAACAGTCAAAGCCAAACCGGCCGCTGCGATACGGGATTTGAAATACCTGACCGACATAAAGGATTCTCCGGCTGCGAACAGCCTGCTTGAATGCCTACTCAAGATAACACGGCGTTGTCTTGCCGGTTCATCCCCCGGGCAAACGGCCGCGGCACCAGTCGCGCGGACTGAGCGCGGTGCCGCGATGGCGGATTTCAAAATACAGCGAGGCTTCATTTTGACCGCCGCTGTCGCCGAGCGTGGCGATGGTTTCGCCCATCTGCACCCAGTCGCCCACATGCACATACACGCTCTGGTTGTGCGCGTAGATGCTCATGTAGTTGTCGCCATGGTCCACGATCACGAGCAGGCCGAAGTGCGGCAGCCAATCGGCGAACACCACGCGTCCGTAGGACACGGCGCGCACCGGCGTACCCAGCGGCGCGGCGATGAGATCGCCGTGCGCGCGCAGCCGGCCGCCGGCGAGCGGCGCGCCGAAACTCTGGATGATGCGGCCCGCCACCGGCCAGGGTAAACGTCCGCGCAGGCTCGCGAAACGATGGTGACCTTCGAGGTCCGCGGGGATATCCGACAGTGTTTGTTGCAGGTTGGCGAGCAGGTCTTCGATGGAACGCTCGTCCTGCTTCATGCGCGCGAGCTGTGCGCCGCGAGTTTGGATGCTGGTATTGAGTTGCGCGAGCACCCGTTTGCGCGTGGCGCGGCTCTGCTCGAGCTTGGCGAGCGCTCGCGAGCGCTGATCGCGCAAGCGCGAAAGCGCGGTCAGCTGCTGCTGAACCTGGGCATTGATTGTGGCGAGTGCGTCAAGTTCGCTGCGCACCGCCTGGATGCGAGTCGCGCGCGCCTTGTTGAAATAATCGTAATAGGCTAACAGGCGGCCGATGGTGGCTGGATCCTGTGCGTTCAGCAGCAATTGCAGTTGCGAATCCCGGCCTTCCATATACGCGGCGCGAATCTGTTTCGCCAAGGCGTCTTTCTGCGCATCCAGCGCCGCCTGTTTTTGCGCCTGTTGGTGCTGCAAGGTTTTAAGGCGCGACTGGGCGTCGGCCACAGAACGGTTAAGCCCGCGCAGATCAGCGCTTAATTGTGCAATCTGCTGCTCGCTGCCGCGCAATTGTTGCTGCACTTTGCCGCGCGTTTGGATATCGCGGTCCAGATTGGCCTGGACCTTGGCAATACGTGCGCGCAAGGTTTTGAGCTGTGCTTGCTGATCCGCGGCGGTCGCGCCGGCGGCCTTGATGCCGCCGCCCAGCAACAGAAGCGTACACAGCGCGGCGATGAGCGCGGCACGCGTCATGAATGGCCGGAGGCGCGGTTCGTGGTCCGATGGGCGGGAAAAGCCGGCGTAAGGCGGACGGGCATGGTGGGTTTCCAGCGCGGGTTTGGGTGATTTTAGGGCTTTTCCCCGGTCACTCAAAGGCTTATGAAACAGGCTGCTATACTACGCGCCCCTGTTTGCGAACCCGTGCCCGATCCATGCCGCGTCTGCTTGAATTCGCCCGTCACCATCCTTATCTCATTGCCGCCGTCATCGTCATCATCCTGCTGTTCATCGGCGATGAACTGCTGCGCCGGATGCGAAAATTCCGGGAAGTGGTACCGGCGGAAGGCGTACTCCTTATTAACCGGGGCGCGGCGGTGCTGGATATCCGGCCATCCAAGGATTTCGGTGCCGGCCACGTGATTGGCGCGCGCAATATCCCGGCTGCGGAACTGGATGCGCGGGTGGCGGAACTCGACAAGTTCAAGGAGCAGCCGTTACTGGTGTGCTGTGACGCCGGCCAAGCCAGCCAAAAGGCTGCCGGTACCCTCATCCAACACGGTTTCAAAGCCGTGCACACCATAAAGGGCGGCATCAAGGCTTGGCAGAACGAACATTTTCCGCTGGAGCGCGGTTAGAGACACACATGAAACCCGTCACGATTTACAGTACCCGCATCTGCCCCTATTGCATGCGCGCGAAAGCCTTGCTGCAATCCAAACATGTGCCTTACACCGAGTTCCTGGTGGACTTGGAACCGGCCAGACGCGAGGAAATGGAAACCAGGAGCAAACGCCGCACAGTGCCGCAGATTTTCATTGGTGAACGGCACGTCGGCGGTTATGACGAGTTGTATGTCCTCGACCGCCGGGGCGAACTGGACAAGCAGCTCGCCGATTGATTCAACCCATTCATTCCAAGGAACCATCATGGCTGAAAATCCCGAATCCACACCCACCACGCCCGGCAACGGTCAGGACGCCGGCAAACAGGTGATGCTGCAACGCATCTACATGAAGGATTGCTCCTTCGAATCCCCGCACGCACCAGCGGTGTTCGCCAGCCAGATCAATCCCGACGTGAAAGTGAGCATGCGTTCCGACACCAACAAACTCGGCGATGATGCGTTTGAAGTGGTGCTCACCATCACCATCGAGGCGCAGGCGGACAGCCGCAGCGTGTTCCTGGTGGAAGTACATCAAGCCGGCTTGTTCACCATCCGCGGCTTCAACGAACAGGAGCTGGGCGCGGTGCTCGGCAGTTATTGCCCCAACATCCTGTTCCCTTACGGCCGCGAAGCGGTGTCAGACCTGGTGCAGAAAGGCAGCATGCCTACACTGCTGCTGCAGCCGGTGAATTTCGACGCCGTTTACATGCAGAGTCTCGGCCAAGCCGCCGCGCCCGCCGCTGACTCGGCGCTCCAGGCTTAAAATCGCGTCCGGCCGTGAACAGCGCGGCTTCCATCGGCATTCTTGGCGCCGGCTCCTGGGGCACGGCGCTCGCGATTCTGCTTGCGCGCAACGGCTTTCCGGTCAAGCTGTGGTCGGTGGAGACGAACGAACTGACGCCGCTCGTGCACCAACGCGAGAACCGCCAATACCTGCCCGGTATCCCGTTTCCCGATGCCCTCATCGTCGAACCGGATTTGGGGAAACTCACCGCCGGCGCCGGCGATATTTTGGTGGTGGTGCCCAGTCACGGTTTCCGCGCCACGTTGAAATTGCTGGCGGAGCATCACCCCCAAAACCTGCGGCTTGCCTGGGCCACCAAAGGCTTCGAACCGGCAAGCGGCAAATTGCTGCACCAGGTCGCGCAGGAAATTTTTGGCGAACGCCTGCCGCTGGCCGTGATCTCCGGCCCCACGTTCGCGCGCGAAGTGGCTGCCGGCGTGCCCACGGCCGTGACAGTGGCTTCGAACAACGCGGATTTCGCGCGGGATTGGGCCAGGAACCTGCACGCCAAGAGCTTTCGCGCCTACACCTCCGACGACCTTGCCGGTGTGGAAACCGGAGGCGCGGTCAAGAACGTCATCGCCATCGGCTGCGGCATCAGCGACGGCCTGAAATTCGGCGCCAATGCGCGCGCCGCACTCATCACCCGCGGCTTGGCGGAAATCATGCGGCTCGGTTTGAAACTTGGCGCCCGCGCTGAAACCTTCCAGGGTCTCGCGGGCCTGGGCGATCTGGTGCTGACCTGCACCGACGATCAATCCCGCAACCGGCGCATGGGACTCGGCCTTGCAGCCGGCAAGACACGGGAAAGCATCGAGCGGGACATCGGCCAGGTGGTGGAAGGTGTGTATGCCGCCGAAGCCGCACATCGTCTGGCGCAACGGCTCGGCGTGGAGCTGCCCATCACCGAGCAGATTTATCGCATCCTGTATGAAAACCTGTCACCGCGAAAAGCCGTGGAAACGCTCATGGCGCGAGCGCTCAGGTCAGAAGCGTAAAGATTATTGAATACGTTTCGATTTAGCGCCCACCTGCAAAACCTGCTTGCCGCCAAGCCTCATACACGATCACGGCGACGGCATTGGAAAGATTCAGGCTGCGGTTATCGGGCCGCATGGGAATGCGCAACACGCGCTCCGGCGGCAGGGAACCCAGCAAACCTTGCGGCAGTCCGCGGGTTTCCGGTCCGAACATGAAAGCGTCGCCCGTCTGGTAGCGGGCCTCGGCGTAATTTCGGCGCCCGCGTGTGGAAACGGCGAACAGACGCGCGGGCGTTACATCTCTTATAAAGCTGTCCAGATCGGCATGTTCGTGCACGCACGCCAGCTCGTGGTAATCGAGACCGGCGCGTTTCACCCGCGCTGCGGAAAGCTCGAACCCCAATGGATAAATCAGGTGCAGCGCGGCACCCGAATTGGCGCACAGGCGTATGATATTACCGGTGTTGGGCGGGATTTCCGGCTGATACAGGACCACGTGAAACATATCTTCGATCCCCTTTCCCCTTAGGGGCGAGGGTGAGAGGGCGTCACCCCTCATCCTAACCTTCTCCCCTCAAGGGGAGAAGGAACCGCGAGCCTGAGCACAATATGATCAGCGACGTTTTACCCGGCTCACTTAAAACTGAATTCTGCGGTCTGACGTTCAATTCACCGCTGGTGCTGTTATCGGGCTGCGTGGGGTTCGGCGAAGAATATACGCGCGTGGCGGGGTTTTCCAACCGCGACGCCGGCGCGGTCTGTCTCAAGGGCACCACACTCAAACCGCGGCTCGGCAATCCGCCGCACCGCATTTATGAAACGCCCGCGGGTATGCTGAACGCCATCGGTCTGCAGAATCCCGGCGTGGACAACGTGGTAAAGCACATCCTGCCGGCGCTCGATTTTTCCGAAACCCGCTTCATCGCCAACGTGTCGGGCTCCACAATCGAGGAATACGCCGAGGTCACGCGCCGCTTCGACGATTCGCCGATTGATGCCATCGAAATCAACATCTCCTGCCCGAACGTGAAAGAAGGCGGCGTGCAATTCGGCAACGATCCGGAAATGTCGGCGCGGGTGGTGAGCGCCTGCCGCAAGCTCACCAAGAAACCGCTCATCACCAAGCTCTCGCCGAATCAGACCGACATCGCGGAAAACGCGCGCCGCTGCCTTGAAGCCGGCACCGACGCCTTCGCGGTCATCAACACCTTGACCGGCATGGCGATTGATCCCGAAACCCGCAAACCGGTCATTGGCAATGTCCAGGGCGGCCTTTCAGGTCCGGCCATCAAACCCATCGCGCTGCTCAAAGTGCAGCAGGTATATCAAGTGACCAAAGGTCACAAGGCACCCATCATCGGCCAGGGCGGAATCACCACGGTCCATGACGCGCTGGAATTCCTGATTGCCGGGGCTTCGGCGGTGGGCATCGGCACGGCGCTGTTCTACGACCCGCTGGTGTGCCAAAAGATCAACGCCGGTCTGGCCGCGTATCTGGCCAAGCATCGCGTTCATCGGCTCGCGGATTTGGTGGGCAGCCTGGATACCGGCGGGGAACGTCTGAAACCTTGTGCGGCAGGCTAACTTTCGCATGCAAACCGTTGTATAGACATACGATTCGTACGCAAAACACTGCTTGACTGTCTTTCCACAGCCCCGTATAAAGCACCCCAGCGTAGCCATTTTGTGGCCAACACTTTGCGCACAAAGCTGACGGTTTCTGTCACTTGGCGAACGCAGAACGCGGCAGGATGACATTCCAGAGCTTGTAATGACGGCGCCACAGACTTTGGCACCGGACTTGCTTGGGTATGAATGTAGGAGAAATTCTCAGTGCCTTCATAGGGAAACTCCCAAGGCATCTGGGACACGCCCGAATGGATGCAGGGAGCAAGCCGCTCGACAAGGACGTGGGCGGCTCTGCTGTGAACACTCTAGATTCGAATGATTTTTTGTAACCACTTCACTCACTTGGAGAACTGTCATGTTGAAGCTTATGCGTACCTTCGCCTTCGCCGGCGCCGCCGGTTTGCTCATGGCCGGCAATGCCTTTGCCGGTGCTTCGCCGCAGACCACGACCTTCCTGGTTTCCGCCCAGGTGATCAAATCCTGCAATGTCACGGCCACCGCCCTGGCGTTCGGCAGCTACGATCCACTGCTGGCCACCAACACCACTGGTACATCCACGGTAAGCGTGCAGTGCACCAAGACCACGGTTGCGGCCATCGCGCTCAACGGCGGGGTGAACGGCACCTTGGCACAGCGCATGATGAAGGACACTGTTTCCAGCAACACACTGAACTATCAGCTCTACACCACATCCGGTAATACGGCAGTGTGGGGTGACGGCACCGGCGGTACCTCCACCCAGAGCTATACCAGCGCCAGCAATGCCACGGTGCAGCCTTTCACGGTGTACGGCACCATTACCTCGGGCCAGAACGTGACACCCAGCACCAGCAATACCTACCAGGACACCATCACCGTGACGGTGACGTTCTAAGCGAGGACCTGTGGTAGCGTCCCGGACACAGTCATGAAACTGCGTGGAATTCTTCTGGTTTTGGGCTTGGCTGCGCCTCTGTGGGCGCAGGCCGGATCCTTCCAGGTGAACCCCATCGGCTTGGCGCTGTCCGCCACGCACTCCACCGGAGTGGTAACGGTTACCAACAACAGCGACACCCCCACCGTGGTGCAGTTGCAAATCGTGGCGTGGTCGCAGGAGAACGGCAAGGACGTGTATACGCCCAGCCGCAATCTCCTCGCCACGCCGCCGATTTTCACGGTGCCGGCAGGCGGGCAACAGACCGTGCGCTTGGGGCTCATGACCAAGCCGGATGCCAGGCGGGAAACCGCATACCGCTTGTTCCTGCAAGAAGTCCCGCCGCCCAAAACGCCTGGTATTCAAGGTTTGCAGGTGCTGCTGCGTATCGGCATTCCGGTATTTGTGGAACCAGCGGTGGAAACCGCGCCCAAGTTGCAATGGACAGCAAGACGGCTCTCCGCCACCGAGGTGAGCGTAGAGGCCGTGAATGACGGCAGCGCCCACGCCCATATCGCAAAATTAACGTTGAGCAAACGCGTGAACGGCACACCGCTGGCCGAGGTTTTCGGCGGCTACGTGCTGCCTGGAAGGCACAACGACTGGACATTCAAACTGGCCGCGCCGCTCCCGGCCGGCGAGTCATTGCAAATCACCGCTGATACCGACCGGGGCACGCTTCATGCACAACTGGTCCTGGGAAAGTAACGGCTCACTTCCGGCGGCGAATCGGTGTTTCGCAGGGGGAATTTTCGGCGCTGGCACCCAATCGGATAGTTTCCGGCCGTACTGGGTTGATCCGTGAACTCGCCGTTCCCAAATCGGGCACGCCGACATCACGGCGCGTTGAGGACAGGTCTGGCTGCCGGATTGCTGGTGCTCATTGCCATCATCCTGTTGTTGATTGCACACTACAACCCATATCCATCGGCCTCATCTGCCCGGCTCTCTTCGACTTTAACGCCGGCCTCCGCAGCATCCGCGCCTGCGAACCCGGCACCGGGGCCGCCTGAAACAGCCGCGCTTCCGCGGCGGACGGGAGTGGCGCAACATTTCTATCCGGCTGCGCTTGTAACTCCGGCATCGTCCGCATCTGCCACAGCCAAGCCCCGACCCACGGCCAGCTCAAACACTCCGGCGGCATCGCCGCCAGCGGCAACGGCCGGGCCCGTCGAGCTGTTGCTGGACGTGCACATCAACCAGCAACCCTGGCACGAAACCGCTCTGTTCCTGGGCTTCGGCAGCACTCCGAACCGGGGCTTGTATGCAAAAGGCTCCGATCTGGAACGCTGGCGTCTGCGCCTGCCAGCAGGGCAAGCGTATGTGCATGGAGGAGAAAAATATTATTCTCTGGACGCAATTCCCGGTCTCATGAACCGGGTGGATCCGTCCACTCAAAGCCTGTGGATCACAGCGCCAGCGAGTGCCTTCACCGGCACCGTCGTGGATGGCCTGTTTCTGAGCAATCCCCAACCGCAGCACACGCCTTTCGGCGGCTTCCTGAACTACGATTTTCTCGGCACCCGGAATACCGGGCTCACTTCGGTAAACGGTTTGTTTGAAACCGGCGTCTTCAACGACTGGGGTGTGGGCACCAGCACGTTTCTGGGTCAGGACATCAGTCATCCCCATAGCCAGTGGACCCGGCTGGATACCACGTGGACGCATGACGATCCCGACACCATGACCACGCTGCAACTGGGTGACAGCATCACCGACGGCGGCATGACCGGACTCGCGGTGCGCATGGGCGGTATCGAGTACGGCACCAATTTTTCCACCCAGCCCTATTTCGTTACCTTCCCGCTGCCTACGATCGGTGGCCAGGCGGCGCTGCCCTCCACCGCCCAGTTGTACGTGAACGGCATCCTCAAGAGCACTCAGCAGATACCGCCCGGTCCGTTCACCGTACCGGCGGTACCAGTGGTCACGGGCGCGGGTCAAGCGACCGTGGTGGTGCAGGACATGCTCGGGCGCCAACAGGTGATCAGTGCGCCCTTCTATGCCACCTCCAACCTGTTGAAGCAAGGATTAAATGATTATTCCTTCTCGGTGGGCGAACTGCGCAACAACTACGGCCTGGAGAGCAACGACTACGGTCCATTCGCCGCCACCGGTGTGTTCCGCCACGGTTTTAGCGGCGATTTCACCGGCGAACTGCGCGGTGAGGCTTCGCCCGGTCTGCAGGACGCGAGTCTCGGCGGCACCTACGCCACGCCTGTACTCGGCGCCGTGAATGGCGCGGTGGCTGCCAGTCACAGCACGCTTGGCGATGGCGTCTTGGGCTTGGTGAGCTTTCAGAACCAATGGCAGATTTTCAGCGCCGGCGCCAATGTACAACTGGCGAGTCCCCGGTTCACCGAGCTTGGGTACGACGGTCTGCCGGTGCCTCACAAACAGATCACCGCTGACGTGGGCGCGTTCTTCGGCCGCAACGGCTCGGTCTCGCTCACTTATCTTGATCAGGACAGTCCGCTGTTTGGCCATGTGCGGCTGGTGACCGCAAGTTACAGTGTGTCCACACTGCAAAACGGTTTTTTCAGCATCAATGCTTACCACACGCTCAGCGGCGCCAGCAATAATGGCGTAGTAGTAATGTTCACCCTGCCCTTCGGCGAACGCAGCAATGTCAGCATGGGCGTGCAGCGGCAGAACAACGTTGACCAGGCCATTGCCCAAGTGCAGGAGAGTCTGCCCGCCGGCACCGGCAGCGGCTACCGTGTAAGCGCCGAAGTGGGTCCGGATGCCGTGAATCAGGCGGAATACGACTACCAGAACAGCGTGGGCACCTACCGCGTCGGCGCGATGAATGCAGCCGGACAGACCATCTACCAGGGCGAAGCCAGCGGCGCGCTGGCGTTCCTCGGCGAGAGCGTGTTCTCCACGCGCCAGATCACCAGCTCCTTCGGTTTGGTGCAGGTGCCGGGCATCCCCAACGTCACCGTATATGCGGACAACCAGCCGGTGGCCGTCACCGACAGTAACGGCGACGCGCTGCTGCCGGTGCTGCGGCCCTATGAGAACAACCCGATCAGCCTGGATGCGGAAAGCCTGCCGCTGAGCGCCCAAGTGAACACGCTCAACGCCAACGCCGTGCCCCGCTATCGTAGCGGCGTGGTGGTGAAATTCCCCATCACGTCCAGCCGCGGCGCTACGTTCACCGTCAAATTGCCAAACGGCCAATTGTTGCCTGCCGGGGCTGTGATGCATATCGTGGGCCAAACCCAAAGTTTCCCCGTAGGCTTGGACGGCGAGGCGTATGTTACCGGCCTTGAATCCCACAACGTGGTGGTAGCAAGCTGGGATAATCAAAGCTGCCGGCTCAGCATCGCCATGCCGATTACCAAGGACCCGCTGCCGGATCTGGGAACCTTCATTTGCAAACTGGTGTCGCCATGAATAATGCACTTGTCCGATTAAAAACTTTCCTACGGCTTCGTGCGCAACGACCGCGGTGGAAATTATTCTGGATCGCGGCCTTAGGCGGTGCCGGCTTATTGCTGGCATCCGGAACCACCTATGCGGCTCCCAATTGCACCATCTCTTCTACGGCTGTGGCGTTCGGCTCTTATGACCCTTTGAATGCCGCTGCCACTGCCGGTACCGGTACCCTTGGATTCGTGTGCTCAGGGGGCGTTGGTGCGGGTGTTACCTACTCGATTGCGCTTAGCACAGGCAGCAGCGGCTCCTATGCCACGCGCACCATGACAAACGGCGCGAACATACTGAACTACAACCTGTATAGCACAGCGACCTACACGTCAATATGGGGTAATGGCAATGTAGGTACTGTCGTAGTCTCGGCCTCTCTCACGAGAGCCCAGGCACGAGCCGGCGTGACAATTACCGTATATGGCACCATCCCCGCGCAACAGAATGTTGTTCCCGGCAGTTACAGCGATAGCATCACGGCGACAGTAACGTTCTGACAATTGCTCTCACGGCGTGTTTGATCTGGTTCAATTTGCGAGTGAGCGTATTCCGTCCAATGCCGAGCCGGCGGCAGACGTTTCGCAGTTCGCGCACGTCAAAAGCCGTCGCGCTGTATGACAATGCTCCTGCAGGCAAGCCGTCAGGCTCTATACTGACAACGTGCATTCCTGCTTCCCCAACGCGGATAACGGCGCAGGCGACAAACGAGGTGCAAGGTATGCTCAAAATTGTAATCGCGGATGACCACGCGCTGTTCCGGGCGGGCGTGGTCAAGCTGCTGCAAGGTATGCCGGAGGTGCAGGTGGCGGCGGAAGCATCCAGCGGACGGCAAGCGGTGGAACTGGCCGCCGCGCTGCATCCCGACATCGTGATCATGGACCTCGCCATGGGTGACCTGAACGGCCTGGATGCCACCGCGCAGATTCACGCGCAGCACGCCGATATCCGGGTGATCATTCTGTCCATGTACGCGAACGAGGAATACGTGCACGAAGCGCTGGGTGCGGGCGCTTCCGCCTACGTGCTGAAGGAAGCCACGCCCGACGAGCTCAAGCTCGCCATCGAAGCCGTAGCGCGCGGCGGCACGTTCCTGAGCGCCACCGTATCGCGCCAAGTCATCGAGGAATATGCCGGCCAGGCCGCCGGAAAATCTGGGCACACGCCGCACCTGACTCCCAGGCAAAAGCAGATCCTGCATTTGATTTCGGAAGGCAAGAACGTCAAGGAAATCGCCTTTGAACTCAAAGTAAGCGTCAAAACCGTCGAGAGTCATCGCGCGGTATTGATGCAACGTCTGGGCATCCCCAACGCCGCGGCGCTCATCCGTTACGCCGCGCGCCTGTCGCCGCTCTCGAACAAATAGGCGCGCCGTCATGCGGCGCAACCGGCTTCAATAGTTGATGGTGAGCATGAACGGGGTGGCGACGACGCCCGCCAAGCGGCGGTGTGCAACGGATTCTGCCCACGCGTACAGCGGTATCACCCGGGTGACGTTGTTACCAACGCCGTTGAGCGTGGCGATGGCGGTCTGTGGATCAGTGCTGGAACTGAGACTGACGGAATAGCCGGTGTTTCTGGAGCAGTTCACAGCGAGAGACCCCCTGACCAGCGCCAGTTCCGGCGTGGCGATGCGGCATGCGTTGAGCACGCGCACGGAGACCACAAACTGTCCGCTCAAGTGGTTCGCCACAGCAGCAGACGAGGTCAAGACGAGCCCCGCTCCCAAGACCGCAACTGACAGGAAATGTACTGAGCGCGACATGCTGCACTTATAGCAGGCGGTTCCGGCCCGCACCGTGAGGCAATCCCCGGAACAGGCTAGGAGTTATTCCGGGAGCGCTTTGGGGGATCCGGCTCATCCCGGTGCGGAATTGTCACGCACCGATGCCCGGCGCGCGGGATGCTAACCTAGCGGCTGCGTTTGAGGCGGAATGGCTGGAAAACACCAAGATGCAACTGATCTGGCCTGCAAGTCTGCGCGCCCGGCTGGCGGTGCTGGTGGTGATCTGCACGCTGCCGGCCGTGGCAGTGATGAGCTATACGGCGGTCGAGCGCTATGACACCGCACGCAGCTATGCCTACGGCATCAGCAATCTGGCCGCTAATGGCGTGCTGAGCCGTTATCAGGATCTGCTATCGCGCAGCCGCGACGTGCTGTCGGTGATGGCGGGGCTGCCTGCCGTGAACGCACCGGCGCCAGCGTGCGACCGGGCGCTGGCGGCGCTGCGCGCCCGAATGCCGCTGTACGCCAATCTGGCCGTAGTGTCGCTGGACGGCGAATTCCGTTGCAGCGCCGTGCCGTTTACCGGCACCTTCAACGCCAGCCATCGCGGCTGGTTCCAGCGCGTGCTGGCTACGCAGCGTTTCGCCAGCGGAGTGATTTCCCGCGGCTTTATCAGTCATCGCAGTCTGCTAGTGTTTTCCGCACCGCATTTCGATGCCCAAAGCCGGCTCATCGGCACGCTGAACGCGGTGATCTCGCCCGAGGTGCTGGAACCCCCGACCAATCAAACTCTCCTGACGCGCTACGGCGAAATCGCGCTGTTCAGCCGTGACGGCACGCTGCTGATGCGCTATCCGGACAAAGGGGAGTTCGTCGGCAGCGACCAGTCGCATAGTCCGCTGTTCCAGGCGCTGCTGGCTGCGTCCAACGCCCAGCGCCACTCACTGCCCGGAATTGACGGCCAGCGGCGAATTTATTCGCTGCGCCGCGTCAATACCGATGTGCCGCAGGACGCGCTGTACATCGCGAGCGGCATAGGCCGAGCCGTGTTGCAGAAAACCGCGTTTCTGCCGCTCGCGCGGGATCTGGTCATTGTCGCGCTGATTGCGGTATTCATCGTCCTGTGCGCCTGGTGGTTCATCGGCGCATTCGTGACCGGCGGCCTGCGGCCGGTATTGCGAGCCCTGCAGTACATCGGCACGGGCGATTTGAGCGCGCGCACCGGCTTCGGCGACCGACGCGGCGAGCTGGGCGTCATCGCCCGCGGCGTGGATGGCATGGCGGAGAACCTGCAGGCGCGCGTTGCGGACCAGCAGCTCGCCGAACAACGCTATGCGGAGCTGATCGAACAGGCGGTGGAAGGCGTTACCGTGCGGCGCGCGACCGGCGAATACGTGCTGGTCAACAAAGCCTTCTGCAACATGCTGGGGTACAGTCGCGAACAACTGCTGCACATGCGCATTACCGATGTGATTGAATCCTCGGAACAGCGCGGCCACCGGCTCAAGCCGGGCGAATCGGCGCGCTTCGAATCATGGATGTACCACAAGGACGGCCATCGGGTGTTCGTGGAAGCGAGTTCCTTGCGGCTGGCCAACGGTGACATCCAGTCCGTGCAGCGCGACATTGGCGAGCGGATCGAGACGCGGCGCAAGCTCGAGGACAGCGAGCGCCATTACCGCGAACTGGTGGAACAAGCCATCGTGGGTATTCTGACGCGCCGGCCGACGGGAGAAATCCTGTTCGTGAACGAAGCGCTCTGCCGCATGACCGGTTACAACCGCGCGGAGCTGGTTGGTATGCACATCAGCCGGCTGGTGAACGCCTCGGACGCCGAAGCCATCCGTCGCGTCGGGCAGGTGACGGAAGGCGAAACCGTGAGCTTCCAGTCCCGCCTGCGGCACAAGGACGGCAGCATTATTCACGAGGAGCTGAGCGCGCGGCGTCTCGAAAACGGCAACATCCAGGTCATCATCAATGACATCACCGCGCGCGTGACGGCCGAGCAGCGGCTCACGGACGAGCGCGATTTCGTGTTCCACGTGCTCGACGCCCTGCCCGGGGGTTTTTACGTGTTCAACTCCCAGGGACAATTCCTGCGCTGGAACCAGCAACTGGAGGAAATCACGGGTTACGGCATGGAAGAAATGAAACGCATCACGTCCGCCGATATCGTGCCGCCGGACCGGCGCGCCACTCACGCGCGGCTGGTTGGGGAAATTCTGAGCGGCGCGGACATGCAAGGTGAAACGGAACTCTACTGCAAGGACGGCGCGCGTATTCCGTATTACTACGTGGCGCGCCACTTTCACTGGCGGGGCCAGGATTGCGTGGTTGGCATAGGCGTGGACATCAGTGCCCGTAAACAGGCAGAGGCGCATCTTCAAGAGCAACAGCAGTTGCTCAGCGAGACGATCAACAGCCTGCCGGGCCTGTTTTCCCTGTCCACCAACCAGGGCCATTTCCTGATGTGGAATCGCCATCTCGAACAGCTTTCCGGTTACTCCGCGGAGGAACTTGGCAACCTGAAGCCGCTCGCTCTTATCGCACCGGAGCAACGAGCACTGCTCGCCAAACACATCGCCGAGGTATTCAGCCGCGGCGAGTCCAGCGTCGAGGCGGACTTTGTGTGCCGCGACGGCCGCCGCATTCCGCATTATTTCATTGGCCGGCGCCTGACGTGGCGCGGCCAGCCCTGTGTGGCGGGCGTGGCTCTGGATATCAGTACACGCCGTGAAGCCGAGCAGCGCGCACAAATCTATCTGGAGGAACTGCAACAACTTTCCAAGCGCCTGCTGGATATCCAGGAGGACGAGCGCAGGCAGATCGCGCGCGAACTGCACGACGAATTGGGCCAGGGGCTGAGCGCCGCTTTGCTGAACCTGGAAGACTTGGCGAGCCAGGTCAGTTCAGCTGGCTTGGCCGCGCAAATTGACCGGACCTCCGCCATCCTCGTCGAGCTCACGCAGCAGGTACGGACGCTGTCGCTGAATATGCGCCCATCGGTGCTGGACGATCTGGGGCTGGCGGCGGCGGTGCGCTGGTATCTGCGCGAGCGGGTGGAGACCACGGGCCTGAAAGTGGTACTGGACATTGATAAATCCCTGCCGCGGTTGGCGCCGTTGATTGAAACCACTTGTTTCCGGGTTTTGCAAAGCGCGCTTACCAATGTGTTGCGGCACGCACAGGCGCAGCGGGTCGAGGTCGGCTTGCAGCAAGCAGGCGCCGAGTTGGTGTTCACCCTCCACGACGACGGCCGTGGTTTCGACGTAAAGGCGGCGCGCCGCAATGCACTCGCCGGCAAAAGTTTCGGCCTGCTCGGCATGGAAGAGCGGGTGCGCTTGGCCGGCGGCCGGCTTGAAATCAGCTCGAACCGGCAGGACGGCACGCGCCTGCGCATAACGTTGCCTCTGGCTTGAAAGCTTCCCGGGACACTCGCAGGCGGGCAAAAAATCTTCCCGCCTGGCCCTCATGGGTGTCGCGGTCTGTCAGGCTTTTTCACGGGAAAAATCAGGAATTTTCTGATAACACCCAGCCGCGTATAGGTTGATGCTTGGCCCAAGCGTAGCGGAACCTGGCCGCAGTACCGGCGAAGATGGCAAGAGCAGGGGGTATCGCAATGCGCGTGCTGCTGGTGGATGACAATGACTTGTTCCTGGATACGCTGGCCGGGCAGTTGGCGCGGAACAGCGATATTGCGATGGTGGGCCGCGCGCGCAAGAGCCGCGACGGTTTGCGGCTGGCGGAGGAACTCAAACCGGATGTGGTGATTGTGGATTTGTGCATGCCGGACATGGATGGCCTGGAGCTGACGCAGCGGCTGAAAAGCCAGGCGCAGCCGCCGCGGGTGGTGATTCTTTCCCTGTACACCGAGTCCGAATACCGGGAGCGCGCGCGGCAAGTCGGCGCGGACGCCTATCTCGCAAAAAGTGCCGTACACGCCGATCTGGTCCCGCTGCTGTGCGCGCTGTGCAAATGACCGGACGGCCACCAACGGTTTGGCGGATTATTTGTCGCTGAGCTTGCGTGTGAGTGTGTTGCGTCCGATGCCGAGCAATTTCGCGGCCTGCTGACGGCCGCCGCTGGTTTGTTCAAGCGCGGCCGTAATCAGAATTTTTTCCAGCGCCGCGGATGCGGCGGGAAAAATGCCGTTTTCGCCCCCCGCCAGTTGTTGTAGTGCCCAGGTCTGCAGTGCCATCTGCCAATCGTCATTGTCAGCATTCACGGCCTTGTGCTCTTGCAGCAATTCCACGAGATCGCCGCGATGCACGATGCGCCCGGACGCCATGAGCGTCAGCCGGCGGCAGGTGTTGCCGAGTTCACGCACGTTGCCTGGCCAATCCAGATCGTGCAGCGTCTGCATGGCGTCGGCCGTGAGGCGCTTCGGCTCCAGTTGCAATTCGCGCGCCGCCAACTGCATGAAATACGCCAGCAGCAGAGGAATGTCTGCGCGCCGCTCGCGCAGCGCCGGCAGGCGGATTTGCACTACGTTCAGGCGGTGAAACAGATCCTCGCGGAAGCGCCCGTCCCGCACCTGCTTTTCGAGATCCTGATGGGTGGCGGCGAGAATGCGCACGTCCACCTGCACCGGCTCATGGCCGCCGACACGGTAAAACTCGCCTTCCGCCAGCACCCGCAACAGGCGCGTCTGCAAAGCGGCCGGCATATCGCCGATTTCATCGAGAAACAGCGTGCCGCCGTGTGCCTGTTCAAACCGACCCACACGCCGCGTGTTGGCGCCGGTGAACGCGCCGCGCTCGTGGCCGAAAAATTCAGATTCCAATAACTCCGCGGGAATGGCGGCGGTATTGAGAGCGATAAATGGACGCTGACTGCGCGGACTGTGGCGGTGCAACGCGCGCGCCACCAGTTCCTTGCCGGTGCCGGATTCGCCAGTGATGAGCACCGTAAAATTGGTGCCCGCCAGCCGGCCGATGCTGCGGAATACCGTCTGCATGGCCGGCGACTCGCCAATGAGTGTTTCCGCATCCGCGATTATGCTTGCGGTCACGGTATTCGGTGTCGGTGAGGATTGCAGCGCGCGTGCAATCACTTCGACCAATTCATCCACATCGAAAGGTTTTGGCAGATATTCGAACGCGCCGCCCTGGTAGGCCGACACGGCGCTTTGCAGATCGTTCTGGGCGGTGACCACTACCACGGGTAATCCCGGATGGGAGCGGTGCAGCTCGCGCAGCAATTCGAGGCCATCTTCGCCGGGCAAGCGGATGTCGGTAATCAGAACATTCGGCGCGGCTCCCTTGAGCGCGCTGAGCACATCCGCCACGCGGCTGAAATCCCGCAGCGTATGGCCGGCCTGTTCCAGCGCTTCACGCATCACCCAGCGCAGCGCGGGATCGTCGTCCACCACCCAGACCTTATGCGGTGTCGCGTTCATGGCTTGTTCCAATGGGAAGCAAGATGGAAAACACGGTATTGCCCGGCACGCTGGTGCATTCGATGAGGCCGTCGTGTCGTCGGACCAGTTCCTGGGCGATGCTGAGACCCAGACCCGAACCACCGGGTTTGCCACTCGTGAGCGGCGTAAACAAGTGCGGCAACATCTCCGGCGGAATGCCCGGGCCGTTGTCGGCCACGTCCACACAGGCCACCAGACGATGGCGTGTGCCGTTGAGGGTGAATTGCCGCAAGCCACGGCTGCGGAAGGTGATGACGCCGCGCTCGTCCACGGCTTCGCGTGCGTTCTTGGCGAGATTCAGCAGCACCTGGACGATCTGGTCACGGTCCAGCTGCAGCTCCGGCAGGCTGGGATCGTAATTGCGGACGATTTTGAGTTTTGCCGGCGCCGCAGCCTCCACAAGCCGCGCCACGTGTTCGAGCGGTTCGTGGAGGTTGGTGGCGACACGGTGCGAGGGCTGCGACGGACCCAGCAGGGTATCTACCAGCGCCGTGAGCCGATCCGCCTCGTGCACGATGATGCGTGTGTATTCGAGCAGCTTCGGATCTTGCAGCCGGCGCGCCAGCAGTTGCGCCGCGCCGCGCAGACCGCCCAGGGGATTTTTGATTTCATGGGCCAGATTGCCGGTCAGGGTGCGATTGAACGTGCTTTGCTCAGTCAGTGCCGCCTCGCGGGTGATGCGTAAATGCCGGTCCAAGGGTGTCATTTCCACCAGCAATTCCAGAGCGCCTTCGTTTTCGGCCACGGGTGAAATCGTGCAATCCACTACGATCGTGTGAGGTGTTTTGGAGGCACCGATCTCCACCGCCAACTCCCGCTGGGTGACAGTCTCGCCGCTGGCCAAGGCGCGTTTCAGGATAGCCGCGAGTTCGCTGGCGCGCGGCAGGTTTGCCGTGAGCGCCATTCCCCGACAGCGCTGTCCGTCCAAGTTCAGCAGGGTTTCGGCCGCCGGGTTCAAATAACGCAGGTGGAGCGCATCGTCCAGCCACAGAATTCCGGTGGTTTGGTTCTCAAGCAAAAGACCAAGGAAGTTTGAGGAATTCGATTCAGACATTTGCACCATTGTAGTGCAAATGCACTTTAACGGGGCGGTTTAGGTGCCAAAATGCTCTTTTGCTGTACGTAGAAGGTGACCGGACCAGCTGACATAGAAGCTCCATTCGCAGCGTTCAGCGTCGCGGAAGCGGTATGTTCGCCGCGGGGCACGTCCTTGAAGGTCACCGACGTATTCCCGGTCGGACCGATGGTCTGACCGTCCAGGTGATAAGTGATGGTGTCGCCATTGCGCAGCTCGGGAGCCACGCTCACGGACACGGTGACCTCATGCGTATACCAGAGATTGGCTTGACTGCCGGGCGAGGCCAGCGTGAATTGGGTATATCCGGCCATGGGCGCCGTGGGTGGTAACGGTGGCGGTGCGGGCATGTCGCTGACCGAGGGCGGTGCATAGGTCTGGGTTTTGGGGAGCTGCACCTTCTCCGCGCCAGGGTGCGGATGATCGGTGTAATGCACGTTGCCTTGGTCATCCACCCATTTGTACACGCTTTGCGCCTGGGCAAACCCGGCGCCTAAAACCAAGGCCAGCAGCAGTGTGAATGCCAGTTTGTACATGTTTGAAGCCTAGTCAGTTTGCCGTACCTGGGCAAGTGTCTGCCAAGATAAAATAGCGTCGTGCCCACTCGGATGTTGACGTTTTGTTGACTTGAGGTCATTAAACTTCGTTAAGGAAATCCATGCACGAACCTACTTGTAAAAATGGACTGGACGGTCTAGTCTAAGCACTTGGATTCAGTCTAACTGATTCCCCAGTTAAGCACTTGGAATGATCTCAACCGCCCTGAATCTGAAGGGTGGTTTATCGGTCCCAACAGCGCACCTCCCCGGTGCGCTGAACCGGCCCCGTTTCTCCCTTTCGGGGCCGGCCGGGCGTCTCCCCAAGCGCCCGGAAGCTTGCCGGCGTACCGTTTCCCCATCCCCCGGTGCGCCGGCTTTTTTATCCCGATTCACGCGCACATGCAAATCCCGGTTCGGATACAAATGCGCATAAGCTTCAAAGGCTGAAATACATGTCGAATTCCACTGGATGGGTGGTCATGCGCAGGCGCGTGACTTCCTGCATCTTGAGAGCGATGTAGGCGTCAATCACGTCATCACTGAACACGCCGCCCGCCTTGAGAAAGGCACGATCCTTATCGAGGTGCTCGAGCGCCATGTCCAGCGAGTAGCACACCTGCGGGATATTCTTTTCCTCTTCCGGCGGCAGGTCGTAGAGATCCTTGTCCATGGCCTCGCCCGGATGGATCTTGTTCTGGATACCATCGAGACCGGCCAACAACATGGCGCTGAAGGCGAAGTAAGGATTGGCGCTCGAATCCGGGAAACGCACCTCGATACGCCGAGCCTTGGGGTTCGCCACATACGGGATGCGGATCGAGGCGGAGCGGTTGCGCGCCGAATACGCCAGCATCACCGGCGCCTCGAAATGCGGCACCAACCGCTTGTAACTGTTGGTGCCGGCGTTGGTGAAGGCGTTCAGCGCACGCGCGTGTTTGATGATGCCGCCGATGTAATAAAGCGCGGTCTCCGACAGACCGCCATAAAGATTGCCGCTGAACAGGTTTTTGCCGTCTTTCGCGAGCGATTGGTGCACGTGCATGCCGCTGCCGTTGTCCCCGACCAGCGGTTTCGGCATGAAAGTGGCGGTCTTGCCATAGGCATGCGCCACATTCATGACCACGTATTTCAGCACCTGCACCTGATCGGCTTTCTTGACGAGCGTCCCGAAGCTCACGCCGATTTCGCACTGGCCGGCGGTCGCCACTTCATGGTGATGCACCTCAGTCTTCAAGCCCATCTCCTCGAGCGTCAGGCACATGGCGGAGCGGATGTCCTGTAGTGCGTCCACCGGCGGTACCGGGAAGTAGCCGCCTTTGATGCCTGGGCGATGGCCGATGTTGCCCCCCGCATAGGCGGTTTCCGAATTCCAGCCGGCTTCCTTGGAATCAATTTTGTAGAACGAGCCGCTGATGTCGGAGCCCCAGCGAATATCGTCAAAAATGAAGAACTCATTTTCAGGGCCGAAGTAGGCGGCGTCGGCGACGCCAGTGGATTTCAGATAGGCTTCGGCGCGCTTGGCGAGCGAGCGCGGATCGCGGCCATAACCCTGCATGGTGGCAGGCTCGATCACGTCGCAGCGCAGATTGACGGTGGCTTCCTCGAAGAACGGATCGAGAACCGCGGTAGCGGGATCCGGCAGCAGGATCATGTCGGACTCGTTGATGCCCTTCCAGCCGGCGATAGAGGAGCCGTCGAACATCTTGCCGTCTTCGAACAGTCCCTCGTCCACGCTGTCGGCCGGCACGCTCACGTGCTGCTCCTTGCCACGGCTGTCGGTGAAACGGAAATCCACAAACTTCGCGCCTTCCTTGGCAATCAGCTCGAGTACGTCTTTGGCGATCATGGCGAACTCCGGGACGGGGGGTGTTGTATTACATAGCAAGCCGTATGCCAAATTCTGGTTCTTGTTTTCTGGCACTTTGCAGGCTGCACTGCGCCCAAAAGTAGCTCGTCTGCACCAATACGGTGCATACCTGCACCAACGCAGGTAAATAGCGGCTTGTGCCAGCGATTCTTTCGAGAGGTTATACTTGGCGGCCTTTGAGCCGGGCGGGACGCCAGCCGTTATCCTACAAAAATGAGCGCCAGAATCCCCGCGACTTTCCAAGACTTGATTCTCGCCATACAGCAATACTGGGCCCGTCAGGGCTGTGTGTTGCTGCAACCGCTCGACATGGAGGTGGGGGCGGGCACCTTCCATCCCGCCACCTTCCTGCGCGCCATCGGACCCGAACCCTGGAGCGCGGCTTACGTGCAGCCGTGCCGGCGGCCCACCGACGGCCGCTACGGCGAAAACCCGAACCGCCTGCAGCATTACTTCCAGTTCCAAGTAATTATCAAACCCTCGCCGGATGATTTCCAGGAGCTGTATCTGGGTTCACTGAAAACATTGGGCCTTGATCCGTTGGTGCATGACATCCGCTTCGTCGAAGATAATTGGGAATCGCCCACACTCGGCGCCTGGGGACTCGGTTGGGAAGTGTGGTTGAACGGCATGGAAGTCAGCCAGTTCACCTATTTTCAGCAGGTGGGCGGACTCGAATGCCGGCCCGTGTCCGGCGAAATCACCTACGGTCTGGAACGCATCGCCATGTACCTGCAGGCGGTGGAAAACGTTTTTGATCTGGTGTGGACAGACGGGCTGTTCGGTCGCGTGAAATACGGCGACGTGTTCCATCAGAACGAAGTGGAGCAATCCAGATACAACTTCGAAGAAGCAAATACCGCGAACCTGTTTGCCGGGTTCGACATCTGCGAACAGGAATGCCGGCGTCTGCTGGAAAAGAATTTGCCGTTGCCGGCCTACGAACAAGTCCTGCAGGCATCGCACACCTTCAATTTGCTGGATGCGCGTCACGCGATTTCCGTCACCGAGCGCCAACGCTTCATCCTCAGGGTACGCACACTTGCACGCGGAGTGGCCGAATCCTATTACCAGAGCCGCGAAGCGCTTGGCTTTCCCCTATTGCATGGGGCTGCGCCCAGGAATAAGAAACCTGCTCATGGTTAACAAAACTCCAACTGGCACCCAGCCTTTCCTGGTAGAGATCGGCACGGAGGAGCTACCGCCCAAGAGCTTGAAAGGTTTGGCAGAAGCTTTTCATCTCAACTTTCTTCTACAACTTGTTGACAATTTGCTCTATCCAGAGCACCCATCAGAAGGTAAATCGTTTTTCTCGCCACGGCGACTTGCCATATACGTGCCTAGAATTCTCATCGCACAGGAAAACCGTACAAAAGAGCGTTTAGGTCCAACGGTGAGTGCGGCATTTGATGAGCAGGGTCGGCCAACAAAAGCAGCGGAGGGATTTGCGAAATCCTGCGGTGTGACCGTAAGTCAGTTGGAGCGCCGCGCCACCGACAAGGGCGAACGGCTCGCCTATACACAGAAACTCAAGGGCAAAACCGCTGCTGAACTGTTGCCAGAGATCGTGCGTCAGGCACTCGCGAAGCTACCCATCCCGAAACGCATGCGCTGGGGCGCGGGCGAGGTGGAATTCGTGCGACCGGTGCACTGGGTCGTGATGCTACTCGGCGACCGTGCGCTCAAAACCGAAATTCTCGGCGTGGTTTCCGGCAACAAAACCTATGGCCACCGCTTTCATCATCCCGCTACCATCACGCTCAAACGCCCGGCGGACTACCGCAAAACACTCGCCACCACCGGCAAAGTGCTGGTGGAAGATCGCGCGGGCACGCTGGCGAAAAAAATCGGCGCGCTCGTCACTCAGGCGGCGAAACGCGCGCGCGGCCATGCTCAACTGGACGAAGCACTGCTGGAAGAAGTGGCCGCGTTGGTGGAATGGCCGGTGCCGGTCACCGGCAGCTTTGATGAAAAATTCCTGGCGCTGCCGGATGAAGTCATCGTGGCGGTACTGGAAACCCAGCAGCGTTATTTCCCGCTGCGCGACGCGAAAGGCAAATTGCTGCCGCGGTTTATCGCCATCAGCAACATCCAGAGCCGCAAACCGGCTGAGGTAAAGCACGGCAACGAACGCGTCATCGCGCCGCGGCTGACGGATGCCATGTTCTTCTGGGACAGCGACCGCAAGACGCAGCTCGAATCGCGCCTGCAGGAACTGGAACGCGTGACGTTCCAGAAGGGGCTCGGCAGTCTCGCCGACAAGTCGCGGCGCGTGGCACGTTTGGCTGGAGAAATTGCTCGGGAAATTGGTGGCGACGCACAACTCGCGGAGCGGGCAGGGCGGCTCGCCAAATGCGACCTCGTCACCGGCATGGTGGGCGAGTTCCCCGAATTGCAGGGCGTCATGGGAGGCTACTACGCGCGCCATGACGGCGAACCGGAGGAGGTGGCGCGTGCCATCGCCGAACACTACCGGCCGCGCTTTGCCGGAGACGGACTGCCCGCAACAAAAACCGGCCAGGCACTAGCCATTGCCGACAAGCTCGATACCCTCGCCGGCATATTCGCCATCGGCCAGAAGCCCACGGGTGACAAGGATCCCTTCGGTCTGCGGCGCGCGGGCTTGGGTCTCATGCGCATCATCATTGAGCGGCAACTCAATTTGGTTTTAGCAGGATGGTTGCGCAACGCACTCCAAGCACAGCCTGCACAGATACAGAATCAAGAAGTGCTGATACCCGAAATATATGAATTCTTACTAGACCGATTGCGAGTCTATTTCCTGGAAACGGGCATCCGTGCCGATGTATTTGAGGCGGTGCGCGCCCGCCATCCGGGGCAGCCTCTGGAGTTCCAGCGCCGCATACAGGCCTTGAATGCATTCCTGACGCTGCCCGAGGCGACCAGCCTCACAGTCGCCAACAACCGCATTGCCAACATCTTGCGTCAGGCGGGCAAAATGGACGTGCGCGCGGTTGAAACGTCGAAGCTGCGGGAAGCAGCGGAAATATCCCTGCATACGCAAATCCAGCAATTGCAGCACGACATCCGACCGCTGCTGGCGGCCGGCGACTACACCGCAACCCTCAAAAAGCTCGTGGCATTGCGCGCTCCGGTGGATGCGTTCTTCGACAAGGTGCTGGTGATGGACAAGGATTCGGATATCCGCGCCAACCGCCTAGCGCTGCTCGCGGAACTATCCGGTCTTTTCCTGCACACCGCCGATCTGGCGCTAATCCAGACCGATTAAGCTCATGCGGCTGGTAGTGCTCGACCGCGACGGCGTCATCAATTACGACTCCGACGCCTACATCAAATCGCCCGAGGAATGGATTCCGATTCCCGGCAGTCTCGATGCCATCGCGCGATTGCACCGCGCTGGTTTCACGGTTGTAGTCGCCACCAACCAGGCGGGTGTTGGGCGCGGTTTGTTTGATCTCGCAACCCTGGAAGCGATCCATCACAAAATGCGTACCGCCGTCGAACAGGCGGGGGGTAAACTGGACAGCATTTTTGTCTGTCCGCACGCGCCCTGGGACAACTGCGACTGCCGCAAACCCAAACCTGGCTTGCTCAAACAAATCGCCGAGCGCTTTCACATCAGCTTGCAAGGCGTGCCGGTGATTGGCGACTCGTTGAGAGACATTGAGGCCGCCGAAAGCGTCGGCGCCCGTCCGCTGCTGGTGCGCAGCGGTTACGGCGAAAAAACGCTTGCGAACCTGGATGTCCCACGCAGAGTGGAGGTATTTGCCGATCTGGCAGCGGCCGCCGCATATTTACTGCGCGAGTCCAGACCATGATGTGGCTGCGCTCACTCGCTTACAACATTTTCATGGTGCTCACGGCTGGGCTGTTCAGCATTCCGGTGGCACTGGTCGCGCCGTTTCCGTTCGGCAAACGCTTCGGCCATTGGATCGCACGTCAATGGGTGGTCTGGCAGTTTTTCATGCTCAGGCATTTGTGCCGGCTGACCTATCGGGTGCAGGGCCTCGCGAACATTCCGCACGAAAACGCCATCACCTACTGGAAACACCAGTCCACCTGGGAAACCATGGCGCAGTTGCTGATTTTTCCGGCCCAGAGCTGGGTGCTGAAACGGGAATTGCTGTGGCTGCCGCTGGTGGGCCAGGCGATCTATGCACTCGAACCCATCGCCATCAACCGCAAGGCCGGGCATACCGCCGTGAAACAGGTACTGGAGATGGGCCAGAAACGGCTCAATGCCGGATTGTGGATGGCGATTTTCCCGGAAGGCACGCGTATGCCACCCGGCACCACGCGCCGCTATGGGCTCTCGGGCGCGCTGCTGGCGGAAATAACCGGCAAGCCGATCATTCCTGTGGCGCACAATGCCGGCGACTACTGGAAGCGTAATGCATTTTTGAAATACCCCGGCAGCGTGCAGGTACGCATCGGCAAGCCCGTATATGCAAATGGCCGTCGTCCCGAGGAAATAAACACAGAGATTCAGGATTGGATAGAGGCGCAGATGAAAGAGATCAGCCCCGGTTATACAGGAGTCATGCACGAGCGCAAAACGGGCAAAAGTTAAACGTCCAGGTTCGCCACTTCCAAGGCATTCTTCTCGATAAATTCGCGGCGCGGCTCAACTGCATCACCCATGAGTGTGGCGAATACATCATCGGCGCTGCGTGCGTCCTCGATGCGGACACGCAGCATGCGGCGCGTTTCCGTATTCATGGTGGTTTCCCATAATTGTTCCGGATTCATCTCGCCCAAGCCCTTGTAACGCTGGATAGCCTGACCGCGTTTGGCTTCGTCAATCAGCCAGTTCATGGCTTGTTTGAAGCTCGCTACGTCCTGGCGGCGCTCGCCGCGGATGATATGGGCGCCTTCGCCGACGAGGCCGTCCAACTGTTGCGCCAATGCCGCGATGTTCTTGTACTCGCCTGAAGCAAAGAATTCGCGGTGGATCATTTTATCGGTGGACAATCCATGATGCGTGCGCGTGATCTTCAGGCTCGGCACTTCGCGGCTGGCTTCCTTGTGCAGCGCAATACGGTAGCGCGTGCCACTGCCATCGTCGGCATTCAGCCGTGCTTCCAGAGTTTTGGCCCAGGCGGTAAGCCAGACCTGATCGGTGAATTGATCCGTCGTCACCATGGGTACGTACAGCAATTTTTCCAAAACCCGTTCGTCGTAACGCCGCGCCCAGCGTTGCATCATGGCCAGCACCTGCATGTATTTCGCGGCGAGTGTTTCCAGCGCCGCACCGCTCATGGCCGGAGCAGTTGCGTTCACGTGCAGATGCGCGTCCTCGGTGGCTGAATGCAGCAGTAAAGTGTTGAGCTCCGCATCGTCCTTCACATACTGTTCCTGCTTGCCGCGTTTCACTTTGTAAAGTGGCGGCTGCGCGATGTATATATGGCCGCGAACGATAAGCTCCTGCATCTGACGGTAGAAAAAGGTCAACAACAAGGTACGAATGTGTGAGCCGTCCACGTCCGCATCGGTCATGATGATGATGCGGTGATAGCGCAGTTTGTCTATGTTGAATTCTTCCTTGCCGATGCCACAGCCGAGCGCGGTGATGAGCGTGCCCACTTCCGCCGATGACAGCATCTTGTCGAAACGGGCTTTCTCCACGTTCAGGATTTTGCCTTTGAGCGGCAGAATCGCCTGGTATTTACGGTCACGGCCCTGTTTTGCGGATCCGCCGGCGGAATCGCCCTCTACCAGGAACAGTTCTGAAAGTGCCGGATCGCGTTCCTGACAGTCCGCGAGTTTGCCGGGCAGGCCGGCGACATCCAGTGCGCCCTTGCGGCGTGTCATTTCGCGGGCCTTGCGTGCGGCTTCGCGGGCGCGTGCGGCATCAATCACCTTGCCGATGACGATTTTTGCTTCGCCCGGTTTTTCCAGGAGAAATTCCTCAAACTTTTCCGCCATGAGCGATTCCACCACGCCCTTGACCTCCGATGAAACCAGTTTGTCTTTGGTCTGCGAGGAGAATTTTGGATCCGGCAGCTTGACCGAGAGGATGGCGGTCAGTCCCTCGCGTGCGTCATCGCCGGTCATGGGGATTTTTTCTTTCTTCGACCAGCCTTGTGCTTCGATATAATTGTTGATGGTGCGGGTCAACGCAGCACGAAAGCCGGCCAAATGCGTGCCACCATCCCGTTGCGGAATGTTATTGGTAAAGCAATACACGGTTTCCTGGTAGGAATCATTCCATTGCAACGCGACCTCCACCGCGATGCGTTCACGTTCGGCGAGAAAATGGAATTCGCTTTCGTGGATCGCGGTCTTGTTGCGGTTCAGGTATTGCACGAAGGCCTTGATGCCGCCTTCATACTGGAATACATCATGTTTATCCGCGCGCTGGTCGTGCAGCAATATCCGCACACCGGAATTCAGAAACGACAGTTCCTGCAGTCGCCGCGCCAGGATGTCGTAATTGAACTGAATGTGGGTGAACACCTTGGCACTGGGCTTGAAACGGATTTCGGTACTGGTGCCTTGCGCTTCGCCGATGACTCGCAAGGGATAAACCGGGTCGCCGTTGCGGTATTCCTGCTCGTAGAGCTTGCCATCGCGTTTTATGAGCAGGTGCAGATGCTCAGACAAGGCATTGACCACTGACACACCCACACCATGCAGACCGCCTGAGACCTTGTAGGAGTTGTCATCGAACTTTCCGCCAGCATGCAGCACAGTCATGATGACTTCGGCGGCAGAACGCCCCTCTTCCTTGTGCAAATCCACGGGTATGCCACGGCCGTTGTCTATGACGGTAACGGACTCATCCTCATGAATCGTAACGGAAATTTCCGAGCAATAGCCTGCCAAGGCTTCATCAACGGAATTGTCCACCACCTCAAAAACCATGTGATGGAGGCCTGTGCCGTCATCGGTATCGCCGATGTACATCCCGGGCCGTTTACGGACGGCGTCGAGCCCCTTTAAGACCTTGATATTGCTGGAATCGTAGCGTTTATTCTCGGGCATAACGGCAGGCATCCGGACGGGCTGGGATTATACCATTTCGCGTATTTCTCCCTGTTTCACGTGGAACACCGATGCCGCCTTCCGGGCAATCGAGGCGGGAGGTTCGATGGCAGTCATGCAAATCTGGGCGTCCGTTTCTTCGACTTTCTCCATAAATCGCCTCAAGTGTTCTGCGTCCAGTTCTGCTGCCAGATCATCCAGTAACAAAGTACAAACGTGCCCCGTCAACTCTTTGTACACCGCTGCCTGGGCCAGCAATAAGGCACCAGCCAAGGCCTTCTCTTGGCCACGGGATGCCCATTCCTGAGCCGCTTTCCCGTTAATTCTGATCAACATCTCAGCGCGATGCGGACCTGCCTGGGTCCTGCCTGCCAGACGGTCACCTTTGGCGCCTGCCCGCAGAGCATCCATCAAGCTCTGCGCCTCCGGCCAGCCTGGCCGGTATTCGAGGCTAATCTCGGTGCCACCCAGAGCTTGGCTCGCCCAAGCCGTGGCGGTAACCGACATGCTCGCCATATAGCGGCGTCTAAAGGCATCCAATGCCTCACCGGTGGAGACCAATTCGCTATCCCAACTTGTCACCTCTTTCTGAGATCTTCCGGTACGCAACGCCGTATTGCGTTGCCGCCGCGCCCGCTGGTAGCGACGCCAAACCTGAAAAAAGCCTGGTTCCACGTGAAACACGCCCCAATCCAGAAACTGACGCCGTTGCCGCGGGCCGTTACGAACAAGCTGGTAAGCGTGGTTATCTATCAACTGGACTGGAAAAATCTCCGCCAGTTGTGCCAGATTCTCCGGGGTCTCGCCCGCAATTTTTGCGTGCAGTTCTCCGTTCCTCCGAACCAAGCCGATTGGGATGGGTGCAGTGGGGCCGCTTATTTCGCCCGCGAGCCGGAATTCAACAAAATTTGTTTGAATCGCATTTTCCAGACGGGCCGTTCGGAAGGAGCGACCGCGGCTCAGCAGAAAAATTGCTTCCAACAGACTGGTCTTGCCGGAAGCATTTTGACCAACGATGAGATTGAAACCAGGAGCGAACCGGAGATCAGCGGCAGCAAAACAGCGGAATTGTCGCAAGGACAGACACAATAAACCCATAATGACCGCAGGTCAGAGACGCATAGGCATGACAACGTAACGGCAATGCTCATCTTCGGGCGCGCGTATCAGGCAGCTACTGTTCGCATCGGTGAGCGTGATGTGAACCTGCTCACTATCCAACGCGGACAGGGCATCCAATAAATAACTCACGTTAAAACCGATCTCCAGTTCGCTGCCCTGATACTGGATTTCCACTTCATCTTCGGCTTCTTCTTGCTCTGGGTTATGCGCAAGCACTTTTAGATGCTTGGATGCCAGTTGTAAACGTACTCCACGGTATTTTTCGTTGGAAAGAATGGCGGCTCGGTTCAAGGCTTCCCGTAGCAGCAGCCGGTTGGCTGTCACTATCTTGTCGCCACCCTTTGGAACAACTCGCTCGTACTCCGGGAAACGTCCATCTATCAGCTTCGATGTGAAGCGAATTCCTGGCAACTGGACACGAACATGATTTGTGCCAAATTCAATTTTTGCTTCTATTTCGTTATCTCCCAGCAAACGCTGTAGTTCCAGCACCCCTTTACGCGGCACAATCACCTGCTGAGCGGTACCCTCTTCCAATCCGGCTTTCAGGTCACATAAGGCTAAACGGTGGCCATCGGTAGCCACGGCCCGGAGGTGCTTTTCACCGATTTCCAGCAACAAGCCGTTTAGGTAATAGCGGACATCCTGTTGAGCCATGGAAAAGGCTGTGCCAGCGAGGATCTCACTCAAGGCCTTCTGCGGCACAGAGAAACTGCGCTGCGCGTGAATATCCTCCACCGCGGGGAAATCTGCAGCAGGCAACGTCGCCAAACTGAAGCGACTGCGACCAGAACGCAGAATGAGCTTCTCCTTGTCCACCTGCACAGCAATCTTCACCCCTTCCGGCAAGGCCCGGCAGATGTCCAAGAGCTTGCGCGCCGGAACGGTGATTTCACCGCTTTCTTGTACTTCTATCGCCGCATCGGCCACCAATTCCACTTCCATATCCGTGGCGGTAACCGATAAGCCTTTGCCATTTGCAACCAGCAGAACATTGGCCAGGATGGGCATAGTTTGGCGTCTTTCCACCACACCGGCTACGGTTTGAATCGGGACAAGCAAGGTGTCGCGGAGCGTCTCGAATTTCATTTATCCACCTAGTCTCTTATTAAGGTTAGAAAGAAGATACCTAAAATCTGTAATAATAACTATTACCGTGAAATGAACTTTTGTTGTAATTTTACATTATAATTCAATGGCTTATAGAATATTAAACCTGTTGGATAGCGGTCTGGAAACTATGAGCCTGCTGTTTGTGGAGTGGGGATGGTTTCTGACTCCGGCATTCCGTTACAGCTTATCCACAGCCATTACCCGGTCAGGGTTCTGGTCAGGGTTTGGTAATCTTCCTCTAACCGCGGGTTCAGGCTCCGGAGTTCCTGTACCTTGCGGCAGGCATGCAATACCGTCGTGTGATCCCGCCCGCCAAAGGCGTCGCCTATTTCAGGCAGACTGTGTGAGGTGAGTCCTTTGGCCAAACTCATTGCTACCTGGCGCGGCCGGGCGATCGAGCGGCTGCGTTTTTTGGATAGCATATCGCCCACGCGCACATGGAAGTAATCGGCAACGGTTTTCTGGATGTTATCCAAGGTCACCAACCGCTCCTGCCTTGCCAGGATATCCTTGAGCCACTCCCGGGTATTTTCCAAAGTCACCGCTTGACCTGTGAATTGGGCATTGGCGGCCACCCGCCGCAGGGCGCCTTCCAGTTCGCGGATGTTGGAGCTGACCCGCTGTGCAATGAAGAATGCAACGTCGCTCGGTAAAGCGACATTTTCCCCGGCAGCTTTTTTCATAAGGATGGCCACGCGGGTCTCCAGCTCCGGCGGTTCGATGGGGACTGTCAGGCCCCAACCGAAGCGGGATTTCAGCCGTTCCTCCAGTCCCTCGACCTCTTTTGGATAGCGGTCGCAGGTCAGGATCACCTGCTGTTGACCTTCCAGTAAGGCATTGAAAGTATGGAAGAATTCCTCCTGGGAGCGTTCCTTGCCCACAAAGAATTGGATGTCATCAATGAGCAGGGCATCAAGGGTGCGATATTGGCGTTTGAACTCATTAATGGTGTTGTGCTGCAAGGCTCGCACCATATCGTTCACGAAACGCTCGGAATGCACGTAGGCCACGCGCGCTTGGGGATTGCGCTGCTGGATCAGTTGGCCGATGCTGTGCATCAGATGGGTTTTACCCAGGCCCACCCCCCCATAGATAAATAACGGGTTGTAGGCACGGCCGGGGTTTTCCGCCACTTGGCGTGCGGCGGCAAGCGCAAATTGATTGGATTTGCCCTCTACGAAGGTCTCGAAACTGTAGAGGGAATTGAGGCCGCTGCCGGGCGTGAGTACCGCCGCCCCGCCGCTTGTTGCCGGGCTGCCAATAGCCGGGGGTGGTTCCTCGCGACCGGTTCCCACCTCCAACAGTACGCGGCGTTCCCGGTCTTCAGCCAAATCCCGGGCCAGTTTGGATATCCGTTGCAGGAAACGGTCACGCACCCAATCCATGACAAACCGGTTGGGCGCCAACAGGCGCAGGGTATGGGCGTCTTCTTGGGCGTGCAGGGGGCGGATCCAGGTGTTGAGCTCCTGCTCTGAGAGCTCGTGTTCCAAATGATCCATACACCGCGTCCACAGCGATGGCATGCCTAAACCCCCGGCGCTTCACAATTACGGTTGATTCAGTCGGATTCGGCAGCGCTGCAGGCGGTGCTCGAAGAGAGCGGGGAGTCTATACCGGATTTTAATAGTTATCCACAGGCCGGAAGGCGGCGAAACAGCTTGTTGGATATTGACAGCCGCTCGATGCGCACGTCTAATATCGCGCTTTTGCCCGCGCGCCTTGGCGCGGTAGCAAACCGGAAATCCAGTATGAAAAGAACCTATCAGCCCAGCAATCTGCACCGGAAGCGCACCCATGGTTTCCGTGCGCGCATGGCCACCAAACGCGGCCGTCAGGTGCTCAGTGCCCGCCGCGCCAAGGGCCGGGCAAGCCTCTGCCCCTGAGTTCGTCCCAGAGGGGTTTTCCTCTCGAAGCGCGGCTGCGGACACCAGCGGATTTCAGCCGTGTCTTCAAAAACGGGGTGAGAACCGCGGATGCCTGCTTTCGGGCGCATGCCTGTCCCAACCAAGGGATGGAAGCGCGCCTCGGCATAACCGTGGCGCGCACGGTGGTGTCCAGTGCGGTCGTTCGCAACCGCATCAAACGCCAGATACGGGAAAGTTTTCGCCATAATTGGGCAAGGCTTCCGGCCCTGGACATCGTGATGCAGGCCAAACCCCCGGCCGCCGTCGCCAGCAATCAGGTAATACGCAGCAGTCTGGAACAGCATTGGCGGGAATTGATAAAGCGATGCGCAACCTCCTGATTTTCCTCATCCGCGGTTATCGTTATTTTGTAAGCCCGCTGCTCGGGCCGCACTGCCGCTTCGAGCCGTCCTGCTCAGCCTATGCCATGCAGGCTATCCGGCGCTTCGGCGCGCTCTGCGGTACCGGGCTCGCAGTTCTGCGCCTGCTGCGCTGCCATCCCTTGCACTCCGGTGGCTTTGATCCTGTGCCCGATGTGAAACATCGCCATGGATAACCGCAGGCTGATTCTGTTCGCCGCGCTGATTTTCATCGCCTTTCTGATTTATCAGGCGTGGATGCAGGACTACGGGCCGAAAACGCCGCCACCCACGGCACAAACCAGCACCCGCCCCGCAAACACTCTCACGGCTTCCACCGCGACCGCGGAGATTCCCACCGCGCCCAGCGCCACACCCTCGCAGACGGCCGCCGGCACGGTGGCGAGCGCGGAAAAATCAACAGCTTCTGCCGCATTGCCCGCCGGCCAGAAAATCCACGTGCGCACGGATGTACTGGATGTGATCATCAATACCGCCGGTGGCGACATCCAGCAGGCGGAATTGCTGAAATACCCGGCTGAGCTGAAACAGCCTGAGCTGGTCAAAGTACTCAATAACAACGATACGGACCTGCTGATCGCCCAATCCGGATTGCAAACCCACTCCGGTCCCATTGGCCCTACGCATCAAGCGCTGTACCAGGCGGATCAATCCCGGTATGTCCTGGCACCGGATCAACAAATCCTTACCGTGGCGCTCACCTGGACAGACCAGCAGGGTTTGGAGGTGCAGAAGACCTATACCTTTACCCGCGGCAGTTATCAAATCGGCTTGGGCTACGTGGTCCACAACCAGTCCCCCAAACCTTGGAGCGGCGCGCAGTACGTGCAGTTTGAAAATCATTACGTGCAGGAAAGCCACAGCCTGTTCAGTGTGCAGCGCTACGACTATCAGCGCGTGGCCATGCACGACAACGACGGCTACCACCAATATGAGTTCAAGGATCTGGCGGAAAAACCGTTGAATATCACCGCACAGGGCGGTTGGACGGCGGTGGTGAATCATTATTTTCTGGCCGCGGTGATCCCCACAGACCGGCTTGCTTCACAAGACAAGGCCACGAAACCACCGGAGAATCTGTACTACACCCGGGCGCTCGGGAACGAACATTATCTTGTCGGTACTATCACCGCGTTGAAGACCGTGGCGCCCGGCGCCAGCGCCGATTTCGCGGATAAATTCTTTATCGGCCCGAAACTGCAAACCCATCTCGCGCAAGTCGCGCCGGGCCTCGAACTCACCGTGGACTATGGCAAGCTCACCATCATTGCCGAACCGATTTTCAAGCTGCTGAATTTCATCCACAGCTTCATCGGCAACTGGGGCTGGTCTATCCTGGTGCTCACGCTGCTATTCAAGCTGGTGTTCTACCCGCTGAACCAGATCAGCGGCCGTTCCATGGCGAAGATGCGGCGCGTGCAGCCGCGTCTGAAGGCACTGCAGGAGCGCTACAAGGATGAAAAACAGAAGCTCGGCCAGGCCACCATGGAGTTTTATAAGAAAGAGAAGATCAACCCCATGGGCGGCTGCCTGCCGATGCTGGTGCAAATGCCAATCTTCTTTGCGCTCTATTACGTGCTGGTGTACAGCGTGGAACTGCGCCAATCGCCGTGGCTCGGCTGGATTCATGACTTGTCGGCGCCGGACCCCTATTACATCTTGCCCGTGCTCTATGGCGTGGTGATGTTCATCCAGCAACGTATCAGCCCGCAGCCCACCACCGACAAGATGCAGCAGCGCATCATGATGATCATGCCGCTGGGCATTGCGGTGTTGTACGCGGTGTTGCCGTCGGGGTTGGCGATTTACTATGTGGCGAATTCAATTCTTACCATCGTCCAGCAATGGCGTATCAATCATGTGGTGGGCATGGATAACCGCAAGCACGCGGCCAACGAGAAATGACGACGGCGGTATTTGTTATTGCTTCAGCCGCGTTTTAATCACAACTTCTGATTCCAGCGTCTGATGCACTGGGCAGCGGTCGGCGATTTCCAGCAGTCTCTGTTTTTGCTCCGCGCTCAGCGCACCCGTGAGTTCAATCTCACGCTTGAACTGGTCAATTTTGCCAACCTTGGTTTCACACTCGGCACAGTCTTGCGCGTGAATCTTGTCGTGCGTGAGGCGCACACTGACCGCTTCCAGCGGCCATTGCTTGCGATCCGCGTACATACGCAGGGTGATGGCGGTGCAGGCGCCGAGCGCGCTGGTGAGCAGGCCGTAAGGCGACGGGCCGGTATCCGTGCCGCCCACATTCACGGGCTCGTCCGCGACCAGCAGGTGTTCACCGGCATACACCTCGGTGCGGTAATGATCCTGGTTGATGCGCACCACCACCTCACCTTCTGCCGCAGGACTCGCCGGCAGCTTCACACCCAGCTCGCCCAGGTATTTCGTGGCCCAGGCCGCCAGTAGCAGACCCACGTATTCGGAATCGGTCGGGCGCGACAGTAGATGATCGGCACCAAACAGCGACACGAAACTCTTGGGATGCAGCGCGGCGGCAAAAATCAACCCCGCGTTGCTGATGTCCACTGTTTCGTCGGTAGGAGAATGGAAGATCAGCAGCGGTTTGCGCAGACTACGAATGTTCCGTTGCCAGTGCTGGTTTTTGAGATCGTCCAGGAAGGCTTTCTTGAAATGGAACTTGCGCCCCGCCAGCATCACGTCCGTTTCACCTTGCTGCTCGATCACCTGACGCGCCGCGCCCAGCAGATTCGCCACATGCTCCGGATTCGCGGGTGCCGCGACCGTTGCCACGGCGACGCAGCTTTCGATTTGGTGAGCCGCTTCCAGTGCCGCTGTGCCTCCCAGTGAATGTCCCACCAATATCTTGGGAGCAGCGTACTGTTGTTCCAGAAATTTTGCCGCCTGCACCAGGTCGGAAATGTTGGTAGAGAGCGTGGTGTCGGCGAATACGCCCTGACTTTCGCCCAGGCCGGTGAAATCGAAGCGCAGTACCGCAATGTTCTGCCTACACAGGGCGCGGCAGATATCCACGGCGGCGCGCACGTCCTTGCCGCAGGTGAAACAGTGGGCGTAGAGCGCGTAGGCGCGCGGTTTGCCGTGGGCGGGCATTTCGAGCCGGCCGGCCAATTGCTGGCCAGCCGCGTTGGGGAATTTCACGGGTTCGCCGGACATATTTTCCTGCCTTGGCTTGCGGTTATGATGAAGCGGAACTTGGACTGATTTTCCCATGAAATCCGCCGTATCGCCCGCAACCGACACCATCGCCGCCATCGCCACGCCTACGGGCCACGGCGGCATCGGCATCGTGCGCGTGTCCGGCCCCGGCGTTCGTGTTATTGCCAAAGCGCTGCTCGGCCAGATACCACCGGCGCGACAGGCGACATTGCGCACGTTCAGCGATGCAAGCGGTACACAACTGGATGCTGGCCTCGCGCTGTTTTTCTCCGCGCCAAATTCGTTCACCGGCGAGGACGTGCTGGAACTGCACGGCCACGGCGGACCGATGGTTCTGTCGCTGTTGCTCAAGCGCGTCTGCGAACTGGGCGCGCGCTTGGCGCGGCCGGGGGAATTTTCCGAGCGCGCGTTCTTGAACGACAAGCTGGACCTGGCCCAAGCCGAAGCCATCGCGGATCTCATAGACAGCGGCAGCGAACAGGCGGCGCGCGCCGCCGTGCGCTCGCTGCGCGGCGAGTTTTCGACGCGGGTGCGCGAACTGGTGGAAGCGCTGATTGGCTTGCGGATGTATGTCGAGGCGGCGATTGATTTTCCCGACGAGGAACTGGATTTTCTGAGCGACGGTAAAGTTGCCGCACGGCTTGACGCCATTCGCGCACGCTTCGAATCACTGAGCGCGGCCGCCACTCAGGGCAGTTTGTTGCGTGAAGGCCTGACCATGGTGATCGCAGGTCGGCCGAATGCCGGCAAATCCAGTCTCCTGAACCGGCTCGCCGGCCACGACGCCGCCATCGTCACGGAAATCCCCGGTACCACTCGCGATGTCTTGCGCGAACAGATCAATCTGGATGGTCTGCCGCTGCACGTGATTGATACCGCCGGCCTGCGCGAGAGCGGCGACGCGGTGGAGCAGGAAGGTGTGCGCCGCGCCTGGGACGCGATCCGTTCCGCCGACCGGGTGCTTCTGGTGGTGGACGATGTTCAGGGGTTTTGCACCGACGATCAACGTATTCTTGAGCAGTTTCCGCCGAAGCTGCCGGTCACGATTATTTACAACAAGATTGACTTGACCGGTCGCCACGCTGAAAACGATGATCGCAATTCACCGACGCACGTTGCATTGTCCGCCAGAACCGGCGAGGGTCTGGAATTGCTGCGAACGCATCTCAAAACCGCCGCCGGCTTTCATGCTGCCGGCGAGGACACGTTCATAGCCCGCCGCCGCCATCTAGATGCCATGGATCGCGCGCGCGGGCATCTCGACGAAGCGCACATGCGGTTGCAGGAACGCGCCGGGGAATTGCTGGCGGAGGAACTGCGCCTCGCGCAATTGTGCCTGAACGAAATCACCGGGGAATTGACCAGCGAGGATTTGCTGAGCCGGATATTCACCAGTTTTTGTATCGGCAAGTAAGGCTACAAGGCGAACTTACGGCTTATATAATTGTTGCGTGAAGGGATTGGGCTGCGTGCTCCAGATATTGGATTTGAATACCGGCGAGATGGCGTGCGGCGTGCGGGGGGAGGGCATTTTGTCGTGTGGCCGGTGTCGGAATCCGAACCTGCCGCAATCCCAGCACAGCGGCGTGACGTAAGACACCTGTTCTGTGGCGGGCGGGACGGGCTCCGACGACTGGCTTTCCTGCCAGGCCAAGAACTGCTCATATTGCAGTTGTGACTCCTGCTTGAGCACATTCTCGTACCACTGGTTGATGCTGGCGATCCAGGCTTGGTCCGCGGCTTCGGCTTTCTGATCCACCGGCGGGAATTCCGGCAACGTTATCAGCGCCACGGGTTGTGGCGTTTGGGCGGGAGCCTTGTCGCTGTAATGCACCACGCCCTGGGCATCGGTCCATTTGTATATCTGCGTGCCGGCCGCGGACGCCACGCCCGAAAACAGGGCCGCAGCGCAGACAAGCAACATTATCTCGTTCAATTTGGTCATGGCCGCTACCCTCATAACCGGGATTCACATGAAGTATAGACCCGCAAAAACCGGATTTGTCCCCGTGAAAAATAGTTAATCCTCAACCCAGAACCTTCTCGCGGCGGTACAGCCAGGCGGCGAGCCACGCCAGCAGCAGGCCGAGGATAAGGGTGCTGATCACCGACAGGCTCAGGAACGCGCCGCCGAGCGGCGTGCCTTTCATAAGCGAGGTGACCAGCACATCCTGGCTCAGGGCCGGCACCAACATCATCCACAGTGCCGGTTCGGTCGGGAACAGAATAAGGGCGAACACCGGAATCATGGGCAGGATGAAGATGAACGACAGCCAGGTCTGGGCTTCCTTATAGCTGCGGGTGAAGGACGCCACGACCGTGAGCAAGGCGGCGATCAGCAGGCAGAAGGGCACGCTCACCAGGAAGCTCGCGAGCGCCGTGTGCCAGCCGAAATTCACCACAATGTTGAGTTTGGCGGCGGGAATCAGTCCCTGGCTCCAGGACAGCGCGATCACATCCAGGCCGAGCGACACCGCCGAGAACAAGGTTACGGCGGCGAGCTTGCCGGAAATCAAGGTACCGCGCGACACCGCGGTGGTGAGCAAGGGTTCGAGCGAGCCGCGTTCGCGCTCGCCGGCGGTCGCGTCAATCGCGAGATAGAACGCGCCGATGATGGCGGCAAACAGGAAGAAATACGGCACGAAGCCGAGTATCAGGACCGCGCGCGATTGCGGCGTGGAAACATCCCGATTCTCAATCGCGAGCGGTGCCACCGCACGCGGATCTACGCCGCGGGCCAGGAGACGCAATGCGGCGATTTCCTGGCCGTAGCTTTGCAGCAGATCCCGCGCGCGGCTGACGTTCTTCTGCGCCGAATCCTTGGATTGATCCATCACGAGTTGCAACACCGCCGGCTGGCCGGCGCGGAACGCCTCTGGATACGTCTTCGGAATAATCAGCACCACGTCCGATTTACCGTCCTTCACCGATTGTTCGGGATCGCCGGGCGCGGGTTCAATCTCGGTATTGTGTTGCTTGAGAAAACTCACGAGATTGGGCGCGTATTGCGCACCTTGTACCGGCAGTTTGAGCGGCTGGTTCAGGTTCGCCAACTGCTTGTTGGTCATCACGTTCATCATACCGACGTAGAAGATCGGCCCGAACAGTGGACCGAACACCAGCACCGTCAAGAGCGTGCGGCGGTCGCGCAGGTTGTCAATCACTTCCTTGCGGAACACGGTCCAGAGTTTGCGCATCATGATGCCGCTTCCGTTTCGCCCACGACTTTGACGAAGGCCTCCTCCAGATCCGTTTCACCGGTTTGTCGGCGCAGTTCGTCGGGTGTGCCGCGAGCCACGATCTTTCCGTGCGCGATGATCACAATGTCGTCGCAGAGCGCCGCCACTTCCTGCATCACGTGGCTGGAAAATAGCACGCAATGGCCCTCGTCACGGATGCGTTTGATGATGGCACGCAGCGCGCGCGTGGCCATCACGTCCAGGCCGTTCGTGGGTTCGTCGAGCGCCACATTCTTCGGCCGGTGCACCAGGGCGCGCGCCAGCGCGGTCTTGATGCGCTGGCCTTGCGAAAAGCCCTTGGCCGGCCGTGCGGCAAACTCCTGCATTTCCAGCAATTCCACCAGCTCCGCGATGCGTCGCTCAAGCGCCGCGCCGCCGAGACCGTTCAATTCGCCGTAATAGCGGATGTTTTCTTTCGCCGTGAGCCGCGGATACAGGCCGCTCGCATGCGGCAACACGCCGAGCTTGAGGCGCGCGCCTTCACTGTCGGAGCACACGTCGCTGCCATCCACCATCACCGTGCCGCTATCGGGTTTGAGCACCGTCGAGATGATGCGCAGCGTGGTGGATTTGCCGGCGCCGTTCGGGCCGAGCAGGCCGGTGATGCGGCCATCAGGTGCGGAAAAGTCCACGTCCTTGACCGCGCGCACCGCGCCAAACCGCTTGCTGATATTCTGGACTTTAATCATGGTCCGGGTCCGGTGAAGCGGGTGAAGAACGGGAAGGGCTTGATGTTTTTTACGCAGTTGGTGTCCAGGTTCTTCACAGACGCCTGCTCGACAAATTGCGCCATGAGTTTCGGCACGCAGCCGCGATAGGCGTTGCCGTGGCCCTGACCCGGCACCACGATGGACAGGCTGTTGGAAAGCGTGCGCGCGGCATCGGCCGCGTTAGGTGGCGGCGTGATGGGATCGTCTGCACCTGAAATCAGAAGCGTTGGCTTGGCCGACACCACCGGCTGCTTGAAGTCCGGCGCAATCACGCCGCGCGGCCAGTATTTGCACGTGTCCACGAGTTGCGTCACCGCTATCGCGCCCATATACGTGTCCGCCAGGGCTTTTTGTGTAGCCGCAGCATTTGCATAAAACGGCACGTCCTCGGTGCATAACACCGCGGCATTCATGCCGAGCGCGAGGCCGCCGTTGATCTGGTGGGTGAATAACAGCGCGTCCGCCATGAGAGGTGCGTAATCGTGAACCGCGCCCGCCTGATGGATCAAAAGCGGCAGCAGCGCCGCGGTCTCGCTTGCGTAACTCATGAATCGCACCGCCGCAGCCGCTTGATCCCAAGCGAGTGTCTCAGTGAGCGGCGCGCCGGTGAGCGGATCGCGCAAATTCACCGTGATTAGATGTTGTTTGAGCGTTTGTTGAAGGCTTGCGAATGTCACAGGCAGATTCGGGAAAGCCTTGTGGCAGTCCGGCTGCGCAGCGCAGCGCGCGAAGATGCCGTCGAGTGCCTGTTGTGCATCCAGCGACACACCCGGCCCGAGCACCAAATCCGCCGGCACCACGCCGTCCAGGATCACGCTGCGCACGTGCTCGGGGAATTCGCGCAGATATTGGAGTGCCACGCGCGTACCGTAGGAAATGCCGTAGAGATTGATTTCATCGTAGCCGAGCGCCCGGCGCACTGCGTCCAGGTCTTTCACTGCGGCCGTGGTGGTATAGAAGCGTGGATCGCCCGGTAATTGTTTGAGGCAGGCTTGTACTTGTTGCGCGATTTCGGCAGGCGAAGGATTGTTGTTGTCCGGTACGGACGGGCAATTGAGCGCATTGGACTGGCCGGTGCCGCGCTGGTCCACGAGCACGATGTCGCGGTTCGCACGAATGCGATCGAAGGCCGGTGCGAGTTTCACAAACGACTCCGTGGACGCTTCGCCGGGACCACCGGCGATGAACAACAGCGGGTCCGGCGCCGGTGTGCCGGCGCGCGCCCGCAGTACTGCGATGTGCAGGCCGATGCGTTTCCCGTCGGGGTCGGCGCGATTTTCCGGTACCGTGAGGGTGGCGCACTTCGCTTCCAGGTGTTGTGGCGAATCCGCCGCGCCGATCTGGCACGGAGTGAAGCTGGGCGCCGCGTGGGAAACGGCCGGAACCGCCAGCAGGGTTAAAAGGAAGAGATGTGGGGAAGAGCCAAATAAGCAGAAAAACCGGCTTGTTTTCATGGAGCCGCATGATGCCCAGTGCCCGCAGGAAGGTCAATTTGTAAGGCGAAATGGCGGAGACCCGTCGCGCGTGTATGCTTAAGGAAGTCTCAGGGAGGCGACATGCCGCGCGTCATCCATTTTGAAATCCATGCCGACGATCCGGAGCGCGCCATGCGCTTTTACGCCTCGGTATTCGGCTGGCAGTTCACACCGCTCAAAGGCATGCCAGTGGATTATTGGGCAGTGAAAACCGGCGATAGCGGTCCGGGCATTGACGGTGGTTTGCTGCGTCGGCTCACGCCGCTGGATGGCGCGGCGGTCACCGCGTTCGTAGCCACCATCGCAGTCGCGGATTTGGACCAGTACGTGATGAAAACCGCCACCAGCGGCGGCCAGTTGGCGGTGCCGAAAATGGCCATCCGCGGCATCGGCTGGCTGGCTTACTGCAAGGATCCCGAAGGCAATCTGTTCGGTATGCTGGAAGCTGATGCGGAGGCCAAATGACATGAGCAGTTTGCTGTCACGATTGGCCGGGAATTGCGAAAAAGCCTAAAATCCCCACCTTTTCCGAGGACGCTTCGTGGATTTCCCGCAAAGATTCGACGTGATCGTGGTTGGCGGCGGCCATGCCGGTACCGAGGCGGCGCTGGCCGCTGCACGCATGGGCTGCAAAACGCTTTTGCTCACCCACAATGTGGAAACCTTGGGCCAGATGAGCTGCAACCCGGCCATTGGCGGCATTGGCAAGGGCCATCTCACCAGGGAAATTGATGCGCTCGGCGGCTGCATGGCGCGCGCCACCGACCGGGCCGGTATCCAGTTCCGGATTCTGAACGGCAGCAAAGGCCCGGCGGTACGCGCCACGCGCGCGCAGGCGGATCGCGTGCTTTATAAGCAAGCCATCCGCAGCTACATCGAGAATCAGCCGAACCTGAGCTTGTTCCAGCAGGCGGCTGACGATCTCATCGTGGAGGGCGAGCGTGTCGCGGGTGTCATCACCCAGATGGGTTTGCGCTTCTTCGCGCCTGCGGTGGTGCTTACGGTCGGTACCTTTCTCGGCGGCCGCATCCATATTGGTTTGTCCAATTACGAAGGTGGACGCGCCGGCGATCCGCCGGCGAACCGTCTGGCAAAGCGTCTGCGCGAATTGCCGTTCCGCGTCGGCCGCTTGAAGACCGGCACGCCGCCGCGCATTGACGGCCGCAGCATCAATTACGAAGGTTTGGACGAGCAGGCGGGCGATGAATCTGTGCCGGTGTTTTCCTTCATGGGTACACGCGCGGAGCATCCGCGCCAGGTGGTTTGCCACATCACCCACACCAATGTGCGCACCCACACGATCATCAAGGCGGGTCTTGACCGCTCACCCATGTACACCGGTGTCATCGAGGGTGTAGGGCCGCGTTATTGCCCGTCGGTGGAAGACAAGGTGATGCGCTTCGCCGACAAGCCGAGCCACCAGATTTTCATTGAGCCGGAAGGACTCGACACGCACGAGGTGTATCCCAACGGCATTTCCACCAGCCTGCCTTTCGATGTGCAATATGACCTGGTGCGTTCCATAAAAGGTTTCGAGAACGCCCACATCACCCGGCCCGGCTACGCCATCGAATACGATTATTTCGATCCGCGCGATCTCAAGTACACGCTGGAAACCAAATATATCAGCGGCCTGTATTTCGCCGGTCAGATCAACGGCACCACCGGTTATGAAGAAGCTGCCGCGCAAGGTTTATTGGCCGGCATCAACGCGGCACTGCAAGTGAAGGAACGTGATCCCTGGTGGCCGGGGCGCGAACTCGCCTACCTTGGCGTGCTGGTGGATGATCTCATCACCCGCGGCGCGCCCGAACCCTACCGCATGTTCACCAGCCGCGCTGAACATCGTTTGATGCTGCGCGAGGACAATGCCGATCTGCGGTTGACCGAAATCGGCCGCAAATTAGGGCTGGTGGACGACGCGCGCTGGGTGAAATTCTCGGAAAAGCGCGAAGCCATTGGACGTGAAACCGCACGCCTGCAAAACATTGTGGTGCGACCGGTTGACCTGTCCGGACATCAGGCCAGTGAGTTTTTCAGCGCGCCTTTGACGCGTGAAACCCACGCCCTCGATTTGCTGCGCCGTCCGGAAATGACACACCGGAAACTGGTATCGCTCGATTGTGTCGGCGATATAAGCGTAGCGCCTGAAGTGGCGGAGCAGGTGGAAATCGCTGTGCATTATGCCGGCTACATCGAGCGGCAGCAGGCGGAAGTGCAACGCGCCCGTCGTCAGGAAGAAACCCCGCTGCCGGCGGAGTTCGATTTCAGCAGCGTGCGCGGCCTGTCCAACGAAGTGCGCCAGAAACTCATGGCCGTCAAGCCGCAGACACTCGGCCAGGCCGCGCGCATTCCCGGCGTTACACCCGCCGCCATTTCGCTGCTGCTGGTGCATCTCAAGAAGCGCGGCGTGAAATTGCGGCAGACCGCCTGAATCGTGAACGTGGGGCGTATCCAAGATGAAAGTCATTGACCGTGCGTTGGTGGCGCAATTGCACGACAAGGCGCTTGGCTCGCTGCGTCTACGCACGCATTGCAATCTGCACGCCGTGCATGACGAACCGATCCAGCGCATGTGCATGGCCATGGAGCCGGGCACGTATATCCGTCCGCACCGGCATCCGGACAAATGGGAATTGCTGCTCATCGTCAGCGGCGAGATGCTGGTGTTGAGTTTCGACGATCATGGCACGGTGCTCACACGCACACTGCTGTCCGTCGGTGGTTACACCTACGGCCTCGAAAATCCCGCCGGCACCTGGCATGCGGTGGCCACGCTCGCGCCCTCCACGGTAGTATTCGAGTGCAAGTCCGGACCCTATGCCCCCACGCCGGAACGGGATTTCGCGTCCTGGGCCCCGCCGGAGGGGCATGTACGGGCAACGGAGTTTGAACGCCGGTATAAATCCGCGCAGCCGGGGGACCAGGCGCCCGCGTTTGCGCCGTGACGCAAACCGGTCAATCACGCAAGCGCTGTCCCTGGCGGGGGATGGAAAACGATCCTGTCTATGTGGCTTATCACGACACAGAATGGGGCGTTCCGGTGCACGATGAGCGGCGCTGGTTCGAATTCCTGATTCTGGAAGGCGCGCAGGCCGGTTTGAGCTGGGCCACGATACTGCACAAACGCGCGCATTACCGCAAAGTCTTCGCCGGATTCGATGCGAAGAAAATCGCGCGCTTCACCGCACGCGACGTCGCGCGGCTGCTCAAGGATCCCGGCATCGTGCGCAACCGTCTCAAGATCAATGCCGCCATCACCAATGCGCGCGCGTTTCTCGTAGTGCAGAAGGAATTCGGCAGCTTCGATAAATATATATGGCGCTTTGTCGGTGGCAAACCGCTACGCAACCTCCGGCGTACTCCGGGTACGGTGCCGGCGCGCACCGCGATTTCCGATTCCATGAGCAAGGAGCTGAAGAAGCGCGGCTTCAAGTTCGTGGGCAGCACCATTTGTTATGCGTTCATGCAGGCCACGGGTCTTGTGGACGACCATCTGACCGGCTGTTTCCGCCATGGTGCACGTCGCTGAAGACGGCCGCTACATGGCGCGTTGTATAATCCGCGTCACTTCGCACCCCGCATAACAACAAGCGCCCATGTCCGCGTCCCTGATGGTACTGATCATCCTGCTCGGCGGCATCGCGGGCGGCGCCATCGGATCCATCACGGGTTTGGGTGGCGGCATGGTGATCGTGCCGCTGCTGACGCTCGGTTTTCACATGCCCATGCCCGAAGCGGTGGGCGTCAGTCTGTTCGGGGTGATTGCCACGTCCACCGGCGCCGCGCCGCGCTTTGTGGGTACCGGACTTAACAACGTGCGCGCCGGCCTGTTCCTGCAAGTGGCCGCGTCATCCGGCGCGCTGTTGGGCGCGTATTCCTCGCATTTCCTGCCGGCCAAACTGCTGTTCGTGATTTTCGGCCTGGTGCTGTTGTATTCCGGAATCGTGTCGTTCATGCCGTCGCACAGCGAAGTGCTGGGCGCGGCGCAAAGTTCGCCATTGGCTTTGCGGCTGCGGCTCAACAGCAAATACCAGCAGGGCAACAGTTGGACTCATTATCACGTCACCGGTGTGGTACCGGGATTCCTGGTGATGATCGGCGCGGGATTTCTCTCGGCACTGCTCGGTATCGGTTCCGGCGCCTTCAAGGTGCTGGCCATGGACAGGATCATGAAGTTGCCGTTCCGCGTGTCCACCGCCACATCCAATTTCATGATCGGCATGACCGCGGCCACCAGTGCCGGCTTTTATCTGTCCCACGGTGACACCTCGCCGCTGATCGCGGGCACTGTGATACTCGGTGTGCTCGTAGGCGCTTACGTCGGCTCCCACTGGCTTGCCACGCTGCGGGTCAAGACCCTGCGGCGCGTATTCACGCTGGTGTTGATCCTGGTGGCTTTGCAGATGCTGTTCAAGGGCTTGGGGTGGGGGATATGAGCGATCTTGCACGTCAGCGCCAGCTTCTCGCCATCTGGATATTGCGCGTCAGCATCACGCTGTGCCTATTGTTCATCGTCATCGGCCTGGTGATTTTCTTCGTGCACGGCGGCGCGCACATCCCGGTGAATCCCAGCGGCAGACTGAGCGCCATCCTCGATACTGTGTTGCACGGCGGCGCCGGCCTGCACGCCAGCGCGTTCCTGATTGCGGGTATCGCGGTGCTGTTGCTCACGCCCATCGTCAGACTTTTGAGCGGTGTGGTTATGAGCGGCCGTGCCAAGGATTGGTTGTACGTGGTGATTGGTTTGATCGTGTTGCTGCTGCTGTTGATTGGACTATTTGCCGGTCAGGCAACCGCGTGAACGTCGAACGCACTGGCCGTCGAACCGGGAATATCTGCAACTGAATCTATTAGGTTCAACTGATAAGGTTTGGCTTGTCGCCGTTACTGGCCTGATGATGTTCGCGGCTCTTGATGAGCACACCGGCGTAATAGCAGATGTAGTAACCCGCCAGCAGGAAGTAGATGCCGAGCGTCAAGGGACTGCGCTGGTAGGCAGCAAAAGGACTGGCTTGGAGCTGTGGATTCTGCGCGGCCTGCCGCATGGCGCCGTGGATCATCGGATAGACCACCATGAAGCGGTAGATGATGCGGCCGAGGAACAGGGCCGTCACCGCCATGCCGATGTACCCGTTGGGCCGGTAGAACCGGCCTGCGGGCGTGGATTCGAATTTTGTATGCTCAATGGCGTAGAACGCCAGCCCGATACCGATCACCGCACCGCAAGCGGCGGCCACGAAACTCAGCGCCGACCGGAACGGGGACGCCAGCAGCAGCAGGCAGAATACCGCCAGGATCACGATGCGGAAGAGCATGCGTTTCGGGCGCAGCGGCTGGCGGCCGAAGTTGCGGCGGAAGCGGCGGTACAGCACGAACAGCACCAGGGCCGCGATCAGGATGGTGTAGCCGATGTTGCTGACGGATGGATGCATGCTTGGCCTCTTTGTGCGGCGCGCACTCTAGCACGCGCCGGTATTTTCAGGAATCGTCCTGGACAATTAGCAATTGGGTGCCTTCCGGCGCCGTCAGCAACACGGAAATTGAATCCGCGGGTTTGGCCGCCGCAACGGAAATGCCAAGTTGCTTCAGCCGTTCCGTGAGTTCCGCGGGCCGGGGATGCAGGAATACCAGTTGGGGACGCTCCGGTCCCTTGTCCCATAGCCTGAGATTGAGGCCGCCGGTGGCGAGCCGGGTTGAACGTGACCGCATATTGGCCGGTTCGGTGCTTATCAGGCCAAGCTGTTCCCAGAAATGCCGGCTCATCTGCAGATCGCTCACAGCCAAACGGTATTCCTCAAAATAACCGCACAAGGAGGCGTCCGCTGGTGCAGCGAACGGTGAATATGTGCGCGCTTCGAGCAGCCTGACCATCTGCCGGCCGGGGGCATAGAAACCCGCTTCGTTGAATTCGTGTTCCCCGAGCTTGCTGAATTCGAATTCGATCCCCAGCGCTTCAAACTCCGGCACTTGCCGGCGCAGATCCGGTTGCACGAAGCTGAGCGCCGGTGCAGGGAAGGCCTGCTGATGCAGGCCCAGATACACGTGGCCGTCGCTGAATACCGTGTAGGGATGTGGCCAGACATCGTGCACGCTGGCGGGTTTGAAGCCCAGACAGGTATAGAAATCCACGGACGCCAGTATGTCTGGTGTCGAGAGGCTGATTTCCAGGAAATCTCCCAGCACGACATGCCTTCAGGCGCTGATACGCGCCATCACCAGATCAGCCAGGGCACGGATATGATCGGACCGGCTGTTGAGCGCCGGGATGTAGCGCAATTCCTTGCCGCCCGCGGCGCGAAATGCTTCCGCATAACGCAGCGCGATTTCTTCTAGGGTTTCCAGGCAATCCGCGGCAAACCCCGGACAGATGACATCCACGCTCTGTACGCCGTCAGCTGCAAGTTCACGCAGCGTGGTTTCGGTATAAGGCCTGAGCCACTTGGCTTTGCCGAAACGCGACTGGAACACCAGTTTCCATTCCTGCGGCTGCAATGCCAGCGCCGCCGCCAGTTCGCGCGCGGTGTACGCACATTGTTCCGCATAAGGATCGCCCTTCTGGACAGCCCGCTCCGGAATGCCGTGGAATGATATGAGCAATAACCGGCCACGTCCGTGCGCTTGCCAGTATTCTCTTACGCTGGCTGCAAGCGCGGCGATAAAACCGGGATGCTGATAATACGCATCCACGAATTTTCCCGCTGACGCGGATGCGTGCCCGGTCAGAATATTATTCAGCGTCATCCGGGTTGAACCGGCGGTGGCGCGTGCGTACTGAGGATACAAGGACAGGAACACAAGATAGTGCGGGCGCACCGTCAGCAGTTTCTCAAGCGCTGCCGCGAGCGAAGGTGTGCCGTAACGCATGCCAGTTTCGATTACAACCGGTTTCCCGACGCGGGTTTGCAGTGCGGTCTGCAATGCGTGGCTGATGTCCAGGGTATTGATCAGCAGCGGCGAACCGGCTGGCGTCCAGATGCGCGCGTAGGCTGCGGCGGAACGTTTTGGCCGGAACGGCAGCACCAGACCGTGCAACACAGGCCGCCAGATAATTCCGGGCAGTTCCACCACGCAGGGATCGGAAAGAAATTCCGCTAGGTAACGTTTGAGCGCCGCGGGCGTGGGCGCATCCGGCGTGCCGAGATTGCTTACCAGCACGCCGAGAAATGGGCTGTCGCCGCGTGCGGCGGTTGCGTCAGCGGATAGCATGAGCATCGGCAGGGATGGATAAATGAATTGCAGACATTATGACATGAGGTCCGTACATGACCGATCCGGCATGGCCTGAATTGAATCCGTAGTATAGTTGCCAGCGGCAGGATGCATCGGGAAGGGGAAGGACGCCGGAATCGGAGCATTAAAACCAAGCAATCCAAAGGAGTCAGTCATGTCATTAAAGAAAGATTTCCTGGCCTTCGTGATGCGCGGCAATGTGGTGGACATGGCCGTCGGCATTATCATCGGTGCGGCCTTCGGCGCCATTGTGAAATCTTTGGTGGACGATGTGATCATGCCGCCCATCGGCTTGGCGCTCGGCAACGTGGATTTTTCCAACCTGTTCGTGGTGCTGAAAGAAGGCGCCAAGGAAGCCGGCCCCTACGCCACCATCGCGCAAGCACATGCAGCCGGCGCGGTGACGCTCAATTACGGCTCGTTCATCAACACCATCATCACCTTCATCATCATCGCGATTGCGGTCTTCATCCTGATCAAGCTCATGGCACGGGCGCAGCAAATGGCCATGAAACCCACGGTAGCCGCGCCTACCACCAAGGAATGTCCGCAGTGCTGCTCCACCATCAACATCAACGCCAAGCGTTGCCCGAATTGCACCTCGAACGTGTGATTTGAATCACGGACAGAACACCCCGCTGCTGTGAAAACAGCAGCGGGGTTTTTACTTTCAATGCTCCAATCGTTCGTACCGGCCGTGTTTACTGTGCTTGCGGAAGATGGTGCAGGAACGTCCGTTTGGCCGCTTTGGTTTCAATTGCAGCGCAGGCGCACACCTGTGGATAACACTCGTGGAGAGCCGGAGTAGAAGTCGAAATCACCACTCGCGGAAATCGGCCCAACACGGCTGATAGTTGCGGCGCCCGAAGGGTGTGGTGCCAGAACCAGGAATGATGATATACTCCACACCATCTGTATATCTATGGGATACACGCGATGCAAGTCTCAAAATGGGGTAACAGTTTGGCGGTTCGCCTTCCCGTGACGGTGGTTGACGCGCTTGGATTGAAAGAAGGCGATCAGGTCGAAATTCAGGTCGCGAGCAAGCGGGCGTTTGCCGTGGCCAAGGCTCCTGGCACGCGCGAGCTATTGGCACGGCTTCGGAAGTTCCGCGGTCGGCTGCCCGCTACATTCAAGTTCGACCGTCTCGAGGCGAATGAGCGACGCTGACTCATTTTTCGACACCAGCGTACTGCTGTACTTGCTGTCGAAGGATTCCAACAAGGCCGACCGAGTCGAACAACTGCTGGCAAAGCGAGGCACGATCAGCGTTCAGGTCTTGAACGAATTTGCGACCGTCGCCATGCGCAAACTAAAAATGCCACTGAGCGAAGTGCGGGAAATTCTTGGTACGATCAGAGCCATCTGTAACGTAGAGCCAGTCACGGTGGCGACACACGATCGAGGTCTGGCAATCAACGAGCGCTACGGATTCTCGCTGTATGACTCAATGCTGGTCGCGGCAGCACTGATAGCGAACGGCAAGGTGCTCTACTCGGAGGATCTGCAGCACGGCCAGGTAATAGATGGTCAGTTGCGCATTGTCAATCCATTTCTCAACCGCTAATTGATTTTCGCAGCGCGACTGTAGGCGCGGTGACGCTCAATTACGGCTCGTTTATCAACATGATCATCGTCATCGCGGTGTTCATGCTGATCCGCTTTATGCCCCGGTTGCAGCACACACTGGAGAAGCCAGCCATCTCAGCACCTGTCACCAAGGAAGAGCGTGTAAGAAAGTTTGTGTATTCGGTCATCCTGGCAGAGAGTGCCGAACCATTATAAGGAGTGACGATGACCGTAGCCAAGCCAATGATTTCCAATGATCTGATTGATACCTTGCTGAAAGACTACCGCAAACCCGAAGACCTGATCGGGGCGGACGGGATCTTGAAGCAACTGACTCAGCGCATCGTAGAACGCGCCTTGCAGGCGGAGATGACGGAACATCTCGGTCATGGCAAGCACCAGCCGGTGGAGAACGAGGCTGGCAACACCCGCAATGGCAAGAGCCAGAAGACCCTCAAGGGCGAGTTTGGGGAGCTGCCGATCGAGATTCCCCGTGACCGGCAGGGAACATTTGAACCGCAACTGATTCCGAAGCACCAGACCCGCTGGACCGGGTTCGACGACAAGATCCTGTCGCTGTATGCCCGGGGCATGACGGTGCGCGAGATCCAGGGACACCTGGAGGAGATGTACGGCACCGAGGTGTCACCCGCGCTGATCTCGTCGGTCACCGATGCCGTCATTGAGGAGGTCAAAGCCTGGCAGGCCCGGCCGCTGGATGGGGTGTACCCCATCGTGTATCTCGACTGTATCCATGTGAAGGTGCGCGACGCCGGCGCGGTGCGGGTAAAAGCCGTGTATCTCGCGCTCGGCATCAACTTGGCTGGGGAGAAGGAGCTGTTGGGCCTCTGGATCGCCCAGACGGAGGGCGCCAAGTTCTGGTTGCAGGTGGTGACCGAGCTCAAGAACCGCGGGGTGCAGGACATCTTCATCGCCTGCGTGGATGGACTGAAGGGCTTCCCGGAAGCCATCGAGACCGTGTTCCCCCAGACTGAGGTGCAGTTGTGCATCGTGCACCTGGTACGCCACAGCCTGAACTATGTGAGCTGGAAACTGCGCAAGCCGGTGGCTGAGGACCTGAAAGCCATCTACACCGCGGCGACCGTGGAACAGGCCGAGCTCCGGCTCACCGAGTTCGAGCACAAATGGGATGCCACGCATGCGCCTATCAGCCAGTCCTGGCGCCGCAACTGGACCCGCATCCTCCCGTTCTTTGCCTACCCACCAGAGATCCGCAAGGTGATCTACACGACCAACGCGATCGAGTCCGTGAACATGAGTCTCAGGAAAATCACCAAGAACCGGGGTTCATTCCCGAGTGACGAGGCGCTGATCAAGTTGTTCTACCTGGCGCTGCGCAACATCAGCAAGAGATGGACCATGCCACTGCGGGACTGGAAGGCTGCCCTGAATAGATTTACCATCCAATATGAAGAGCGGATGCCACAGCACTAAGAAATGAAACCAAAACCAAACCCGAATACACAAAATCTAAGACACCCTC
>JBAVYM010000008.1:0-32473 GCA_049698775.1 Gammaproteobacteria bacterium
CATGCCACTGCGGGACTGGAAGGCTGCCCTGAATAGATTTACCATCCAATATGAAGAGCGGATGCCACAGCACTAAGAAATGAAACCAAAACCAAACCCGAATACACAAAATCTAAGACACCCTCCAGGCTCTTGAAATTACCGCATCCCGGCTTTCGCCGGGATGACGAAAGATGAATTATTCAGACTCTCCTTAAGATTAAGAACGTCTGACAAAATCAAAACGCTTGCCACTGTCTTCCCCACGGCTCCCATCTCCCTTGGTGGAAGAGGGCGAGACGCGAAGCAACGAGCAGGCTGCTTCTCTGCCCTTTGTGACGATGAAACTATTGCTCAGCTTTTGGGGGAGCCATGGTTGTAGTCTTGATAATCCCACCGTTTGCACGTACCCAATCTATGAACGAATTGAATAGCGGGTACCAGATATGCTGATCATCCTCGCAGACGGGAGCCCCACATAGACTAGCGCTGGCCTCAAACAAATCTTGGGCATTACCAGGATCGGTAACGATCATCCTTACGTAGTGGTTGCCGTTATTATCCTTGAACTCGAAGTGAGTCCAAAGAAATGCTTTATAGTACCGGTAAGCCTTGTTCAGGCCGATTAGGTCGCTGACGCTGGGTACCTTATCCTGTAGACCAGCGGCGATGATGCGTTTTTGAAGGTCTTCATTGGTCATGACGTCACTGAATGCGCCTATATCGCTCATCTCCTGCTGGAAAAAGGCGCCGCCCGATACGAGCATCCTGCCTCCATAGAGATCAAAATTGACCTTCTGATTCAGAAGCACGCTGGCTTTCGCCACCCCAGCGCTCTGATTTTGCGCTGTGGGAAGATATCCCGTCCTCGGATCAATGTTCACTGCCTGAAAATAAGTGGAACAGCTAGTAAGCGAGGTTATCGATACGGCTGCGACTATAGACATGATTTTGGTCTTCATGACTCACCATCCTCAGCAGAATACTTTTAATTAAAGTCAGAGGACGCCTAGTCAGGCATTCCTGTTAGTCATTACATTCCCGGAGCTTGGCAAGATTACTACATCCCCTAGGATTTGCAAACGACGAGCCAGGGAACAGCGAAGCCCGAGGCGAGAAACCCTCGATAGTCCCTGCGAACGGAACCGGCGGAGTTCTTCGCAGCCGTACGCAGTCCGTATCGGGGCGTAGAGTCAGGAGGCCGCGCGAAGTAATGGATTCCCAACGCAGGATAATCGCGGCGAAAGGGATAGTCGCTCTTGGACTTTCCGGCGGAGCCGGATAGCGCAGCTGGAAAGCGAACCTACGACTCGTTGAAGAAAGAATCTTCTGGTGGGCCGTGCAGGGCGAGACCGGTGCTTGCATCGGAATGTCGGTGGCATTCCGATCCGGTTGAGCGCCGCGCCATGGATGGCGCGGCCGGTGATACCGCCAAGGACGGCGCGTGCCTGAAACAAAAATCCCTCTGGTGGGCCGTGCAGGGCCGGACGCATCGCGCCCGGCGGGCAGTCAGGGCGACTGCCCTGGACTTTCCGGCGCAGCAGGATAGCGTAGCCGGAAAGCAAACCTACGACTCGTTGAAGGAAGAATCCTCTGGTGGGCCGTGCAGGATTCGAACCTGCGACCTACTGATTAAGAGTCAGCAGCTCTACCAACTGAGCTAACGGCCCACCAGAGGATTCTTTATACGGTTTGACAGATCAAACAACCGGGCTAACAGTCCGAAAACTCTCATCGAATAAATGGGGTGGACGATGGGACTCGAACCCACGACAGCCGGAATCACAATCCGGGGCTCTACCAACTGAGCTACGCCCACCATAACAATCAACCTGTCCGGCGTGCTGCCAGCCTCGCCATTTTATTGGCGCGCCTGGCAGGACTCGAACCTGCGACCGCCGGCTTAGAAGGCCGGTGCTCTATCCATCTGAGCTACAGGCGCAAATTCACCACTAACCATCAGCGGTTAAAACCATCCATGGTATTCCCGCCAGCCCGGACCTCCTGTCCGGGCGCTCGACCGATTCGAAATGCCATCGGCATTTCGATTGACTGCACCGGTCGAGCCCATCTGAGCTACAGGCGCATATTCGTTACAAAATGTCGGCGGCACAAACCATCCTTGGTATGTCCGCCGCCCGGACTTCCTGTCCGGGCGCTCGACCGATTCGAAATGCCGTCGGCATTTCGATTAACTGCACCGGTCGAGCCCATCTGAGCTACAGGCGCAAATTCATTTAATTGGTCGGGGCAGAGGGATTTGAACCCCCGACCCCCTGCTCCCAAAGCAGGTGCGCTACCAGACTGCGCTATGCCCCGACGTCAAAATCATTCACTCAACGCCACCTGCTTTGCTCGCAGTCTGTTGCTGGCTCGGTATCCACCTCGCCTAGCAACCCGGCCTCGGACTTCCTGTCCTCGGCGTTCGCCCTCGCGGGCTCACCCCAAAGCAGGTGCGCTACCAGACTGCGCTATGCCCCGCCCACATGCCCCGCTGAATTTCCTGAAACGGGCCGCGCAAGGGCGGCAATGATACGGTGCCCCCTGATGCCAGTCAATTTGACGACGTGCGGTTGGAGGGTGCATGACTGCGTGCGACAATGCGCACCACCAATTCTAAAACGTGCAACATGCCAGCCCAGATCATTGACGGCAAAGCTCTGGCTCATGAAATCCGCGACGACATCCGGCGCCGGGTGGGCTTGCGGGTCAAGCACAAACAGCGCGCACCCGGTTTGGCAGTGGTATTGGTGGGCGCCGATCCAGCTTCCGAGATTTACGTGCGCAACAAACGGCAAGCGTGCCAGGAAGTCGGTTTTATCTCTCGCGCCTTCGATCTGCCCGCGAATACCTCCGAAGCCACGCTCCTGGAACTCATTGACAAACTCAATGCCGACTCGGCGATTGACGGCATCCTGGTGCAATTGCCGCTGCCAGCGTACATCAATACCGAAACCATCATAGAGCGTGTACGGCCCGACAAGGACGTGGATGGCTTTCATCCGTACAACGTAGGCCGCCTGGCGCAGCGCATCCCATTGCTGCGCCCCTGCACGCCTTACGGCATCATCAAGCTTCTGCAGAAATACGGTGAGACCTTTGTCGGTCGCAACGCGGTGGTGGTCGGCGCGTCCAACATCGTCGGTCGGCCCATGGCCATGGAACTGCTGCTCATGGGCGCCACCGTGACAGTCTGTCACCGTTTCACGGCGGACTTGGAACAGCATGTGCGCACGGCGGACATTCTGGTGGTGGCCGTGGGCAAGCCCAATCTGATTCCAGGTGCCTGGATCAAATCCGGTGCCACGGTAATTGACGTGGGTATGAATCGTCTGGGCGACGGACGTTTGGTGGGTGACGTGGAATTTGAAGCCGCGAAGCAGCGCGCTGCTCTCATTACGCCGGTGCCGGGCGGTGTCGGTCCCATGACGGTGGCGATGCTGCTCAACAACACTCTCGCCTCTGCGGAACAACACGACAAACGCAGCTGACTACTTGCGCCTCCAAGTCGTCCCTTTGGCCCCATCTTCAATCAGTATCCCATTGTCATCAAGCTCGGTGCGGATGCGATCAGCTTCTGCCCAATGTTTGTGTTTGCGTGCCGTATTGCGCGCCTCAATCATGTTTTCGATCTGCTCAGCGGATAGGTTGTTCGCTTCCGCCACCGCAGTCTGCAAATAGCCCTCGGGCTCCGATTGCAGGATGCCGAGTGTGCCGCTCAATGCCACCAGCAAGCCCGCCAACTCAGCCACTTGCCCGGCACTCGTTTCCCGCCGCCGGTTTATTTCACGGGCCAGATCGAACAACACACTGATGGCGACCGGCGTGTTGAAATCATCATTCATGGCCGCCGCGAATCGCTCGCGGAATTCACTGTCTCGCGGCGCGCTCCCGGGCTGAATGCCGCGCAACGCGGTATAAAGACGCGCAAGCCCGGTGGCGGCCACATCCAGGGATTTATCCGAATAATTAAGCGGACTGCGGTAATGACTGTTGAGGATGAAATAGCGCACCACTTCCGGTCGGTATTTCTTCAGCACTTCGCGCACGGTAAAGAAATTGCCCAAGGACTTGGACATCTTCTCCTCGTCCACCTGCACGAAGCCGTTGTGCATCCAGACATTCACAAAATGTTCGCCGGTGGCGGCTTCCGACTGGGCGATTTCGTTCTCGTGGTGCGGGAACTGCAAGTCCATGCCGCCGCCGTGGATGTCGAAATGATTGCCGAGCGCCTGCGTGGCCATCGCCGAGCATTCGATATGCCAGCCCGGTCGGCCCGCACCCCAGGGTGAAGGCCAACTCGGTTCGCCCGGCTTGGCTGTTTTCCACAGCACGAAATCCAGAGGGTCACGCTTGGCTTCGTCCACCTCGACACGCGCTCCGGCGCGCAAATCTTCAAGCCGTTTACCCGACAGGCGGCCGTAATCCTTGAAGCGGCTGACGGCATAGTACACATCGCCGTTTACGCCCTGATAGGCATGGCCCTTATTCACCAGGGCTTTCACCATGCCCACGATGGCTTGGATGGAACGGGTGGCATGCGGCTCAATATCCGGACGCAATACGCCGAGCGCGGCTTCATCCTCGTGTGATGCGGCAATGAAACGCGTCGTCAGCGCCTCGATGGATTCACCGTTTTCCGCGGCACGCCGGATGATCTTGTCGTCAATATCGGTGATGTTGCGGACATAGGTAAGTTTATAGCCGCTCTCCTGCAGCCAGCGCGCCACCATGTCGAACACCACCAGCATGCGCGCATGCCCAAGGTGCATGCGGTCATACACCGTGAGGCCGCACACGTACATGCGCACTTCCCCGGCGCGTATGGGTTTGAAAACCTCTTTCTTCCGGGTAAGTGAATTGTGGATTTGCAGCACGGGCTTGCTCATGGCTTGCAGCAATCCAGCGTCGCGCGCAGGCGCTGCTCAATCAGGACGGGCGACATCAGGCGCCACAGCCGCTCCATTTCCGGCCCATGCGTCTGCCCGGTCAATGCGGCGCGCAGCGGCGCGAACAGGTTCTTGCCGGACAGGCGGGTTTCAATTCCCACTGCCTTGGCGAACAGCCGAAAATCCGCCGGTGCCTGCTTGAAACAAGCCAGTGCCAGCTCGAAAAACCCGCGCCCGGTTGCGCGAATCACAGTGAGGGCAGTTTCATCCAGCTCAAACTGGTTAGCAAAAATGATGCGTGCCCACATGAGTGCCTCGACCGGCCGCGACAGGTTTTCCTGAACCAGTTCAAGAAATGCATCACGCCGGTCAGGCGGCACCAAGGAGTTCAATTCCGGCCGCGCCTGCGTCAGCCACTGCCACAATCTCGCTGTGCCCACGCCTCGCACTGCCGCGCGCTGCCAGTGTTCCAGTTGCTGATGGTCATAATGCGCCGGTGAGTGCCCGATATGCGCAAGCTGGAAATACGCCGCGAGATCCGCGAACGACATGAAATCATTGCTGGCATACGTGTGCCCCAAGCGCGCCAGATAATTCAGGAGCGCCTCGGGAAGAATGCCATCGTCGCGCAACTCCCGAAGACTGCCGCCGCCTTCGCGTTTGGACAATGGCGCGCCGCCTTCGCCCACAATCAGCGCAAGATGGCCATACTGCGGTACCGTCAGCGAAAGCGCCTTGAGCAACAGGATCTGGCGCGGCGTGTTGGCCAGATGGTCTTCTCCGCGCAATACATGGGTAACATCCATGAGGGCATCGTCCGCTGCATTGCTGAAGAAAAATGCCGGGCTGCCGTCGGCACGCTGGATCACAAAGTCGCCGATGTCGCGATGCGCGAACACCTGTCGGCCGCGAACCAGATCGTCAAATTCCGTCTCGCCGCTTTCCGGGACTCGAAAGCGCAGTGCCGGTTTCAAGCCTTTCGCCAGACGTGCTTTAATCCCATCGGCGGTCAGCCGCGCGCAGGTGCCGGCATAGCGCGGCGGTTTGCCGGCCGCAAGCTGCAGCTTGCGAGCCAGCGCCAATTCGGTGGGCGTGCAGAAACACGGGTAGGTCAAACCCGATTCCGCCAATTTATCTATGTAGCCACGGTAAATCCGGCCGCGTTCAGACTGCCGGTAAGGCCCGTGCCGGCCGCCGACATCCGGCCCTTCCTGCCAGCCAATACCCAACCAGGCGAGGTCTTCGATGAGAGCGAGCTCGAATTCCTGACGCGAGCGTTCCGCGTCGGTATCCTCGATGCGCAGGATGAACTCGCCATGAGCGTGCGCCGCCAGCAAGGCGCTGAACAACGCGGTGCGCGCGTTTCCGACGTGCAAGTGGCCGGTGGGGCTGGGCGCGAAGCGGGTACGAATGGTCATGGCGCGCTATTTTATCAGGCCGCATGCGGCCCACGTCCGGGTAGTGACAATTTTCCACCTCAGCCCGTATCATGGCGAACGCTTTTGGAGGACGGTCATGGGAAAGCGCCTGATTATTTCGTTCGTCTTTGTCCTGCTGGCGGCGTGCAGCCAGTCACCCGTAAAACCCACGCCGCCGCCGGAGCCCTATCCCGATGTGGCGATTGAAACCAGCCTCGGCACTTTCGTGGTGCAGCTCGACCGGCAGCGCGCACCGCTGACAGTGGCGAATTTCCTGTATTACGTGAATACCGGTTTCTACAACGATACCAGCGTCTATCGAATTGTGCCCGGTTTCGTGATTCAGGGTGGCGATTACACGGCCTCCTATCAGGAGAAGCAAACTCCTGCGCCTATCCCCAATGAATCGGGCAACGGTCTTTCAAATCTGCGCGGCACGATTGCAATGGCGCGGGATGATGCGCCGCATACCGCCACCGCGGCGTTTTATATCAATCTCGTTGATAACCGGAAACTCGATCCGCGGCCGGACCGCTGGGGTTACGCGGTATTCGGCAAAGTGATCCAGGGCATGGACGTGGTGGACAAAATCGCCGCCGTGCCCACCGGCAAAGCCGGTCCGTTCGACAAGGACGCCCCCCTGACACCGGTAGTGATATTGAAAGCGGTCGTGCTCAAGCCGTCGCTGGACTGAGCCGTACCGCATGCCTACGCTGTTCATTTCCGACCTGCATCTCGATCCGGCACGGCCGCAAATCACGCAGCTATTCCTGGATTTCCTGGAATCCGAGGCGCGCACCGCGCAGGCCTTGTACATACTCGGGGATTTCTTCGAGATCTGGATCGGCGACGATGACCCCGATCCTCATCACGCGCGCGTCATGGCCGGCGTCCGGGAACTTGCCGATCGCGGCGTACCGGTTTTTTTCATGCACGGGAACCGGGATTTTCTCATTGGTGAGGGGTTTGCCGCTCAAACCGGCTGCACCCTGTTGCCGGATCCAACGGTGGCGGATCTCTACGGCATACCCACGCTGCTCATGCATGGCGACACGCTATGCACCGACGATGTGGAATATCAGGCCTTCAGGAAAATGGTGCGGGATCCTGCCCGCCAGAAAGTTTTCCTGGCCCAAAGCCTGGACGCGCGACGCGCGTTCATGAGCCAGGCCCGCGCCGCAACCAAACAGCATAGTCAGGCCAAGTCGGAATACATCATGGATGTAAATCAGCAAGCAGTCGAAGCAATACTGAAACAATATGATGTAACGAGACTGATCCATGGCCACACCCACCGGCCGGCGGTTCATACCTTCCAATCCGAAGGTGGCGAAAAGACGCGGATTGTGCTCGGCGACTGGTATGAACAGGGAAGCTTGCTCAAAATTGACCAGACCGGTTTCCGGCTCGCAAAACTCCGGCTTTCCTGATCATCAGGCCGGCGGCCCGCTGTGAAAGCGGAAATCCCCGTCCATGCCGCTGATAAGCGACGCTTCGATTCCTGCGAACATTTTGATTCTTGACGTCAAATCATCTGCGCTCATCTGTTTGGCGAGCCTCAGATATACATCGAAATGACGTGCTTCAGCCGCCGCCAGTCCGCCATAGAATTCAGCCAGCTCAGCATCAAGTTGGGGCACCAGCGCCTGGAATCGTTCGCACGAGCGGGCTTCGATGAACGCGCCGACAATCAGCATATCCAGCAGGCGTTCCGGTTCCCGGCGCCGCACATGACGACGCAACCCTTGCGCGTAACGTGAAGCGCTGAGCATTCGATGGAGGATGCCGCGCTTCTTCATGATGCGCCGCACCTGCTCGAAATGCCGCAGTTCCTCGCGTGCCAGCCGTGACAGGATGTCCTGCATTTCGGGACGCCGTTCGCCGTATTGGAACATGAGGCTGAGCGCCGCAGCCGCGGCTTTCTTCTCGCAGTTGGCGTGATCAATCAGCAGAAGACCCTGATTGCGCATCGCGGCATCAATCCAGGCCGGTGGCGTAGTGCAAGCCAGCAAGCGGCCCTGGCCCGCCTCACCTCTCACTCCTCACCCCTCACTCGGCCGCCAGCCTTGTAGGCGAGGATCAAATCCATCACATTGGTGCCGGTCGGGCCGGTGTACACCAAATCGCCGCTGGCCTCCAGGAAACTGCCGGCATCCGCGCGCAGCATGCAGTCATGCGCATCCCGGCCGGCATCCTCACCGCGGGCAAGGCTGCCGCCGTCCACCAGCGCGCCCGCATCCAGGGAATTGCCATCGGTGCCGTCGGTGCCCGCTGCCAGCAGATGGATATTCCCATTACCTGAAATCTGTTGCGCCACAGCCAGGGCCAGCATCTGGTTGCGGCCACCGCGCCCCGGATGGTCCGGCAAGCGCACCAGGGTTTCCCCTCCCCAGATATGCAAACCGGGTTCGGCGTTCATCAGGAATTTCGCAACACACTCACCGCATACCACCGCATCGGATGCCGGCAGTTCCGCGTGCAGATGCACCGATTCATGCAGGCTCACAGCGGCATCGTGCACGGCTTGTCTGGCGTGCAGATTAGTAGCTAACATCCGCACGCTCACGTTGTCGGCGCGGAGTTCGGATAATGGCTGCCGCGGCAGCTCGGCAAATTGTGTCGGCAATTCCGGGAACGGCCCGGGCACGGCCGGCAGCAACAGACCGGAACCGATGTGTTCCGGGATGTCACGCGGCACATCGGAAATCAAAAGCAGTTCGGTGCGGCGGCCCGCCAGATCCTGCAACAAGCGGCCGCCCTTGATCTGGGAAAATGCGGAGCGTGCACGGTTCACGACGTCAATAGGGAGGCCGCTGGCCAACAACCAGCGGGTGAGCGTGCGCAGATTCGCAAGCGTGACGCCCGGTGCGGGGATTTCTGCCAGGCTGGATGCGCCGCCGGAAATCAGGACCAGGAAATGCGCGTCCGCAGGCGCATTCGCCAGAAACAGGCGCAAGGCATTTCCGGCAGCCAGGCTCTGCTCATCCGGCAAAGGATGCCCGGCTTCCAGCAATACGATGCGCGGATCCCGATAAACCGGTGAATCCTGGTGTCCGTAACGGGTGATAACCAGTCCGGCGCACAACTGATTGCCAATCGCGTCGAGGACGCCCGCGGTCATGGCATCAGCGGCTTTGCCGATGGCTACCACATATAAAGGATCGGGAAACTCGTGCTGCCGCAGGGCCGCATGCACGCAACTGCGGCCGTTCACCGCCGCCAACCCCTGCCGGAACAGCTTCAGCAAAAGCTGGCGTGGTTCGGAATGCACCGCGAAATCGTGCAATCAGCTCAGGAAACGTTGTACATCTCAATGACCTGACGGTCATCGCGCAGACGTTTCTGCTTGGCTTCGTCGGAACGCTCGTGCGCCAGGTTGGCAAGATAAGCACCGGTCACGTCGCCGGTGATGTATTCGCCGGAGAACACCGAGGTGTCGAAACGCTGAATCTTGGGATTGCCGCGGCGCACCGCATCAATCAGATCGCCCAGGTCCTGATAGATCAACTTGTCGGCGCCGATGAACTCGGCCACCTGCTGCTCGCTGCGGTCGTGGGCGATGAGTTCACTGGTGGTGGGCATGTCTATGCCGTACACGTTCGGAAACCGCACTGGTGGCGCGGCCGAGGCAAAATACACCTTGTGGGCGCCGGCCTCGCGCGCCATGTTGATAATCTGTTGCGAGGTGGTGCCGCGTACGATGGAATCATCCACCAGCAGCACGTTCTTGCCGCTGAACTCCAGGTCAATCGCGTTCAGTTTCTGATGCACCGACTGGCTGCGCTGTTTCTGGCCCGGCATGATGAAGGTGCGACCAATGTAACGGTTCTTGATGAAGCCTTCGCGGTATTTCACACCCAGCACATTCGCCAGTTGCAAGGCACTGGTGCGGCTGGTGTCCGGAATCGGGATCACTACATCTATATCGTGGCTGGGCCATTCGCGCTGGATTTTCTCGGCCAGCTTGTCGCCCATGCGCATGCGCGCCTTGTACACGGAGATGTCGTCCATGATCGAGTCGGGCCGCGCGAAGTACACGTGCTCGAAGATACAGGGCGAATACTGCGGATTTTCAGCGCATTGTTTGGTGTGCAGGTTGCCGTGCCGGTCAATCACCACCGCCTCGCCCGGCGCCACGTCGCGCACCAGTTCAAAGCCGCACACGTCCAGCGCCACACTTTCCGAGGCGATCATGTAGTCGGTGCCGTTGTCGGTGATGCGCCGGCCGAACACCAACGGACGGATGCCAAAGGGATCGCGGAATCCCACGATGCCGTAACCGGCGATCATGGCCACGTTGGCATAGCCGCCGCGGCAGCGGCGGTGCACCGCGCTCACCGCCTTGAAGATGTCGCGTTCGTCCACTTCCAGGCTGCCGGTACGCTGCAACTCGTGGGCGAACACATTCAGCAGGATTTCGGAATCGGATTCGGTGTTGAGATGGCGCCGGTCCTCGCGGAACAGCATGTCCTTGAGCGCGTGCGCGTTGGTGAGATTGCCGTTGTGGCCCAGCGCAATGCCGTAAGGCGAGTTGGTATAGAACGGTTGGGCTTCAGCGGAGTTCGCGCAACCGGCGGTCGGATAGCGCACGTGCCCCAGGCCGATGCTGCCGCGCAGCCGCAACATGTGCCGCTGGTGAAACACGTCGCGTACCAGGCCGTTGCTTTTGCGCAGGTACAGATGATCCTGGTCGCACGTCATGATGCCGGCGGCGTCCTGACCGCGGTGCTGCAGGACAATCAGGGCGTCATACAACACCTGGTTAACGTCACCGTGTCCCACCACTCCGACGATCCCGCACATATCGCGCCTCGCTATTTCCTGTGACCGGGGTCCGCTGCCAGTTGCGCGCCGCGCATCATCTCGTCCGCCACCCGCTCCGGCAGTGCGTGGCGCATCCAACCGGCCACGGATTCCGCGTAGGGGATAAGCCGTGACTCGTGCCACCAGGGATTGCGCGGCAATACCGTGAATCCTGCCACCACCACCAGTACCGCCACGATGACCACGCCGCGCACCAAACCGAAAATCAGACCCAGCGTCCGATCAGAGGCGCTGACGCCGGTCTTCTCCATGATCTTGCCGATGAAGAAATTGATGATCGCGCCGACAATCAGGACAGCCACGAACAGAATCACGAAACCGACGATGACGCGCACTGAAGGGTTGTGGATCACCCCGAAGAAGTCGCCCACCTGACGGGCAAAACGCAGCGCCACCCAGAACCCCACCACCCAGGTGATCAGCGACACGATCTCGCGCAGAAAGCCACGCAACAGGCTGACGAGGGCCGAAACAACAATAATGACGAGGATGAGGTAATCAACCCAGATCATGCGCGCCCTGGCCGCCGCGGCGTGCCGCCTTGGAAACGGGACGGCATTTTAACAGACAGCGCCAGCCGCCGCCTGTTTGCGTCTCAGGGAAATCCTAATTAATTCGTCGCACCGGCGAAAGCCGGTGCCCAGTCATGATTGATTTTCCTGGATTCCGGCTGGAGCTTGCCCTCGCGCAGGCGGGGGCCGGGATGACGAAAGATGAATTATTCAGACTCTCCTTAGGAATTCGGCACCACCTGCGCCCGGCCGCCATACGCGCGCGACACTTCGGTCACGATGCGCTCCGCCGCCGCCCGTTCCCCGTAAGGCCCCACGCGCACCCGGTAATAGGTGCGCCCGCTCTTGTGATAGCGGCTGATATACGCATGGAACCCATGTGCGGCAAGCTTGTGTTCCACGCTGCGCGCGTTGGCTTCGCTGCCATAGCTACCCGCCTGCACGATCCATTTTCCAGCCGTCATTGTCCGGGGCGTCGGTGCGGACGCCGGTGCCACGGCGGGTTTGGGGGGCGGTTGCATCTCAGGCGAGCTGGCTGCCGGGCCTGCATTGGACGCGGCGGCGGTGGCCGGCGCAGTCCCTGCTGGCATTGGCGGGCTCATGGCGGTAGCCGGTACAGCGCCGGTGCCGGTCGCCGCCGAGTTATTCAGGTCCATGCGATAGGCCTGAGGCGCCGCCGCATTGGTGGTGGCTTGGGGCAAGGCCAGCGGCTTGGTGACCGTGCTGTTGGGCGCCGAGCCGCCTTTCAACACCCAGGGGATGATGATCACTGCCAGGATCACCAGCACCACCGCGCCGATCAGGCGCTCCTTGAGTCCAATTTCCATCTCCCGATCTCCAGTCCGGCACCAATATGCCGTTTCAGGTGCAATTCGTAACTGATTCTTGCCGAATACGCAATACGGCGCTCACGGTCTGGAAAGAACCGAATACCACGATCCGGTCACCCGGCATGGCCACGGCTTGCGCCGCACGATAGGCATCCGCGACCGCAGCACATTCCGTCAATCGGGAGCCGGGGATTGTTGAGAGCACGCGCCCGGCGAGTTGTGCCGCGCTTTGGCCGCGCGGTCCGCCCAGGCCGGCCAAAAACCAGTAATCCACCCGGCGCGCCATCGCACGTACCACGTCTTCCACCGCCTTGTCGCGGAACATGCCCAGAACAGCCAGTGTTTTCCCCGGCACGGGAGTGTCCGCCAGATTCTGCGCGAGCACCCGCGCGGCGGCCGGGTTGTGGGCCACGTCCAGTACACATTCCACTTTGCCCGGCAGGCGCTGAAAACGGGCGTGGATGCGTGCCGTCCGGAGGCCCTCGCGCAGCGCGTCTTCGTTGACCGGCAGCACAGACTGCACGGATTGCAGCAAGGCCAGCACGCTGGCAGCGTTGTCGAACTGGATGCGGCCCGGCAATGCCGGCTTGGGCAACTGTGTAATTTCTCCGTCCTTCCCGCGCCAGCTCCAGGTATCGCCGCTCGAGCGCCAATCAAAATCGCGGCCCAAAACCTGCAACTGCGCGCCCAACTGCCGCGCAGTCTTCAATAAACGCGCTGGCGGGTCGCGGTCGCCGCAAATGGCCGGTTTCTGCTTGCGGTAAATGCCGGCCTTCTCGTAGCCGATGCTGTCACGGTCATTGCCGAGCCATTCCTGGTGATCGAGGCCGATAGATGCCACCAGCGCGCCATCCGGATCCACGGCATTCACCGCGTCCAGGCGCCCGCCCATGCCCACTTCCAGCACCGCCACGTCAATCTTGTGTCCTTGGAAAATATCGAAAGCCGCGAGCGTGCCGAATTCAAAATACGTGAGGCTCACCTCGCCGCGCGCCGCATCCACCCGCTCGAATGCCGCGCACAATTCCTCGTCCGTGGTTTCTACGCCGTTGACACAAATGCGCTCGTTGTAGCGCAACAGATGCGGAGAGGTATAGGCGCCAACCTTGTAATCCTGTGCGCGCAGCATGGCATCCAGAAACGCCACACAGGAACCCTTGCCGTTGGTACCACCAACCGTAAGCACATGGAACGATGGCCGCGCCAAATCCATCCGCTCCAGTACGCGTTGCACGCGATCCAGACCCAGATCAATGGCATTCGGATGCAGTTGCTCCTGCCAGCGGAGCCAATCGGCGAGTGTTGGAAAACGCATCTTCAACTATTCAAAGCTATTCAATCTGTCCCCAACGACACCAGTTATTCGCTCTGACCCCATTTCTTGGAGATATGATTTTGCGGGGATAGGCCAAGCTCTGACACCATTTCTCGGGCGGCATGGTGTTTACCGATTTGTAATCGTCACTTCTATTTTATTACTAGGATCAATAATGCAAGTGCCACGTTTAGGTACGGGATTACCAAACCCATTCAAAGCGGTGAAATCATATACAACGAGGTTATTGTCTGTGCCATTGGCACCATAGCGCATCAGCAGCATCCTGGCAGAGCTCGGATATTGCAGACGATCCATGATTTCTTGTTTACATTCCGCGATTGCAACTTTGTCGCTGATAGGCACTGGGCGATATTTGATAGTGCCACTCTTTAGATCTTGATAGTTGTAATAGAGATTAAAGCTCGCTGGCACACCTGAAATTGGGCCGGCTTGGTCAGACTGGCAGGTTACGTAGAATTGATCACCAGGATGATTGCCGCTATCTTCAGCGGCCTCTTTCTTTGTTGACCATGCACCACCGGTAACCTCCACGCAATGTGGGCTTTTGGCAGCGAGTCGGGCCGCTTTCTCCATCAGCGCCCAAGTACCAGAGGGTGCATTGGCTGGTACATAGAAAAGATCACGATCGAACGTTGGTCCCTTTGCAAACAATGGCAGTGAACAACAGAACACCGCGAGCAGTGTAGATATGCTGATATATCGCATGACGTATTACTTCCTTTCAATCGGGAACGAGTATTGCGAGTATGGGGTAATAACAGGGGGCAAACCACAGCTATTCATCCGGCAAGAACTTACGCGTTGACTGCCCGCCTTCTCCGGGCGCATTGGCCAACCTGAATTAAGAAGCAATCCCACCGCCACTCCACACGCCTCACTTCCTCACCCCTCACTCTCTTTCGGCAACGGCTGGCGCGTGAGCATGGCGAGCAGCGAAGCCAATTTGTCGCGCATCTCGCGGCGGTCCACGATCATGTCAAGCGCGCCGTGTTCCAGCAGGAATTCGCTGCGCTGGAAACCTTCCGGCAAGGTTTCGCGCACGGTTTGCTCAATGACGCGCGGACCGGCAAAACCGATGAGCGCCTTGGGTTCGGCCATGTTCACATCGCCCAGCATGGCGAGCGACGCGGACACACCGCCGGTGGTGGGATCGGTCATCACCGAAATGAAAGGAATGCCTTTGTCAGCCAGTCGCGCCAACGCGGCGCTGGTCTTGGCCATTTGCATGAGCGAGATCAGCGCTTCCTGCATGCGTGCGCCGCCACTGGCGGAGAAATTGATCAGCGGCGCGTTTTCCTCAATGGCGGCGTCCACCGCGCGCACGAAGCGCTCGCCAACCACGGCACCCATGGAACCGCCCATGAACTTGAATTCGAAGACACACACCACCACGCGCAAACCCTTGAGCCGGCCTTTCATGGCTACCAGCGCATCTTTCTCTCCGGTAGCTTTCTGGGCCAGCATCAGGCGATCTTTGTATTTCTTGCTATCGCGGAAACGCAGGATGTCCACCGGTTCCACGCTGGCGCCGATTTCCACGCCGGAACCCGGATCCAGAAACATGTCCAGCCGCTGGCGCGCGGTCAGCCGCATGTGATGGCCGCATTTGGGGCACACGAACAGGTTGCGTTCCAATTCGGCGCGGTAGAGCACGGAGTTGCACTCCTCGCACTTGCTCCACAGACCTTCCGGAATGCCGCGGCGCGCAGGACGCGGCTCCTCGGTGTTGATGTGTGATGGAACGAACTTCTTGAACCAGTTCATGAATCACCGCCAGGTTCCAGACTAAACAACCCGCGCGTGCAAGGCGAGGGGTTTGCGGGCGGTCGGCTGGAAGCCGACTTGAATTCTTTCCCACTCCCGCTGGCGGGAGAGGGCGGCGGTGAGGGTGGGTTGATATACCACCCCTCACCCTACCCTCTCCCCTCACGGGGCGAGGGGCCGGACTTGTATCTGCTCGCTCAGACACTGCGTCGAACTTACTTCGCCTGAAGGCGATGGATTTCCACCATCCCCGACAGAAGCATTAACCGTTACGCCCGCGCCGCATCCATGGCCTGCCGCAATTCGCGCACAAACCCACGCACCTGCGTGAATGGCGCCTGACTTCCTGTCTTTGGCTCGCCAAGGCGGCTGATGATGGCGCTGCCGACCACCACGGCGTCCGCGAGGCCCGCGAGTTGCGCGGCGGTGTGCGCATCGCGCACGCCGAACCCAACACCGATCGGCAACCGCGTTTCCAAGCGTGCGGCCGCAATACCCTGCTGTATGCTCGGCAGGTCCAGATTGGGCGCGCCAGTCACTCCCTTGAGCGACACATAATAAACGAATCCGGAAGCGGCGTTGCAAATGCGCTTGAGGCGCGCGCCGCCGGTGGTCGGCGCCAGCAGGAAGATCGGATCGAGTCGTTTGGCTCGCAACAGGCCAGCCAGCGGCTCGGCCTCTTCCGGCGGCATGTCCACCGTGAGCACGCCATCCACCCCGGCGTCCGCGGCGGCTTGCGCGAAGGCTTCAACGCCGTAGGCTTGCATGGGATTCAGATAGCCCATCAACACCACGGGAGTGCGTGCATCGCTCGCGCGAAATTCACGCACCATGCCGAGCACGTCCGCGAGTGTGGTGCCGTGTTTGAGCGCGCGTTCGCAAGCCTGCTGGATCACCGGACCGTCCGCGGTGGGGTCTGAAAACGGCACGCCCAGCTCCAGCACATCGGCGCCGGCTTCCACCAGCGTGCGCAGCAGAGGCACGCTCGCCGATTTGTCCGGATCGCCCGCGGTGACGTAAGTCACCAGCGCCGTGCGGCGTTCGTGTTTGAGTTCCGCGAAACGCGGCGCCAGGCGGCTCACAGTTCGATGCCTTCGCGCGTCGCCACCGTGTGAATATCCTTGTCACCACGGCCGGACAAATTCACGATGATGATTTCCTCCGGCCGCATTTGCGGCGCCAGTTTCATGGCGTAGGCAATCGCATGACTCGATTCCAGCGCCGGCATGATGCCTTCACTGCGGGTCAGCGCATGAAATGCCCGCAGGGCTTCGTCGTCCGTGATGGTGTCGTAGCGCACACGGCCGATGTCCTTCAGCCAGGCGTGTTCCGGACCGACGCCGGGATAATCGAGTCCGGCCGAGATGGAATGGGTTTCGCGAATCTGACCCGCGTCGTCTTCCAATAAATAAGTGCGATTGCCGTGCAACACTCCGGATCGGCCTGCGGTGAGCGAAGCCGCATGTTTGCCGCTTGGCACACCCTCGCCGCCCGCCTCCACGCCGTACAGTTGCACCTTGTCGTCGAGAAACGCATGAAACAGCCCGATGGCGTTGGAACCACCGCCCACGCAGGCGATGAGCGCCTCCGGCAATCGGCCTTCAGCAGACAGAATCTGGCCACGGGTTTCCTCGCCGATGCAGGCGTGAAAATCCCGCACCATCATGGGATAGGGATGCGGACCGGCTACAGTACCGATGATATAAAAGGTATTGTCCACGCTCGATACCCAATCGCGCATAGCTTCGTTCAGCGCATCCTTGAGTGTGCGCGAGCCGGAGGTAACCGGAACCACGGTTGCGCCCAACAGTTTCATTCGATACACGTTGATGGCCTGCCGCTGGATGTCCTCGGCGCCCATGTACACCACGCATTCAAAACCAAAACGTGCGGCCACGGTGGCGGTGGCCACACCGTGCTGACCGGCGCCGGTTTCGGCGATGAGCCGCGTCTTGCCCATGCGGCGGGCCAGCAGCGCCTGACCCAGGGCGTTGTTGATCTTGTGCGCGCCGGTGTGATTCAGGTCCTCGCGCTTGAGATAGATACGCGCGCCTCCGCAGTGCTCGCTCAGGCGCCTGGCGAGATACAAGGGCGAAGGCCGGCCCACGAAATCCCGCAGATCGCGTTTCAGCTCCGCCTGGAAATCGGGGTCACGCCGGTATTGCTCATAGGCAGCGCCCAATTCTTCCACCGGACCCATGAGCGTTTCCGCCACGAAACGCCCGCCGTAGGGGCCGAAATGGCCATCCCGGTCGGGAAGATGGCGCAGCGATTCGCTGGACATGGGTTTTTCTTCAAGCGGTCGCGACACGATTCACCTCACGAACAAACTCGCTCATTTTGGCCGGATCCTTGATGCCCGGCGCGGTTTCCACGCCGCTGGATACATCCACGCCATACGGACGCACAATGCGGATGGCGGCGGCGACATTATCCGCGCGCAGACCGCCGGCGAGAATCATCGGCGGTTGCCTCAGATGCGGCACACCGGACCAGGCGAAGGTCACGCCGGTGCCGCCCTTGCGGCCGCTGGCGTGGCTGTCCAGCAACAACGCGGCCGCGTCGTCATAACGGCGCGCATAGTCCGCCAGGTCCGCGCCACCGCCCATGGGTACGGCCTTGATATAAGGACGCGCGAACGCCCGGCAGAATTCCGGCGCTTCCTCGCCATGAAACTGCAATAGATCCACGCGCACACTGTTAAGCACCCGCTGCACCTCGTCGCGCACCGGATTCAGGAACAAGCCGGTCACGGTGATAAACGCCGGCGCGGCATCGGCCAACACCCGGGCCTGTTCCAGACCCACGCAGCGGGAGCTTTTCGCGTAAAACACCAAGCCTACCGCATCCACGCCGAGCTGCGCGGCGGTTTCGACATCTTCGCGGCGCGTCATGCCGCAAATTTTGATTCGTACCCGCACCGGAAGTTCGCCTGATGAAACAAATTCAAAGCGTAACAGAAAGACCGTCAAACAATACGGCTTCCGGCAAGGGAACGTCATAGGCCGGCGGATACAGCACGGCCGTGAAACACAAACCTTGCGGTGCTGCGGTAGTGCCGCCCAAGGTGCGATCGCGACCTTCCAATACCTGCCGGGCCCAATCAGGGTCGCGTTTACCCGCACCGATGGCAATCAATGCACCCGCGATATTGCGCACCATGTGATGCAAGAACCCGTTGGCCACCACGTCAATCAGCACGCGTTCGCCTTGGCGATGTACTTCCAGCCGGTGGATGGTCCGCACCGGCGAACGCGCCTGGCATTCCACGGCGCGGAACGCGGAGAAATCATGCTCGCCCAGTAAATGCACTGTCGCCGCTTGCATGCGCGCCACATCCAGCGGTTGGTGTATCCAGGTGGCCTGCGCGCGCGCTACGGCGGGACGGGTCAGGCGATTCAGGATCGTGTAGCGATACTGGCGCGCGCGCGCGCGAAAACGCGCGTGAAATTCCTCCGGTACTTCCCGGATCCAATTTGCGGCCACGTCTGCCGGTAGATTGGAGTTCAGCCCCAACAGCCAGCCGCGCGAATTGCGGATCGCATGCGTGTCAAAATGCAGCACTTGGCCGGTAGCATGTACACCTGCATCCGTGCGCCCGGCGCAGGTGACTTCCACGGGATGATCGGCCACTTTGGCAAGCGCTTGCTCGACGCAGCCCTGCACTGTGCGCCCCGCATGGGATTGGCGTTGCCAACCCATGAAATCGGTGCCGTCGTATTCCAGACCGAGTGCCAAACGCATCGTCAGCCTGCGTTACGATGAATGCGTAACAATAGAATGGGTACTACGCTTGCGGGCATTGCGACGCGGTTATGAGTGGCGGCAGGATGATACGCGCGGCAGTACATGGAATTTTTCAATCTGAAACCTGGTCGGCGCCGCAACGCTTGAATGGGCTTCAGCCCGCCCATGTATCACATGGCTGCGTCAGTCACCGGCGGTATTGAAAAATATTGAAACTGATTCTTCGCCGGCTGCTCAATTCACCGGCTGATCAGGCAAGCTGCTGCATCAATTTCTGAGCTTCCTTCTTCTGCTGGCTGTCGCCTTCCGCGACTACTTCCTCGAGGATGTTCTTGGCGCCGTCCGCGTCGCCCATGTCTATATAGGCGCGCGCCAGATCCAGCTTGGTGCCGATTTCGTTGAGGCCGGTGGTTTCCTCGCCGGTGCCCGCGCCAGCCCCGGTACCGGTGCCAATGCTGGTACTGACCGTATCCGCATCGGCGGCCAGTGACAGTGCCGCACCGCTGCGTGTGCCCTCATCCTGGGGCGGCACGTTGGTATTCACGAAATCCGACAGCTCCTTGAGCGCCTTGTCGAATTCCACTTGCGAATCGGTGCCGAAATCCGCGGTTACCGTGGTGACCCCGACCTTGCCGGCTTTTTTCCTGGCGTCAACGGAACCCGCGGCTTGTCCGGCGCCTCCAGCAGTTCTTGCACCGGCCTTGCCCTTCGCCGCAGTGGGTTCAATATCCGGCAAGGAGAAATCCACCGTGTGACTGTCGGCTACCGGAGTTGCCCCACGCGCCTCGGGCAATGTTACCGGGCGTATGCCTGCAAATGCTCCGGCCAGCGGATCCAGATCGGTATGCACGGCCGTGCCGGTGCCACCGCTTTCAAGCGGGATATCCACGCTCGCGCCAGCGGCGGCGCCATTGCCCGCAAACAGGGGTTCATCGGCGGCCACTTGACGGCCCATGATGGCGATGTTTTCCCAATCCTTGTCCGGTTGTGCGCCCATTTCCTGACGCAGTCCGCGCGCGGTTTCCACGAAGTTGGCGCGGTCGCCGGCGGTGAAATACACTTCCAGAAGTTTCTTCTTGAGATCACGCCGGCCGGGATCCTGCGCCAGTGCTTTCTTGAGTACATCCGCCGCTTGGTCGTAAAGGCCATACGCCATATGGAAATCGGCTTCCGCCATGGGGTCGGCTTCATCCAGTTTGAGGCTGGTAGTCGTACCGAGCGCAGCCACGCCGGTGGCCGCAGCCGCACCAGCGACCTGTCCTGCTTTTGCGCGTGTGCCCGGAGCCCCGGTCGTGGTCACATCCTGCAAACCGGCTTTCTCTTCTTTTTCCCAGTCAGTGGTATCCGCGGGCGGCGGCTTGATTTTGCTTCTTATGGGTTTGCCGCTGACGGAAGCCGAACCGCGCCTCTTTTTCATGATGATGCCGATGATGATCAGCACGATCACGATGATGATGAGGATAATGATGTACGGATTGAGCAGCGAACTCAGCAGGCCGCCCGACTCCGCTGGTTGTACCTGAGCCGGCGCGGTGAATTTTTTGGGCAAAGGTTTGGTGACGGTCGGCTTCTCGGGCACGAGCGGTGTGGTTTTGGCTTTGGCCGCCTGCTGATTTTCCTTGCCGGCCTGACTCTGTACCGCAGCCAGACTGTTGCTCGCCACGCTAATGGGCGCCTTGGCCGCGCTGGCGGCCGGTGCGGCAGCCGTCGCCATGCCGCCGCCGTTCGCGCCGGCAAGCTTGGTTGTGTTGTCCGCGGCATTGCTACCCACGCCGGTTCCCGGCAGCGGGTTCTCGGCGGTCTGGGCCGGCGACGATGGCGCCACCAATTGCAGCGAAGGTTGTTCCGCCGTGGCCGCCGCCGTGCGCGTGGTGGCGAGGCCGCGACTGCTGCGCCACTCGGCGATCTGAGTGCGCACTTCGGAATTTGCTTCAGCGACCTTCACCGCCTGGATATCGTCGGCGGTGGGAATCCGCAGCACATAACCCGCCTTCATGAGATTGATGTTGCGCATGAAGACTTCGGGATTGGCGCGGTAAATAGCGATCATCATCTGGTTCAACGTCACGCCCTGTGGATGCAAGCGCAGGGCGATTTCCGAAAGTGTCTCACCGCGGTGAATGGGTCCGTAATTACCGCCCAGTGAAGTGTTACTCGCAGAGATGACTGGAGCCGACGTCGGAGCGACTGCTTGTGGCGGCGTCACTGGTGTTGGCGCGGGAGCCGCGGGTTGGGGAGTTGGAGTAGTTGAAGACGCAGCAGCACCCACAGGCGCCGCCGTCGCAGGTTGCGCGGCGGCAGGTGCGGGTGCGGCCTGGGTGGTGCTCTCGAAATTCGGTGGGTTCAGGAAAACGGTGTATTCGCGAATCAGTTCGCCGCTGTCCCAGGTGGCGTCCAGCAATACGTCCATGAACGGTTCGCGAAACGCTTTGCTGGTGCTGATGTGCACGCTGGCGGCGCCGTTGGCGCCTTGCACCACCTGGAACTGCAACTGGTTCAAGCTGTCGGCCATGGGAATGCCAGCCTGCTGAAACTGCTGGGTACTCGCCAGTTTCACGTGCAAGCTGCCGATCTCATCGGCGGTGGCGCCCACAATCGGAATATCCGCACTCAAGGGTTGATTCAGCGTGGAATTGAGTTTGATTTCGCCCAGACCCAGCGCATTTGCCGCCAGCGGCAGTGCCGCGAGCGCCAAGGCCAAGACAAACGCAAGCTTCTTGCTCATGGTCTCTCCCCAACCTGCCCGCTGCTGCCGGACCCTGAGAGGGTCACCGGGAACGGCGGCATGCCATTTACAGCTCAGAATGCTCTTTACAAAACTGGGCTAACTATAGCTTATAAATAGCTTTTCACCAATAACTCGGCTATCTGGATGGCATTGAGGGCGGCCCCCTTGCGGATATTGTCCGACACCACCCACAGGTCCAAACCACGCGGGTGGGAAAGGTCCTCCCGGATACGACCCACAAACACCGCGTCCCGGCTGGCGGCCTCGGTCACGGCCGTGGGATAGCCTCCCGCCCGGCGCTGGTCCAACACCTCCACCCCTGGCGCGTTCTCCAGCAGGGTACGGGCCTGTGCCGCGGTAATCTTGTCGCGGGTCTCGATGTGCAGTGCTTCGGAATGGCTATAGAACACCGGCACCCGCACCGCCGTGGCGTTCACCCGGATGGACTCGTCGCCCAGGATTTTGCGGGTCTCCCACAGCATTTTCATCTCCTCCCGGGTGTAGCCGTTGTCCTGAAATTCATCAATCTGCGGCAGCACATTGAAGGCGATCTGCTTGGGAAACTTGCCGCCCTGTTCCAGCGGCTGGCCGTTCAGAAGCCGGGCCGTCTGCGCCGCCAATTCCTTGATGGCACGGCTGCCGGCACCGGACACCGACTGGTAGGTGGCCACGTTGATGCGCTCGATGCCGACGGCGTCATAGATGGGCTTGAGCGCCACCACCATCTGGATGGTGGAGCAGTTGGGATTGGCGACGATACCGCGGTTCTTGTATTGCGCGACCGCGTCCGGGTTCACCTCCGGCACCACCAGCGGGATGTCCGGTTCGTAGCGAAAGCGCGAGGTGTTGTCTATCACCACGCAACCGGCCGCCGCGGCTTGGGGTGCATATTCCCCGGAGACCTTCGAACCCGGCGAGAACAGACCGATCTGGACTTTGGAAAAATCAAACTTGGCCAAGTCTTCGACTTTTAACTGCGTGCCATTGAATTCCACGCGCTTGCCCGCCGAGCGTGCGCTCGCCAGTGCATATACCCTGCCCACCGGAAATTTACGCTCCACCAGAATTTCCAGCATCGCAGTACCCACAGCACCTGTGGCACCCACCACAGCCACATCAAAGGTTTTCACGGTCGCTCCGGAAAAATGTTCAGAAAGATTCGCGCGGTTGATTCTAGCGTGTTTTTGCTGGAATCGGTTTGAGCGGCGACACGACTTCAGCATTCTGTCCCCGATGCCTGAGCGCATGATCCATGAGCACCAGTGCCAGCATGGCCTCGGCGATGGGCGTGGCGCGAATGCCGACGCAGGGATCGTGCCGACCGTGCACGCTGATTTCCGTTGCCGCACCCCGTATATCAATGGTGCGCGCGCTGAGCCGGATACTGGATGCGGGTTTGAGGGCGAGGCTCACTAAAATATCTTGTCCGGTGGAGATGCCGCCCAAGATGCCGCCGGCATTGTTGGAGAGAAATCCCTGCGGCGTCATCTGGTCGCGGTGTTCGCTGCCCTTCTGGGTCACGGCCGCGAACCCCGCGCCGATCTCCACGCCTTTCACCGCGTTGATGCCCATCATGGCGTCGGCGATGTCCGCGTCCAGCTTGTCAAACACCGGCTCGCCCCAGCCTGGCGGTGCGCCCTGCGCCATGACCGTGATGCGCGCGCCGATGGAATCACCGGACTTGCGCAAGGCATCCATATAATTTTCAAGCTCGGGAATGCGTGCGGGATCGGCGCAGAAGAACGGATTGCCGCCCACCGCGTCCAGATCCTTCACTGCCAGCACCAGCGGCCCGAGCTGTGCCAGCCAGCCGCGAATCGTCATGTGGTAATGCTCTTTCAGGTATTTACGGGCAATAGCGCCCGCCGCCACGCGCATCACCGTTTCGCGCGCCGAAGCACGCCCGCCGCCACGGTAATCGCGGCGGCCGTACTTCATTAAATAGGTGTAGTCCGCATGGCCGGGCCGGAATTTGCCCTGGATGGCCTCGTAGTCCTTCGGCTTCTGGTCGGTATTCCTTATAAGGAGTCCGATGGAGGTGCCGGTGGTTTTGCCCTCGAACACGCCCGAGAGGATTTCCACCTGATCCGCTTCGTGACGCTGGGAAGTATGGCGCGACGTGCCGGAGCGGCGCCGGTCCACCTCGTGCTGGATATCGGCGGCGCTCAATTCCAGGCCGGGTGGACAGCCATCCACGATGCAGCCCAGCGCCGGCCCGTGACTCTCGCCGAAGCTGGTAACAGTGAAAAGTTTTCCGAAGGCATTACCGGACATGCTGTACTCTTTTCCGGTTTTTCTGCAACGCATTTACCTGTGCACCATCAAGCAAAAATACTTCCGCCTGGCCGCGCTCAAACTCCAGCCAGGTAAACGGCGTGTCAGGAAACTCACGTTCCAGCGCCCAGCGGCTGTTGCCTACTTCCACCACCAAGATGCCGTCCGGCGCCAGATAAGCCGATGCACTTGTGAGGATGCGGCGCACGATGGTGAGTCCGTCCGTACCCGCCGCCAGGCCCAGAGCGGGTTCGTGTTTGTGCTCGTCGGGCAATGCCGCCATGTCTTGTTCATCCACATACGGCGGATTACTGACGATAATGTCGTAGCGCGCCGGCGCCAAGCTCTCGAACACGTCGCATTTGTGCAGCTTGACGCGGTCCTTTACATGCAGGCGCTCCACATTGATGCGGGCCACCTCCAGCGCATCGGCGGAAATATCCGTGGCATCCACCTCCGCGTCCGGAAACACATGCGCGCAGGCGATGGCGATGCAGCCGCTGCCGGTGCAAAGGTCAAGCACACGCCGCACGCGCTCCGGTTCAATCCACGGCTCGAAGCCCTTCTCGATCAACTGCGCGATGGGCGAACGCGGCACCAGCACGCGCTCATCCACAAAGAAATCCAATCCGGCAAAGCGCGCACGGTTGGTGATATAAGCATAGGGCTTGCGCTCCTCCACGCGCCGGCGCAGCAGGTCATAAACGACGCGCTTCTCCGCCTCGGTAAGCCGGGACTTCATGAGCCAGGATGGAATGTCGTGATTGAGATTGACCCCGTGCAACACCAAGTTGAGCGCTTCGTCCACGGCATTCGCGGTGCCGTGGCCGAAATGCAGTTGCGCGCGATTGAACTCGCTCGCGCCCCAGCGCACAAAATCCGCGAGCGTGTGAAGTTTGGCGCTGATGTTTTCGAGCTTTTCCATGGAACCCTGCAAGTGGCGTGCGCCATGATAAACGAAATGCGCGGCGACTATCGCGGCGTGGCATAATCCGCGCATGGATATCAGACGCGCATTGCTTTACGTTGTCGCCGCCGCCGTCGCCATCCTGATCGGCCTCGGCATCGGTTACTGGACCTTCAGCCATACGGCAGCGCCGCCGGAAACCGCCGCCTTGCTGTTGAATCCACCCAAGGCACTGCCAGCCTTCAGTCTGGAAGATGATAGCGGTGCGGCCTTCGCCAAGGCCGATCTCAATGGCCACTGGAGCCTGCTGTATTTCGGTTACACCCATTGTCCGGATGCCTGCCCCACCACCCTGGCTGATCTGAATAAAATGCTGGTACAGATCAAAACGCTCCCGGCCGCGGAACAGCCGCGCGTGTATTTCATCTCCGTGGATCCGAAACGCGATACACTGACGCTGCTCACGCAGTACGTGCGCTATTTCAATCCTGGTTTCACGGGCGTGACCGGTACGCTGGAGCAACTGCGTATCCTTACCAAGCCGCTCGGCGTGGCGTTTTCATACGAGCCGGCTGATCAGTCCGGCAATTACAGCGTGGATCATTCCTCGGTGGTATTCCTCATCAACCCGAAAGGCGAAGAAGTGGCGATCTACACACCACCCATGATTCCCGCGCGCATGGCCGATGATTACCGCACCATCGTGAACTATTACGGAGACCGCTGATGCTGCGCAAAATATGCATTTCCCTGTACATAGCCCTTGCACTGATTCCGTTTGCCGGTCATGCGGATGGTCCCACCATGGCCGCGAGCCATGTCTGGATCCGCGAAGCACCACCCGGCGTCACTGTCATGGCCGGTTATTTCACGCTGGAAAATCTTTCCGGCCAGACGCTCACTCTGATCAGCGTCGCAAGCCCTGATTTCAATTCAGTATCTGTGCACCGCAGCGTGCAAAAGAACGGCATGGACAGCATGGAACCGGTGGCAAACCTGGCCATTCCGGCCCACCAGAGCGTGGCGTTCGCGCCCGGCGGTTATCACCTGATGCTCATGAAGCCGGTCAAGCAGTTTTATGACGGCGATCTGGTGACGCTCACATTAACCTTCTCGGATCATTCCTCGCTCACCATCATGGCGCCGGTGCGCCGTGATCAGCCTCAGCACTGAACAAGAGCAGCCGCATGGATGACGCGGGTGCTTCCTTCACCGACCGGCTCAAAACCGACTGGCAATATCTGGTACCACAACGCCTGGTTTCACGGCTGACGTATCGGCTCACCCGCTCACAAAACCCCAGGCTCAAGAGCTGGCTGATTCGCGCCTTCATCCGCCGTTTCAACGTGGATATGAGCGAAGCGGCGCAGCCGGATCCGGCTGCATACGTTTCCTTCAATGCATTCTTCACCCGCGCGCTGCGTGCGGGAGCACGTCCGCTGGCGGCCGAGTCAGAAACAATCGTGTGCCCAGTGGATGGCATGGTCAGCCAGTGCGGTACGATCAGCGGCGGGCGCATCTTCCAAGCCAAGGGTCAGTCTTTCACGACGCGGGAATTGCTGGGCGGCGATGCACCGTTGGCCGGGCAATTTGAAAACGGCGTGTTCGCAACGCTTTACCTGTCGCCGCGGGATTACCACCGCATCCATATGCCATTCGCCGGCACGCTCAAACGCATGCTTCACGTTCCCGGCCGCCTGTTCAGCGTCAACCCACCCGCCACGCGTGCCGTACCGCGGCTGTTTGCACGCAATGAACGCATCGTCACGGTGTTTGAAACCGAAGCCGGCCTCATGTCCGTGATTATGGTGGGCGCACTCAACGTTGGCAGCATTGAAACCGTGTGGGCAGGCGAGATCACCCCGCCACGCGGCCGTGTACTGCGTTCCTGGGATTACCTCGACGACAGGGTAAAGCTGGCCAAAGGAGCGGAATTGGGGCGGTTCAACATGGGCTCGACTGTCATTCTGCTGTTCCCAGCCGGCCGCGTACGCTGGAAAACCTCATTGGTCGCTGACAGCGTCGCGCGCATGGGCCAGCGCATTGGTACGACACTTTGAACCATTCCCCAATTCGATCCGGCAAATACGCTCCTATAATTTTACCCCACGCTTGCTGACGGAAATAAAATCCGACAAAACCCTGCAGAGATTGGGCTGAGTGAAACGAAGCTCAACAATTCGATCATGCTGGAGTTCGCTACACTCACCCCAGCCTATCTGCGCTGACCCTTTTGCCTGCTTAGACTAAATCCCTTTCCCGTTATTGAACACTCCTGCTAACCTGAAGTAAGTATATTCCAAGCTGATATGCGCCGGTGAAAAAGGCGCAAAGAAAAGCAAGCAGTACATAACGTAAGATGTATTTTGTTCTACAAATGTGCATAAGTTCTTGCCACTTAGCAACATTAACTTCATCCCCGACACTACGGAATTGCTCTATAAGTTTAGGATATTTAAAATATCCCAAATAGATATGTCGAATTATCATTGTACAAAGGTATGCAAATAACAATATGGAATATATCAAAATTTTTGTCATATCGACTAAAATAGCGATCGTATCAAGTAACAAGTGTAGAACGGAATAGCGGAGCGTATTCCGCCACATCACGCCACAGATTGCAGGAACACAATTGCCAGTTGTTCTAACCCTACCCTGTCTTCCTCATCAAACCGCAACAGTTTCGGACTGTCCATATCCAGCACACCCAGCAATTCGCGGTCCTTGACCAACGGCACGACTATCTCAGACAAGGAAATGCCGTCGCAGAAAATATGGCCGGGAAACTTATTCACGTCCGGCACCACGATGGATTCGCGTTTTGCCGCTGCCGTACCGCACACGCCTTTGCCCATGGCGATGCGCACGCAGGCGGGTTTGCCCTGGAACGGCCCCACCACCAGCTCGTCATTCTTGAGGAAATAGAAGCCCACCCAGTTCACATCCGGCAAGGCGTGATACAGCAACGCAGAGAAATTCGCCGCATTGGCAATCAAGTCACGTTCATCGTGCAGAAGCCCGCGTACCTGCAAAGCCAATTCTTTATACAGTTCGCGCTTGCTGGCGGCTTTAATGGTCTTCAGTTCAAACATGGGACACCAAGTTACATCGCTACGCTCAACGATCATTGTACTCACATTCATCCGGTGGCGGCGCGTTTATGCGGCCACCATATTTCAGGGTAAGCGATGAACGTGCCCACCGCGGCCAAAAGGCACCCCAGGATGGTTTCATACACGCGCATCCACAGCAGTGGCATCGCACCGCCCTGCGAGAAATATGCCAGATCCAGCACGGCGATCACGAACACCACGATGGCCGCACACCCGAGCCAGTAATTGCGCGCGAATCCGTAGGGTACGAGCAATGCCATAACCACCGCAACTGCTGCCACCAACCACACGGAATGACTCCACTCGATGGCGAGCGCCGTAACCGGCACCGCGATCAGCGTGCCGACGATACGCTGGAACGTCCGCACCAGGCTTACAACCGCGTCGGGCTGCATCGCAAAGAGCGTGGTAATGCAAACCCAATATGGCCGGCTCGCGCCCAGCAATTCACCGCCCAGCAATCCCGCCGCGGCCACCACCGCGTAACACAAGGCAAAGCGGAACCGCGCCTTGCGGTAGTTCGGAATCTTGCGCGTCTCGGCCCACAAGCTGCCCGGCTGCAGACGCGACGCCCAACCCAGGAAGAAATCCTCAACCAGCGCCACGGCAAAACCGATGCCGGCGCCCAACAGCAAAAAGGGCAGAAAGGCTACGCTGATTCCCGGCAACACGGCACACACCAAGAGCGCCACGGCGCCATAGCGCAGCACCTGCAAGATGCGCGGGCCGGCCGCGTGACTGCCGCCGGCGATGAAACTCAGAATGAAAACCGCCGCGATTTTTTCCCAGTACAGGCCGTAGATCGCGCGCCCCAGCACGGCGCATCCGATAATCACTGCCAGCCCGAGCACAATGGTGGGATAGCGGTAATTCAGCGGCCCGCCAAAATCCAGGAAAAACACATACATGGCGGCGAACGCGGCAATCGCGGCGCCGCCGGGCGCGCCCAATACCAGACCCACAGCCAGCGCCAGTGCGACGCTTACGCCAAACTGCGCCATTCGCCGCCACGGTACTGGCCCGGTAGTGAAGGCCAAGGGTTCCCTGAATTTATCCAGCAAACGCATGTGGCTAGTTACAACACATTGATTAACAGTGTCAACCGGGTATTCAAACCGACCCGCAGATGCCTCCAGACTTGCGGCTGCCGGTATTTGGGTCTATTTTAATTCTGTATGTCCAAAAACTTGAGGCGCTGGCACAGGAATACAACCCTTTGAGTACGGCCACGCAACGACGGAGAACCTCGCTATGAGCAAGAGCCCTTTTCTGACTGATATCGAAACCATCCGCAAGCGTGCGCGCCAGCACCTTGAGCGCGGCGCCGTCACCGAAGGCTACAAGGCAGACCGCGAAACAGTGCTCAAGCTGTTGAATGATGCACTCGCCACCGAGATCGTGTGCGTGCTGCGCTACAAGCGCCATTACTTCGTGGCCAGCGGCATCCACGCCGACAGCGTGGCGCAGGAATTCCTGCAACACGCGAACGAGGAACAGGGACACGCCGACCAGATTGCCCAGCGCATCGTGCAACTGGACGGCGCACCGGATTTCTCGCCCGCTGGTTTATTGAGCCGCAGCCATTCGGAATATGCGGAAGGTAAGGACCTGCTGGACATGATCAAGGAGGACTTGATAGCCGAACGCATCGCCATAGACAGTTATCGCGACATGATCGCCTACCTCGGCACCGACGACCCCACCACGCGGCGCATGATGGAAGGCATCATGGCCATGGAAGAGGAACACGCCGAAGACCTGGCCAGCATGCTCGCGAAAGACGGCAGCCTGGTGGATCATTTGAAGTAAAAACTTCGACGGCTTCGGTCAGCGCGTCCGCTTCCGCAGGCGTGAGCCTGCATCGCCGTTTCCATGCGGAGAAACCCGCGTGTATTTTCTGATGCTGTCCGACCTGGTGGTGGTGATCCATTTCGCTTTCGTGATCTTCGTGGTCGTCGGCGGTCTGCTGCTGTTGCGCTGGTGGTGGGTGGTCTTCTTGCACCTGCCGGCCATCGTCTGGGGCGCGCTGGTGGAATTCACCCACTGGATCTGCCCGCTCACTTACCTGGAAGACTGGCTGCGGCAACGGGCGGGTTTGGCTGCCTACCGCGGCGATTTCGTGACACATTACCTCTTGCCGATCCTGTACCCGGCACATCTCACCAGCGACATTCAGATCATTCTGGGCGGATTTGTAATCATCATCAATTTAATTATTTACAGTTTGTTATTTTGGTTTTGGCGCCGGCGGCAACTCAGGCACGGTCAAACGGGAAGCTGATGACCTCGTCTATGGACGCCGCTTTCGCCGCCAGCATCACCAAGCGGTCGAATCCCAAAGCCACGCCCGCGCATTCCGGCAGTCCGTGTGCCAATGCCGCCAGCAGATTTTCATCTGTGGGCATATCCGGCAGAGCGTATTCACGGCGATACGCTCGGTCTGATTCAAATCTCAGCCGCTGTTCATCGGCATCGGCCAGTTCGTGAAAACCGTTGGCCAGTTCGATACCGCTCAGGAAAGCCTCGAAGCGTTCTGCCACCGGCGGATGCTCCGGACGTATCCGCGCAAGTGCCGCCTGACTCGCGGGGTAGTCATATATGAAGGTCAGCCGGCTCAAACCCAGGCGCGGATAGACCAGATTCGCGGCCACCAGATCCAGCCAGCCGTCGAAATCCAGGTCATCTTCCGCAGGTAATGCCCCACCGTCAGACTGCAATGCCCGCATGCAGGTTTTTTTATCCGCCGCGAAGGGATCAAATCCCGCAAACTGCCGAAAGGCGGTGCGATAGCTCAAGTATTCAGATGATGCCAACGGGACCGGCATCAACGCCGCAATCAAATCGGCGACTTCCCGCATTAACCGATGATGATCGAAACCCAGCCGGTACCACTCGATCATTGTGAACTCGGGATTGTGCAGCCGCCCCGCTTCGCCGGCGCGGAACACCTTGCACACTTGGTAAATATCACCCACGCCTGCCGCCAGCAGCCGCTTCATCGGGAACTCCGGCGAGGTATGCAAAAAGAGAGAATTGCCGTGCGGATGCTCTACACGGAAACTGGCGAGATGACGATCCGTGGAACCCGTATGCGATAAAGCCGGTGTGTCCACTTCCAGAACATCGCGGGCTTCGAAAAATGCCCGCAGTTTTTTCAGCAGTTCGGCGCGGAGTTTCAAATTCCGAAGTGATGCCGTGGGACGCCAAATGTCCGTTTGTACAGTTTCACTCCCCACACGCAGCTCACTTACTTATTCGGTACAAAACCGTCCCTGGTGCGTTTACCAGCGCGCACTTCCTATGCGCGCGCCCAGCTGGGCCGACATGCCCCTGGCATGTCAGCAAAGATCCCAGCCTCGCCCTCACTCCTCACCCTTCTTTTACCCGCGCTGAATATACGCCAGTGCGCGTATCCACCTTGATGATCTCACCTTCGTTCACGAACAGCGGCACGCGCACCGTGGCGCCGGTTTCCACAGTCGCGGGTTTGGTGGCGCCGCTCACGGTGTCGCCGCGCACACCCGGCTCACAATGCGTGATCTTGACGATGGCAAATACCGGCGGCTGCACCGACAACGGCTGGCCATTCCACAGTGTGATGATGCAGATTTCCTGTCCCTTGAGCCACTTGCCGGCGTCGCCCATGGCGGTCTTGTCGGCGGCCATCTGCTCGTAGTTCTCCGGGTTCATGAAATGCCAGAATTCACCGTCGTTGTAGAGATACTGGAATTCCATGTCCGTCACGTCAGCGGCTTCCACCGTCTCGCCGGATTTCATGTTGCGATCCAGTATCTTGCCGGTGCGCAGATTGCGGATTTTGACGCGGTTGAAAGCCTGGCCCTTGCCGGGTTTCACGAACTCGTTTTCCACGATGTTGTACGGATCGCCGTCCATGATGATCTTGAGGCCGGCCCTGAATTCATTGGTGCTGTAGCTTGCCATTTTCTTCCTGCCAAGTTGGATGCAAAATGGCAGCTTACGCCGCCAAAAAGGGGCGTAATGATACCCCAACGCCCCTTCGTGGGCAGCACCCGGGACTTGAACCACACCCATGCCCGCCCAATGGCAGATTGAACTGGCCGACGCCATAAGCGATCCGGCGGAACTATTGTGCGAGCTGGAACTGGATCCTGCACTCTTGGCACC
>JBAVYM010000009.1:0-79615 GCA_049698775.1 Gammaproteobacteria bacterium
GTCCATGACTTTCTTGCTGCAGCCGATCAGTTCATGGGCGAACGCAAACGGATCGTCGGTGCTACCACACCACAGGCATGGCGAGAAGGTAGAATAATCGGCGATAACGAGCGAATCTTAAAGCTCCCAATAGAAGTCGGCGGCGAACAGCACCCAGAGCAAACGTTGGTTATCGCAGCTTGCCCAGATGCAGATAATCTCAAGTTTTTAATTTCTTTGGTATTCCGATGGTCCATTTTTAGATTGGACTATGAAATTGGAAGACGTCATGTGAATGTCAACAGGCCGCAATATTCAAATATTCCGTATACGGTGATAGGACCACATTACCATCCATGGGCTGAAAATAAGCCATCCATTACGAGTATTTCAGAACCTTTCAAATTACCTTGGGCATTGCCCTTGGACGTTCATATCAGACAATTTGACGGCGCTCTACGCTGGTTCTGCCAACAAACCAACATAGAGATTGGAAATCACCAGATCATGTTGCCGCCAAAAGAGAGGTTACTATGAGTTTGCTGGACGTGGTACGCAGAGAGTTCGACAACGTATTTACGTTGCACGTCATACAAGACAGCGTGCATGTCACTACGCAATGCATCTATCCTACCAATGACTTTGTGCAAGTCAGCATAAGAGGCGGCAGTAATTCCTTTTATGTGACGGACAATGGCGGTGCAATTCGTGATATTGAAACAGCCGGCGCAGAATTCCGCAATCCGGAAAAATTGCTACACTCTATTCTCAAATCCTATGGTTTAGAAATGGCAAATGGAATTATCAGATCCTACCCCATCAACGCACGAGATTTACCTGCGATGGTAGCAGTTGTAGCAAATGCTTCGATGGAATGTGCGGAATTCCTTTTCAGACACGCCAAAATTAAAGTACAGCGGGATTTGAAAAAACTCGTTAGTCAATATTTATCGAAAACATTCGATGATCGGGTAATCAAAGATCAAGTTATTGTTGGCAAAAGTAATAAACCACACAAATTCGATAATGTAGTCAAAATATCTTCCGACAAACGATTGATAGTCGACGCTGTGATATACCAATCTACAGCAATAAATGCGCATGTCTTAGCGAACCTTGATGTGGCCAATGCACAGTATCCGGATATTGAACAGCGCATTATTTATGATGATGCCGAGAACTGGCTTGCAGAAGATCTGAATCTGTTGCAAATGGGGGGCACAGTAGTCCCCTTTTCACACGCGCCGGATGTAATCCAACGAATTGCATCAACGCATTAGCGCCCAATTGAAGGTAAAAACATGATCGTCGTGACCTCTGAATATGTAGCCGGTTACCGGGTCAGGGAAACCAAGGGCCAGGCATTCGGTGTGGTGGTGCGCAGCCGTGGCCTCGGCGGCAACATCATGGCGGGCTTGCGCTCGCTCAAGGGCGGTGAGATCACTGAATATACCCAGATGCTCGAGGAAGCGCGGCGTCACGCGGTGGATCGGCTGGTGCAGAATGCCACCGTCATGGGCGCCAATGGGATTGTCATGATGCGCTTCGATTCCTCGGAAATCGGCCAGACCATGAGCGAGATCGTGGCTTACGGCACCGCGGTGGTGTTGGAGAAGACGGGCTGAAATGCTGCGCCGCGTTTTGATTGTCTTGGGGGTCGCGGGACTGATTGCCGCGCTGATTTGCTTGCTGTTGAAAGCCTATGTTGTGGCGCTGTATCTCTTTATCGAGGGCAGCGTACTCATCATCGCCCTGTTATTCGAGCGTTGGCGCTATGGGCGTTCTGTGAATCGTGGCAAAGGCCGCTGGCAAGCTACCGGTGAGCGCTTCGTGGACCCTACGTCAGGAAAACTGGTGGAAGTGTTCTATAACCCCGAAACTGGCGAACGAGATTATCAGAATAAAGATGGATCAAACTGAGTTCATGCGACGCGATTGCGCTTTTCACCTTTGGCGAAGGCCGAAATATTTGACGCCATTTCGTTGATCACGCGCTGCCGCGCTTCGCGCGTGGCCCAGGCGATGTGCGGTGTGATGATGAGATTGGGAATACCGGGCGTGAGCAGCGGGTTGCCGTGCACCGGCGGTTCTTCCGAGAGCACGTCCACGCCCGCACCGCCCAGCCGGTGGGCGCGCAGTGCATCCGCCAGCGCCTGTTCGTCCACGATGCCACCGCGCGCGCAGTTGATGAGCAAGGCGTCATGCTTCATGAGCGCGAGTTCCTTTGCACCGATGAGATTGCGGGTCTCCGGCAGCAGTGGCACGTGAATCGTGAGCACGTCCACCTGCGTCAGTAGCTCCGGCAACGGCAGCCGGTCGGGGCGCTGGTCATCGGCGTTGCGCGCACCGAGGAGTATCTGCATGCCCAGCGCTTCAGCCACTTTGGCCACGGCCTTACCGATATCGCCATAACCCAGGATGCCAAGTTTCTTGCCTGCGAGTTCACGAATCGGATAATCCAGCAGTGTGAACTGCGGCGCACGGCGCCAAATGCCCCGCTGCAACAGCGCTTCGTATTCCCTGAGGTGCTGGGTAAGACCCAGGATAAGGGCGAATACCTGCTGCACCACGGAGAGGGTTGAATAGGCCGGCACATTGGTAACCGCAATGCCACGGCTGCGAGCGGCGTCCAGGTCCACATTGTTTGTGCCGGTGGCGGCGATGCACACGAGGCGCACGCGCGTGAAACGCGCCAGCGTGGCTGCGCCGAGCTTGACCTTGTTGGTGAGCAGCACTTCCATGTCGTCCACGCGCTGCAGCACCTGCTCGGCCGGTGTGGTACTGAAAGTGCGCAAATCCGCGAGCACCTGCCGCAGCGGCGTGAGGTCCACGTCACCCTCATGACTGACGGTATCGAGATCAAGAAACGCGCCACGCATGGTTGCATTATCCTGCCGCTGGACCGGCAAGGTAAACTGAACTTAAACGTATGCCTGAGAATCTCGCCAAGCTCCTCCGGGAAGTGCGCGCCTGCCGGGCCTGTGAGGGCAAAATCTCGGCGCCGCGGCCGGTATTGGCGGCGCATCGGGACGCGCGGGTGCTAATCGTGGGCCAGGCGCCGGGCCGCAAGGTGCATGCGAGCGGTGTGCCCTGGGACGATGCCAGCGGCGACCGGCTGCGGGAATGGCTCAACGTGGACCGGGAAACGTTCTACGACCCGCGCCGCCTCGCTATCATTCCCATGGGCTTCTGTTATCCCGGCAAGGGCCCGTCCGGCGACCTGCCGCCGCGCCGGGAATGTGCGCAGTTGTGGCTACCGCGGCTGTTGGCGGCGCTGCCGAATATCGAACTCAAAATCCTGATTGGCCAGTACGCCCAGGCTTATTACCTGGGCAAACGGCGCAAGACTACGCTCACAGAAACGGTACGCGCCTGGCGCGAATACTGGCCGGAGAGTGTGCCGTTGCCACATGCCTCGCCGCGCAACACAGGCTGGTTCAAATACAATCCCTGGCTCGAAAAAGAAGTGATCCCGGCGCTGCGCCGCCATCCGGCGCTGCGCGCCATAAAGAAGGACGCACACTGATGTACACGCCCGCTTCGTTCAAAGTAGATGACGCCCCGCGACTGCACGATCTCATGCGGCAGCATCCCTTCGCCCTTCTGTTGACGGCGCACGGCGACAAAATTGCCGCGACCCATTTGCCGTTCATGGTGGATGCGGAACACGGAACACAGGGCACGCTGCTGGCGCACATGGCGCGCGCCAATCCGCATTGGAAGCTGTTTGACGGTGAGCACGAAGCGCTGGTGGTATTCACCGGTGCGCATGCCTACATCTCCCCGTCGTGGTATGAAAGCCCGGTGACGGTGCCCACCTGGAACTACGCCGTGGTACACGCGCACGGCCGGCCGGTTATCGTCAGCGACAAAGTGCGGGTTCGCGCCATGCTGGAACGGCTGGTGGCGATACACGAAGCGTATGTGGAACCGCCCTGGAGCACGGCGCAGGCGAACGCATACGTTGATGAACAACTGGATTACATTGTGGCCTTCGAGATCCCAATCGAACGGTTGGAAGGCAAATTCAAACTTAACCAGAACCGCTCGCGCACCGATCAGGAAGGCGTGGTGCGTGCGCTCTCCGGCAGCGATGACCAACTGAAGCGCGAAATTGCCGAGCTGATGCGCGCGCAATTGAAATAGCGAATCTAGGATCGACTGTCCACGTCGCAATTTCCGCTTCCGAAAAATCGCGGCGAATATCGCCGCTCCCACAAATCTGCATGAAATCGTTCTGTTCCTGCTTCACTCAATAGAAATTGTGGGAGCGGCCGTCCCGGCCGCGATGTTCGCGGCGAATGTCGCCGCTCCTACGAAAGCAAATCGGGTTGATGGCTTCGTTGCAGCGCGCCTTCCAGCACCAGCAGCTTTTGCTTGATCTTGAGCCCCCCGCCGAAACCGGTGAGCGCGCCGTCGGCGCCGATCACCCGGTGACAGGGCACAATTATGGGAATGGGGTTCTGGCCATTCGCCGCTCCCACCGCCCGCGAGGCAGCCGGTTTGCCGATGCGCCCCGCCAATTCGCCGTAAGACCAGGTTTTGCCGTAGGGAATGGTGCGCAACGCGCGCCACACCTTGAGCTGGAACTCGGTGCCTTCGGGTTTGAGCGGCAGATCAAATCGCGTGAGTTTGCCGGTGAAATACGCCTTGAGTTGACGTATTGCTTCGCGGAAAGGCCGTTCGCTTTGTTCCCAATCCACTTCAGGCCGTGCGGGATGCGTGCCATCCTGGAAATGTACCTGATACAGAGCCTCTTCCCCGCCCGCCAACAGCAATTTGCCTACCGGAGTTTGCACATAACAGTAATTCATGTCATCACCTCTTCGCTTTCGCTGATTTTCCACGCTTGGCAGGCTGATCCGCCACCGCACGCCACAGATACATGGCCGCATAGGCGCGCCACGGCCGCCAGACTTCGGCACGTTTGAGCAGGGCCGCCGGCGTCAATGGCTTGCCATTGCCGGCCGCGCGCAGCAACACCAGATCGCCGGCAGGAAAAGCGTCTGGCTCGTTGAACGCACGCATGGCCACGTATTGCGCGGTCCAATCGCCGATGCCGGCGATGCTCGTGAGCCGGCTTGGGAATTCTTCATCGGGAACACTCGTGTCGAAATTCAAATCGCCCGCGGCGACTGCGCGCGCCAATGACTGTATGGTTCGTATCCGAGATAACGGCATACCTTTGAGATTCGCATTTGCCAAAGCACCGGCGTGTGGGAATACATGCGTCAGACCGCCTGTATCCGGGAACGCCAGCGGCTCGCCGTGGGCCTGCACCAACCTCCCCGCCAGGGTGCTGGCGCCGCGTACCGTTATCTGCTGGCCGAGGACGGCGCGCACCGTCAGATCGAAACTATCCCAGTGCCCAGGCACCCGTAATCCAGGATGACGTTTCACAACTGGACCCAGCAGGGAATCGTCACGAAAATGCCGCACAATCGCCGTGGGATCGGCCGCCAGATCGAACATGGCCCGTACCCGCGCCACGATCTGCAGCAGGCAGGCGGGTTCTGGAAAACGGATGCATGCCTCCAGTGCATGCGCACGTTTCAATGACCTCACTTCCAGAATACCGTGTTGATTCTTGAACACGATGCTGCGGCGGTAAGCGCCATCGCGCACTTCTTCCACACCCGGCGTGGCGCGTGCCGCGAGGAACGCGAGCAGCGCGTCCCAATCGTAGGGCGGGCGGTACGCCAATCGGAAAACATATTCGCCGCGTGCCGCTGGCGTGGCAGTGGCTTGACGCAACCGCCGCAATTCCGACGGCGTGCGCCCGTACAGCTTGCGGAACACATCGTTGAAACGCCGGATACTCTGAAAACCGGACGCCAGCGCGACCTGCGCCATGGGCAGCGCAGTCTCGTCAATGAGCTGCTTCGCGAAATGCAGCCGCCGTGTCTGTGCCACCGCGACCGGCGGTGCACCCAGGTGCTGCAGGAACAGCCGATGCAGATGGCGCGCGCTGACGCCCAGGCGTACGGCCAGGACATCCACGCCATCCTCATCCAGCACACCTTCGGAAATCAGCCTCAGGCCGCGGCTGACGGTCGCCGACGTACCGTTCCAGGCGGGACTGCCGGGCGCGGTTTCGGGCCGGCAGCGCAGGCAGGGACGAAAACCGGCTTCCGCCGCCGCGGCCGCCGACGGGAAATAGCGCACGTTGAGCCGCTTCGCGGTCGGCGATGGACAGATCGGCCGGCAATAAATGCCGGTGGAGGTTACGCCGATGAAAAAACGCCCGTCGAAATGCGGATCGCGCGCCAGGCGCGCGCGGTCGCACACGCGAGGATCAAGTGATGTCGGGACCGGGTCCATGGGCGGGTACTATACCTCCGCCCGCGTCCTTCGCTAGCCATTTTCGGACATGGGTGTGGCTTCCCGAAAGCGCCCGAGGTGCGGCTGGCGGACCGCACCGGCGTGCATCAGACTCATAAAAAAGACAGCGGCCCCGTTGCGGGGCCGCTGACTGCACTCAATCACCTGTTATATTGGTTCAGAACTTCACGCCGATGCGTGCGTAGAAGAACCGGCCGGGGGCCCGGTAGAACGTCGGCAGGAAGCTATTGGCAAAGGCCGACATGGCAATCGGCGGCTCCTTGTCGAACAGGTTGCGGATGCCGAACGTGAAGTCGCTATTCCAGCTGTCCATATGGTAGGTCACCGCCACGTCGTGGTAGGTGGTCGCACCAATGTGGTTGGCGAGTACCCTGCCGTTCGGGCCCGTGCCTGGGTCGTACGGGAAGGAGAAGTTCGGCATATTGCAACGCGCTAAAGCCAGCGCGGCCGTGGGTGTCGAACCGGGACCATCCTCACCGTAGAGCGCATCGCAGTCCTCAATCAAGTGACTGATGTATTCCACGTTCCACACCGCCGACCAGTCGCCATAGTTCCAGTTCAAGCCAAAATTGGCGCGTTGTTTAGGCACGCCGCCTAATACCGTACCCGTGCCACCTATATCGGCACCGGTACCGCCGGTAGTGCCGGATATTTCCTGGCTGCTCAAGGCGCCCGAACCGTAAGGCTGAGTCAGCACCCATTGCTTGGTGAAGTTGACGTTCAGGCTCGCCTTGAAATCACCCACACTGGTAGATGGGAACTTGTAGTCGGTCACTACGTCCACACCCTCGGTCTTGATGCCGCCGATGTTCACATTGGTATTGATAATATTGGTAATCGAGCCGGCGGCGTTGTACGGGCCACCGACGCCGCGGGTAATCAGACTACAGTAGTACGGATTACCGCCGTAGTAGCAGCCGTTCACGATGGTCTGGGCGCCTATCGTAGACACGGCGTTCAGTAGGTTGATCTTGTAGTAGTCGGCGCTGAAGTCAAAGCCCGGCAACCAGTCGGGGCTGTACACAAACCCGCCGGTTTCCGAGATGGAGCGCTCCGGCGTCAAGTTCGGATTGCCGCCCACTGTGGTCCGGATCTGCGCATTCGGCTGGGTAGAAGCCGGACTGCAGAATCCGGGCTTGGTTCCCACGCCCCCCCCTACACACGGATCGGTTACGCCCGGGAAGCTCTGGCTGTTACCCAAAAAGAACTCGCTGATGCTTGGGATACGAAATCCCTGCGACCAGGATCCTCGCAGCAGCAACTCGTCGGTGGCCTGCCAGCGCAGCGCCGCGCGTCCCGAAGCGTTAGCGGCGCTATGTTCGATACCGGCCCCGGTTGTGTCGGCATTACCGCCTTCCCACTGGAACTGCGACCAGCGATCGGCGATGTCCAGACTCACACTCTTCATGAACGGCATATCCGCGACGAGTGGGATGTTGAGCTCGATGTATTCCGCCTTGGTGCTTTCCTCGCCATTGGTGGATTCAATCACATTCCCGCTGGTATTACCTTCCTGCACCAGTGCATCGGGATGTGCTAACGCATTGTGCCCCAACGATTCGGCACCCAGGGCGAGCCCAACCGGACCCGCCGGCAGGTTGAACAGGGTACCGGTGATATTGGCGGTGTAGTCCCGCATGGTCTCTTCAATGACATCATGTTCTTCGAAAAGCACGTATTGCGCCATCGCCGGGGTGATGCTGCCCTGGCCGGTGACCAGGTTGTAGCCGCCGAAAATGTTGAATGGCACGCAATCGCCTGACCCTCCTGTCGGTAACCCGGCACATGGCGCTTCACCCGGATAGCCTAGAGCCTGCTGCAGCCGTTCGGTATTAACTAAGCCGTTGGTGACATCAGAATCGTAGTTATTACCGTAGTTGTAGGTAGCGTCCCAGTCCCATTCGCTGCCCAGTAGGTTGAAGTAGCCCGTGAACCCGCCGCGGAACGCGAAGCTTTGCACGTTCTGATTGAACAGGCGGTTACCGAGTTCCAGCGGCCGGCGGCCCAGGAACTGCAACACGTCGCAGTTGTCTTTGGCTGCGCAGGTGGCGGCCGTGCCGGTGCTGCCGCCGGTCAGGTCCACTCCGAAGGGGTTATAGGGGTTCTTGCCCGAGATCGTGATGGGCTCACCATTGACGTCGCTGGTACCGCTGCGGCCCAAGAACAGTGGCGAGGGCGCCAATTGCAATTGCGATACCCGGTTGTTGTAAATCGCCATGGTGTTGAAGGTCAGGTTGTCGGCCAGATCGTAATGGCCCTGCACATACAGGCTGGTGCGTTCGTTGGGCGTCACCAGGTAGTTCAGTGGCGCGAAGTTGAAGTGGTCGGAGTTCTGGAAATCCCGGAAATTGCTCAAGGAAGGATTATTGTCCGGGGTGTTGATCAACGACATGTCGCAGGTAGTGGAATTGGGATTGACGTTGGTGGTCACGCCCGCTGGGCAGGTGGTGCCCTTGGGAATACCGATGAAAAACCGCCCCGCGGCCGCACCCGAACTGCCCACCGAAGCTCCGCCCCCGACACTCGGTTCCTTGGAAATAGAACGGTTACCGGCATAGATGGGTGACTGGTTTACATACTCCACGTTCATAACCACGCCGGAGCGGTCACCGCTGGAGCCAATGGTGAAGTTGTAATCCTGGGTCTTGCCGTCCCAGCCACCGCCGTCGTTCTTGCCGTCAAACATACCCATATAGGCACTGGCCTCGGCGCCGTTGTAGTTCTTAACGGTGATGATATTCACCACGCCCGTGATGGCATCGGACCCATAAATGGCCGAGGCGCCGTCCTGCAGCACCTCGATATGGTCCACGATAGAAATCGGGATGTTGTTCAGATCCACTGTTCCATCTATCCCCGCATCCACCCGCTGGCCATTCAATAGCACCAAAAGGCGCTGCGATCCCACGTTGCGCAGGTTTAACTCTACCGAACCATTACCGCCATTATTAAACTGGGTATTTATGGCTGCACCAACGGACGACAGCTGCTGTAGCACATCGCCAATGGAAGTCAGACCTGTGGCCTTTATCTGGGCTTGGGTGACGATGGTCACCGGCTGGGCGGTTTCTACGTCGGTGCGCTTGATGCGCGTGCCCGTGACCTCGATCTTGCCGAGCTCGGCGGTGTTGGCGTTCTGGTTTTGATTCTGATTGGCGGTGCTCTGCGCGGCGTCCTGGGCGAAGACCGCCGGGGCCGCGAGAGCGGTGGCCACGCCTGTGACCAGGGCGTAACGCACGGCTTTAGTGATTAAATCTGTTTTCATGAGTAGTTCCTCGATAAAGTAGATTGGGACTTAAGAATTGTGCAATTCACCAAGCTCAAGGAATCGCGCAAGTGGTTCGATAACGAACATCGCAATGTTTGTTTTTAACAACACCGAAGTCACCTTGAACAATGAGTAATTCATGAGTTGTATCAAAAATACCCTAGCTTGGAAGTCGCGCATATTCTTGGCTTGCGACTCGGACAATTCCAGAGGTGAAAGGCGTGAATTCATGCTACTAGCCATCTCATTCAAGGTCTTCACATATAAAAATTATCTGTTCGTCCCCTCGGTTCAATCGTTTCATGCATTAACTTCATTGTGTTTTCGACGCTTATTCCGCCGAATCTTGTGTTCAGAATTATTGATTCGGTTTGAAAGTCAGAAAGACTCCCCATACGAGGAGTCAATCCGCGCTAATGGCGCAATGACTGAAGAAAATATGCACGAATGACACGAACCGGGGGCCGAAGGATTACAGGAAACTGTGCAACTGGTGGATTTGGATGCTGAACCGGTATTTCCAGACTGGAAATCCGTGACATCCCAAACTATATTTGCCGACGCGTTGCGTTGGCAATGCGCTGGCGCCGGCTATTCTGGAAGTCGTTGTTACGTTGCTGTTCTCCGCCTTCTCTGCTAGCCGGCGCCTTTTATTTCCGAGTAGCCTGAAGGAATCACTCTTGTACCGTCTTTACGGCATGTCTGGTTCGGGCAATTGCTACAAACCGAGGCTCTTGCTGGCGCAACTGGACCTGCCGCTCGTCTGGAATTCAGGGACCAGTCAATGTGGCCATGGCCTGAAGCGGCTTGCCCGCTGGTGTCGCGAGGGTCCGCCGCAAGCCCGTGCATTCACAAACATTCACGATGTAATCACCGCATGGCTTCAACAACCCTATTGGCATGGCTCCTCATTGGTGGGGTCTTTGCGACTACAGCGGCCATGGCACAGGATTCCGCGCCGCCCGATCCCTTCACCGGCTATGTGCAGTTCATGAGCAACTACATTGGCCGGGGTCTGGCGCAAAGCGTCGGCAATCCCTCGGTGCAGGGCGAGCTCGACTATTACTCCCCAAGCGGCTTCTATATCAATCTCGACGGCACCAGTATCAACTGGGTTGATCAAGTCTATCCCGGCGACAGCGTCAGCATGGAGGTGGACGGTATCGTCGGTTATCGTCAGGCTTTCGCCCAGGACTGGCTGTGGAAGGCAGGCGTGTTGCGTCTGCAATTTCCCGGCCGCTACGTGCCGCAATCGCCGCCAGTCGATCAGCCCAACACCACCGAGGTGTTCGGCTATATAAGTTGGAAAGGCCTGAGCGCCAAGCTTAATTACTCGGTGACCAACAACGTCGCTACGCCGGACTCGCGTGGCACGATATACGCGGACTTGTCTGCTACGCAGCCGCTGGTCGGCGGCTGGAGCCTGGGCGCACATCTGGGTCGCAGACAATTCAGCGGCACAAATACAACCACCGGCCAGTCGAATGCGCGCATGGACTATACGGACTACAAGCTGTTGGTAGCCTACGCGTTCCGACCCGACCTCAGTCTCACGCTGGCCGAGACTTGGACCAACGGCAATCCCGTCATCTATACCCTGAACGGCTATAACGTCGGCGGCCATCATTTGGCCTTGACTCTGGAAAAAGACTTCTGAGCCGTTGACGAATCATGGAAGCAACTCACACAAATGACACGGATATAGATATTCTCAACTCTCATAATAGGAATTCCCATGAAACTACCTGTAACCACGACATTTACCAAGCCGGACGAAGTACGCCGGTCTGAGAAAGGAAGGTTTGAAATCATTCACGTTGGCGGCATGACGCTTGGACGTGCCACCTATGAACCTGGTTGGATATGGTCGAAGCACGTCGGGGCAGCGCTCCATATAAACCTGTGCAACGTTGAGCATGTCGGTATGGTGTTGTCAGGGCGCATGCTCCTGCAGATGGCCGATGGAGCAATGCTCTAACTTAATGCCGGTACTGTCTTTTACATTCCTCCTGGTCATGACAGTTAGGCGTCGGTGAAGGTACAGCCGTGCACCTTGACGCGATCTCGCTAAAATCACTGCTGTCGCTGGGTTACCTGATCGTGTTCGGCTCGCTCGCCGGGTTCTCCGCCTATGTGTGGTTGCTTAAAGTCTCGACGCCAGCACGCGTGTCCACATATGCATTTGTGAACCCGGTAATCGCAGTGATGCTCGGTTGGTTGTTCGCCAGCGAGCCATTGACACCGCGCGTGCTCATCGCTGGTACCATCATCGTCGCGGCCGTGTCACAGATCCAGTATTTTGGTTCAGCGACTGCCCCGAATGTAGCATCATCGAAAGAAGCGTTAGCCCCCAATGGCACCAGTACCGCCGACAAGCCTACATAAGATGACTGGTCTGTATAACAAGCCCAAGAACGGAGATGCAAGAAATTTGAGGTAATCGCTGGTCATATGATTGCATCGGCTTCGATTTCAACCAGCCATTCTCGGCTTATGAAGCAGGTCACCTGGATAATAGATGTTACGGGCTTAATTTCCCAAAAGTAATCACCGTGTGCGCGCGCTACTACTTTCCAATCTTTTATTCTGGTTAGCAATATGCGAGTCCGAATCACGTTCTCTAGGCTTGCGCCAGCCCCCTCAAGCGTATCCTTGATGATTATAATGCAGCTTCGTGCCTGCCCTTCCGCATCACCGATTGCGACAGTCTTCCCGTAATGATCAATGGGTGCTGTGCCAGCGACTGAAACAAAATTCCCCACACGAACAGCTCTTGAAAAACCAACGATTGATTCGTATGGACTTCCATTTGCGACGAGTTGTCTGTTCATTTTTATTTCCCGCAAATGAAAACTTGATCTCGGCGAATCATCAGATACAGCAAGGCACAGTCTATCTTCTTTTGCAGTTGCTCATGAACTACACGTAACTGGCGAATGGATCAAGGGCGGCGGAATCTTGCGCCGTGCCTGCGACGGCGTGAAATGTACAACAGGCCGTGAGAAAAATTGGCAGAATTTTTGTTTTCATTTAACCGGTAGTAGTTCCCAGCGTCTAAATCTTATCTCAGTCGCACGGTTTTCTGTCTGATACATGACGGAACTCAGTGCGCTTTGTCAGATTCATCTTTTATCCGTGTGTCCGTCGCGACCCAATTTACTTCCCAAGTCTTGCCTCCATCATCCGAGAACGCCTGATCGAATCTGACTGCATTCCGAGTGATATCCGAAATATCAAATCGAACCAAAATGGTTCTGCCGTTAAATGATTCCTGATCTATAAATTCATCGCGTCCATTTTTGAACTCGCCAATCGTGGGTGCATTCAGGGTACCGCCGCTGCTGTTGGCAACATTGAGGCTCCACTGCCGGGATTGGGGATTGAATAGACGCAGCGACAGAAGTTCAAGGTGACCTGCTGGGCCACCGGCCTCAAGCTCTGCCAGATTGGCGCGGCCGTTCCAAACCGAGCGGACGACGGTAGTGCCTTCATATCTGACCCAGGCAGCGGAGCCGGTCAGTGGATGCAGGAGCCGCCGTATATGACTTTTCCAGGTACCAATCTCGAAGTCAAAATCGCGTTGGCCGCCGCGCTCTGTGCCGGCATGCCGCCATCCTGTTTTGGCGGCGACGTGCTTTTCTCGCGTCACCGTTACAATCCAGTTCGGTTCCCAAGTCTTGCCGCCATCCTTTGAGAAAGCCTGCTGCCAGTGATAGGAATTCGGTGTGATGTCCGACCAGGCATGTCGAACAAAGATGGCCCTGCCGTTGAATTGTTCCTGGTCATAAAATAGGCCGCGCCCATTCTTGAACTCGCCAATCATGGGTGGACTGAGGACGCCATCCCGACTATTCGCCATATACAAATACCACTGATGGGACTGGGGGTTGTAGAGGCATAACCGTAGCTCTTCAATTGGCCCCGTTGGAGTATCAACTTCGATCTCCTGCAGATTGGAACGGCCGCCCCAAACCTTGCGAACGACGACAGTGCCATTGAATTCAGTCCATGTTTTTGAGTCAGTAAGCGGGTGCTGGAGATGCAATATGTGGACTTTCCAGGTACCAATCGCGAAATCAAAATCGTGTTGCTCGTCCCGTTCCGACGCAGCCTGTTTAGGGCTGAGGTTCGATGTATTGGAACTCTGCTGTGCGAATCCCTGCAGGGGCAGCGCAATAGTAACCAGGCTGCACACCAGGAGATAAGCCCGAATACGTTTGAGCGCATTCATCACTGCCTCCTTAAAGTCGTCTGTCTATCCGGCCTGGAAAGCAAGTCGCCGAGAACCTGAAGATCATCTACACCGTCGCCATAGCGGATTACGACACCGACGGTCAGGTTTTTGGCGCATCCGCCAGGCGCTGCGCGGACTGGGCAAACGTGTAACGCCAGCCGGTGGCAGTACAGAGGTACATGTCGCTAAACCAGGCGCGATACTCGAAGGGTTTGCCGCCTTCGCTGCCCTTGGCCCAGAGCAGCGCAGTGAGGACCGCGGTCTTGCCCCAGACCCGCACCTTCTGCCGGCTGTCGTCCTGCCTCTCGTAGATGATGCGGCCGCTGCGCGCTTCCGTCAGAAAATCGGCTTTCGTGTAGACCGCACCCTTGCCGTTGACCAGTATGAAATCATTTGCCAATAGCCGGTCCATAGTGGCAGCGTCATTCTTTGCTACCGCCGCTTGGTATTCAGTATCGAGCGCCGCCACCAGGGCTAGGGCATGCTCTGGCGAGCAGTCAGGCCCAGGCGCGGCCAGGACAGAAAAACCGGAGATGAGTAGGGCCAAGGCGAGTAACAATTTTTCCATGATGAACTCTTCTTTACGGGCAGGCGTTGCCCGGATCTGGCTGGTGGAACGGTTCTTTATTTGGTTTTAATGGCAACGGCGGCTCCGTATGATGTGTATTGGTCATTTCTACGTCAGTAGAGAATGCATCAACGATCTATACCTCCAGAACTACATTCGATTAAGTATTCGCAGCCATGCCTCAAACGGCATCAGATTTCAAAACCAAAGACGAGATCATCGTAATCGTGGTCCCCGCCCCGGCAAAGATATTCACCCACCGGTCGGAATCCCAAGCGTTGGTAGAAATCCGTGGCCCGGTCGTTATATTTGTAGTCACCGAGCAATATGCGTTTGAATCCGTTTTGCTTTGCAAACTGAATCGCTTTTGTCATGAGGCTCTTGCCCAAGCCGCCGCCCTGGAAGTGCTTCAGCAGGTAGATGCGGTGAATCTCCAAATCATCAGGTTGCACGCCGTTAAACGGCAGGCTGGGCGGCGCCGCCACGAGATAGCCCACCGGTGCATTGCAGGTTTCGGTCTCCGCCATCCAGGTTCGCGCCTTGGCATTTTCGAGCCATCTCCGGTAAGTACCGGGCGAATCGTGGTTAACACAATGTGCGAGGATGTCCTCGTCCGCAAAAGCGCCCGTGTAGGTTTCCATGAACGTGACTTTCCCCAAGAAAGTCAGGGCATCCTCATCACCTGGAGCGCATGCACGTATGTGTGTGCACTTGGACAGTCGGTGATATTTCCCGTGTGCAACAGGCATTGGATGGAAATCAACAACATTATTGTCGGTACGCTGATTGAGCACAGGCTTGCGGTCATGCTGCGGTTTGATTAAAAGCTGTGCGCGAATGTCTTTTCTGTAAGTTGATCCGGAAATAATCTTGACGTTACCAGTCAGGGTCAATTCATAGCCGTTTTGCTGGGCCCGGATTTCATTGACACACCTGATATTGACAATGAAAGACCGGTGTACTCTCGCGAATGGGGGCGTTGGCAATCTGCCTTCAATGTGGGTTATGGTTTCCTTGGTGTGGATTGTCTCTCCACTGACCATGACAATGCCAATGTAATTGCCGGAGGCTTCCACATACATGATCTGTGCCGGGTCAATAAGCTTGATGCGGGTTCCGACTTTTACAGAAAGCTTGTCCGCCATGATTTTTGTCTCACTGGGAACAAGGTCATCAACTTCTGGATTAAACATATCTTGGGTTCCTCATGTGCTGGCAAAATCAAAGACAGCGTCAATGTGCGCTGCAGTGGTATTGATGTAGGTGACGCCATCAATCTCGAACATTGCAAGGGTTTTCAGTTCAGGGAATGCCAGCGGCAGTTCGGTGCAGGCCAGGCACACAACCGGCGGTGCCGCGAACTGCTGTTCGCAGCATCGCCTCGCGATGTCTCCCAGGCGCACATCCGTTCCCCCGGTTTTCCCGTGTTGCAGTTGTTCACTGAGCCGGATGGTCATGGCCCTGGCGTCCGGATCCTCCGGCCCCGTCGCTTCGATTCCCTGAGCGGCAAAGATCTCACGGAGTCTTGCTGACCGCATGGTCGTGGCCGTGCCCAGTATCAGGACCTGTTTGGCTTCGATGCGCGCACATTCCCTGGCGGCGACCTCGAACATGTTGATGACGGGAATCCCGATGCCGCGCACGATCTCCGCGAACCGGTGGTGAGATGTATTGCTGGCTATCAGTGCAACACACGCGCTGCTTACTTCCAGGCGTTGCAGCGCGGCGCGATGGTATTGGTCAAATCGCGACCAAGACGCCTCATCGTCGTCAGTGCCAAGGTAGGCAACGGCCTTGTCGTGATCCAGCGATTCGATGACCATCTCCGGCATGGCGTGACCGGCGTGCGGATGGCTATGGTTCCACAACTCGCCCAGGCGACAGAGTTCGCTGTAATACTCGACGGTGGACGGCCAGGCGATGCCACCGACGATCCCGATTTTCTTCATTGCGCCCTCCGCTTTTCAACGACGCGATGGATGAGCCGTTGCGCGGCTGCGGTATCGGTCTTGAATAAAGTATTGATATCCCGGTAGCTCACCGCGTCATCTGCGAACGAAAAGCTGCCATGCTCAAGCATCTCCCTAGCCGCGCGCAGGAAAGTGCCGAGGGCGGCGCGCGCGAGCGCGCTGCCGACGCTGATGCGTTTGACCCCGATGGCGGATAGATCCGCGAGATTCAAGCGGATGCCTTGCAGGCCCATGACCACGTTTACGGGGCGATCTACTGAGTTGACCACGGCGGCGATGTCTCCCCGGCTCGCGAGACCAGGCGCGTAGAGCACGTCTGCGCCCGCTTCCTGGTAAGCCTGAAGCCGCTTGATCGTATCCCTGATATCCGGCCTGCCGACGAGATAATTTTCGGCTCGCCCAGTCAGCATGAATGAGAACGGCAATGCGTGTGCCGCCTCTGCTGCCGCGCGGACCCGCTCGACCGCATGCTCAAACTCATAAACCGGATGATCCGGTCGGCCGGTTGAATCCTCGATTGAGCCGCCGACAGCACCGGTGGCGGCCGCGAGTCGGATGGTTTCCGCAACCGTTGCGGGATCATCTCCATAACCGTTCTCGAGATCGGCACTGACCGGCAGATCAGTGGCAGATGCGATACCGGCGACATGAGCCAGCATCTCATCACGCGGAATCGAATTGTCCGGCCTGCCGGCAGAAAACGCATAACCGGCGCTAGTGGTCGCCAGTGCCTCGAAACCCAGATACGCAAGCAGCTGGGCCGTACCCACATCCCACGGGTTGGGGATAATGAATGCGCCTTCGCGCGCATGCAGCGCGCGGAAGGCTCTGCCCTTTTCAGCCTGGGTAAGCATTTGGCATCTCGCTCCTCGAATGGCCGGAAACCATGCCACACCGCTTTATGGCACGGATTTCCCTGTCACCGAGGCAGGTATAGTTCATTTGCGTTGTCGCTAGCCGCTGGATTTCTGAAATAACTCCGATTTATTTCTTACTACACGGTCGAGGGAATTCCCAGTGTGCCGTCCACGACTGCCACGAAATTCCTTTCCTCACGGAGAATCAGCCGCTTGGCCTCGGCCATGGCAAAATTCTCACGTCCTTCCGGATCCGATCGCAGGCGTAATTGGTACGCCTCATAGGAGGCCAAGCTGTCAAACGCAATCAAACCCCAGGCAATATTGTTCGTCCCCTGATGCGGCAGAAAGTACCCAATGAGGTGCCCGCCGCAACGCGGGATGATGTGCCCCCAGTTCTCCGCGTATTCTTTGAACGCGTTACGCTGGAACGGATCAATCTCATAGCGGATGATGCAAGTAATCGTCATGTGCTCTCTCCTGATGTGGTCGGAACCGCATACAGGGCGGATGGCTGTTCGTCCGGCTTGAGGCGGTAAATCCGGAGCAAGTATCTCCATTGCGAGACAAACACACTTCGTTTACGATAAAACTATGAATGCAGCGACGCCTGACGCTCTGGTGGCTGGAATTGCCGCGGCCATCGCCGAACCGGCCCGCACCCGCATGCTCTATTGCCTGATGGACGGCCACGCGCGCACCAGCACTGAGCTCGCGATCGTGGCGGAGGTCGGCCCCTCGACAGCCAGCGTGCATTTGGCGCGCCTGAAGGAGCAGCGCCTCATAAAAGTTGTGATTCAGGGAAAATATCGCTACTACAGCTTGGAAAACGAAAGCGTGGCGAAGGCGCTTGAAGCCCTGACGGTCGTTGCCGGCATATCCCGTGGCGGGTTCGTTCCGAATACCCCAACCCGCCTGCGCGCCGCGCGCACCTGCTACGACCACATGGCGGGCAGCTTGGCCGTAGCACTGCACGACCGCTTCGTGGACATGGGATGGTTGTCAAACGCTTCGGCAGACACTGGCGAATACGCCGTCACCAGCGAGGGAGCCAAGGCACTGAAAGAGTTTGGCGTTGACATGCAAGCGGCCAGCGGGCGGCGGCGCCGTTTCGCCTATGCCTGCCTCGATTGGAGCGAACGCCGGCCGCACATCGCCGGTGCGCTCGGCGCAGCGTTGTTGAAGCTCGCGCTGAAACGCAAATGGGTTGTCAAAGACCTTGATAGCCGTGCCTTGCGGATTACCACAGCCGGCCGCAAGGAGCTTCTGCGCCAATTCGGCCTGCAAGTTTGAGTGCGGGAGCGAGACCATCGCCCAGAATCAGGAATTTTCCCGCATGATCGCATCACCCGCGTCAAAAGAATTCAAACGCGGGAACCCGGGATCTTTATCCTGAAGAAAAAACAACCGGGCGGACCGCAAAGTCCGCCCAGTGTTTTCTGACTATCGAATGCTTATCAGCCGCAGGCCGGCGCGTTGCGCTGCGTCACATTGAAGTTCACCTGCTTGGTGGTTGCGGGCGCCGAGGCAAACGCATACGGCTCGGATGTGCCGGAAGGAAAACGGCAATTCGTCCCCGGAATGGTGACTTCCACCGTCACGTTCACGGTGGCACCCGATGCATCGAAATTCGTGAACCGGATAATGTAACCGCCGTGCTTTTGCTCACCGAGGAACATGGTCAACACCATGTTATTTGAAAAATCCACGGCCGGTTTGGATGGCGCGCTCGATTGATTTGCAAAGGCCTGTTGCCACAAAGCATCGAAATCCGCCTGGTTATGGACGTCCTTGTACTGCTCATCCTTCATGTTGCTGTGATTGCCCGTGCTTAACATTTCGGTGCCAGAACTGCTGCCGCCCATGCTAGCGCAACCGGCGAGCAGTAGCATCAGCGTCGCGGCCGCCGTCAAAGTTTTAACAAAATTGCTTTTCACGATACACCTCCACTATCGGTTAAGATTTAATTGTACTCCAGCCATACTCAACGCGCTTGCTTGAGCAGATACACAACGGTGACGTCGGCGGTGATTTCAATGGTGCCTGGCTCGTATTCCGCGCCATCGGAAGCAGGTGCCACCCGGAATCCCGTCACAATCGGGCGCGGCGCGAAGCCGGTATTCTCGGTGATGCTGTACACGGAGCCCAAGTTTACGTTGGCCGCCTTCGCCAAGGCTAGAGCCCGGGCGTGGGCGTCGTCCACCGCCTGGGCCAGTGCCTGCCGACGCAGCTCTGGCATGTCGCTGCGATCCAGCGAGGTGTTGCTTACATTGTTCACGCCCGCTTTCACCAGAGCGCTCACCAAGTCCGCGTATCGGTCCAGGTCGTGCAGCGTTATCTCGATGCGCCGGCTTACATGCTGGCCCACAAAGATCTGGGTATTGTTCTGCCACCGGTATTCGGGCCAGATGGACAGGGTGTTCGCGCTGATGTCACGTTCCGCTACACCCAGCCGCTTTGCGGAAGCGATGACCTGGCTGGTGCGGCGTTCCACATCCGCGCGTGCGGCGGACATATCCTCGCCGGTCTTTTCCACCGTGACGGAGACATGCGCCATATCCGGCACTACCGTAAGCGAACCATGACCTGTCACCTGGACGTAAGGTACCGATGGCAACGCATCCGCGAGTGCCGCCAAAGGCAGCAGGCAGGCAAGCAACAAAACGGTGATGTGTTTCATATCGCAGCCTTCATTCAGCCAGCAAATAGGCGAACATCAGCGGCGCCACGATGGTGGCGTCAGATTCAATGATGTAGCGTGGCGTGTCCTTGCCGAGCTTGCCCCAGGTGATTTTTTCGTTGGGCACGGCGCCCGAATAGGAGCCGTAGCTCGTCGTGGAGTCGCTGATCTGGCAGAAATACGCCCATAGCGGCGTTTCCTGCTCCATGTCCTGCTCCAGCATCGGCACCACGCAGATGGGGAAATCGCCGGCGATGCCGCCGCCAATCTGGAAGAAGCCCACGCCCTGACCGGCGGCATTCTTCCGGTACCAATCGGACAGCAGCATCATGTACTCGATGCCGGTGCGCACCGTGTGCACGTTTTTCACGTCGCTTTTCATGCAGTGCGCCGCGAAAATGTTGCCGAGTGTGGAATCTTCCCAGCCCGGCACGATGATGGGCAGGTTCTTCTCGCACGCCGCCACCATCCAGGAATCCTTCGGGTCAATCTGATGGAACTGCTTGAGCACGCCGCTGCGGATAATTTTGTACATGAACTCATGCGGGAAAAGCCGTTCGCCTTTCCGGTCCGCCGCGGTCCATTCCTGCAGCACGGCTTTCTCAATGCGACGGATGGCTTCGCCTTCCGGAATGCAGGTATCGGTGACCCGGTTCAGATGCTGATCCAGCAACTTTTCTTCCTCGGCGGGAGAAAGCTGGCGATAATGCGGCACGCGCACGTAATGATCGTGGGCCACGAGATTGAAGATGTCCTCTTCCAGATTCGCGCCGGTACAGGTGATGATCTGCACCTGGTCGCGGCGGATCATCTCGGCCAGCGACAATCCCAGTTCCGCGGTGCTCATGGCGCCTGCCAGCGTCAGCATCATCTTGCCGCCTGCGGCCATGTGACGCTTGTAGGCTTCGGCGGCGTCAATCAATGCCGCGGCATTGAAGTGCCGGTAGTGGTGGCGGATGAATTCGGCGACAGCTTGGCTGTGCTTCACGTCTCGGGTCTCCCGGTAACAAAGTTTGCGGCAAGAATTGTAGCGGCTGGCGTGGATTTGACCATGCCCTTCAGGTCTTCTTTTCTGCCGGCACGACCGGCTCTGTCAGCACTTGGTCGAGTTTGAGGGCGCGGATCGCACCCAGCGAAGCTTCCACGGCGCCCTCGTGACACAGGCCGCTTATGGCCGCGGATTCATAGCCCTCGCGTGCTGCCTTGAGGCAGGCGGCGCGCACCGCCTCCGCCAATGCCCGCGCTTCGGCTGCGTTCACGAGGTATTCCCGTGATCCGGCGCAGTTACCACATATACGCGAATCTCCGCCACGCGTTTGCCCCGGGCCGGAACCGCCAGGTAATAGCGGCCGGTGGCGGTATCCAGCAATGCTGTGCCAGCGCCGCGCGCCGTATGGATATCCGCGCTCTCGCGCAGCCGGCCTTCCCGGCCTTCGGCGTACACCGCGATCCGGCCCACGCCGCCCGAGGCGTACAGTTCGCCGCTCGCGGCGTTGTAAAACAAACCCTCCACGTCACCCGGCGCCACCAGCGTCTGCACTACTCGCCCGCTGCGGGTTTCCAGCACCAGCAATTCGTCGGGATCACGGGTAGCGATGAACAACCTGCCGTGTGCACTATCCAGCGCCATGGGAAAATTTGTGCCACTCTCAATACCCAGCTCCCAAGTGGCAATGCGCTTGTTGCTCATCAGATTGAATATCGCGATCTCGTGGCTGGCGGGCAAGTTCACGTACAGATGCTTGGCGTCCGCATCCGCCGTAAAACCGGCCGGATGGTTGTCCAGCGACAGTTGCGTCAGGGGGCGACCGTCGCTGTCCATGATGGCGATGCCGCTGGCATGCCCTTCACCATAGCCGAGATAGAGGCGTTTGGTGGCGGCGTCGTAGTATAGGCCATCGGCATCACCGCCGAACGTGATGCTGCCGCCGGGCATCAGGGTATCCGCGTCATAGAAATCGAGATCGCCGTTGCCGGCGTTGCTCACGGCCAGCCGTTTGCTTTGCGGAAGATACACCACGTCCACCGGCTGAGCGAGGCTCGTGATGCTGGCGCTTATCTTGCCGGTTGCGAGGTTCAACACCAGCAGTGTGTCGCTACCTGTGACACACACGAACAGACGCCGATGTGCTGCATCCACGGCCATGTGCCCAAACACGCCGCGCACATTCGGCAGCATGGAAACGCTGTTGAGACCAAGTCCGGCGCGGGCCAGGGGGGCCATGAGCAACAGCAACATGCCCAAAGCCGCATGGAAACATAGCCGCATCATGTTTACTGCCAACTATCCTGCATCAAACTTGCAAAATTACCCGCTACATTCCGCTACAATCTCCGCGGCCCGTAACTCCCGGACGCCTACCCATGCCAAACCAGCGCAGTCTCGGTCTTGCCACCACCACCTCCATTGTACTCGGCAACATGGTGGGCTCGGGGGTGTTCCTGCTGCCCGCTTCGCTCGCGCTGTACGGCGTGTACAGCTTGTGGGGCTGGGGGTTCAGCACTGTCGGCGCGCTGTTGCTGGCTTGGGTGTTCAGCAGCCTGTCGCGCCGCCTGCCGAAGGCCGGCGGTCCTTATGCTTACACACGCGAAGCGTTCGGCGATTTCGCGGGCTTTACCATCGCCTGGATTTACTGGATCAGCATCCTCGCCGCCAACGCCGCCATTGCGGTCGCGTTTGCCAGCTACCTGACCGCGTATTTCCCGGCGTTGTCCGCTGAGCCGATATACGGCGGCCTGGCGGCCATCGTCGCGCTGTGGGTACTCACCGGACTCAACATCTGGGGTGTGCGTGCGGCAGGGAAAATGCAGCTTATCACCGTGATCCTCAAACTCGCGCCGCTCTTGGCGCTGGCGATATTCGGTTTCTTTCACTTTGATCCAAAGCTGCTGGAATCCGGCCACCTCAGCGGCTCACCGGTTTCCGCCATCAACACGGCGGCCGCCTTCACCATGTTCGCGTTCCTGGGACTCGAGTGCGCCACCATCCCCGCCGCGCACGTGAAGAATCCGGAAAAAACCATCCCGCGCGCCACGATATTGGGCACGGTGATTGCCGCGGTGTTTTATATCGTGTGCACTACCGTGGTCATGGGCCTGATCCCGAGCGCCACGCTCGCGCATTCCACCGCGCCGTTTGCCGACGCCGCCAAACTGATATGGGGAAACTGGGGAGGCTACGTTATCGCCGCAGCCGCACTGATTTCCTGTTTCGGTGCGCTCAACGGCTGGATCCTGATGCAGGGACAATTCCCCCAAGCGGTAGCGAATGACGGTTTATTTCCACGATTCTTCGCGCGCGAATCACGCCGTGGCACACCAGCAGTGGGTCTGGCGGTCTCGAGCGTACTGGGCACGCTGCTCATCCTCATGAATTACAGCCACGGACTCGTCGGCATGTTCAACATTATCGTGCTGCTGGACACGTTTTTCGTACTGGTGCCGTACATGTTCTGCGCCATGGCCGAAATCGTATTGAGCCGCAATCAAAAACACACTATCAAATCGCCGGTGCGCAGGCTGGTGCTGGCCTGTCTCGCGTTCGCCTTCGCGCTATGGGCCGCCGCCGGCACCGGTGAGGATTCCCTGTACTGGGGTACGCTGTTGCTGCTCGTGGGACTCCCCATTTACGTCTGGCAAAAACGACATCAGAAACAGTCCGCCCCAGTTCATGTTGAGAATCTAGATACCAATATCGGCTGAGTCTCTCAGACTGCATCCCAGAAAAAACGGCCAATTGAAAAACTGGCGATCTCAATGCGATCACCCGGCAACAGCGGCCCTACGCCAGCCGGCGTGCCGGTATAGATCAGATCGCCCGGCAACAGCCGCCAGTAATGGCTTAGAAATGCAACGATCTCCGCCACCGGAAACAGCATGTCACGGGTGTTGCCCTGCTGGCGCAGTACGTCATTCACACGGCACTGCATATCAATGTTCTGTATATCCAGATTCGCCGGCCACGCAACGAGATTTCCGATCACCGCGCTGCCGTCGAAAGATTTGGACAACTCCCAGGGCTGGCCCGCCTGTTTCAGCTTAGCTTGCAGTTCCCGCAACGTGAGATCAATTCCGAGTGTCACACCGGCCACATGATCAAGCGCGTCGCCGGCTGAAATTTCTTTTCCCTCGCGCCCGATGGCCACTACCAGCTCCAGCTCGTGATGTACGCTGCCCTGGTCTTTGGGCAGCTTCAGAGGCTCGCCGACTGCCACCAGACTGGTTGCAGGTTTCATGAACACCACCGGCTGCGCCGGTTTCGGCGCGCCCATCTCCTTCGCATGCTCGGCATAATTGCGGCCGATACAGAATATACGTGGTGGAACTACAGGATGGCTCATATCAGTCATGTCTGCGTGTTTACCTGATTCAAATCCGGCAATACGCAGGAGTCAATCTCACAAACGATCCAGCGGGCTGAGCACGCCTTTACCACCCTTGTTCATCACGTGCGTATATATCATGGTGGTGCTCACATCCTTGTGTCCCAGCAATTCCTGCACCGTGCGGATATCGTAACCCGCCTGCAAGAGATGTGTGGCAAAGGAATGCCGCAGGACATGCAGCGTCTGCGGTTTAAATCCGTCACCGATGTACGGCAGCGCCCGATCCAAGATCACGTACCTGGAAAAATCCAGGTACGCCTTCTCGGTGAAGGCCTTCAGCGGCTGGCGCTCGGCGCCTGCGACGGCAAGGATGGACGTATTACTCATGGCTTAACCCGCGGACAATGCCGGAACCGCGCTATCACGCGGCTTGCGGGCGTCATGATACCGGGTGAAAGCGCCAGTTGTAACAGGGCGTATGCAGAGGCAGAGTTTCTCTAGGTCGTGCACTGACCTCACGATTCAAACCTCCGCCATGCTAAACTCTTTGAATGAAGGTCAGGGAACTTGTGACCTTGATTGAGAAGGACGGCTGGAAGCAGGTTCGCCAGAAAGGCAGCCACCGGCAATTTCACCACGTTTCCAAACCCGGCACGGTTACAATCTCAGGCAATCCGGGAGTTGATGTTCCACCGGGAACATTAAACAGCGTTTTGAAACAGGCCGGCCTTAAAAAGTAGGTGATTCCTATGCGATACATGGTTGTGGTTGAAGAAGGACCATCCAGCTTCGGTGCCTATGTACCGGATCTTCCGGGCTGCGTGGCCGTCGGAAAATCGCAACAGGAAGTCCTGAAACTTATCCAAGAAGCGATTGAGTTCCACCTGGAAGGAATCATGGAGAAAGGGAAATCCATGCCTACACCGCATTCATCCAGCATCTTCGTTGAGATTCATCCAACACAGTAAAATGTAGTGTCTGTTGATTGTTCCCGCGCATACCAGTGCACGGGAACCAAATTACGATTCTTTGCGCCCACGGTATGCATGGAGTTCATTCAAGAGCAGTCCGGTAACAGTTCGTCCGCAGAAATCTGGCGCGAACTCGCCTTTCATTTCATGGCGGAGTGCGGAACAGCTTTGCGCTCTGCTGCCGGGTGAGTCAGAAACCGTTCCACCTCGGCAGCACCCAGTTCGCGTGGATACCGCTTGCCGTGGAACAGAATAAATCGCCTGGCCCAATCCACATAAGCATCTTCCGTCCGGATGCTGTAATGCCTGAGCCGGATTGCTTCTCGAATCTGGTCGAGCAGCTTGAGTGGCTTGGAGACAGTGGTTGGAGAATCCATACGGAAGATTTTAGGCCGCCCTAAAATTCAAATCAAACGGTAAATTGGCACGAGATGTAGAGCCCGACCTGCTTTTGTTGACATTAGACGACAAAGCTCACTAAAATCTCTCGGTCTAATTCAAGTTAGGCCGCAAAAAGTATCTGCTGTCACATGACCACACCTCCGCGTCCCGCAAATAGGCATATCTATGAGTAAAGCTATTGAGAATCTGAAGTCGGCCCAGCAGCGAGCGATGGCTGGTCGTCCCAAGGTCGGCGGGTTTCCCTACCTTGCGGAAACGCTTCGCAAAGCGGGTGTAACGCGCAACATCTGGTCGCTGCCCGCCTGCCAAAGCTTGTATTTGACCGAGCAAGGCCCGGTCGTGACGCAAGGAAGTCCTCTTATCACCGGCATGGAGGACGTACCGTCATTCAATCAAGATGCTCTCATCACAGCACTGCGGACTGACCAGGCTGGCGAAAGCACTTTCCCAGAGTTCTTGGTGGCCACTTGGAAGGCGGGCGTCGTAAGCTACGACGTGGATTTCAGCAAAAGGACCGTCACCTACTACGGGTCGGGCGGAGAAAGTTATGTCGAGTCGTATCCTGCTGCAAAGTTGTAGGCGCATTGCGATGATCAAGACGGTTGCGGCCTAACAATTCTGTAAGAGACTTCCTGTCAACAGTGCGTGCTTGACTCTCTCGTCTTAAGCTTTCAGGCGTTTGCTCGTCATCATCGCGTTGTGCGCCTTGACGGGAGGCGGCATTGCCAGTGCGATGCGATGTTCAACGGTGCCAGACTGCATTTCTGTAAACGGTCTTGTTGAGCCGATTCTGTCGGCTCGGACCAAGGTATAAACCGCGCCCGGAGACCTCGTTCGTCCAGCGGTGTCGCCCGTGACCGGGGATCAACCGGAACACGTGGATGACGACCGGATAGTTAGTCAGGTTCTCTCTGGGTGGGTCTGACCCGTGACTACCGCTTCGCGCTGACGTAGAACCCATTCATATCATGGCAGCGACCGTGCGAGCCTGTTTGCCGGCCGGGCGCTGCACCATGGGGTGCTTCAGCCAGGCGTCGGCGTCGTAGGCCTCGTCGTGCGCGAGCATCGCCCACAGTTGCCGCGCATGCTTGTTGGCGATAGCCACCAGCACTTTGCCAAATGGCATCCGGCAGGCCAACTGGCGGATCCAGATCTGCTCGGGCGTGGACTTCTCGGCGCTCACTGCTTGGGCACGCTGCAGGCTGCTGCGTGCGCCCTGGATCAGCAGCGTGCGCAGGTACGCATCGCCCCGGCAGCTGATGGTGCCAAGGCGCGTGTGCCCGCCACTCGAGTGCTGCGTCGGCACCAAACCGAGCCAGGCCGCGAGCTGCCGTCCGTTGCGAAAATCCTTGGCTGAGCCGAGAGTCGCGACTGCGGCGTCGGCCGTGAGCGGCCCGATCCCTGTGATGGCGCGCAGCCGCACGCAGCGTTCATCGGCCTTGGCGTGCGCTTCAATGCGTGCATCGCAGGCACCGATACGCTCCCGCACCTCGGCCCAGTGCGCACCGAGCTCATTCAGGAGTTCGTGCGTTTCCGCAGGCAGCGCCGCGAGCTGCTCCGGATTCGCCAGCACACGACGTAGCGCCACCTCGCTCTTCGCCACCACGATCCCGAATTCGGCGAGCAGTCCGCGCAGGCGGTTGCCGATTGCGAGGCTCTCCACTTTGTAGCCCTCGCGCACCCGGTGCCACGACAGCCGCGCTTGTTGCTCGACGCTCTTCACCGGCACAAACCGCATGTTGCCCTGCCGGGCGGCCGTGGCAATCGCCTCGGCATCGCTGCGGTCGTTCTTGGCTGTGCTGTTCTTGCGAAAGGGCTTCACGAACTGCGCCGCCATCAGCCGCGGCTGCAGGCCATAGTCCAGGCAGCGCCGTGCCCAGTGATGCGCCCCACTGCAGGCCTCCATCGCCACCACCGTACCGCCCGGTACCTGGGCGAGCCACACGCTAAACGCCTCACGCCCCAAATCCCGCCAGCCCAGTACGCGGCCTGCCGCGTCCACCTCGCACACCGAAAACACGCTCTTTGCCAAATCCACACCGATGGTTATAGTGTTCATGGAGACTTCCTCTTCTGCTGACGGTTGTATACACACACCATCATGGCCCTCGAGGCCGTAGGGAGCAGGAAGTCTCTTTTTACTCAATCAAGCGGACGCGGTTCCCGCGCCGCTTATTTCAAGCGTTATGCCCCTCAAGGAGAGTTTCGATGATCCCGCTGCAAGAGGTTGATGTTCACACCGACAAAAAGGTGTTCTATAAGCTGCATCTTGTCGCACCAACTGGCGCGGCCCCTTTCTCTTCCGAGGTTCTCGTTTACGACTCCGAGTTCAATCCTGCTTTTGCATCCACCGTGTCGTTTCATCAACATTTCCCAGACGCTGCTGCTGCTTTCGCCCACGCTATCAGTTGGGTCAAAGGTTATAGCCATGCCCATGGTTACACCATCAACCGCATCGACAATCCGTGCAATTGCGAGTTTCTTTCGCAAGCCGACCAACAGCAAACCATTAACGCGGCAGGGTTCACGTTACAGGTGCAGGTAAACGGGGCATAACAGTTCATTCAAGCGGACGGCTACGCCGCCGCTTAATTCAGGCGTTAGGCCGCGCAAGCCACCGCCTCAGCAGGGTCGCCCTATATGAACACCCGGAAGCAGATCGAAGAACATATTGCCACTCAGCCCGAACCAAAACGCGGCGATATGCAAGAACTGCACCGCGTCATTCTGGCACAAATGCCAAAGTGCAAGTTGTGGTTCCTAGATGGCAAAGACGAACAGGGCAAGGTTGTCTCCAACCCAAACATAGGATACGGACTGCAGATCATCAAATATGCCGACGGAAGAACCAAGGACTTCTATCAAATTGGCATGAGCGCAAACACGACAGGAATCTCCATCTACATCCTTGGCATCGAAGACAAGAAGTATTTGGCCCAAGCGTATGGAAAGGAGCTCGGCAAGGCGAGTGTCACCGGCTATTGCATCAAGTTCAAAAAGCTCAAGGATATAGACACTGACGTACTCGTCGCCGCAATACGGTATGGAGTTGAGCAAACAAGCATCTAACAACTCGGTCGAGGCACGAGCGCGGCCTAACCCCTCGTTCAAGGCGGACGGCTGCGCCGCCGCTTAACTCCAGCGTTAGCCTCCTTCCAATCATTGGGACACAAATGAAACGCCTTCTTCTCGTTGCATTGCTCGCAATCTCGTTCACGGCCAGCGCCGTCGTTATTCGTAGCGATGTCAAGGATGCCAAGTATCGAGTTCCGGCTTCGGCATTTCCCGCGCTGGTCGACATGCCTGGTGAGGGACATGGCGTCCTAATTGCACCTCAGTGGGTCGTAACCGCAGCTCACGCGGCGCCAATGCAAGGCATGGAAGAAGACGTAACTATCGGCGGTGTGGCGCGCAAGGTCAAACGTGTCATCACTTATCCGGGCTACAAGAGACTGCCTGACCAGCTGGTCAAGCAGGCCTTGGCATCCGGCGATTTCTCCAAGGCGCATGCATTTCTTGCGTCGTCCAACGATATCGCGCTGATCGAACTTGTGTCTCCAGTAACGGATGTAGCTCCCGTTCCCCTCTATCGCGGGAACAAAGAGGTGGGGATGACCGTAGAGCTTGTGGGCAAGGGCGCCACGGGCAATGGCACCGAAGGCCAGGATCCTCACAGCTCGCATCGCACCGTCTTGCGCCGTGCCTTCAACGTGATTGTCGGTGCCGACGCCCGCTATGTTTGGTATCGTTTTGACCCGCCTCCATCTGCTTTGCCGCTTGAAGGCGCGACGGGAAGCGGCGACAGCGGCGGCCCCTTGCTCATCGGAAATGGGAGTTCAAGGCAACTCGTCGGCCTGGCCTCTTGGAGCAAATATCCACCGGGCCATCCATTTTTGAGCAAATATGCACCGGGTCGCCCATTCGTGGAAGGCCTCTACGGCGAAATCGTGTACGCCGTTCGCATCTCAAGCTACATCCAATGGATAGAAGGCGTGATATCTGTGCCCGCGAGTGCCCGTACTCGGCTTCAGCCAGCGGAGGCTAACAACTCAATCCAGCGGACGCGCTATGCGCGCCGCTGATTTCCAGTTAGCGCCCACAGTAACGTTTCGGTTGATACGTAACTACATTGTAGTTATAATCTGTGCATGACCGAGCTGCGCTTCGAGTGGGATCCGGCCAAGGCCGCCGCAAACATCAAGAAGCATGGCATCGGCTTCGATGAAGCCAAGTCCGTGTTTGCTGACGAGCGGGCCAAGCTCATCGCTGATCCGCAGCATTCGGATAACGAGGACCGGTTCGTCCTGCTCGGGCTAAGCACAAGGCTCAGATTGCTTGTCGTTTGCCACTGTTATCGCAGCAAGAGCAACACGATCCGAATCATTTCGGCCAGAAAGGCTACGGCCACTGAGTCTCGGCAATACTGATAGGTGCTCCCATGCGCAAAGAATACGATTTCTCCAAAGCCAAGAAGAACCCCTACGCTCCTCAGCTCAAGAAGCAAATCACTATTCGCTTGGACGGTGATGCGATTGATTACTTCAAGTCAGTTTCGGAGGAGGTCGGGATCCCATACCAGAGCCTGATCAACCTTTACTTGCGAGATTGCGCTGCCACTCACAAGCAGCTCGACTTGTCGTGGAAGTAAGCGGGCGCTGACAGTTCCGTAAGAGACTTCCTGTCAATACCGCGCGCCTCATGTTCTGGCCTTGAGCTTTCAGGCATTTGCTGTTCAGCGTGGTGTTCTCGTGGCCGAATGCGGCTTCGTCAGTTCGATGCGGTGTTGCAACGTTGCCAGACTGCATTTCCGTAAGCGGTCTTGTTGCACCGATGGTGCGGGTGCGGACCAGAGTATAAACCGCGTCCGGAGACCTCATTCATCCAGCGGTTTCGTCGGTGTTTCGGAGATCGGCCACCCGGAAAGAAGGGCGGCGCATTCAGCCGGCGTGGAAATACGCACGGAATGCCGCAATGACCCGCTCCACATCTGCCGCGCTGACATCCAGGTGCGTAACCAAGCGCAAATTAGCATTGGGCAGGATCAGAATACTGGCGTTCTTCAAGTGTGCGGTCAGTGGCTGCACATGCTCCGCTGCTATGCTCGCAAAAACCATGTTGGTCTGCACGGCGGCCGGATCAATTTTTATCTGCTTTATCTGTGCCAGACCTTCAGCAAGTTTCCGGGCATTGGCGTGATCTTCCGCCAAACGTTCAACGTGGTGTTCCAGCGCGTATAAGCCCGCCGCGGCCAGGACGCCCGCCTGACGCATACCGCCGCCGAGAATCTTACGCGCGCGGTGCGCTTTGCGGATCAGCTCGCGCTTGCCCACCAGCACCGTGCCGACCGGACAGCCAAGCCCTTTTGAAAGACAGATGGAAACGCTGTCAAAATGGCGGGTGATGTCCTTTACCGGCACGCCGAGTTTCACCGCCGCGTTGAACACCCGCGCGCCGTCCAGATGGATGCCAAGTCCATGCTGGCGTGCAAAGTCCGCGGCATCTTTGAGATAGGCCAGCGGCAACACGCGGCCGTTCTGGGTGTTTTCCAGCACCAGCAGGCGCGTGCGGGCGAAATGCGCATCATCGGGTTTGATGGCAGCCTTGATTTTTTTCAGGTCCAGCGTGCCATCGGCTTCATATTCAACGGGGCACGGCCACAAACTTCCCAGTACCGCCGCGCCACCGGCTTCGTATTTGTAGCTGTGGCCGAGTGAGCCGATGATGAATTCCTCACCACGTTCACAGTGCGCCATAAGCGCTGCGAGATTGGATTGCGTACCGCTCGGGAAGAACAGACCGGCCTCGTGGCCGGTCAGCTCCGCGAGTTTTTCCTGCAGGCGATTGACCGTCGGATCGTCGCCGAACACGTCATCGCCTACCTCGGCCGCGGCCATGGCGGCGCGCATCGCCGCCGTCGGCCGCGTCACCGTATCACTGCGCAAGTCAACCATATTGGCCGTGCTGAAAGCACACTTCGTTCTCTCTCCCCCTAAAAGGGGGGAGAGACAAAAGTGAAGGGGTGATTAACCTCCGCCACTCTTCGCGGCAGGCGCCTTGCTCTGCTGCTGTTTCTGCGCCTGCGCCCAATCTTTGTCCAGGGCATCGGTCAGGCCTTGAGTCACATCGTATTTGCCCGAGGCATACACCGCACCAGCGGCATCCTTGCTGAGCAGGATGTCGTAACGGTGGGTCTTGGCATATTGGTCCAGCACCTTGCCCAGTTCCTGTTCGATGGGTTGCAATAATTCCTGACGGCGCTGCTCCAGATCCTGGCGGCTCATCAGCACGTATTGCTGCAGGTTATTGCGGCTGTCATCGTAGCTCTTCTGCAATTGCTGGTAATTCGCGGCTTTTGAATCGGTCTTGTCCAGTTGCTGCTTCAATACGTTCAGCTTGTTATTCTGATCGTTGGCCTGGTCCTGGAATTTCTTGACGATGGTCTGCAATTGCTGGTTGGCTTGCTGGCCCGCCTGGGATTTGGCGAGCACTTCCTGAAGATTGACGACGCCGATGCGCGGCGCTTCCGCGGCTTGCGCCGAAGTCATTGAAAACGCAGCGACCGCCAGTACGCCGGCGGCAAGAAATCCGTAACGCATGATGGAATACTCCTGAAATGTGGGAATAGACAAAGCCCGCCGGGTGGCGGGGCAGGTGGAAAGCACGTCTAGGATAACGCACCCAGGGCGGTGCGGACTACCGCACCGCCCCGCGATGCTCAGGCTTTTTTCAGGTTCACAAACAGATTGATGGTAAAAAACAGGATGCCGATAACCGCCAACACTGCGCCCACCGCCACCACCGGTATGGCTCCCACATGGCCGCTATTCACGAAAAACAGGCCGATGACAAATATCGGCAGACCGATATTGTGCAACCAGAAATGGGCCAACCCCAGCCAGTGGCCGCCGGCTCGGGGGCATAGCCAGTAAATGACACCCGCAAGACCCAGCGAAGCCCAGCCCAACAGGTTGATGTGGGCGTGCACCGGGGCGTACTGGAATTGATGGCTCAGGCCCATGACCAGACCGAAAATCACCCCGATCAGCAGATACAGCACGGCGATTTTCAGCCAGATTGGCGCCATGCGAGCGCCGCGCTGTTCGATAAGACTGTCCATAACTAACTCCTTGTCTTGATTTGCAATTTCGTTTACGGGCGCCGCCGTCTGACGGCGCCCGGCGCAGCATATCAGAGCGGCGGTTGAACCCACAGCCTGCTCTGGTGTCATACTTGCCACCCTTTTCGCTTTCATAACAAAAGGAATATACCCATGTTCCGGAACTGCTTTTCCCTTCGGGCCGTATGGCTGCCCGCTTTGATCCTCCTAGGTTTGGCGGCAGGCACCGCCCAAGCCAGCAATACCCTCATGCGCTATCCCACTCTGCACGGTGATTCCGTGGTGTTTGAGGCGCATAGCAATCTGTGGGAAGTGAACCGTGCCGGCGGTACCGCCCGCCGGCTCACCACCGACCCCGGTTTCGATATCATGCCGCGCTTCTCGCCAGACGGGCAGTGGATCGCCTTCACCGGCCAGTACCGCGGCAACACCGACGTGTATGTGATTCCCGCGGGCGGCGGCAACGCCAAGCGCCTCACCTTCCATTCCGACGTGGTGGCAAACGCGCCGCTGCGCTGGGGACCGGACAACATGGTGGTCACCTGGACGCCGGACAGCAAAAACATCGTGTTCCTGTCACGCCGCACCACCTTCAATTCCTGGTTCGGCCAGTTATTCACGGTGCCGCTAGACGGCGGACTGCCCACACAACTGCCGCTGCCCAAAGGCGGCATGCTGACCTATTCGCCAGACGGACAATCCATCGCTTATAACCGCATCTTCCGCAACTTCCGCACCTGGAAGCGCTACAAGGGTGGTTTGGCGCAGGACGTGTGGCTGTACAACTTCGCCACCAAGAAAAGCACGCGTGTCACCGATTATCCCGGCGCCGACATGGACCCCATGTGGTACGGGCATGTGATTTATTTCATTTCCGACCGCGGCCCGGAGGAACGCAAAAATCTTTGGGTCTATGATCTGAACACCAAACAGTTCCGCCAGGTCACGCACTTCAAGGATTTCGACATTGACTGGCCGAGCCTCGGCGACACCGGTATCGCGTTCCAGGATGGCGGCGATCTCTACGTCATGGACCTGCCGTCCGAACAACTGCACAAGCTCGACGTGAGCGTACCGGACGACGGTAGCCGCACCGGTCTGCGCTGGGTGGACGCCTCCAAATACATCCAGGTGATGGATACCGCAGGCGACACCAATCTGGCGCTTTCGCCCAATGGCAAGCGCGCGCTGTTGCAGGCACGCGGCGACATCTGGTCGCTGCCGAAAGAGCACGGTCCAAGCCGTGACTTGACCGACACCAGCAACTCCGAGGAGGAATATCCTGCCTGGTCGCCGGACGGCAAATGGATCACCTACGCCACCGACATTAGTGGCGAAGACCAGATCGCGGTGCGTCCGGCCGATAATTCCGGCCCGCAACAAACTCTGACCAATTTCAAAACCGGCTATTTCTACGGTCCCAGTTGGTCGCCCGCAAGCGACATGCTCGCGTTCTCGGACAACGAGCATCGCCTGTGGTATCTCAACGTGAAGAGCCGCAAGCTCACGCAGGTGGCGCAGGACAAGTACAGCGAGATGCACGACTACAGTTGGTCGCCGGACGGACGCTGGCTCGCTTACAGCGTCACCGCGCCGAACCAGATGCGCCAGATTTATCTCTACAATCTGGCGGACGACCAAGCGACGCTCATTAGCTCGCCCATGGACAACGATCAGGGTCCGGTGTTCGATCCGGATGGCAAGTACCTGTATTTCGTATCCGCACGTCACGAGAACCCGACCTTCAGCCAAAGCGAGTTCAACATCGCGACCTTGCAGATGGACGGCGTGTATGTCACCACGCTGACCAAGGATGAGGCTTCGCCGTTCGCGCCGCGCAATGACGAAGGCACGCTTTCGGAACAGAAAGAGCAGAAGCCCGGCGAATGGAAACCGGGCAACAGCAAGCCCATCAAGATTGATCTCGATGGCCTGATGGCGCGCGCCGTACCGCTGCCGATTCCGGCAGCCAATATCTCGGGGCTTACCGCGACGCCGGGCCACGTGTTCTACAGCACCACACCCAACCAAACCATCGCCGGACCGCTGACCGGCATGCAGCCGGAATTGCATGTCTATGATCTCGCTAAGCGTGAGGACAAGACGCTGGTGACGGGCCTGGCCGGCTGGACGCTTTCAGCCGACGGCTCCACGATTCTCTACAACAACCCCGACGGCAAACTGTTCACGCAGGACGCCATGCCGGATGCGAAACCCAAGCCGCTCGACACCTCGCACATGTGGGTGCAGATCAATCCGGTCGCGGAATGGAACGAGATGTATCACATGGCCTGGCGGCTGGACCGGGATTTCTTCGTCAACCGCAAGATGAACGGTGTGGACTGGGATGCGGTGCAGGCCAAGTACTCGAAGCTCCTGCCGCTCATGGGTTCGCGTGAGGATTTGAATTATTTCATCGGCCAGACCATCGGCGAACTCAGCAACTCCCACACCTATGTGGGTGGCGGCGACATGGATTACGCCGTGCACCGCACGCCGACGGGCTTGCTGGGCGTGGATTTCGGCCTGGATGAAAATTCCGGCCGCTATTACTTCAAAACGATTTACCCCGGCGACAACACTCGCGAAAACTACCGCTCGCCCTTGACTGAGCCGGGCGTAAATGTGAAAACCGGCGATTATCTGCTGGCGGTGAATGGCCGCGAGTTGAAAGCACCCGTGAATCCCTACAGCCTATTCGTGGACACCGCCAACGATGACGTGGAACTCACCATCGCGGACAATGCCGCCGGCAAGAACACGCGCCGGGTGCTGATCAAGACCATCCCCAATGAACTGGACATCCGCCTCAAGGCCTGGATAGATCATAATCGCGAAGAGGTAAACAAGCTCTCAGGCGGCCAGATCGGTTACATCTATATGTCCGATATGGAAGCCCAGGGCATGGACCAGTTCATCCGCCAGTTCTACCCGCAGCTCACCAAGCAGGGCCTGATCATAGATGACCGCTACAACGGCGGCGGTTTCATTGACCAGATCGTGCTGGAGCGACTGCGGCGGGTATTGATCGGCATGAACAGCGACCGTCAGCAGATCGCCTCGCCGATCCCGCAGCAGGTGAGCAACAGTTACAAGGTGACGCTCATCAACCACTACTCGGCGTCCGACGGCGACATCTTCCCGTATTTCTTCAGGAAATACGGCTTGGGGCCGTTGATCGGCACCCGCACTTGGGGCGGGGTGCGTGGCATCCGCGGGCCATGGCCGCTGCTCGACAACGGCTACATCACCATCCCCGAAAGCACCATGTACGGCCTCGACTCCCAGTGGGTAATCGAAAACCATGGCGTGGATCCGGACATGGAAGTGGACGATCTGCCGGAGGATGTTATGCGCGGCTACGACGCACAACTGCACACCGCGGTGGATTACCTGATGGGGAAAATCAAGGCGCATCCGCTGCACCTGCCGCCGCCGCCGCTGATCCCGGCCTATCCGCCGCCGGGCCACGACTGAAAATCGCCAGAACGATAACGGTGAATGTTTGCGGCGGCCATCCGGCCGCCGCATTTTTTTGCGCACGCAGTCAATACGAGATCAGCCGATCCGCTGCCCAGGTGTCCGGTCGGACACTTCGGCATGTCCGCGGGCGCCATCAATGCCGCTTTCATGGATGCAACATGCAATCACATGGTGGTTCTATGGCCTGAATACAGGCCCGGCGACCGGAGAAACTCACTGCGAAGATTGGCACGCGGCTTGCTTGATGGTTTGCATGAGCACAAACAACCCAAAAAAAATCGTCAGTATCCACGATAACACCGCTAGCCAGGACGTGGCGATTGACAACCGGGCGCATCGCCGACGCAAGCGCCTGTTCCTAATAGGCGGCAGCGTGATTTTGCTGGTGGTGCTGGGGCTGTTGGTGCCGGCAATCATGCGCATGCTCTCCGCGGATGCCTCGGTCAGCACCTCACGGTTGCAGTTCGCCACCGTCGAACGCGGCCTGTTTGTGCGTGACATCGCTGCCGACGGGCGCGTGGTCGCGGCGGTCAGCCCAACCCTGTACGCGACCGCGGGCGGCGCAGTGACGCTGAAGGTGCACGCCGGTGACAGCGTGAAGAAAGGTCAGGTGCTGGCGGTGATTGACAGTCCCGAATTGACCAGCAAGCTCGCACAGGAGGAGAACAACGCCGACGCGCTGCAGGTGGCGTACGAGCAGGCCAAAGTGGACGCCCGCCAGCAGCGTTTCAAACTGCAGGAGACATTCGATAACGCACAAATCGACGAGCAGAGCGCCGCGCGCGATCTGGCTCGCTACAAGCAAGCCTTCGAATTGGGCGCGGTGTCAAAGATGGACTTGGACCATTACAGCGATGCCCTGGAGAAGGCGCAGATCGCGCTGCACCACGCACACGATAACCTGGGCATGGACAACGACAGTCTCAATCTGGAGATCAAGGCCAAGAAACTGGCATTTCAGCGCCAGACGCTACTGGTCAAGGACCTGCAACGCCAGGTGGGCGACTTGAACGAGCAATCGCCGGTCAACGGCCAGGTTGGGCAATTGTTCATCGCGCAGACCGCGACGGTCGCCAAGGACGCCAAGCTGCTGACCGTGGTGGATCTGTCCGCGCTGGAGGTGGAAGTGACGGTGCCGGAAAGTTTCGCACGCGATCTCGCGCCCGGCATGCCCGCCGATATCAGCGGCAACGACCGTGACTGGAAAGGCGCGGTCAGCGCAATCTCGCCGGAAGTGGTCAACGGCGAAGTCGTGGCGCGCGTGCGTTTCGAGGGCGGCAAGCCGCAGCAGTTGCGTCAGAACCAGCGTCTCTCGGTACGCATCCTGCTCGACAAGCGCGACAACGTGCTGACCGTGACGCGCGGCTCGTTTGTTGATGAATCCGGCGGCCGTTACGCCTACGTGGTGCGCGAAGGCATCGCCTACAAGGCGCCAGTGACGCTCGGACCCAGCTCCATCGACAAGGTCGAAATTCTGCAAGGGCTGAAGGCCGGAGACAAGGTCGTGATTTCCGGCACCGACAGCTTCAGCGGCGCTGCGCGCGTGGCCATCAGCAATTAAGAACCAGGAACAGGGAATCGGAATGCATCCATCCATCTACCGCGTGGCTGACCACCTCGCTCGTCTTTCCGGGCTATCCTGGCTTCATCGGGATGGAACCCGGAATCCAGCATCTTCATTTTTCCGCATCGCCGCAAAGCAAAGTTGCCGGATTCCCGCTTGCGCGGCAATGACCAGCTTCGGATCACGCGAATCCTGGATCCCGAACCCCGGCTTTAGCCAATATCCATCACCTCACAAAAAGGAATCTTTGCCATGCTCAAGATGAACCACCTGTCCAAAATCTACCGCACCGAAGTAGTGGAAACCTATGCCTTGCGGGATTTCAGCATTGATGTGAAAGAAGGCGAGTTCGTCGCGGTCATGGGGCCTTCGGGTTCCGGCAAGACCACCTTTCTGACCATCGCCGGGCTGCTGGAAAGTTTCACTGGTGGTGAGTATCACCTGGACGGCAAGGATGTCAGCAGACTCAGCGACAACGCACGCTCGAAGATCCGCAACGAGAAAATCGGTTTCATCTTCCAGAGCTTCAACCTGATCCCTGACCTCAACGTGGCCGACAACGTGGACGTGCCATTGCGCTATCGCGGCTTCAAGGCTGCGGAACGGGGTCGCCGGATTCGCGAAGCGCTAGAAGTGGTCGGCCTTGCTTCGCGCATGAAGCACTACCCGGCCGAGCTTTCCGGCGGCCAGCAGCAGCGCGTCGCCATCGCCCGCGCACTGGCGGGTGAACCGCGCATCCTGCTGGCGGACGAACCCACCGGCAACCTGGATTCGCTGATGGCACGGCAGGTACTGGACCTGATTGAGCACATCAACGAGAGCGGCACCACTGTCGTCATGGTTACGCACGATCCGGAGCTGGCGCACCGCGCGCACCGCAGCGTGCACGTACTCGACGGTCAAGTCACGGACATGCAAGCCGATACCGCCTACGAACTTCCTCAGGCTGAGACCACGGTCCGCGCGTGACTCGATAACACAATGTTCACCTACTACCTCGATCTGGCCCTGCGCAGCCTCAAGCGTACGCCGATCCTGACCGGCCTGATGGTGCTGGCGATTGGACTCGGCATCGGCGCCAGCATGACCATGATCACCGTGTTGCACGTGATGACGGACGATCCGCTGCCGGGACGCAGCGCGCATCTGTTTTATCCCTACCTCGACCCGTTGCCGCTGAAATTCTCCACCGTGCCGATCGCTGCCGACCCGAGGAACAGCCTGACCTGGCCGGATGCGATGGCGCTGCTGCGCGCACATCGCGGCGTGCGGCAGGCGGCGATGTCGGGCGGCACCTTGCTGGACTGGCCGCAACGCACCGACCTGCAACCGTTCTACGTCGATGGCCGCTACACCACGCCGGATTTCTTCGCGATGTTCAGAGTGCCGTTCGTCGCAGGCATCGGCTGGACGGATGCCGAGGAAAGCGCGCAGGCGAATGTTGTCGTGCTGGCCCAATCCCTGGCGCAAAAACTGTTCGGCACCGCGGATGCCGTGGGCCGCAGCGTACGGTTGGGCGACCACGACTATCGCGTGGTGGGCGTCATCAAGGACTGGATGCCCACGCCGATGTTCTACGCCGCGGCCGACGATTCCTTACAATATTCCGACGCCGACAAGTTCTTCTTGCCGCTGTCGGTGGCGGTGCAACGCAAATTGTGGAGAAATGGCAATGTGTCGGGCTGGAGCGAGGATGGCGCACCCGACAATTTTCGTGACCCGAACACGAGCTGGCTGCAATTCTGGGTGCAACTTGATACCCCCGCGCAGGTCGCGGCCTATCGGCAATTCCTGGTCAACTATTCCGCGCAACAGAAGGCGCTCGGCCGTTTCCAGCGGCCGCCCACGAACGCGCGCTTGTTCAACCTGATGGGTTGGCTCAGTTATCAGAACCTGGTGCCCGACGACGTGTGGCTGCAACTGTGGCTGGCGCTGGGGTTCATGTTCGTGTGCATGGTGAACATCGTGGCACTGTTGCTGGCAAAGTTCCTGCGCCGCAGCGGCGAGATCAGCATGCGCCGCGCCCTCGGCGCACGTAAACGCGACATCTTCCTGCAGTTCGGGATCGAATCAGCGCTGATCGGCATGGTCGGCGGCGTTTTGGGCTTCGCGATCGCGCAGATCGGTTTGTGGAGCATTCGGCAACGTCCCGATGACTATGCGCATCTGGCCACGATGGATCCGGCGATGCTGTTCGGGACACTGGCGTTGGCCATCGTCGCCAGCGTGCTGGCCGGACTGTTGCCGGCATGGCGTGCGTGCCGGGTGCCCCCGGCGTTGCAACTGAAATCACTGTGAGGGAAACGACGATGGAAATCCGGCCGATCCTTTCCACGCTGCGCCGCCACCGTCTTACCGCCGCATTACTTATATTGCAGGTCGCCTTCACCTGCGCGATCGTGTGCAACGTCACGTTCATGATTGTTCAGCGCGTGCAGCGGATTTCGCTGCCCACCGGCATCGCCGAAAAGGAATTGTCGGTGATTCACGCGGCCGGTATCGGCAAGAACGAGAATCCGCAGGTGCGTCACGCGGAGGATGTGGCCGCGTTGCGCGCGATTCCGGGTGTCGAATCGGTGGTCGCGGTGAGCTTTCCGCTGCCGCTGGACAACAGCATGGACATGTACGGTGTGTGCCCCGATCTGGCGGCCATGCAGCGCGTGATGCAAACCATGTCAACCAAGGACACGGGCTGCCTGGAGTCCAGCGTGTACGACAGCTCGCCCGGATTGCTGCAAACGCTCGGGCTCGACCTGGTCGCCGGTCGCGATTTCCAGCCCGACGAGTACGTGACGGATCAAAAGAACGTCGCGGTCGTGATCATCAGCAGCGCGTCGGCGCAACAGTTGTATCCCGACCAGAACGCGTTGGGCAAGGAGATGTACATGGGCCCGAAGCACGTCGTGCGCGTCGTCGGCATCGTGAAAACATTGTTGAGTCCAGTTCTGCTGGGCAAAGGCACCGACTACGACACGATAATCTGGCCGCGACTGCCGCACGCCATGGACTACGTGCTGCGCAGTGCGCCGCAGGATCGCGCGCGAGTGCTGAGGGCTGCGTCCGTGACGTTGCTGAAACTCGACCCGAGCCGCCTCATCAATCGCGACCGCACAGAGACTTACGCGCACATTCGCGCGCGGTATTTCCAGCGCGACCGCACCATGATCGGCCTGCTGATCGCCTCGGCGCTCGGACTGCTGTTCGTCTCCGCGCTGGGCATCACCGGACTGGCGAACTTCTGGGTGCAGCAGCGCACGCACAGCATCGGCATCCGCCGCGCGTTGGGCGCAACCCGCGGCGACATCCTGCGTTACTTCCAGACCGAGAACTTCCTGATCGTCAGCGGCGGTATCGTGCTTGGCATCATATTGGCGGTGGCATTGAACCTGACCCTGATGCAGCACTACGAACTGCCGCGCTTGCCATTGTGGTATTTACCGGTCGGCGCGCTGGTGCTGTGGCTGCTGGGGCAACTTGCGGTGCTGGCGCCTGCGCTGCACGCTTCGCACGTGCCTCCGGCCACTGCCACACGCTCCGCATAAGGCTGTTTATGCCGCAGGAAAACCCTTAGACTTCAGTCAGCCTGACCGGCACCGGTCACACACTTCCGGTTGCGAATTCGGGGTTTGCATGGCGACCATCCTGATTATTGACGACAACCGCGCCATCGGCCAGGCATTGACGGTATTGCTCGACTTGCACGGTCTCGGCACCTTGAGCGCGGTTTCGCCCGCGGAAGGACTCACGATGCTGGAACGCGAAGCCGTGGACCTCGTGATCCAGGACATGAACTTCACCGGCAGCGACACCTCCGGCCGTGAAGGCGCTGCCTTGTTTGCCGAGATTCGCCGCCGCGACCCGGACCTGCCCATCATCCTGCTGACTGCCTGGACCCATCTCGAACATGCCGTGGAACTGGTCAAGGCCGGCGCAGCGGACTATCTCGCCAAACCCTGGGACGACGACAAGCTCATCACCACGCTGAAAAACCTGCTGCAACTGGGTGGCTTGCAACGTGAGCATCGCCGCACACACGCAGCGCGACAGGTAGCACGTCGCAAGCTGGCGGAAAGTTTCGATCTGTGCGGCATTGTTTATGAAAGCGATGCCATGCAGCAGGTGGTCAGTATCGCCACCCAGGTTGCGCATGCGGATGTGCCGGTAATCTTGACCGGCGCCAGTGGCGTGGGCAAGGAGAAGATCGCCGACATCCTCCAGATAAACTCTGCGTGCAAAAACGGGCCTTACATAAAAGTGAACATGGGCGCATTGCCGGCCGAACTGATGGAGAGCGAATTGTTCGGCAACGAGGTCGGTGCATTCACCGGCGCGCAGAGAGCGCGCGCCGGACGTTTCGAGGCGGCTGACAACGGCACCCTGTTCCTTGACGAGATTGGTACGCTGCCCCCGGCCGGGCAGATCAAACTGCTGCGGGTTCTTCAGACCGGCGAATTCGAACGGCTCGGTAGCAACCAGACCCGACACACGCGGGTACGCATCATCACCGCCACCAACAGCGATCTGCGCGCGGCCATCGCCGCCGGAAGTTTTCGCGAAGATCTGTATTACCGTCTGAACGTGATCGAGATCCATGTGCCGCCTCTGGCTGAACGACGTGAAGACATCCTGCCGCTGGCACGCGCATTTCTCGGCAGCACTCACCAATTGAGCCGGGAAGCCGAACAGGCGCTCGCTGAGCACGACTGGCCGGGCAATGTGCGCGAATTGCAGAACTGCATGAGGCGTGCCGTGTTGTTGAGTGACAGCACGCAAATTACACCGCAGGCGCTGGGGCTGGTGGATGACGCCGTGACTGGCGCCAAATCCGCAAAAGAGCCCTCGCGCGCAGATATCGAAACCGCGTTGACGCGTCATGCCGGCGTGATCGCATCGGCGGCGCAGGAACTCGGCTTGAGCCGCCAGGCACTGTATCGCCGCATGGAAAAGTTCGGCATCGGCAAGACGTGAAACTGCACCAATCCCTTGAAGGCAAGTTCGCATTGCTCACCGGCGTGCTGGTATTGGCAGCGATCCTGATCGCCGCATTCCTGTTCCGATTATTTGACTCGTTTGCCACCAGTTTGGTCATCTCGCTGCTTGTGATGCTGCCCATCCTCATTTACGCGGTACGCCGCTTCATGCAGCCGATATACCGCATGCTCACGGCACTCGGTAACGGCGTGTCCAGTTTCAAGGACGGCGATTTCAGCCTCAGCCTGAACGCGACGCGCGAAGATGAACTCGGCGAACTGGCACACCAATACAATCAGATGGGGGAGATACTGCGCCAGGAGCGCTATAACCTTTATCAGCGTGAATTGCTGCTTGATACCGTGATCCAGAACACACCTTGGGCGCTGCTGCTCACCAACGCCGGCGAGCGGGTGATTTACAGCAACATCGCCGCACGCCAGTTGTTCAATGCCGGGCGTAAGCTGGAAGGCCATAGCCTTGCAAAGCTGTTGGAACAAGCCCCAAAGGCGATGCAAGAAGCGGTTACGGGTGATAACGACGGCATGTTCAGTGTGCGCAACAAGGAAGAGGAAGAAATCTATTACCTCAGCCGCGAACGCTTCACCTTGAATGCACAGCCACACCATTTGTACATCTTCAAACAGCTCACCCGGGAACTGAACCGTCAGGAAGTGGCTGTATGGAAAAAGGTAATCCGCGTCATCAGCCATGAACTCAATAATTCGCTGGCACCGATCTCGTCGCTGGCGCATTCCGGGCAGCTCCTGGCAGGACAGCCGGATTCCGTGAAGCTCAGGAACGTGTTCGGAAACATTGAGGAACGCACCACCCACCTCAAGAAATTCATAGACGGGTATGCGCGCTTTGCCAAACTGCCGTCGCCGCAGATCGCGCTGGTGGACTGGACGCCGTTTATCGCCTCGCTGCATGCGCTCATACCCTTCACGCTGCGCGGAGGCCTGCCCGGGCAGCCCGCACATTTCGATCCGGCGCAACTCCAGCAGGCGCTCATCAATCTGCTCAAGAATGCCCACGAATCCGGCTCGCCGCCGGCAGCGGTCACGCTCGGCGTGCGCCAAAACGCGGAAGGTGTGCGGCTCGACATCAGCGATGCGGGGCCGGGTATGGCACCCGAGGTGCTCGAACAATCGCTGCTGCCATTCTATTCGACCAAGCAGTCCGGCTCGGGCTTGGGATTGCCCTTGTGCCGCGAGATCGTGGAAGCGCACGGTGGGCGTATTAGCGTTGCCAATCGCGCGCAAGGCGGATTGACCGTAAGCATCTGGTTGCCGGCGCCTGCACCGTAATCGCGCTTGGACAAACTGGAACGCACGGCAGTCCGGAATACCGTCAGCAAGCCATCGCATGGCTCTCTTACTGCTACCTCACCCGCCTGTAGGAAAAGTGGGGCGAGAGGAAACGATGCATCATCTCACCCGACGCACTTGAGGTTTTAATATGCACGTCAGCTATAAGACAACATTTGCCGCCGTACTTTATGGTGGCTTTATTGCAGGCACCATTGATATCGGGGCCGCGTCGCTCATCAACTGGCTCAGTCCCGTGGTCATCCTGCATGCGATCACCAGCGGCCTGCTGGGTGCAGACTCGTTCCGTGCGGGTGCATCCGCCGCGCTGCTGGGATTGCTTCTGCAATGGGCCATGTCGCTGGTAATCGCGGCGATCTTCGTGTTCGCGGCGCACGCGCTACCCTGGTTGAAACGCCATTGGATGCCAGCCGGATTGATGTACGGCGTGGTGATTTTCTTTGTCATGAACTACATGGTGGTGCCGTTGTCCGCCGCGTCGTTCAAAGCGCATCACTTTGGAGCCACGAAATTCGTAGAGAATCTGCTGGCCATGCTGCTGTTTGGCCTGATTGTGGCATTCTGTGCATGCCGGCTTCTTTCTGGAAATAAAACTGCGAAACCTGCTTATACCGCTGCCAGCGAAGACGACTGAATCCGCGTCAGGTGCTCAACTCCGACAGCAATCGCACCATCAATTGCTGCGCCTGATCGAGATAATTCACGCCGAAAAAATTGAGGTGATTCAGCACGTGATAGAGGTTGTAGAGATCGCGGCGCGTTTGGTACCCAGCGTCCAGCGGCCACACGCCGTTGTAGGCAGCGTAAAATTCCGGCGCGAAGCCGCCGAACAATTCGGTCATGGCAATATCCGCCTCGCGGTCGCCGTAATATATCGCTGGATCGAATATCACCGGTTCGCTATTGTCCAGCGCGCCCCAGTCGCCGCCCCATAGATCACCGTGCAGCAGTGAAACTTGCGGTATGTAACCTGCAAAAAGTGCCGGCAGCGTTTCCATGAGCCGCGCGCCTTGTTCCTGCAATTCGCCGCGATAACCGTTTTCAGCCGCCAGACGCAGTTGAAAACCAAGGCGGTGATCGCGGAAGAACTTTACCCAATCATCCGTTGGCCAGTTGAACTGTGGCGTGGCGCCGATAAAATTGTTGCGCCGCCATCCGAAACGCTCGCCAAGGCAGCGGTGCTGCCGGGCGAGTTGTTCACCCAGTTTCGCGGCGGCGGGTGCGTTCTTGGTACTGAACGCCAGCCACTCCATGAGCAGATAGGCTTCGCCGTCGCACGCTTCCGCCGCCAGTACCTGCGGCACGCGTACCGCGCCACATTGTGTTAGCGCCCGCAGCCCGTCGGCTTCGGCGATCAGCATCTGCGGATCGTCTGCCGTAGTCTTCACGCACCAGCCCATATCGGCGGATTGCACCTGCCACAGCGCGCCGCCCACCCCGCGACCCCTCGCCTTCCAGCGGAACGGCCCGGGATGCTCGGCACCTAAAAGACGCTCAACAATCGCGTGGGTTCCTGCGTCGGACATAAACGGAAGCTTAAACGAAAACGGGCGCAGTGCGCCCGGTTCATCGTCGGTTCGCCAGTAAGGGTTCAGGCAAGCAACTGTTTCACTCTGAGATGCAACGGACTCGAACGCGGGAAATGCGCCAGCAGGAATTCCATCTGGTCGGCGAGGATGCGCCGGCCTTTGAGGAAAATGTACTCGGCGTAATTGGGGGTGAACGGCACCGCCAGCAACTGCATGCCGGATCCCTCCGGCGTGCGACCGGCCTTGTGGTTGTTGCAGCGCTTGCAAGCCGTAACCACGTTGTTCCAGGTATCGGTGCCGCCGCGGCTCAGGGGCGTCACGTGTTCGCGCGACAGATCGTGCGCGGAAAACCGCTGGCCGCAGTACATGCACAGATTGGCGTCACGCCTGAACAGTGTGTGGTTGTTGAGCGGCGGCACGTAATGTTCGCGCGCCTTGGCGAGCGCGTGGTTGTTGCCGTAAGTCGCAATGATGGAATTGACTTCGACCACGCTCTGCCGGCCGGTTTTAGCGCTGATGCCGCCGTGCAGACAATACAGCAGCGTGCCGCAGCCATAGGCTACCTGTTCGAGGTAATACAGCCTGACGGCATCCTCATAGCCGATCCACTCGAGCGGCATACCCGCCGCATCGGTGCGCAACACTTCTTGGGATAGATCGTACACGGACAGTTCCACAGCGCCACTAAGCGGCGGATGTTATTACAGAAATCACCTTAAAATGCAACGATAAGTCGTTCCGGGAACATATCTTACTCCGGTCGCAGTGGCAAAAACCGGGGTCCGCGCCTACACTTCACGCAGTCAACGGGTATCCACGGACCGCGCCGGACGCCGCGCGGCGGCTTAACGAGAACAACATGGCCATCCAGCTATTCATTCCCAAAGAACAGGCTGCCGGCGAACGCCGGGTGGCGCTTTGCCCGCCGGTGGCCGTCAAACTCAAGTTGCTGGGCGTGGAGCTGCTGTTGGAATCCGGTGCGGGTTTGGCGGCCGGTTTTCCCGATAGCCTGTTTCCAGACGCACGTTTGGTGAGCGCCGCTGACGGCGCGGCGGCGGCCGACGTGGTGTTCAAATTCTTGGCGCCGCTGCCGGCGAACATCGCGCACATGCAAGCAGGTTCCGTGCTGATCGGCCTGCTCAATCCGCACCGCAATCTCGACGCCGTAAAAGCGCTACGCGATCGCAAAGTCACCAGCTTCGCCATGGAACTGGTGCCGAGAATTTCCCGTGCCCAAGCGATGGATGCGCTCTCCTCGCAGGCCGCCGCGGCCGGTTACAAGGCCGCGCTCATCGCCGCGGAAAAACTCGGCCGCTTCTTCCCCATGCTCACCACCGCCGCTGGCACGATGCGGCCGGCAAAAGTGCTGGTGATCGGCGCGGGCGTGGCCGGTTTGCAGGCGATTGCCACCGCGCGGCGGCTGGGCGCGATGGTCGAGGGTTACGACGTGCGCGCGGCGGCGCGTGAACAGGTGGAATCGCTGGGCGCGAAGTTCGTGGACACCGGCGTATCCGCGGAAGGCGTGGGCGGCTATGCACGCGAATTGACGGCTGAAGAAAAACAGAAACAGCAGGACGCACTGGCGAAGCACATCGCCCAGGCCGATGCGGTCATTACTGCCGCCGCGGTTCCGGGCCGGGCCGCACCACGCATCATTACTAGAGCGATGGTGGACGCCATGAAACCCGGCTCCGTCATCGTGGACCTGGCGGCCGAATCCGGCGGCAATTGCGAATTGACCAAGCCCGGCGAAGACGTGCAGCACGGACACGTACTGGTGAGCGGTCCGCTGAACCTGCCGAGCCTGCTTGCAGAACACGCGAGCGACATGTACGCCCGCAACCTGCTGAATTTCTTTACGCCGCTGGTAAAGGACGAGAAGCTGACCATAGACTGGAACGACGAGGTCTATGCCAAAAGCGTATTGACCCACGACGGCGTGATCAAACACGAGCCGACGAGGAAATTAATCGAGGGTAATTAGAAATGTTTTCGGCCTCTCAAACGCCGCAGATTTTGTCATCTGGCAAGGCGCGGACGGCCGAGAAACCGGAGTGTACACGGCAGTACATGAGGATTTCGAGGCCAGCCGCAACGCCGACAGAGGACAAAAGATCAAGTTTGAGAGGTCGAAAATGATTAGCGGATTCCTAGCATTATATATTTTCATGCTCGCCGCCTTCACCGGTTACGAGGTGATTTCGCGCGTGCCGGTGATCCTGCACACGCCGCTCATGTCAGGCTCGAATTTCGTGCACGGCATCGTGCTGGTGGGCGCCATGGTGGCGCTCGGCAATGCGCACACCACCGCGGAACAGGTCATTGGTTTCATCGGCGTGCTGCTCGCGGCCGGCAACGTGGTCGGCGGTTACGTGTCCACCGAGCGCATGCTGGCCATGTTCAAGACCAGCGAGAAAAAGAAACCGGAAAGCCGCGCATGAATCATTTCCTATCGCCCAAAGTCACCAACGATCTGATCCAAGCGGCGTATTTCATCGCCGCATTGCTGTTCATCATCGGTTTGAAACGCATGAGTTCGCCGAAAGGCGCCAAGACCGGCATCATCTGGGCCGGCGTCGGCATGCTCATCGCCGGCCTCATCACCTTCCTGTGGCCGGGGATGCACAACTACATCCTGATCATCGTCGCCATTTTCATCGGCGGCGTGGCCGCGTGGTGGAGCGGCAAGCGCGTGCCCATGACCGCCATGCCGCAGATGGTGGCGCTCTACAATGGCATGGGCGGCGGCGCGGCGGCGGCCATTGCCGCGGAGGAATTAATCCGCAATCAACCGTTTGCCATAGCGCCGGTGGTGCTGGCGGTCATCGGCGCGATCATCGGTGCGGTGTCCTTCAGCGGCAGTCTGATCGCGTTTGCCAAACTGCAGGGGCTCATCAGGAAATCCCTGCGCTACCGCGTCCAGCAGATCGTGAATTCGCTGGTGCTGCTCGTGACGGTGGCGCTTGGCATCTGGATCATGGTGTTGCACGGCGCCGCGCCCATGTACGTGGTGATTCCGTTCTTCGCGCTGGCGCTCTTGTTCGGCATCCTGGTCACGCTGCCCATCGGTGGCGCGGATATGCCGGTGGTGATTTCGCTGTACAACGCCTGCACCGGCCTTGCGGTCGCCTTTGAGGGTTTCGTGCTCGGCAATGCCGCCATGATCATCGCCGGCATGGTGGTGGGCGCGGCCGGCACACTATTGACACAACTCATGGCGAAAGCCATGAACCGTTCCATCGCCAACGTGTTGTTCAGCAACTTCGGCGAGACCGTGAGCGGCGGTGCGGAGAGCGTCAGCGGCAGCCTCAAGCCGATTGACGCCGCGGATGCCGGCACCATGATGGCTTACGCCAACAAGGTCATCATCGTGCCGGGTTACGGCATGGCCGTGGCCCAAGCCCAGCACAAGGTCTGGGAACTCACGCAGTTGCTGCAATCCCGCGACGTGCAGGTAAAATTCGCCATCCATCCGGTGGCAGGCCGCATGCCGGGCCACATGAACGTGCTGCTGGCGGAAGCCGGTGTGCCTTACGATCTGATTTCTGATTTGGAAGATATCAATCCGGAATTCGCCAGCGCCGACGTGGCACTCATCATCGGTGCCAACGACGTAGTGAATCCCGACGCCCGCAACAAAAAGGACAGCCCCATCTACGGCATGCCCATCCTGAACGCCGACAAAGCCAGGAACGTCATCGTCATCAAGCGCGGACAGGGACGCGGCTTCTCCGGTATCGAGAACACGCTGTTCTACATGGACAACACCCGCATGCTCTACGGCGATGGCCAGGAAGCCGTAACGCGGCTGATTCAGAGCATCAAGTCGCTGGAATAGACCTGGCCGCATTCGCGCACAACAAAAGCTCCGCTGTTGCGGGACTTTTATTTGGATCCGGAACGTTTCAACCCGGCGGATGATGGGCGCGCATGCGCTGGCGGAACTGTTCGCGTTGGGCCGGCGTCATGTTCTGCCAACGTTGCCGCAGCGCCGCGCGCTTGTCCGGCGGCAGTTGCTGGAATTTCTGGAATTCCCCGCGGATCTGCTGCTGCTCCGCCGGCGGCAGTTTCTGGAAAGCCTCGAAGCGCTGACGGATCTGCGCACGATTCGCCGGTGACAGCTTGCGCCAGCGCGCCTGGCGCTGACGCGCGCGGGCGCGCTGCTCCGGCGTCATCTGCGCCCAGCGATCCGCGCCGCGCGCCAACTTGGCCTGCCGGTCCGCCGGCAAGCTCGTCCATTTGTTCTGCAAGGGTGCCAGTAATTGCTGCTGTTGCGGCGTCAGACTGGTCCACGGTACCGGTGCGGCGGGTGCAGCGACCGGCGCTTGCGGGCTAGGCATAGTGGCGGGTGGATCGGCGAATGCCAAGCCGCCGGCAGTCGCCAAGACTACGGCCAGAAATGAAGTTGCAAGTACACGCATCACAGACCGTGGCTCTCTGCATCCGGCGGAGTTTTGCCGGCATTGGCATCCTTGGAAGGTGGCAACGGCTTGCCTTCGCGGCGGGCGTGCTCCGCGGCCAGCTTGTCCGGATCAATGCGCGCGAAGGTCATGGGATCCACCCATTTGCCATCCGCGCCCTGCCAGGAGCCGAGGAACTCCAGCAACGCCGGATCCGCCTTGGGTGGCGGCACGACGGATTTTTGCTGGCTCGCGAACACCGGCGCGCTGAACAACAGCGCAGTCAACAGCCAGCCTGTGAATTTAGGGAAGCCCAGATTTATTCCATTTCTGTCATTCCCGCCCCCGCTACGCGAGGGCAGGCTCCGGCGGGAATCCAGCAATATCAAGAACCTGGATACCCGCTTCCGCGGGTATGACGGATAAATCAGAGGTTCCTTAGCCATTGTTGTTGGCTCCGGCATCGGTGGGTGACTCATTTTGCTGCTGCTGTTGCGCTTGCAGCCAGCGGTAGAAATCCATGTCAGCGTACATGTCCAGATTGTCGCTGGACAACACAATGGCCATATCTTCGTTGTTGGTAGTGGCGAAGGGCACGGCCGGCTGTGAACCGAGATTCCACCAGACCAGGCCGCCCGCCACCAGGGCGAACACAACGGCGATGGCGCCGGCCGGTAACGTCCAGCGGCGGATGCGCCAGAATGGCTGACGCCGCTCGGCGGCCTCCACCGCGCGGGCACGGGCCTCGCGCAGGCGCGCCAAGATGCGGGCATCGAGTCCCGCGGCGCTGTCGGTGAAAAGCCTGCGGGCTTTATTGAGGAAAATCATTTCGGTTTCAGTGTTCATTACCAGTGTTCTCCCAAGCTGTTCCGCAGGCTGTGTACCGCCCGCGAAAGATGGGTTTTGACGCTGCCCTCGGAGCAGCCCATGGAGCGCGCGGTTTCAGCCACGTCCAGCCCCTCCAATATACGCAGCACAAAGGCCTCCCGTTGACGCCCTGGCAGGCCGTCCAGTGCGGTTTCCAGGGCTTTCATGGCCTCGCCCTGGGCCACCTGTTCGGACGGATCCCGGCCCGCCGGATCGGCCGCCGCCTCCACGGGGTCCGGCGGGTCGTCATCGGCATACCGCTGGCCGCCGAAAAAGCTCATCACCCGGTTGCGCACCGCCCGGCGACGCTGGCAGTCGCGGATGCGGCTTTGCAGGATGCAGTAGAACAGCGGCGGCCACTCGGCCTCGGGGCGTTGGGCGTAGCGCTTGGCCAGTTGCAGCATGGTGTCCTGCACAGCATCCAGAGCGTCGTCGGGATTACGCAAGGCCATCTGGGCGATGCGGAAGGCGCGCCGCTCGACACCGGCCAGAAATGCGTTCAGATGGACTGCGGTATCCAGAAAGCCCCCCCGGGGGTGAAGTCGGACACGGCGGAACCGTGACATCGGCGTCAAAGGTTATCATGCCGTCTCGCGCGGGTGCGGCCGGGCTGGCGCGCTGTGCCAGGGCGCGGCTTATTTTACCGGCCGACCCCGATAAACAAACATCGCAAGTGCTTGATTAAAATTTCAAACGATTGATTCCCATGCAAAATTGCAGCGGACAAAATTTGCCCAAACTGATATTCACACACGGTAAATCGGGAATCGCGGTATCTTCCGACAAAACATCCACAAACTTATCCACAGATAATGTGAATAAGACCCTACGCCTGTGACCGTGACGCCCCCACTCTACCTGCGGGTAGCGGTGCCTTCGCCTTTATACCGGCACTTTGATTATCTGCCGCCAGTAGACACGGACCCGAGCGCACTCATTCCCGGCGTGCGGGTACGGGTGCCGTTTGGCAGGCGTGCCATGGTGGGCGTGCTGCTGGAAACCGCCGCACACTCGGATATCCCGGCGGCCAGACTCAAGCCGGCGCTGCAAGTGCTGGATGCAGCGCCGCTGATTCCGGCGGACATGCTGGCGCTGGCACGTTGGGCGGCGGAGTACTACCGCCACCCGATCGGCGAAGTCATTCAGGCGCTGTTGCCGCTGCCCTTGCGCCGGGGAAAATCCACCTTGCAAACGCAGGTATTCCAATGGCGGCTCACGCCGCAAGGTACGGCGGCGGATACCACCCTGCTGAAGCGCGCACCGAAACAGTTGGCGCTGTGGAAATTGCTGCAACAATATCCCGCGGGGCTGGATACCAACACACTCGATACCCATTTCAAAAACTGGAGTACGGCGCTCAATGCGTTGCGAAAACGCGGCTGGGTGGAACGCATTCCGCTGACCTTCGAACCACCGGCCAGTCCGGTTTACACGGCTGCGGCGGTGCCACTCAACGCCGCCCAGCAAGACGCGGCGGGGAAAATCCGCGCTGCACTCGGAACCTATCAGGCATTCCTGCTGGACGGTGTCACCGGCAGCGGCAAAACCGAGGTGTACCTGGACATCATGGCCGAAGTGGTGAAGCGCGGCCGACAGGCACTGGTGCTGGTGCCTGAAATCGGCCTCACACCGCAATTGCTGGATCGCCTGCGCGCACGTTTCGGCCAGGTGGCGGTGTTTCATTCGGGGCTGAGTGACGGCGAACATCTTGAAACCTGGCTCGCCGCTCGCGACGGGCGTGCGCCGGTGGTGGTCGGCACGCGCTCGGCGGTGTTCGTGCCACTGAAGAATCCCGGCGTGATCGTGGTGGACGAGGAACACGATGCTTCGTTCAAACAACAGGACGGTTTCCGTTACTCGGCGCGCGATCTGGCCGTAGTGCGCGCCCAACGCCACCGGATTCCGGTGGTGCTGGGTTCCGCCACGCCGTCACTGGAATCGCTGCACAACGTGGATCAACTGCGCTACGCACATCTTGTGCTGCCGGAGCGTGCCGGGAATGCCAAACATCCGGCGATGCGCCTGCTCGACATCCGCAGCCGGCCGCTGGATGAAGGTCTGTCCGATCTGCTGCTGGTCGCCATGCGCGAACATCTGCGCGCGAACGGCCAAGTGTTGCTGTTCCTCAACCGGCGCGGTTATGCGCCCACGGTCATGTGTCACGGCTGCGGGCACAGCTTGAAGTGCAAACGTTGCGACGCACGCATGACGCTGCACGGCAACCGGCGTTTGCAATGCCATCACTGTGGCGCCGAGCGCGCGTTGCCGGCGCGTTGCGAACACTGTGGCGGCAGCGAGTTCGGTCACTTCGGTGCGGGCACCGAGCGCATTGAACGGGCACTGGTGCGGTTATTCCCGGATACCGGCATTGCGCGCATGGATCGCGACAGTACCCGCCGCAAGGGCAGCATGACAGCCTTGCTGGATGGCGTGCGCCGCGGCGAGCATCAAATTCTGATCGGCACGCAGATGCTCGCCAAGGGCCACGATTTTCCGAACGTAACCCTGGTCGGCATCCTGGATGCGGATCAGGGCCTGTTCGGTGTGGATTTCCGCGCCAGTGAGCGCATGGCGCAACTCATCATCCAGGTGGCGGGCCGGGCCGGCCGCGCCGAGCGTCCCGGCGAGGTATTGATCCAGACCCATCATCCGGATCACCCGCTGCTCAACCATCTGGTGCGCGAGGGCTACACCAGTTTTGCCACGGTGGCGTTGACGGAACGCCGCAACGCCGGACTGCCGCCCTATGCCGCCATGGCCCTGTTGCGCGCTGAGGCGGCCACCGGGAGCGCCCCGCACACGTTCCTGGAAGCTGCCAAAGCCAGATTGGCGCCGGCCTGCGGCCGCCAGGTGCAGTTGCTGGGTCCGGTGCCGGCGCCCATGGAACGCCGCGCCGGCCGTTTCCGCGCCCAGTTGCTGCTGCTGGCCAGCCAGCGCGCGCTCTTGCAACAGGCACTGGCCACAGCTCTGCCGGCTATTGAAACGCTGAAGGCGACACGGCGTGTGCGCTGGTCCATAGATATTGATCCGGCTGAAACCTATTGAAACCGGTTTTGCTTCTACGCCCGCAACGCAACCGGTAGAATTCAGCCCCGGTTTCATTCCTGCCGGCAGGAATCGTGTTTTGAAACAAGCGCTCGAAACTCTGCTGCACACGACGCTCAAACATCTGGCCGGCGACCTGTTCCCGAAAGCGGCTTTGCCCGAGGCGGCGTTGCTGGAACGCACGCGCGACCGCAGTCACGGCGATTTCGCCACCAACGTGGCCTTGATGTTGGCGAAACACGCCGGCAAAAAGCCGCGCGAACTGGCGGAACAAATCATCCGGGCACTGCCGCAGTCCGATCTTGTTGCCAAAGTCGAAATCGCCGGCCCCGGTTTCATCAATTTCTTCCTCGCGCCATCCGCCTATTACGCGGAAGTGAAACAAATACTGGCAGCCAGCAACACATACGGCCGCAACAATTCCGGCAGCGGCGCGCGCGCCATGCTGGAATTCGTGTCCGCCAATCCGACCGGACCTTTGCACGTGGGCCACGGCCGCGCTGCCGCCATCGGCGATACGCTGGCGCGGCTGCTGGACGCGACTGGCTGGAAGGTGACGCGCGAGTTCTATTACAACGATGCTGGCGCACAGATAGACAACCTGGCCTTGTCGGTGCAGGCGCGTTGCAAACACATCGAACCCGATCAAGCCGGCTGGCCGAAAGACGGTTACCGCGGCGAATACATCCAGGAGGTGGCGCGTGCATACATGCAGCGCGAAACCGTTCAGACGGACGGAACCAGCGTCACCGGCGCCGCCGATCTGGACGCCATCTGCCGGTTCGCAGTCGCATATCTCAGGCGCGAACAGGATCTGGACTTGCGCGCATTCGGCGTGGAGTTCGATGCTTATTACCTTGAATCCTCGCTCTATACTGGCGGCAAGGTGGACGAAACCGTGCGCCAGCTCGTGGCGCACGGCCACACCTACGAGGAAGGCGGTGCGCTGTGGCTCAAGACCACCGACTTCGGCGATGACAAGGACCGCGTGATGCGCAAGTCCGACGGCAGCTACACCTATTTCCTGCCGGACGTGGCGTACCACCTGAGCAAATGGCAACGCGGTTACCAGCGCGCCATCACCGAGCTGGGTGCCGATCACCACGGCTCGCTCATGCGCGTACACGCCGGTTTGCAGGCACTCGAAGCGGGCATCCCGAACGGTTGGCCGGAATACGTGCTGCACCAGATGGTGACCGTGATGCGCGGCGGCGCGGAAGTGAAACTCTCCAAGCGCGCCGGCAGCTACGTCACGCTGCGCGACCTCATAGACGAAGTGGGCCGCGACGCCACGCGCTACTTCCTGGTGGCGCGCAAGAGCGATTCGCAACTCACCTTTGATATTGATCTGGCGCGTTCGCGGACCAACGAAAATCCGGTGTACTACATCCAGTACTCACATGCGCGCGTCGCCAGCGTATTCCGGCAACTGGCGGAGAAAGGCTACGTCTGGGACGCGGACAATGGCAAACGAAACCTGCCGAAACTAACCGAAAGTCATGAACAAGCCTTGCTGGTCAGCCTGTCACGCTTTCCGGAAATGGTGGACATCGCCGCGCGCAACCTGGAACCGCATCTCGTCGCTCAGTATCTGCGGGAACTGGCCAACGATTTCCACACCTATTACGACGCCCACCACTTCATCGTGGAAGATGCAATGCTGCGCGATGCGCGCCTTACGCTTATCGCCGCTACCAAACAAGTGTTACGCAACGGACTGGCATTGCTGGGCGTATCAGCGCCCGAGAGTATGTAATGGCGAAAGACTACAAGCATTCTCCCAAACCCAAAGACAAGCCGCCCAGAAAAAACGGCAGCCTGCCCGGCTGGGGCTGGTTCATCATCGGCATCATCGTGACGGTGGTAATCATCAAGGCTGCACCGCAAATGTGGAAGAAAGCCGAGCAGCGTTTCCATTTCGGCAATCTGCAAACGGCGCAATCGGTTCCGAAAACTGGCAACAAGGCGTCCGCTGCAAGCACAGCGCCGTCAGAACCGCATTTCGATTTTTACAAACTGCTGCCGTCCTTCCAGGTGGTCATCCCCAGCCAGGACAAGGAAACCCGCTCTGGTGATGTGCCCGGCCCCGTCAGCCAACCCGGCATCTATATCCTGCAAGTGGGCTCGTTCCAGAACTACGCCGAAGCCGACAAACTCAAGGCCAATCTCGCGCTGCTCGGCGTCGAGTCCAGCATCCAGCAGGTGACGGTCTCCAACGGCAGCACCTGGAACCGGGTGCGCATCGGACCCATCAACAACCTGCCGCAACTCAATTCACTGCGCGCGAAACTCGCTCAGAATCACATCGAACCGCTGGTCATCAAGACCAATTAAGCGCGTTCAACAAAATAAACGCCCGTCTCTCATGGCTTCCCTCTCGATGCCCTCGCCCCCTGGCGGGAGATGACTGCGCGGATGCAGGAGGTACGGCAACACATGCAGTAGTTGCCGAGGCCAGGTGAGACATTTTCTTATACGCATTAGACGCTATACTGTCCCCTACGCGCTCTGCATCAGGCCACGGAAGATGATCCGGTACGACCCCCATGCCCTGTTCCAAATGACACGGCGTGGCATTCAAACGGAATGGGTGGAAGCAGCCGTTCTGGCGCCTGAGGAACAGGAAACGCGGGACGACAAACGCTCCTTTTTCAAATGCCATAGGGACCGGGGTAAAATGTTGCGTGTAGTCACGCGGCTGGATGACCCTGAGTATGTCATCACCGTTTATTTTGACAGGAGAAGACCATGCGGGTAAGAGTGGATAAGGGTTCCGATGCGGTGTACCTGGATCTAACCGGCGCCCCGATTGAAAGCAGCGAAGAAGTCGCGCCGGGGATGATTGCCGACTACGATGCCAAAGGTCATCTCGTTGGTATTGAACTTCTGGATGCCTCCAAACACGCAGGGGATATCGGCATTCTCGAAGAAATCACCGTGCTAAGCAAAACCAAGCCATCAGGTAAAACACCTGCGCACCTATAGTGCTTGACTTGGGAAACGTTTGGCGCTTCAACATACGACATCTCCTCAGGCAGTATGTGCCTATCTGGGTGTCCGTTAAATCGGGGGCAGTTCAGACTACGGTTATTCGTATCGCAAAAGCTCGCACGTTAAATCACCACCCTCACGAAGCATCCTGTTCATCGCCACCCAGACTGCGGAAATCAATGCCTAGGGCATTGAGCTTGCGGTATAAATGGGTGCGTTCCATGCCGACACGCTCGGCGAGCTTGCCGACCTTGCCGCCGCAGAGTTGCAACTGCTGTTCGAGGTACGCGCGCTCGAAGAGTTCGCGCGCCTCGCGCAGCGGCAGGGATAGCAAATCCTGTTTTACCAGCGGTCCGTCGGCGTTGTAGGGCGTGAGCGCGCCTTCCACTTCTTGCAGCGACACTTCGCTGTCGTCGCCCAGCATCAGGAAGCGCTGCACCAGATTCCTGAATTCCTGCAGATTGCCCGGCCAGGGATAATTGCGCAGACGGTTCTGGGCGGCGACGCTGAAACGCCGGTATTTGAGGTGGCCGCCGTCCGCCAAGGCATCGGTGTAATGACGCAGCAGCTCCGGCACGTCTTCCAGGTAGTCGCGCAGCGGCGGCACTTGTAGCAGCACGCCCTCGAGGCGCGCGTACAGATCGCGGCGGAAACGTCCGTCCGCCAACTGTTTTTCGATGTCCGGCAGCGCCGAAGACATGATGCGCAGATCCAGGGTTTCGGACTTCTGCCCGCCGATACGCGTATAGCTGCCCTGCTCAAGCACACTCAACAGTAATTGCTGCGCCGGTGGCGGCATGTCGGTAAGTTCATTCAGGAACAAGGTGCCTTCGCGCGCGGCATCGAACCAGCCCGGCTCGATCTGGCCGTTGTGTTCGCGGCCAAGCAAACGGATTTCGGCTGCCTCGGCGGACAGCCCCGCCAGCACCGCGTTCACGAACGGACCAGCGGCGCGCGCGCTCAGGGCATGCATGTGGCCCGCGATGCTCTCACGGCCGGTACCGGCTTCGCCCATCAGCAGCACCGGCGCGTCATGCGGCGCGAGGCGGCGGCATTGATCGCGCAGTCTTTGCATGGCGCGGCTCTTGCCGAGCGGTTCGAGCGGCGTCTGCGCACTGCGGTTGGCATACTGACTGCGCGTCTGCCGCCCGGTCTCGATGGCGTGCTCCACGGTGCTCAGCAGTTTGGCCAGCGCCAGGGGTTTTTCGACGAAATCCAGCGCGCCAAGTTTGGTGGCTTCGATGGCGGCATCCACGGTGCCGTGACCCGACATCATCACCACCGGGAATGGCAGTGTGTTTTCGCGGCTCCATTCCTTGAGCAGGCTGATGCCGTCCATGTCCGGCATCCAGATATCCAGCAACACCAGATCCGGTTCGGATTTGGTGCGCGCCGCGCGCGCTTCCGCGGCGTTGCCCGCCACGCGCACCTCATAACCTTCGTCGGTGAGGATTTCCTGGACCATGTCGCGGATGTCCGCTTCATCATCCACCACCAGAATCTGCGAAGCCCGCATCTGATCCTCCTACGCGCCGGAACGCCGCTGCAGACCGCCGAGCAACGCACTGCTGCGCCCTGCCTCGGTCACCGGCAGACGGATGATGAGCAAGGCGCCGCCTTCGGGATTGTTCTGGGCGCGAATGTTGCCGCCGTGCTCTTCGGCGAGCTTCTTCACGATCGCGAGACCCAGGCCCGTGCCCTTGGGCTTGCTGGTCACGTAGGGTTCGAACGCGTGACCGAGAATCTCGGTGTTGAAACCGGGACCGTTGTCTTCCACTGTAATCTCCGCCATTTCCTCGTCGCCTCGATGATAGTAATGAGTGGTGATTTTCACGCGGCCGCCCTTGCGGCCTTCGAGCGCTTCCTGGGAATTCTTGAGCAGATTATGCAGCATCTGGCGTACCCGGCCGGAATCCGCGCGCACCGGGGGCAGCTTGTCATCCAGCACCAGCTGGATGCTCATGCCGGATTCTCGCACCCGGTAGAGTTCGGTGACTTCGCCGATCAAAGCGTTCAAGTCCAGCGGTACGAATTCGAGCGCCGGGGTGTGCGCATATTCGCTGAACGCGTTGACCATGGATTTCATGGCCTCCACCTGCTGCACGATGGTGTGGGTGGCGCGCTCCAGCACGTCGGCATCCGCACCCTTGAGCAGTCCCAGGTATTTGCGGCGCATGCGCTCGGCCGCCAGCCGGATGGGTGTGAGCGGGTTCTTGATCTCATGCGCCAGGCGCCGCGCCACCTCGCCCCAGGCGGCGTCGCGTTGCGCCTCGATGAGTGCGGTCAGGTCATCGAACACGATCACGTGGCCGGGCGGTGCCTCGCCGCTGCCCGGCAGCGCGGTGCAGCTCACCATGAGCATACGCCGGCCGGTGGCGCCGTGCAGCAGCATTTCCTCGCGCCATTCGGTCTCGCGCGCTTCCAGACGCGCGCGGCAGGCGCTCGCGAATTGGCCGAACAGCGAATCGTCACCGGCCGGCGGCGTCAGGGATTTGTTCAGATGCCGCCGCAGGTCGGCGCCGAGGATCGCGTCGGCAGCGGGATTCGCGGTCTTGAGCACCAGATTCGCGTCCACGGAAATCACGCCTGAGGACAGGCGCGTCAACACCGCGTCCAAGTAACTGCGCTCGCTTTCCACCTGCGCACGGCTCTTGCGCGCCGCATCCTGCGCCAGCGACAGCCGTTGCGTCATCTCATTGAAGGATGACACCAGATAGCCCACCTCGTCGCGCGAAGGCAGCGGCAGGCGCGTGCTGAAATCCCCGCGCGCCACGCTGCGGGTACCTTCCACCAGGTTCTGGATCGGCTCCACCAGTTTGCGCGCCGCCACGAACGCGACCCACACCGCCATCAGCACCGACAACAACAGCACCAGCGACAAGGTGAGCATGAAACTGTACTTGAGCGGCCGACGCAGCACCGTGAGTTCGCGGTAATTGGAATACGCCGCCTGCACACGGTTGGCGAGCGCGCTCTGCTGATCGGCCACCGGGAAAATCGCCTGCAAGACTTCCGGACGCCACCACAAACCACCGGTGGTCACCGGCACCAGCGCGCGGATATGCAGACCGTTGTCACCTACCGGGTCCAGACCGACATAGACGCGGCCGTTTCGCACCTGCATGAGCATTTCCTGGCCCGGCAGGTCCGGAATCAACTGCGCCGCCATCGAGGAGCTGGTGGCGACGATATGGCCGTCCATGCCGCTCAGCAGCGTCAGTTCTGTAGCGCCGCTCTGACGCCGCAAGCCGTCCAACGTCACCGCCACGTCGCCGGGGCTGGTGATCGTAAGACTGTTACCCATCTGTTCAGTGCGCGCCAGCAGTTCCCGCACCCGCAGTTGCAGCGCGGTGCGCGACAACTCGATGGCGTCGCTCAGAGCACGCTCTACGCGCACGTCAAACCAGGAATCTATGCCGCGGCTGATAAATTGGACGGAAAAATAGTACACCAGCACCACCGGCACGATGGCCAGCATCACGAACATGATTACCAGGCGGGTGGTGAGCCGCGAACCGGTCACGTTGCGCCGGTATTGGACTATCAGCCGCACCAGATTGAAGCCGATGACGCTCAACAGCACCAGCACGGCGATGGCGTTGAGCAGCAGCAGGCCGCCGTGCAGATGGTCGAACGCGGCTGAATTCGAAGTGCTCTTGCTCAACAGGATGAGCGACACCAGCATGACGACCACGCCGGCGGCGATCACGAGAGGCATGAGATAACGTCTCATGAAGCCAGCTCCCAGGCGTACCAGTCGCTGGACAGATCCCAGCCCTTGAACAACGAAGCGATGAGTTTCAGCGGTCCGGGAAAATCCGTGATGTCCAGTACCGCGCGCATGCGAATCATGTACTGGGTGTGCGGCTCCAGCAGGCCCGCGTCTATCACCGGCAGATCATTCACCTGGCCGAGGTTGGTGATGGCGTCGCGGTAACTGGCGAAGCTCTGTTGCTCGCCGCTGTTCAGGTTCTTGATGACAAAACGGCGCGTGAGCGGATGGTAGCTGATCTGGTAGCGTTCGGTGAGCGTCGCCACGGTCTTGTTCCAGATGAAGCGGCGGTGCCGAATCACCTCGATCTGCCATTCCACCGTGAGTGGCACGCCGTTTTCAAGTGCGTTGAGCGCGTCCTCGCTCATGCCCAGGTCCACGTCGGCGCTCAGGTAGTACACGCCATTGAGGAGTTCCGTGTACGCGGTGCGGATCACAAATCCGCCCTGGGTGTTTTCCGCGTGAACCACGGGCATCAGACAAGCCGCGCTCAACACGCAGGCCAGTACGGTCAAGCCGGTACGGCGCAAGATACGATTAAAGTGCGGCACGTGCTTCATGCATCGGACAGTCGTTCAGTTTTTTCCAGACAAGCATAATAAAACCCGTCCATGCGATTCCGGCCGGTGAGAGTCTGCCGGCCGGGAGGCGCATTCACGCCCCAGCCGCAGCGCAACTCTACCGGCCGCGCATCCGGGTGGGCCGCCAGGAAAGTTTGCGCCTGGCGGGCGTTCTCCTCGTCCAGCACCGAACAGGTGGCGTACAGCAGCTTACCGCCGCGGGCCAGCAGCGGCCAGAGCGCCGTGAGCAGGCGGCCTTGCAGCGCGGTGGCCGCGGCAATGTCCTGTGGGCGGCGACGTATCTTGATGTCGGGATGACGGCGGATCACGCCCGTGGCGCTGCAAGGTGCGTCCAACAAGATGCGCTCGAAGGGCCGCCGGTCCCACCAATCCTGCGGGCGGGTGGCGTCTGCCACCTTGACCTCGGCGGCGAGGCCCAGGCGTTGCAGATTCTGGTGGATCTTCTGGACACGCGGCGCGTCGTTGTCCAGGGCCAGGACTTGCGCGCCGGGACAATGTTCCAGCACATGGCAAGTCTTGCCGCCGGGCGCCGCGCACGCATCCAGTACCCGCATGCCCGCGTGTATATCCAGCAACTGCGCCGCGAGTTGCGCCGCCTCGTCCTGTACGGAAAATTTTCCCGCACCAAATCCGGGCAGCGTTTCCACATCCAGCGGCTTCGCCAGCGTCAGCCCAGCTTCGGAAAATTCGCACGCCTGCGCACCGATGCCGGCGGCTGCGAATTCCGCAAGCAGTCCGTCACGCGTGGTGGCGCGGCGATTGACGCGCAGCGTCAACGGCGGCCGGGCATTGTTGGCTTCGAGAATCCCTTGCCAGTCGTCGGGCCAGGATGCCTGGATGCGTTCGATCAACCAGTCGGGATGGGCGTAATACGCGGCTGCATGTCGAGGCAAATCCGATTGGAACTGCACCTGCTCCCGCTGGAAACGGCGCAGCACCGCATTCACCAATTTCACGGCCCAGGGTTTGTGCAAAAGCCGGGCGGCCTCGGCGCTTTCTTGAACCGCGGCATGCGCCGGCACCCGCATTTCCGTGAGTTGATACAGGCCCAGCACCAGCAGCGCCTGAATATCACGATCCCGATCCTTGAGGGATTGTTCCAGCAACTGCGAGACCCAGAATTCCAGCCGCGGCAGGAATCGCAGCGTGCCGTAACAAAGTTCCCGCACCAGTGACGCATCGCGCTTCGCGAGCGTGAGCGGAATCAACTGGCGCAGCGCGGCATCGAGATACTGGCCATCATGCAACACCGCCACCAGCACCTGGGCTGCCACGGCGCGCGGCGAGGCGGCCGGCATCAGTCAAAACACCGGCCAACCAGGGCGCGGGCATGCGCAAACTCCGCCGCCGGCATGCGGCGCCCGCCGGCGGCCTGCAATTCACTGATGCGCAATACGCCGTTGCCCGTGGCCACATCAATACCGTCACGGCCGGTCTCGATGATGCTGCCGGACTTGGCGGAAACTACGGCGGAAATCGCCCGTGCGCGCCAGATGCGCAAGGGCTCACCCTGCCAGCGGGTATGCGCGACCGGCCAGGGATTGTATGCGCGCACCTGCCGCGCCAGCTCCGATGCCGGCAGTGGCCAATCGAGACGGGATTCCTCGCGGGTGAGTTTTGCCGCATAGGTGGTTCTCGATTCATCCTGCGGTACAGGTTTGGCATCCGGCATTTGCGCCAGCCATTCCACGATCGCGTCCGCACCCAATGCCGCCAGCCGGTCATGCAGGGTTTGTGCGGTATCGTCGTCGTGAATCGCCGTGCGGCGCGTGCTCAACAGGTCGCCGGTATCCAGACCCCGATTCATTTGCATGAGCGTGATGCCGCTTTCCGCATCACCCGCCAGGATTGCGCGCTGAATGGGCGCGGCGCCGCGCCAGCGCGGCAACAGCGAGGCATGGATGTTGACGCAACCGTAGCGCGGAATCTCGAGCACCGCGGCGGGCAGCAACAAACCATACGCCGCCACCACCATCACATCGGGCCCCGTGGATTTGATTTGCGCGCGTGCATCGGTGTGCTTGAGTGTGTCCGGCTGATACACCGGCAGGTTCAACTCGAGCGCACGGCGTTTCACCGGCGAGCTGCGGAGTTTGCGGCCGCGGCCGGCCGGCCGGTCCGGCTGGGTCCAAACGCCGACCACGGCATGCTGCGTGGCCACCAACGCCTCGAGCGTCGGCATGGCAAACTCAGGCGTGCCGGCGAAGGCGATACGTAAGGACGTTGTCATGAACGGCCTCGGCAAAACGGAGATGGGCCGGGAAAGAAATCAGATGGCCGGTGCGGCGTCATGCACGCCGTCGCGTTCATCGCGCTGTTCTTTTTCCAATTTCTTGCGGATACGCCGGCGCTTGAGTTCCGAGAGATAGTCCACGAACAGCTTGCCGTCCAGATGATCTATTTCATGCTGAATACACACCGCCAATAAACCATCCGCGTTGAATTCGAGAACCTTGCCGTCGCGGTCCAAGGCGCGCACCCGGATACGCTCGGCGCGCTGCACGTCCTCGAACACCCCCGGCACCGACAGACAGCCTTCCTGCATGGTTTCGCTGCCCTCCCGCGACAGGATTTCCGGATTGATGAACACGCGCGCTTCGTTGCCCTTCTCGGATACGTCCACCACCATGACGCGCTCGTCCACCCCCACCTGGGTGGCCGCCAAGCCGATGCCCGGTGCGGCATACATGGTTTCCAACATAGCGTCCGCGAGCCGGCGGGTCTCGGCGCTCACCGCCGGCAGCGGCCGGGCACGGATTCGCAGCCGCGGGTCGGGGTAATGCAGGATGGTCAACAAGGCCATGGTTCTATCCGGATGGGGTGGGGAGCCCCGGTTTCTCAAGGGGGCCGCTGCAATCTTCATGCACTTTTGCACAAAATGCTGCTAAAGTTATGATGCTACTAACAAGTTGCCCGGCACATCCACCATTCTGGAGGCCCGCCGCCGTCGCGGGAAGAGGCCTGAAAACGTGGGGACCGCCAGGCGCGTCGTGGAGATTGCCCGATGAAAGATTATAGCGCGACCCGCTGTCTAACCGCCCTGTGCCTGGCCGGCTTGCTCGCCGCCTGCGCGCACGCGCCGCAAAAACCTGTGGCTGCAGCCGCACCGCCACCCGCGCAGCCGCCTCCCCAGGAACAACCCGCGGCTCCGCCACCGGCGCCGGTCATGCAACCGCAGGCGCCACGCTCCTACGTGGTGAAGAAGGGCGATACCCTGTGGGGCATCGCTTCCATGTATCTGCAGGATCCTTGGCACTGGCCGGACATCTGGTACGCCAATTCGGCCATCAAGAACCCCCACCTTATTTATCCCGGTGACCAGTTGATGCTGGGCTACATCAATGGGCGGCCGAGCCTCACCGTAGTGCGTAACGGCAAGGTCGTCACCGAAGCAACGGAAGCAGCAGCCGAGACCACCCTGCCGACCGAGAAGCTGGAACCACAGATTCGCTATTCGCCTCTCAATCAGGCCATCCCGGCGATTCCGCTTAATTCCATCAGCCAATTCATAACCGGCACACGCGTGGTGAGCAGCGACGAGCTCAATGATGCGGGCTATCTGCTGCGTGCTCTCGACAACCGGCCGGTAATCGGCGCGGGCAGCAAAGTGTATGCGCGCGGTCTCAAGCAATCCGAAGGCGGCCGCTACAACCTGTTCCGTTTGGGCGAGAAATACGTGGACCCCGACAACGGCGACACACTCGGCTACGAGGCCACTTACATCGGTGACGGCAGTGTCGAAGTCTGGGGCGATCCCTCGAAAGTGCTGCTCACCGCTACCGCCCAGGAAGCCATGGCGGGAGACCGTTTCCTGGCGGTGACCGCCCATCAGCTCAACCAGAACTACATGCCCCACGCACCCGCGCAACCGGTGAAGGGCAACATCATTTCGGTGCTGGGCGGCGTGCTGGAAATCGGTCAATACCAGGTGGTCGTGCTGGATCGTGGCAGCGACGCGGGCCTCGATCAAGGCACCGTGCTGGGCATTTACAGCCGTGGCGACAAGGTCAGCGATTCTTATGCTTTCGACGGCCTCAGCAGTTCCGTGAAACTGCCGGAAGAGCGCGAAGGTACGCTGTTGGTGTTCCGCACTTTCCCGAAGGTGAGCTACGGTCTGGTGATGGAAGCCAAGAGCGAAATTCATCTGCTCGATGTAGTCAAAAATCCGGCTCCTTAACCCCAGAAGAGGGATCGGGACATAGACGCACAGGACGCGACTTACTGGCTGGCGCTGGTCCGGGCTCCCGGCCTCGGACCCGCAGCCTTCTCTACGCTGCTGACGCACTGCGGCACGCCAGCGGGAATTTTCGCCGCGACTCCCCATGATCTTGCCGGACTTGGCCTGCGCACGGAAACCAGTGAATGGCTGAAGACGCCCGATTGGGCGGCCCTGGAAAAAGACCGGCATTGGCTGGAAAATTCCGGCGCAAGTTTGCTGCCGTGCACCGATCCCGCCTACCCGTCACTACTCAAGCAGATTTCCGATCCGCCCATTGCGCTGTTTCTGCGCGGTAACGCGAGCCTGCTCGGTAATCCGCAGCTCGCCATCGTGGGCAGCCGCAATCCCAGCACCGAAGGCCGGCGCAACGCAGAAGAATTTGCCGCGTATCTCGCGCGTTGCGGCTTGACCATCACCAGCGGCATGGCGCTCGGCATTGATGCCGCCGGTCATCGCGGCGCGCTCAAAGCGGGCGGAACCACGATTGCGATTCTTGGCACCGGTCTCGACAAAGTGTATCCGCCGAGCCATCGGGAACTGTGCGAAGAAATCGCGGTCAAGGGTCTGGTGGTCTCGGAATTCCCGCCCGGCACGCCACCATTGCCACACAATTTTCCGCGCCGCAACCGGTTGATCAGCGGACTGTCCGTGGGCGTGCTGGTGGTGGAAGCGGCACAATCCAGCGGTTCGCTCATCACCGCCCGGCTTGCCAGCGAACAGGGCCGCGAAGTGTTCGCCATCCCCGGTTCCATCCACAATCCGCTGGCGCGCGGCTGTCATCGCTTGATCCGCGAGGGCGCCAAGCTGGTGGAATCCGCCGGCGACATCCTCGAGGAACTGGCGCCGTTGCTGAAACTGGAACCGATGCGTGTGCTTGAACAAAATCAAACCCGCACGACGACGACCGCGGCCGAGGATCCCGAATACCGGCTGCTCTTGAATTCGATGGATTACGCACCCACTTCGGTGGATGCTTTGGTGGAGCGCACCGGATTGACGCCCGACGTGGTTTCCTCCATGCTGCTGATGCTCGAGCTTCAGGGCCAAGTGGAAGCAGCACCGGGCGGACATTATTCCCGGGTCAACAAGAGGCCAACGTCATGATGAAAGAAAATGTGCTTGACGTGCTCATGTACCTGTTCGAGAACTACCTGGACGATGACGAGGAAGAAACGGAGACCGACCGCGAATCGCTGACCGTGGAACTGGAAGAAGCCGGTTTCCCCAAAGCCGAAATCAACAAGGCCTTCGACTGGCTGGAGAATCTGGCGACGAATCCGCCGGAAACCGAACCGGTACTCAACCGCCACGATGGCTTTCGCGTGTACGCCGAAGCCGAGCTGGAACGCCTCACCACCGAATGCCGCGGCTTCATGCAGTATCTGGAAAACATCGGCATCCTCGACGCCGCACAGCGTGAAGTGGTGATCGAGCGCATCATGGCGCTGGACAGCAGCGAGATTGACCTGGAACAGGTGAAGTGGATCATCCTCATGGTGTTGTTCAACCGGCCCGGACAGGAAGACGCGTATTCACGCATGGAAGATCTGGTATTCGATGATTCACTCGGCGTGATGCACTGATTTACAGCGCGCCATGAGACCCGTCACGGCGATCCCGCGGCGGGTTTTTGTTGCCGCTGTGTACGCCTGACGACCCCTCGGACTTGCCGCCGCACTGACATTTGTAGTATTGCTGTATATATATGAGTGAAAATCTGGTCATCGTCGAGTCTCCGGCCAAAGCCAAGACCATCAAGAAGTACCTGGGCAACGGCTTCGAGGTGCTGGCGTCCTACGGTCACGTGCGCGATCTGGTGCCCAAGGAAGGCGCGGTGGATCCAGAAAAGGATTTCGCGATGAAGTACGCGCCCATCGAACGCAATGAAAAACACGTGGACGCCATCGTCAAGGCGCTCAAGAAGGCCGATGCGCTGTACCTCGCCACTGACCCGGACCGCGAAGGCGAGGCCATTTCCTGGCATTTGCATGAAATCCTCAAGGACAAGGGCGCGCTCAAGAACAAGGACGTGCACCGCGTGGTGTTCCACGAAATCACGCAGCGCGCCGTGAATGATGCGGTGGCGCATCCGCGCGCGCTGTCCATCGAACTGGTGAATGCCCAGCAGGCGCGGCGCGCGCTGGATTACCTGGTCGGCTTCAACCTGTCGCCGCTGCTGTGGAAGAAAATCCGCCGCGGCCTGTCCGCCGGCCGCGTGCAAAGCCCGGCACTGCGCCTGATCGTGGAGCGCGAGAACGAGATAGACAAATTCAAGACCGAAGAATACTGGACGCTCCTCGCCAATGTGGAGAAAGAGGCGCAGCCCTTCAGTGCGCGGCTGTACCGCTATGCCGGCGACAAAGTGGAACAGTTCAGCTTCCGCGATGAAAAATCCACGCGCGCCGCCGAACAGGCGCTGCTCAAGTCCGCAGACGGTCAGCTCACTGTCGCCTCGGTCGAAAAGAAGCAGCGCAAACGCAATGCTGCACCGCCATTCACCACCTCTACCTTGCAGCAGGAAGCCGCGCGCAAACTCGGCTTCACCGCGCAACGTACCATGCGCACCGCCCAGCAGTTGTATGAAGGCATAGACCTGAGCGGCGAAGGCCCGGTCGGCCTGATTTCCTACATGCGCACCGACTCGGTGTCGCTGGCGGCGGAAGCCGTGGCCGAAATCCGCGAGGTGATTCTCAAGCGTTACGGCCAGGATCATCTGCCGGAAGAGCCGCGGGTGTACAAGACCAAATCCAAGAACGCGCAGGAAGCCCACGAAGCCATCCGCCCCACTTCCGCGGCGCGCGCGCCGGAGGATGTGCATGGCAAGCTCACGGATGAACAGCGCAAGCTCTACGATCTCATCTGGAAACGTACCGTCGCCTGCCAGATGGAACAGGCGGTGTTCGACACCGTTACCGCCGATCTGGATGCCGGCCATGACAGCAGTTTCCGTGCCACCGGCTCGGTGCTGGTGGTGCCGGGATTCATGGCCGTGTACCAGGAAGGCCATGACGACAACGGCATGGACGAGGAAGAACGCCTGCTGCCTCCGCTCACGCAAGGCGAACACATCGCGCTCAAGGATATATTGTGCGAACAGCATTTCACCGAGCCGCCGCCGCGTTACACGGAAGCCAGCCTGGTCAAGGCGCTGGAGGAATTCGGCATCGGCCGTCCGTCCACCTACGCAACCATCATCTCCACGCTGCAACAGCGCGAATACGTGGAAATGGACCGCAAGCGTTTCAAACCCACCGACGTGGGCCGCGTGGTCGCGAAATTCCTCACCGAGCACTTTACCCAGTACGTGGATTACGATTTCACCGCGAAGATGGAAGATGAGCTGGATGCCGTGTCGCGCGGCGAGAAGGAATGGGTGCCGGTGATGCACGAGTTCTGGGGTCCGTTCAAGAAACTTGTGGACCACAAGGAAGAGAACGTCTCGCGCAAGGATGTCACTACCGAGAAGATGGATGAGAAGTGCCCGAAATGCGGCAAACCGCTGTCCATCCGCCTGGGGCGGCGCGGGCGTTTCATCGGCTGCACCGGCTATCCGGATTGCGATTACACCCGCAACCTGGACGAGACCGCCGAGCAGGCCGCCGAACCACAGAAAATCGAAGGCCGTCAGTGTCCGCAGTGCGGTTCCGACCTCATCATCCGGCGCGGACGCTACGGCAAGTTCATCGGCTGTTCCGGTTATCCCAAGTGCAAATACATCGAGCCCTTGGAAAAACCGCAGGACATGGGCGTGGAATGTCCCGAATGCCATCAGGGCACTTTCCTCAAACGCAAATCGCGCTATGGCAAGATTTTCTATTCCTGCTCGCGCTATCCGGACTGTAAATACGCGGTCTGGAATCCGCCGCTGGCGCAGCCGTGTCCAAAATGTGCTTGGCCGATCCTCACCGTCAAGACCACCAAACGCAAAGGTACCGAGCGCGTGTGCCCGCGCAAGGAATGTGGATTCGCCGAACCCGCGCCGGAACTCGCACCGCCCGCCGAAACCGAAGCGGCCGTCGCCAACTGACGCGAAACCATGGGTGCACTCCGCTGGCCGCTGCGTCGCGCACGTGACGTGATTCTGGGCAGCGGCGTCATCGCCTATCCCACGGAATCAGTATTTGGTCTCGGTTGCGATCCGTTGGCATACGTCGCGGTGGCACGCATTCTCGCCATCAAGGCGCGCGACGCCAGCAAGGGTTTGATCCTCATCGCCTCACGCATTGAACAACTGCTGCCATTTCTGGCGCCGTTGACGGATGACATGCGAGAAAAACTGGAAGCGACCTGGCCCGGCCCGGTTACCTGGGTGATCCCGGCCGCGCGCGATCTTCCCGACTGGCTAAGCGGCGGCCGCGAAACGCTCGCGGTGCGTGTCACCGCACATCCGGTGGCGCGCGCCTTGTGCGAGATGGCCGGCATGGCGCTGGTGTCTACCAGTGCCAACAAAAGCGGCCAGTCGCCGGCACGCACTGCGTTGCAGGTCCGCGCCCGTTTCCATGACGAGATTGACTACATCGTCCTGGGTGCGGTGGGCGGCTTGAAAAAGCCAACTGAAATCCGGGATGCGGCGAGCGGCACAATCCTGCGTGCCGGTTGAATCATGTCTGACATCAACATCCAGGCCGTGAAAATTTACCTGCGTTCGCTGCAGGACACACTCACCTCGGTGCTGGAAAAGCTTGATGGCAAGGAAAATTTCAAGCGTGATTCCTGGACCCGTGCCGAAGGCGGTGGCGGCGAGAGCCGCGTGCTGCGTCACGGCGAGCTGTTTGAACAAGCGGGCATCAACTTCTCGCATGTGCACGGCAAAACCCTGCCACCCTCCGCCACCGCTCATCGGCCGGAACTGACCGGCCGCGCCTGGCAGGCACTGGGTGTGTCACTGGTATTGCATCCCTGGAATCCGTACGTGCCGACTGCACACATGAACCTGCGCTTCTTCGCGGCGCTCAAGGAACACGCGGAGCCGGTATGGTGGCTGGGCGGCGGCTTTGATCTCACGCCGTATTACGGTTTCGAGGAAGACGCACGCCATTGGCATGCGACCGCGAAATCCGCGTGCCAACCATTCGGCGCCGATGTTTATCCACGCTACAAGCAATGGTGTGACGAATATTTCTTCATCCGCCATCGCAACGAACCACGCGGCATCGGCGGCCTGTTCTTCGATGACCTGAATGAGTGGGATTTCGAACGCTGCTTCGCCTTTGTCCGCAGCGTCGGCGATCACTTCCTGCCAGCCTACACGCCCATCGCGAAGAAACGCCGCAACACCCGCTACAGCGAACGCGAACGCCAGTTCCAGTTGTACCGGCGTGGACGTTACGTGGAATTCAACCTGGTTTATGATCGCGGTACGCTGTTCGGCCTGCAATCCGGCGGCCGTACCGAATCCATCCTCATGTCGCTGCCGCCGGAGGTGCGCTGGGAGTACGATTGGAAACCGGAGCCCGGCTCGCCGGAAGCGGAGCTGGATGAACGATTCCTCAAACCCAGAGACTGGGTGTAGGACTAAGGTGCTGCGTGCTGCGTGCTGCGTGCTGCGTGCTGCGTGCAAAGAAGTTAGGCTGATATGAAGAACATTCCGCTGTTCCATCTGGCGTTTCCGGTGCGCGACCTGGAAGAAGCGCGGCGTTTCTACGCCGGCCTGCTCGGTTGCCCAACGGGGCGCGAATCCGATCGCTGGATTGATTTCAACTTTTTCGGCCACCAGCTCGTCGCGCATCTCGCGCCGCCGGAGCACGGCGCCGCCACCAATCCGGTGGACGGTGAAGACGTGCCAGTACAGCATTTCGGCGTGATTCTCGAATGGAATCAATGGCACCAGCTCGCCGACAAGCTCAAAACCGCCGGCGTAAAGTTCATCATCGAACCGGGCATCCGGTTCAAAGGCCAAGTGGGTGAACAGGCCACCATGTTCTTCAAAGATCCCAGCGGAAATGCGCTGGAGCTCAAGTCGTTCCGGGATATGTCGCAGGTTTTTGCCCGGGAGTAATCAAGAAATATGAATGAGGGCTTCCGCGGTCGCTCCCGGCTTCTTGCCTCACGCGACACTCGTACATCCCTGTACAGCGCCCGCACGGCAGGTGACTCTTGTTTCGGCAAAAGTCATCAAAACCATTCCCCCCCCACCGGAGCGCGGGCCGTCGAAACGGCGTCTGCCCTGCGCCCTTCCTTCGCTACGGGTTCAAAAAAGTAAGTCGGGAACTCATGCAAAAAGTTCTTTTTCAATTCTGGCCATGTACTTGTTGGTATAAAAAAGATCTGGCTCATGTCGGGCAGGACGAACTAGAATCCTAAAATCTGGCGCAGCGGGAGAATTGGCATCAAAGGTGACTAAACCAATACCAAATATCTGGCATAACGAATCGAGGCGTGCAATTTCCTCGTCTTGCGATTGATGTGGAACAACCAAATAAACCTTGTGGCTAAAGAGCTTGTAGGCACATGCCTGCCCAAAAGCCGTAACAAGTTGTAGAGAGTCTGTTTTTATCTCAGCAGCGACTATTTCTACCGGTCCTTTAATAATATCACTACGCTTTGATTCAAGTTTACCGATTACATCTGGTGTACCCCATTTATCCTTAAAAGTATTTCCTCCAAGCGCAATTGCATGTGTGACATCTTCAATATCATTTTTGAGCCAATCTGCAAATGGCGTATAAAAGTCCTCTTCCTTAATTTTACCGACAGAGTATTGAGCAGCGGGTTTAATTTCAAGAGTCTCTAATTCAGATGGTCTGTACTTCAGTAGGCGAAAAAGACCCTTGGAAGGTTTGTAGACTTTATCTGGAAAAGTTGCATCAAGGTTCCATATACACCCGTTAATGGTATTTGGGTTGAACTCCCTGTCCGCAGCTTGAATTTTCGAGTGAAGCTCAGAATAACGCAAGCCTTCGGGGTGCTGCTCGAGTAATTCAAATGCTCTTTCTTTGATACGTTCAGTAACCTTATGAGATTGCATGACCAGCTCCAACCCGAAGTTGACGTGAGAACTGTAGTTTATTCTCCATCCTTCGAGCAAGTAATATCATTTCTCGATCCTGTCCAACCACACCGCCAAACCCTTGGCGTTCAAATCCACGTCCATGGCCAGCCACGAATCTACCGTGGCCTGATCCAGGATACAGCCGTATTCGCGCACACGCTGCACCAGCCAGGCGTGCATCAGGGTCTTCATGCAGGTGATGCGCTGCTCGCCCCGTCCTGTACAGGCGCGCGCAATCTGCACATACGCGTCAAGACAGGTGTGCATATCGGACGCGAGTCGTGACAGCTCGCCAACGCGGCTGTAATGGGTGAGATATACCGCCTGCGGCTCGAATGACATGATGCGGTCCAGGGAGGCGTGCGCCTGATCCGGATCGAAGTGCACCGGTGTGGTGGCAGGAAAGATGAACGCGCCCTTGCCGGTGTCGAATATGCGGTAGGAAATGCCGAAGCTGTCGCCGGTAAACACGCTTTGGCTTTCTGCGTCCACGATGCAGTAGTGATGCAGGGCGTGACCGGGCGTATGGATACACAAGAACTCGCTGCCGTCCAGCCGGAAGCGGGCGTTGTCGTGCACTTCCATGATGCGTTGCGCTGGAATCGGCGGGATTTGCCCGTAGAGCCGCGCAAATTCCGCTTCGCCGTACACCGCCTTGGTACCGGCGATGAGTTTGGCTGGATCGGCCAAGTGCGCGGCACCGCGTGGATGCACCAGCGCCCTGGCGTTAGGCAGATGTCTCATCAGCTCGCCAGCGCCACCCGCATGGTCCAGGTGCACGTGGGTCAGGAAAACATAGTCCACGTCTGCAGGATCTATTCGCTTCGCGGCCAGGGCCTTGAGCAGGAGCGGCACGGAATGAGTGGTGCCGGTGTCCACGAATGCCGCGCGGCGGCCGCGGACGATCAGATGGCTGGCATCCAGCCGCGGGCGCACATAATCCGTATCAATAGCGCTGATGCCATACTCGAAGTCGCAGAGGTCGGGAAGTGCAGGCATGCCGTTGCTCCGTGGTACGGCCGCATTCTACTCCGCGGTTCAGGTCGGACGGGCAAACAGATCGTAATGATCGCTGCGAATGACGCACACGCGGGCAAACTGTCCGGGTTTCATTTTGCCCGCATCGACAATCCGTACCACACCATCAATCTCCGGCGCGTCGGCGAAACTGCGCGCCACGGCGGTGTCGCCCGTCACGTTGTCCACCAACACCTGCATCTCGCGGCCGACAAAACGCTTGAGGCGCGCGGCGCTGATTTTCGCCTGCGCTTCCATGAACAATCGGCGACGTGCCTCGGCAACTTCGGCCGGCACCCAATCCGGCAACGCGTTGGCATCGGCACCGTCCACCGGCGAATAGCCGAAGCAACCAACGCGGTCCAATTGTGCTTCCTGCATGAATTCCAGCAGTTCCTGAAAATCCTGCTCGGTCTCGCCGGGAAACCCCACAATAAACGTGGAGCGGATGGTGAGCTCCGGGCAAATCCCGCGCCATTCGCGGATGCGTTGCAGCGCCTTCTCACTGGCAGCCGGCCGGCGCATGGCCTTGAGAATTCTCGGGTTGGCGTGCTGCAGCGGGATGTCCAGATACGGCAGCAGCCTGCCTTCCGCCATCAACGGAATCACCTCGCTCACGTGCGGATACGGATAGACGTAGTGCAATCGCACCCACACACCGAGTTCCCCCAACGCACGGCACAGATCAGTCATGTGGGTGCGGTATTCAAGGCCGCGCCAAACATCGCCCGCGTATTTTATATCCACGCCGTAGGCGGAGGTGTCTTGCGCCACCACCAGCAGTTCCTTCACGCCGTCGCGCACCAGGGCTTCTGCTTCGCGCATGACTTCGCCGATGCGGCGGCTCACCAGCTCGCCGCGCAGTTTCGGGATGATGCAGAAGCTGCAGCGATGGTTGCAGCCTTCGGAGATTTTCAGATACGCATAATGGCGCGGCGTGAGTTTGATGCCGCTGGCCGGCAGCAGATCCACATACGGATTGCGTGGCGGCGGCGGAAGTTGCGCATGCACCGCCTGCATCACGGATGGGTAGTCGTGCGGACCGGTGATGGCGAGCACGTCCGGATGGCGTGCACGGATCAGTGCCTCGCGTTTGCCGAGACAGCCGGTGACAATGACCTTGCCGTTTTCGGCGAGCGCTTCACCGATGGCATCAAGGGATTCCTGCTGCGCCGCCTCGATGAAGCCGCAGGTATTCACCACCACCACGTCTGCCTCACGGTAACCGCCGACGACTTCGTAACCCTCGACGCGCAGTTGCGTGAGGATGCGCTCGGAATCCACCAGCGCCTTGGGGCAGCCGAGGCTCACGAAACCCACTTTCGGAGTAGCCGGTACAGAACGCTTGGAGACAGCGGGCATGAAGTATTCCGCAAAATGGGGCGCGTATGCTACGCCGCCCTGGCAACGGCTGGCAAGAAAATCCGACGCCTTTCAGTTACCGATCCATGCACCGGCCATGCTTCGCGCAGCCAGGTGTTTGCACGGCGGTTTTGCCGTTTCCGGTTTACAACGCCGCCTGCACATCGGCCCGCAGTTGCTTGTCCTCCGGCACGGTCTTGGGCAAATAGCGTTTGACGATCCTGCCGTCCTTGCCGATCAGGAATTTCTCGAAATTCCACTGGATGTCGGCGCCGCCGGTCTCACTCTTCAGCCATTGGTACAAGGGGTGCGCGCCGGCGCCATTCACTTCGATCTTGGCGGTAAGCGGAAAGCTCACGTCGTAGTTCAGACTGCAGAACTGCTTGATCTGGTCTTCGCTGCCAGGCTCCTGCTGGCCGAACTGGTTGCACGGCAGACCCAGCACCACGAAGCTGCGATCCTTGAACTCACGGTAGAGTTTTTCCAGTCCCGCGTATTGCGGAGTCAGGCCGCATTCGCTGGCCACGTTCACCACCAGCACCGCCTGGCCCTTGAAGTCCTTGAGCGATTGATCCTGACCCTGGATGGTCTTGATCCGGAAATCATGGAAACTGGACATGGCGGGTTCCTCGGCGATGTGAGACGTAGTATCGGATTGTGCGCCGCGCAACAAGCGGAGAACAACGCCGCCCACCGTGATTATGACGAAGCCACCAACCTGCCAGGGCCAGGCGATCTGCGGAAACAGCATGAGCGCGAAGCCCACGATGCCTGCGGCGATGGCGGCAATCACCAGCCAGCGGCGCAACACCCAAACGTCCGCAATCCCGAGCACGATGGCCAGCAGCCACCAGTCAAGAAAGTTCAGAGATTCCAACGCGTAGCCAGCGGCATTCATGCACCGCGCATCATACCGCTCACACGCTCCACTGCACCATTTTCATGAACTCGTGGGCGATCGGCATCATGGGCGTGGGGTTGTTGGCGATGATGGCGATACTACCGCCGCCGTGCGGCAGGATCACGCCGTCAAAACCCTGTGCGCTGAAATGCATCGGCTGGCTTACATGGATGTGCGGCAGCAGCAGCACCGTCACCGGACCGTCCTGGCCGCGCACCACCAGGTGCGCCACCATCTCGCCGCGGAACGGGCAGGCGCGCGCGTAAGTAATGTCATCCATGCTGCCGTTCATGTGGATGCCGGCGCGCGACAGCACCCCGGTGACGAAGCTCACGTCGCGGATCGCGGGCCGCTCGGGATCCAGCGCGAAGGATTCCTGGGGATTCATGACGTGCGCCACCAGCGCCTTGCCGAGCATCGCGGGTGACTGCTGCCGGTACTGCCACAGGCCGACGCCCACGGCCACCGCCAGCACCACGGCGGCCGCGGCCGCCAGCCACGGATAGCGGCGGCGTGCCACCGGCCGGAATTCGGCCCGGAACACGATGCGCGCTTCCAGATCTTTCGGCACCTCGATATTCAGCGCACGCTCTACGCGGTGATCCAGCGCCAGCATTTCCTTGAGGAATGCGGCGCACTGTACGCACACCTTGCAGTGCTCCAAAATGAAGGAATCGCGGCGCCGCGGCTCGGCGCCGAGAATGCGGCGCACGTCGAGACAAGTGACGTTGCTGTTCATGCCATACCTTCCAGCCACTGGGCGCTGTTGCCGCCCAACAGTTCGCGTAATTGGTTGCGGGCGCGGAACAATCGCGTCAATACCGCCGCCTGGGTCAACTGCAGTGTATCGGCGATTTCCTGCGTGGTGCAGCCCATAAGCACCTGCAACACCAACGGCTCGCGGTATTCCGGTTCCAGCTTGTGCATGGCGCGGCGCACGTCCTCGGCATCGGTGTCGCCGGCGCCTACCCGTGCCCGCGGATCCGGCAACGGCAACGCGTGGATGTCCACCGTGTCCTTGCGCCGCGACAACTCGCGCGCGAACTCATGCCGCAGGATGGTAATCAGCCATTGACGCGCCGCACCTTCCTCGCGCAGCGAATCCAGCGAGCGCCAGGCGCGCAACAGGGTTTCCTGCACCAGGTCATCCGCCAGACTGCGGTCGCGGCACAGCCACCAAGCGTAGCGGTACAGGCCCGGCACCAGGGCTTTAGCCAGGATTTCGAAGCGGTGCTGACGAACTGCCATGGAGCCTAGACCCGCCCTGCGAGGGATTTATTACCGCCCGGGCCGGAACCCGACACCGCGCCCGCCAGTGAGTATAATCGCCCTTCCCGCTCAAGATTCCTGCCCCCCTCTCATGAGGTTCAACACCATGCAACGTTCCCCGCTGTTCCTGCTCGCCGCCTTGATCTTGGTGGCACTCGCAGCCGCGGCGCAAGCTCAGACTTACGACGCCAGCCTGTTTTCCCAACTGAGCTGGCGCGCCATCGGTCCGTTGCGGGGTGGACGCACCCGCGCCGTCTCCGGCGTGGCGAGCGAACCCAACGTGTTTTATTTCGGCGCCGACAACGGCGGCGTATGGAAATCCACCGACTATGGCAATAGCTGGAAGCCCATATTCGATCAGGAGCCCACCGGCTCCATCGGTGCGTTGGCGGTCGCGTCCTCGGACCCGGATGTCATTTATGTTGGCACCGGCGAAGGCAATATCCGGCCGGATCAGGCCACCGGCATGGGCGTGTACAAGTCCCTGGACGCGGGCAAGACCTGGACATTCATGGGTTTGCGTGAAACGGAAAACATCTCGCAGATCGCCGTGGACCCGCGCCATCCCGAGCGCGTGTTCGTCGCCGCGCTGGGTCACGTTTATGGGCCCAATCAGGAGCGCGGTATTTTCCGTTCCATTGACGGCGGCAAAACCTGGCAGAAAGTGCTCTACAAAGATACATATACCAGCGGCGAGGATGTGGAGATTGATCCGGCGAACCCCGAAATCGTGTACGCCTCGTTGTGGCAGCAGCAACAGGCGCCCTGGGAAAATGGCTCGTTCGAAGGCACCTCGGGCGGTTTGTTCAAATCCACCGACGGCGGCAGCACTTGGAAATCGCTCACCAACGGGTTGCCCAAAGTCATCCAGATCACGTTGCGCATCGCGCCGAGCGATCCCAACCGGCTGTATGCGGCGGTGGCGAGCGCGAAAGGCGTCGGCATATATCGTTCCGATAATGCGGGTGAGGATTGGTATCAGGTGACGCACGACCCGCGCCCGGCCGAGCGCATCGGCGGCGGCGATCTACCGGTGCTGGCGGTGGACCCAAAAAATTCCGACATCGTGTACAGCGACACGCCAGTGCTGTGGCAATCCACGGACGGCGGCAAAACCTGGAGCGGTTTCCGCGGCGCGCCGGGTGGCGACGATTACCAGCAGACCTGGATCAACCCGAACAGCCCCGCGATCATGGAAGTGGCGAGCGACCAGGGCACCATCGTCACGGTGAACGGCGGCAAGACCTGGAGTTCCTGGTACAACCAGCCGACCGCGGCCATGTACAAGGTCGGTATTGATGGCACCTGGCCGTACCGCGTGTGCGGCGGCCAGCAGGACAGCGGCTCGGCCTGCGTGCTGAGCCGCAGCAACGATGGTGAAATCACCGCGCACGACTGGCATCCGGCCGGCATCGAGGAATACGGCGGCGCGGCCTCCGATCCGCTGCACCCGAACATCGTTTACGGCGGCAAAGTCACGCGCTACGACCGCGACACCGGCCAGATCGCCGATGTGGGTCCGCAAGCCTTGCGCGGCTCGCATGATTACCGCGTGTTACGCACCATGCCGCTGCAGTTTTCGCCCGTGGATCTGCAGCGGTTGTACTTCAGTTCCAATGTGGTGTGGCAAACCGACGACGGCGGCCGGAATTGGCAACAGATCAGCCCGGACCTGACGCGCAAGACCTGGGCTGCCCCCGCCAACGTCGGCAAATACAAGGACAACAAAGCCGCCAAACCCACCGACCGCGGCGTGGTGTACGCGCTCGCTCCCTCGCCGCTCAACGTCAACCTGATCTGGGCCGGCACCGACGACGGCTTGATCTGGGTGACCCGCGACGGCGGCACCCATTGGCAAAACGTCACGCCGCCGCAGATGAAACCCTGGTGGCGGGTGTTCGCGATGGACGCGAGCCATTTCGATCCCAACACCGCCTACGCCGCGGTCAACACCATGTGGCTCGACGACATGCGCCCGCATCTGTTCCGCACCCATGACGGCGGCAAGACCTGGACCGAAATTGACCAGGGCATCACGGACAATGCGGCTACCAACGTAATCCGCGAGGATCCGGTACGCAAGGGTCTGCTGTTTGCCGGCAGCGAAACCCAGACCTGGGTGTCGTTCGATGACGGCGACCGCTGGCAATCGTTGCAGCTCAACATGCCGGCGATTTCGGTGCGCGACCTGCAAATCAAGGGCGACGACCTGGTGGCCGCGACCCACGGCCGTGGCTTCTGGATTCTCGACGACATCACGCCGCTGCGGCAGGTTGATGCGCAAATCGCACACGCGCCGGTGACCTTGTACAAGCCGGAACCCGCGACGCGCGTGCGCTGGGACATGAATCCACCGACGCCGTGGCGCCTGCCCGCGGAGCAAAATCCACCGCCTGGCGCGATCGTTGATTACTATCTTGCGGACAACGCGACCGGCCCGGTCACACTCGACATCCTCGACGCCAATGGAAAACTGGTGCGGCATTTCTCCAGCGCCGAGCCGGTGGCGCCGCTCGATCCGGCGAAACTGGACGTGCCGGACTGGTGGCCGCGGCCGCCGATGAACCTGTCCACCCAGGCGGGCATGCACCGGTTCGTGTGGGACATGC
>JBAVYM010000010.1:0-25772 GCA_049698775.1 Gammaproteobacteria bacterium
CCATGGAAGGCGCGAAGCGCCGAGGCGAGGAGCCTGCGGTAGCCGCAGCGGACGTAGCACAGTGGAGTCTTCGGAGCGTCGTGCGCAGTCCGCGCCGCGGCGTAGAGTCAGTGTGGAGGAGGCTAGAGTGGTAACGCGAAGCGTTCACAGACAGGCCGACGAACGCAGGACAGCCGCAGCGAAAGGAATAGTCGTCGCTGGCGCGAGTGGCCGGGACGCCGGGACCGTACCGGCCGTCACGAGCGACGCGACGCTATCGTTCAGAAACAGTATCCCCCACTTAAGCCAGGTGTTTCGTGCTTTCTTTAGCAAATTATGAAAATCTTGGCCTTTGCCGTATACTCCGCGCCGAGTTTGAGGTGACGCGATCCGGTCTGTTGTCCCGCAAACCTGTCGCGGCATACCCTGCAACGTATTCCCGATCCCTTAACAATAGAGAAATTACTGCCTGGACCGGCATGGCGCGAATATGCGTCAGCAGGCGGCTCCAGGAGTATTTATGTCATTTTCTTCTCTCGGCCTGTCGGCCGAGCTGCTGCGTGCCGTGAGCGATCGTGGTTACGCCGAACCCACCCCCGTGCAATCTCGCGCCATTCCCGTGGTGCTGGCGGGTCGCGACCTGCAGGCCGCCGCCCAGACCGGCACCGGTAAAACGGCCGGTTTTACCTTGCCGCTGCTGCAACACTTGCAAGCGAACCCCTCTGAGAATGGCCGCCGTAAATTTATACGCGTGTTGGTACTCACGCCCACGCGCGAGCTGGCCGCACAGGTGGGCGAAAGCGTCCAGACCTATGGCAAATACCTGCCCTTCACCACCGCGGTAATCTTCGGCGGCGTGAACATCAATCCGCAGATGGACAAGCTGCGCCGCGGCGTGGACATCGTGGTGGCGACACCCGGCCGTTTACTGGATCACGTGCAGCAGAAAACCATTGATCTGACGCGCGTGGAAATTCTGGTGCTGGACGAAGCCGACCGCATGCTGGACATGGGCTTCATCCGCGACATCCGTCGCATCCTCGCGCTGCTGCCGAAGCAGCGCCAGAATCTGCTGTTCTCCGCGACCTTCTCCGAGGACATCCGCAAGCTGGCCGCTGGTCTGCTGCACAACCCGGAAACCATAGACGTGGCACCGCGCAACAGCACTGCCGAGCGCGTCAGCCAGCGCGTATATCACGCTGAAAAGAATCTGAAACATGCGTTGTTGTCCTGGCTCATCGGCTCCGGCAATTGGCAGCAGGTACTGGTATTCACGCGCACCAAACACGGTGCCAATCGCCTGTGTGAGCAATTGCAGCGCGACGGTATTCAATCCGCCGCCATTCACGGCAACAAGAGTCAGGGTGCGCGCACTCGCGCACTGGCGGATTTTAAGCAGAACCGTGTGCGCGTGCTGGTGGCCACCGACATCGCCGCCCGCGGACTGGACATCGCACAGTTGCCTCACGTAGTGAACTACGAGCTGCCGCACGTGCCGGAGGACTACGTGCACCGCATCGGCCGCACCGCGCGCGCCGGCCGCGCCGGCGAAGCGACCTCGCTGGTGTCACCTGATGAGCGTGGTTTGCTCAGGGACATCGAGCATCTGTTGAAACAGGAATTGCCGCGCGCTACGGCTGACGGTTTCAAACCCAATCCGGCTTTCATCAAAGCAGAGACGGACAGCCGGCCTGCGCATCGCGAGCATCACCCGCGCCACGCACACGGCCGCGAATCCGGCTGGCACAGCCGTCCGGGCGCGCGCGGTCACGGGCAACGGCCCGCCGCGCGCCGCAGCAGCGGCCGTACGCACTAACTTACTGCTAGGGAGACAGACATGAAAAGAACATTTATCGGCGGACTGCCACCCGACGCCACGGAAGACGAAGTACGCGCGCTGTTTGCGCAGTACGGCAAGGTGTTCTCACTCGAACTGGTGCGCGACGTATTCAAGGGCACCTGCAAGGGTTTCGGCTTCGTGGAGATGGAGGGTCACGAGGCGCGCGCCGCCATCGCCGCGCTGAATGGCCGCTCGCTGCGCGGCCAGATGCTGAAAGTGAATGAGGAACGTCCAAAGATCGGGCGCGGTCACGGACGGCGCTGATTACGGGAAAGCGTGAGGTCGGCGGCTGCACCGCGTCCCAGTCTCAGTCTGCGCCCACTTCCTTCGGACTCGAAATGCACACGCCGAGATCGCGCAGCAATCCATCCTGCAAGCCATAGACCCAGCCATGTACGGTGAGCGACTGGCCGCGCGCCCAGGCATCCTGCACGATGGTCGAGCGGCACACGTGCCTGGCCTGTTCAATTACGTTCAGCTCGCACAACCGGTCCAATTGCCGGTGTTCGTCCTTCAGTGCGTTCAGCTCATCAAAGTGCAGCTTCTTCACATCCTGTATGTGGCGCAGCCAGTTGTCTATCAAACCCAACTGCGCGCCGCGCCAGGCGGCTTGTACGCCGCCGCAACCGTGATGTCCGCAGACGATGATGTGCTCCACTTTGAGCGCTTCCACCGCGTACTGGATGACCGACAGGCAATTTAAGTCGTTGTGCGCCACCACGTTCGAGATGTTGCGGTGCACGAACACTTCGCCCGGCATCAACCCCATGATCTGATTGGCCGGCACACGGCTATCGGAGCAGCCAATCCAAAGATATTTGGGTGCCTGTTGGCGCTCCAGCTTCTGAAAAAAATCCGGATGGACCCGGGTGATCTGCTTGGCCCAGTTGCGGTTATTTTTGAATATCTGTGGCAGCTTTTTCATGCAACATTATCCCTGCTTTGGCGGATGTGCGAATCCAATTTTGCTTGCAATGTGGCCTTAGCAGAAGGCCATTCGTGATCAAGGATGCTGTAATACACCGTGTCTCGCACCCGGCCTGTATCGGTGACTACGTGCCGGCGCAGGATGCCTTCCTCTTTTGCGCCCAGCCGCAGGATGGCCTTGCGGGATTGCTCGTTCAGCGCGTCGGTCTTTAGTTCGACGCGCAGGCAATGCCATTCCTCGAAGGCATGGCGCAGCATAAGGTACTTGGCCTCCGTATTGATCGCCGTGCGCTGCCAGGGCACGCCGATCCAGGTCCAACCGATTTCCACGCGCCGGTTCCCGACATCAATGTTCGCGTAGCGCGTGGAACCTATCACCTGTCCGCTGTTATGCGCCAGCGTGGCAAAAGGCTGGGACACGCCACGCTGGCGCTCATCCAGCGCTGCCTCGACAAATCGGCGCATCTCCTCACGGCTGCGCACTGGGGTTGGGATCCATTGCCAAAGGGACTCATTCAAACCGACAGTGCAAAGACCGTCGAGATGTTCGAGTGTCAGCGGTTCTAGCCGCACATGCCGACCTGCCAGGACGGGCACTGGAGTCATGCTTCCGCTCACACAGCTTCCATGCACTTCGGATTATGAATCCGTTTCGTCGAGGCAGGATATTTTCTGAGCAAAGCGGCTGGACGTACGGGCCGGCGGCTGAATCCCCCGCCGCAGTTCGGACAAATTCCGTGGAACCGTCTCTCGACGCAATCCCGGCAGAACGTGCACTCGAAAGTGCAGATCATCGCCTCGGTGGAATCCGGCGGCAGATCCTTGTCACAGCACTCGCAGTTGGGACGTATTTCGAGCATTGCAATATCCTCAGGCTGCATATCGGCCGATATCGGCTTTGGACCACAAGAAACGCTGGTTGCACATCTGACGCCTTTCAGGCGCTTTCAGCAAACGAGTAGTCGAATTCGTAAAAGTGTTTGCTGTCCACGATCTTGATTGTCAGGCTCCCCGCAAGATCAGTCAATTCGCCGGTGCCAGAGTCCGGAATGACCATGACGCTCAATCCCGGAGCACCGCGGTTCATGGTGCCGTTGTGTTGAAGAAGGAACGTACCCTTGCGCCCATGCAATGAGCCGCTGACCTGCTCCATGGCGACGTAACCCGCTGAGCCCTTATCGGGCTTGCCGCCATGCAACATCTCGCCCTTGCCGATAGCTTCGAGATCGCCCTTGAATATCTTATCCAAGGACATCCTGCCGAGACTGGAGTTCTGATCCTTGTTGTACGGATCCAGAGGAGTCATTTTCACTTCAAAGGTTCCTGTGGCGCGCATGTCAATCACCTATGATTTACGTGGAGTTCTTATTAAATGGGGGCGAGTACGGCAGAAACGACCATGAAGGTTCCGCACACAAAAAGGGCAATGGATACCACATCAAACAATGCTTCCAGCCACACGGTGTTGGACAGCCACTCCGCGGCTTTCACGCGCCGCGTTTCATTAAGAGCCGCATCCACCTCGGCGCTGTACAGATATGCCATGGAATACTTGTAGAGCAGCGCCGCCAGCACCTGGATGGCGACACCTATAAGAAACAGCCAGGTGATCAGTGCGCCGGTGCCCGATTTGATGATGGCCTTGGCAATGAATTCCTGGCTGACTAGCAATACCGGCACACCGACCCCATAGGCTACGAGCCACGCCCTCAAAGTACGGGAAAAGTGTGCGTAGGACTCGTAAAAACTGGAGTCGTCGGTTTTTTTATGCGTATTAACCATACGGCATCATTGTGATACAGATTGCGATTGCAAATAAGCATAAATCGCGGCTACTTGAGTAGCGTCGAAATGGCTGAAACGCCCCTTGGCCACTTCACTCATCAACCCTAGGTCGCGGTTGCCATTACCGATGCCGGTGTTCATCAGGCGTGCAAAATTCTCGGGTGTGTAGGATTTTGCGATGATGAGATCCGGAACACCAAACATCTTGTCGCCATGTAAATCCGTGCCATGACACTCGGTGCAAGTGGTGTGCACCAGGTAATTCCCATAGGCGGCGGTCGGCGCTGGCTCGCCGACTGAAATGCGCGGTCCCAGTTTTTCAATGATAGCCGCTTCAAAATTGATCTTACCGGTCAAAAACAACCATCTGCCCAAGATTCGAATTTGCATCGATGGCAAGGTGTTGACTACCGGCGGTACAGTGCGCAGGTACGCGATGAGATCAGTCAGGTCCCCATCAGTCAGATTATAGAACATGCTCGAAGGCATGATCAGGACGCTGGTGCCATCCGGGCGAACACCGTAACGCAGCAACCTTGCCAGCTGTGCGTCACTGTAATGCTGGATAACCTGAGTGATATTGGGCGTTACTAACCTTCCTATCCATGGATCATCATCCAATACTTGACCTTGGAGTTGTCCATTATGGCAACCACTGCAGCCTCGCGTAACCGCGATGAACTTTCCATTGGCGATGGAGGCAGGATCGTGGGGGATTGTGAGCGTGACCTGCGGTGCGGAATAAGTACGAAGGAATTGGTGTCGCGAAACTGCGTACAGCACAACGACTGCCAAGACGACAAGCAGTACCAGACTTACGAAAACGATGCCCGTCCATTTCAGGATGGTATGCATGTTTTACCCCCAATGTGGCTATGCCACTTGTTGCATCTAGTGTATACCCGAATGCTGGGACCCCAACTTAAAAACTGATCAAACAGACATCCTTAATGATCAGCGCTTCTTCGGCATATATAAATCCGTGATCGTTCCTTCAAACGCCTCGGCCGAGAACATGACGGTTTCGGACAGCGTCGGATGCGGATGGATGGTGAGAGCGATGTCCTCTGCGTCGCAGCCCATTTCGATGGCGAGCGTCAGTTCCGCGATGAGGTCGCCGGCATTGGTACCCACGATGCCGGCACCGAGCAGGCAGTGGGTTTGGGGATCGAACAGCAGCTTGGTCAGGCCGTCGTCACGGCCCAGCGACAGATTGCGGCCGCTGGCTATCCACGGAAAACTGCCCTTGCCCACTTTGATGTTCTGCTCCTGCGCCTGCTTTTCCGTGAGGCCCACCCATGCCACCTCCGGGTCGGTATAGGCCACGGACGGAATGGCACGCGTGTCGTTGGCGACTTTCATTCCCGCCGTGACCTCCGCGGCCACTTTGCCTTCGTGGCTCGCCTTGTGGGCCAGCATGGGATTGCCGGCGATGTCGCCAATGGCAAAGATGTGCGGCACATTGGTGCGCTGCTGGCGATCCACGGGAATGAAGCCACGCTCGTCCACCGCAACACCGGCCTTGTCCGCGTCAATCATCTTGCCGTTTGGACGTCGGCCCACAGCCACCAGCACGCGGCCGTAAATCTGAGGCGTGGGCGCACCTTTAGCCGCTCCCGGCGTCCTGCCTCCCGCGGCACTTGTACTTCCCTGTACATCGCCCTCAAACGTCGCTTTGATGCCCTGTTTGGTGGCTTCGAGCTTTGCCACCTTCACGCCCAGCAGAATCTTCTCGTAACGCTTCTCGATGCGTTTCTGCAGGACCCGCACCAGATCGCGGTCCGCTTCGGGGATTAGTGTATCAGTGAGTTCCACCACGCTGATCTTCACGCCCAGGGCGTCGTACACGCAGGCCATCTCCAGGCCGATGATACCGCCGCCAATCACCAGCATGCGCTCCGGCAGTTCTTCCAGCTCCAGCGCGGAGGTGGAATCGAGAATGCGCGGATCGTCAGGGAAGCCGGGAATCTTGGCGGCCTGTGAACCGGCGGCGATGATGCACTGCTCGAATTGCAGCACTTTTCTTCCCTCCTTGCCTTCCACACTCAAATGATGCGGCGACAGAAACTTGCCGATGCCCTGCACCACCTGCAGCTTGCGTTGTTTGACGAGCGTCGCCAGACCGCCGGTGAGTTTGCCCACTACGCTGTTCTTCCAGGTGCGCAGCTTGCCGGTATCAATTTTTGGTTTGCCGAAACTGATGCCGCGCTCCGACATCTCCGCCGCCTCCTCGATGACCTTGGCGGCGTGCAGCAGTGCTTTCGAGGGAATGCAGCCCACGTTGAGGCATACGCCGCCGAGCGTCGGATAGCGCTCCACCAGCGCCACGCTCTTGCCGAGATCGGCGGCGCGGAACGCGGCGGTATAGCCGCCAGGACCGGAACCCAGCACCAGCACTTCGCATTCCATATCTACTTTACCGGAGTATTCGGCTGCGGACGCAGCGGCAGCGTGCTGCGTACCACGTGCTGTGTGCTGCGTGGAAGAAGTTTTACCCCCCTCACCCCCTTTCGGACTGTGCATTTCTGCTTCATCCGAAAGTCCAGGACGGTCATCCCTGACCGTCCGCTCGGCGGTTCCCGCCTCGCCCTCTCCCTCAAGGGGAGAGGGAATTTTAGAAGACGCTGCTGTCGCAGAAGCTGGTTGCCGTGTGTCGCGTGATGCTGGCTGTGCGGCGGCGGCTTCAGCAACCTCCAGCGTAAGAATCACTGAGCCCTGCGAAACTTTATCGCCCTGCTTGACCTGCATCGCCTTGACCGTACCGGCCTGCGGCGACGGCACGTCCATCGCTGCCTTGTCGGTTTCGAGCGTGATGAGTCCTTGCTCTTTCTCGATCTTGTCGCCCACTTTCACCATCACTTCAATGACATCCACGTCCTTGAAGTTGCCGATGTCGGGGACCTTTATTTCGATTGTGTTTGCCATGACTGCACTCTGAAGAAATTATCCTTTCGATCGCACCCCTCATCCTGCCTTCTCCCTCAAGGGGAGAAGGGGCAAGGAGTTATTCCCATTTATTGGCGCCTTGTGGAAAATCCGGCAACTGCGGGCGCACCACGCAGAATTTCTGGCCGGTGGGTGCTTCCATCACCACCCAGGTCTTGATGTGCTGCACTTCTCGCGCGCCGAGCCGGCTCAGGCGCGCCACTTCGGCTTTGATGTCGTCGGTCTCGATATCCAGATGCACACGACTGGGATGGTCCACACTTTGCACTTCGCATTTGATCGTGCCGGACGGTGTGTCCAGCACGCGGTATTTGCCCTGGTTCTGCGTTTTCTGAAGGTTAATAGCACGGCCCAGCGCCGCACTCCAGAACATCGCCGCGCCGTCCAGATCGTAGGTGTTGCAATCAATGATGATGGAACACAGTCGGCTGTGATGCATGTTTGCACATCCTCAGGTAGGTTGGGGTGAGTCTTCAAACCCCAACATTCGGTTGCCGTTGGAGTTCGCTGCGCTCACTCCAACCTACATTATCACAGCACCAGATTCCTCACTTCGGAAAGCACCTGGCACAGGAAGGTGGTGAAACGAGCCGCCGACGCCCCGTCAATCACGCGATGATCGTAGGACAGCGACAGCGGCAGCATGAGGCGCGGCTGGAATTCCTTGCCATCCCAGATCGGTTTCATCTGTGACTTCGACACGCCGAGGATCGCCACTTCCGGCGCATTCACGATGGGTGTGAAAGCTGTTCCGCCGATGCCGCCGAGACTGGAAATGCTGAAGCTGCCACCCTGCATCTCGTCTATTTTCAGCTTGCCGTCGCGGGCCTTCTGCGCCAGCTCGCCCAGCTCCTTGGCGATCTGGAACAGGTTCTTTTTGTCGGCATCCCTGATGACCGGTACCACCAGGCCGTTGGGCGTGTCTGCCGCAAACCCGATATGAAAATACTTTTTATAGACGAGATTCTGGCCGGAGGGATCAAGCGAACTGTTGGCCTCGGGAAACTGCTTGAGGGCTTCAACGCTGGCCTTGACGATGAAGGCCAGCAACGTGAGTTTCGCGCCGAGCTTGTCCGCGTCGGATTTGAGCGCCTTGCGCACATTGTCCAGCTCGCTGATGTCCGCTTCGTCGTGTTGCGTGACATGCGGCACGTTGATCCAAGCGGCTTGCAGGCGCGGTCCGGAAATTCGCTTGATGCGCGACAGCGGCTTGATTTCGATGGCACCGAATTTCGCAAAATCCACTTCCGGCACTCTCGGCAGGCCGCCGCCCGGCTGCATCCCGCCCTGCATGACGGCTTTCACAAAAGCCTTCACATCCTCGTGGGTGATGCGGCCTTTCTGACCGCTGCCTGTAACGCGCGAGAGGTCCACGCCCAGCTCGCGGGCGAGTTTGCGTACCGAAGGGCCGGCATGGGCTTTGCCGAAACCGGCTTCATTGATAGCCAAGTTCCGCGTGCTGGCCGCTCCCGGCATCCTGCCTCCCGCGGCACTTGTACTTCCCTGTACATCGCGTGCTGGGTGCTGCGCAGGCGTCGGGGATGGCGGAGATGAAGATTTTGTGGAAACCGCCGCGGCCGCGGGAGTGGGACGTTGCGTGGAAGATGTAGCAGCTGCGGCCGGACTGGATTCAGCAGTCTGTGCGGCCGTGTCGGCAATTTCCAGGGTAACAATGACCGAGCCTTCGGAGACCTTGTCGCCCTGCTTGACCTTCATTGCCTTGACGGTACCGGCATAAAGCGAGGGCACGTCCATGGCTGCCTTGTCGGTTTCCAGCGTAATCAAGCCCTGCTCTTTTTCGATCTTGTCGCCGGCCTTCACCATCACTTCAATGACGTCCACGTCCTTGAAGTTGCCGATGTCAGGAACTTTGACCTCAACAGTTTGCGCCATGCTTCTTCTCTTCTTGATACAGCCTTGGGTCGTCGAAAATGAAGTGATTTTTCTTTACCCTCTCACTCCTCACCTCTGATATTCTTTACACCGTTATTGGATTGGGTTTCTCGGGATTGATGCCGTATTTTTTAATGGCCTCGTTCACTTTTTGCTTATCCAATAAGCCTTCATCTGCGAGCGCTTTCAGAGCGGCCACGGTCACATAACGCCGATCCACCTCGAAGAAATGCCGCAAACCATCGCGGGTGTCGCTGCGGCCAAAGCCGTCGGTGCCGAGCACGACAAAGCGGCGCGGTATAAATTCCCGGATTTGATCCGCGAACAGTTTCACGTAATCGCTGGCGGCAATTACTGGTCCGGCGTGCTTCTCCAACTGTTGCGTGACGTACGGTACGCGCGGTTTCTGATCGGGGTGATACAGGTTCCAGCGCGCGGCATCCTGGCCATCGCGGCGCAGTTCCGTGAAACTGGTGGCACTCCACACGTCCGCTGCCACACCCCAATCCTTCTGCAGCATTTCCGCCGCGGCTTCCACTTCCCGCAGGATAGTGCCGGAGCCCATGATCTGCACCCGCAGCTTGCCCTGGCCGCCTGCGTGCAGCAGGTATATTCCTTTGAGGATACCGGGTCCCACGCCATTCGGCATGGAAGGATGCGTGTAGTTCTCGTTCATTGCGGTGAGGTAATAAAAAACGTTTTCCTGCTCCTGGAACATACGCCGCATGCCGTCCTGCAGGATCACCGCAATCTCGTAGGCATAAGTAGGGTCGTAGCAAATACAGTTTGGGATGTTGGCGATCATCACGTGATTGTGGCCATCCTCGTGCTGCAGGCCTTCGCCTTCGAGCGTGGTGCGTCCGGCGGTGCCACCGACGAGAAATCCACGCGCCTGAATGTCGCCCGCGGCCCAGAACAGGTCACCGGCACGCTGATAGCCGAACATCGAGTAATAAATGTAGAACGGAATCATCTGCACGCCGTGGTTGCTGTAGGCGGTGGCGGCTGCAATCCACGAGGCCATGGAACCTTCCTCGGTAATGCCCTCCTCCAGAATCTGGCCGGTCTTGGATTCCTTGTAGAACATGAGTTGGTCGGCGTCCGCCGGCTCGTACAACTGGCCAACTGAGGAGTAAATGCCGATCTGGCGAAACAAGCCTTCCATGCCGAAGGTACGCGCTTCGTCGGGCACGATGGGCACCACATGCTTGCCGATGCTCTTGTCCTTCACCAGCGCAGTAATCATGCGCACCAACGCCATGGTGCTCGAGATGGCGTGATCGCCGGTGCCTTCCAGAAAATTCTTGAAGATATCCAAACCCGGCACGTTCAGCGGCTCGGCCTTGCAGCGGCGCTGGGGCAGATAACCGCCCAGCGACTCGCGATGCGCCTTAAGGTATTTGATCTCGTCGCCGTCCTCCGGCGGACGACGAAACGGTACCTTGCTGATTTCGTCGTTGCTGACCGGGATGTTGAACGTGTCGCGGAATTCCTTGAGCGCTTCTTCATCCAGGCTCTTCTGCTGGTGTGCGCCCATGGAACCCTGCCCGCTGCGCCCCATGCCGAAACCCTTGACGGTCTTAGCGAGAATCACCGTGGGCTGGCCTGTGTGCTCCACCGCCGCCTTGTAAGCCGTGTACACCTTGCGCGCGTCATGGCCACCGCGGTTGAGGTTCCAGATCTGCTCGTCGCTCATGTTGGCGACCATTTCCAGCAGTTCCGGATATTTGCCGAAGAATTTCTCGCGCACGAACTTGCCGTCTTTCGACTTGTAATTCTGATATTCGCCATCCACGCATTCCATCATCAACTTGGGCAACAAGCCGCGCGTGTCACGCATGAACAATTCATCCCAGCGCGAACCCCACAACACCTTGATGACGTTCCAGCCGCTGCCGCGGAACACCGCCTCCAGTTCCTGGATGATCTTGCCGTTACCACGCACCGGCCCGTCCAAGCGTTGCAGATTGCAGTTGATAACAAAAATCAGGTTATCGAGCTTCTCACGTGTGGCTACCGAAATCGCGCCCAGAGATTCCGGCTCGTCCATCTCGCCGTCACCCAGCATCGCCCACACCTTGCGGTTGCTTTCCGGCAGGAAACCGCGGTGCTCGAGATAGCGCATGAAGCGTGCCTGGTAAATCGCCTGGATGGGACCGAGACCCATGGACACGGTAGGGAATTGCCAGTAATCGTGCATCAACCAGGGATGCGGATAGGACGACAGGCCATCGCGCTCGACTTCGCGGCGGAAGTTCAGCAGTTGTGCATGCGTGAAACGCCCTTCGAGATACGAACGCGAGTAAATACCGGGCGAAGAGTGGCCCTGGATGTAAACCAGGTCGCCGCCGTGGTCCTTGCTCGGTGCGTGCCAGAAATGATTAAAACCCACTTCATATAAGGTGCCGGCGGAAGCGTAGGTGGCGATGTGGCCGCCGATGCCGTGATTGGCGGTGTTGGCATGCACCACCATGGCCATGGCGTTCCAGCGGATGTATGCCTCGATGCGTTTTTCTACGGCGCGGTCACCGGGATAAGGCGGCTCGTGTGCGACGGGAATGGTATTGACGTAAGCGGTGTTGGGGCTGTAGGGCAGGTGCGCGCCGCTGCGGCGCGCACTATCAATTAACCGTTCGATCAGGAAATGCGCCCGTTCGGCGCCCTCCACATCCAGCACCGACTTGATAGAATCCAGCCACTCGCGGGTTTCCTGCGGATCCGGATCCTGGGTCTTTGCAACATCATTGGCCATGACGAAAATTCCTCAAAACCGTCAACGTGGAATGTGGTACTCGGGAACGGCGGCGGGTCAGCGGATTTTCCGGGGCCGCGCCTTCCGCCCGGACGGAAAGCCCTATATCATCGCGGCGTTGCGTTCCTGGAGTGATGGATGAATCCGGTCCTGCCACAACTGCATAAATTCAACCCGGGACAGGCGCTGGCGGCAGCCGCATCGGATCATACAGGTCGCCGGGGCGTGCGCATTATACCGCCGCCGGATAGCGTCTTCCAAAAAGACCGCCTGGATTCTCGGCGCACCGCACATCCGGAAAACGCTCGCCTGCCAACCGATCGGGATTGGCTGTGAAATGAGCAATAGACTAGTCATCACCCGGCCCGACGACCTGCATCTGCACCTGCGCGACGGCGCCGGTATGCGTGACGTGCTGGTGCACACCGCGAAGCGTTTCGGCCGCGCCATCGTCATGCCAAATCTCAAACCACCAGTCGTGACTACGGCCACTGCCCTTGCCTACCGGGAACGCGTACTGGCCGCACGGCCGGCCGGAAATGCATTCGAGCCGCTGATGACTCTGTACCTTACAGACAATACTCCACCAAAGGAAATCGAGCATGCCAAGGCAAGCGGCCACATTCATGGCGTGAAGCTGTATCCCGCGGGCGCCACTACCAATGCCGATTCCGGCGTGACCGACATCCGCCACTGCGATGCCGCGCTGGAAAAGATGGCTGAACTTGGCCTGCCGCTGCTGGTGCACGGAGAAGTGACCGATACCGCCGTGGACATCTTCGACCGCGAATTGGTTTTTATTGAGCGCGCGCTGGCACCGTTGGTAAAGCGCTTCCCGGCGCTGCGGATCGTGTTCGAACACATCACCACCAAGAGCGCTGTGGATTTTGTGCTGGCCGCCGGCAAAAATGTGGCGGCCACCGTCACACCCCACCACCTGCTGTATAACCGCAATGCCATGTTCCACAACGGCATCCGGCCGCATTATTACTGCCTGCCGGTGCTGAAACACGAACGCGACCGGGAAGCGCTGGTGAAGATTGCTATCAGCGGCAATCCGAAATTCTTTCTCGGCACCGATAGCGCACCGCACGCGCGCGAGCACAAGGAAAGTGCCTGCGGTTGTGCCGGCATCTTCAACGCGCACGCTGCCATTGAGTTATACGTTGAAGTATTCGAACGCGCGGGCGCGCTCGACAAGCTCGAGGCCTTCGCCAGTTTGCATGGCGCGGATTTCTACAGATTACCTTATAACAGGGAAAAATTAACGCTGGTGAAGCAATCCTGGACAGTGCCGGCGACGTACCGCTTCGGTGCATACGTGCTGGTGCCACTGCGCGCGGGTGAAACAATCAGCTGGTCGCTGGCCGACTAGTTCCAGCCTACGCATTTATACCGTATGCTGCGCGCATGAACGACGCGCAGACTCCCCATCCCTTTTCAAGCCGCTTCCGCGGCTTTCTGCCGGTGGTGGTGGACGTGGAAACCGGCGGCTTCAACTCCCAAACCGACGCACTGCTCGAAATCGCCGGCGTGCTGATTGACATGGATGACGCGGGTAATCTGCATCGCGGCGCCACCATCGCCTACCATGTGCAGCCGTTCGAGGGCGCTAACCTGGACCCGGCCGCGCTGGCCTTCACCGGCATTGATCCGTACCATCCGCTGCGCCCGGCCATTCCCGAGCGGGACGCCTTGCAGCGAGTGTTCCGGGAAGTACGCACAGCTCTGCACCAGTACGATTGCACGCGCGCCATCCTGGTGGGCCACAACGCTTTTTTCGATATGAATTTCCTGAACGCTGCCATAGCCCGCAGCGACATCAAGCGCAGCCCGTTTCACCCGTTTTCAAGCTTTGACACCGCGACCCTAGCCGGCGTGGCGGTGGGCCAAACGGTGCTGGCGCGGGCCGTGACGGCGATGGACATGGACTGGGATACGAGTTCAGCGCATTCCGCCGCTTACGACGCGGAAAAAACCGCCGACCTGTTCTGCGCGATCGTCAACCGCTTCAAGAACATTTACATCTCGAGTTTGAGGGATGCGCCGGGTTATCACGACGAGGATTGAGTTCTGACACGATCTTCCGCATAAACAAAAACCGTGGCGTCAGGCCCCGGTCTTGCAATCAGCCCGGCCAGGCATCAAGCGTGTTTGATGCCTTTTTCTTCGAACAACTTCTTCAATTCCCCCGATTCGAACATTTCCACGGTGATATCGCAACCGCCCACCAGCTCGCCCTTGACGAACAGTTGTGGGAAAGTCGGCCAGTTGGACAACTTCGGCAGACTGGCGCGGACTTCAGGGTCCGCCAGCACGTTCACGTGGCCGAATTCCACGCCCAGTGATTTGAGCACCTGCGAAGTGCGCGCCGAAAAACCGCATTGCGGAAAATCCGGCGTACCTTTCATGAACAGCATCACCGGCTGGCTGCCAATCTGCTGCTTGATGCGTTCTTGCGCGTTCATCGTTTCTCTCCGGCCGGCTCGGCCACGAACTATTGGGATTGCACTTCAATGTCTGAAATCACATCCTTGACGCCGCCCACGCTCTTGGCCACATGTACGGCCTCATCGCGCAGTGCCGCCGTCGGCAGCGTACCGCTCAAAGTAACCACCTGACCCTTGGTGACCACGTGGATGTGGAACGCCTTGAGGCCGGTATCACCGAGCAGCTTGGTCTTGATTGTGCTGGTCAGATACGAATCGTCCACGTAACTGCCTACCGTAGCCCCGACCATGGGTTTGTCGGTGGAACAAGCGCTCATCGTGGATACCGACAGGACCGCGAGCAGCGCCAACAGGATGACATTCAATGATTTCAACATGGCCGCTTCTCCATTTATTAGTGACCGAGGTTCTTGGCGGCGAATTCCCAGTTCACCAGCTTCCACCACGCCTCGACATATTTTGGCCGGGCGTTGCGGTAATCAATGTAATAGGCATGTTCCCACACGTCGCAGGTGAGCAGCGGTTTGTCAGACCCAGTGAGCGGATTTTCGGCATTGCTGGTCTGCACTACCGCGAGCTTGCCGTCGGGTTTCTTTACCAGCCAGGCCCAGCCGGAGCCGAACAGACCCGCGGCTTTTTCGCTAAATTCCTTTTGCAGGGCTTCGAACGAACCGAAGGATTTCTTGACCGCGTCCGCTAACACCCCCGCGGGCTGGCCGCCGCCTTTGGGGCTGAGGCTATGCCAATAAAAAGTGTGGTTCCAAACCTGCGCGGCCTGGTTGAAGACGCCACCCTGGGCTTTTTTCACGATATCTTCCAGCGAGGCTTTCTCAAATTCGGTACCGGGAATCAGGCTGTTCAACTTGTCCACGTAGGCCTTGTGGTGCTTGCCGTAATGAAACTCCAGGGTCTCCTTGGAAATATGCGGCGTCAGCGCGTCCAGCGCGTACGGAAGCTTGGGCAATTCATGGGTCATGGCTGTCTCCTTATCAAATATCCGGGAGGAACCGCGGAATGGACCGGAAAGCTCCGGCGCGCGATCCTGAAAGCTGGACCTAGTCTAAACCCACGAACGGCAGCGGCGCAAGTTGCACCGCGGAACGTATAATGCCGCGCGCATGAAATTCGCATTGCCAAAAGATATTTCCGCAAGCGTGCAGCACGCACTTGCCGAGGATGTGGGTGGCGGTGATCTGACCGCCGCGCTGATCGCTCCTGAAACACACGCCCGCGCGCGGGTGATCTGCCGCGAGCCGGCAGTACTGTGCGGTTGCGCCTGGTTCGAGGAAGTATTCCGGCAACTGGACGAACGCATCCGTGTCGAATGGCGTGTTCAGGATGGCGCAACCCTCAGTCAGGACCAGGTGCTGTGCCATCTGCAGGGTCCGGCGCGTGGTCTGCTCAGCGGCGAGCGTACTGCACTCAATTTCCTGCAAACCCTGTCTGGCACTGCGACGACAGCGCACCGATACGCGCAAGCTGTCAAAGGCACGCATGCCAAGATACTGGACACACGCAAGACCCTGCCGGGTTTGCGCAGCGCGCAGAAATACGCCGTGCGTTGCGGCGGCGCCAGCAATCACCGCATGGGTTTGTTCGACGGCGTGCTCATCAAGGAAAACCACATTATGGCGGCGGGCAGTATCACCGCCGCAGTGAACGCAGCTCGCCATCAAACCGCAAAAGTGCCGGTGGAAGTGGAGGTGGAGAATCTGGAGCAATTGCAGGAAGCACTGGCGGCGGGTACCGACATCCTGCTATTGGATAATTTCGATCTCGAAGGGCTGCGCGCGGCCGTGCGCGAGACTGGAGGCCGCGCCAAGCTGGAAGCCTCCGGTGGCATTGACCTGGCGCACCTGCGTGCGGTGGCGGAAACCGGCGTGGACTATATTTCCGTGGGCGCACTCACCAAGCACGTTCACGCGGTGGATTTGTCCATGCGCTTTGAATTTGAAGCTTAGCCGTTCCAGGAAGGCGACTAAATCTCGAAGTCGGGCTGGCCGCGCAACAGCCGGTCGCATTGCTCCAGTTCCAGCGGCATGCTGAAGAGATAGCCCTGCATTTTGTAGCAGCCTTCCTGTTTGAGCCGCTCCATCTGCTGCACCGTCTCCACGCCCTCCGCGATCACTTCCAGCTTGAGGCTGTCCGCGAGTGAAATGATGGAATGGGCAATGGCGGTGTCATAGTTGCTGCTGGCGATGTCTTCCACGAACGCACGGTCTATCTTCACGGTATCCACCGGCAGGCGCTTCAAGTATATCAGCGCGGAGTGGCCGGTACCGAAATCATCCAGGCCGATGCGTACTCCCAGCTCCTTGAGTTGTTTCAGTAGTCTGATGTTCTTGTCTATGTCGTGCATCACCATGCTTTCGGTGATCTCCAGTTGCAGGATATCCGGCCGCAGGCGGGATTCCTGCAACGCCTCGCGCACGGATTCGAGCAGATTCTCGGTGGCAAACTGCCGTACCGACAGATTCACCGCCATGTGAAAGCTGCGATCTCCCATTATTTCCTGCCACTGCCGGGCCTGCAGGCAGGCTTGCTTCAACACCCATTGGCCCAGCGGCACGATCAGTCCAGTTTCCTCCGCCAACGGAATGAATTCACCGGGCCAGATCAGTCCCCATTCCGGATCCTGCCAGCGCACCAGCGCTTCTACTCCGATGACCCCGCCTTCGCGCACGTCGAATTGCGGCTGGTAATGCAGCACCATTTCATTGCGCTGCAGCGCCTTGCGCAACGCATTTTCCCTGGACAGATGCAGCATGGCCTTGGCGTGCATATCCTGGGTGAAAAACTGGTAGTTGTTGCGGCCGTGGTCCTTGGCTTTGTACATGGCGCTGTCGGCGTTCTGCAACAGCAGCTCCACGTCCTTGCCGTCATTGGGGTACAGGCTGATGCCGATGCTGCAACTCAGGTTGGCTTCGGTCTGGCCCAGCAGGATCGGCTCCATGACTTTGGTCAGGATGCGGTCGCTGACCGCGGTGATCATCTCGACATTCTCACATTGGTCAATGATCACGGTGAACTCATCGCCGCCCAGCCGCGCCAGCGAATCCTCGGCGCGCACGCACTCAAGCAGTCGCTTGCCGATGGTGCGCAGCACCAGATCACCGGCCTGATGTCCGAGTGAATCGTTGATGCTCTTGAAACGGTCCACGTCAATGAACAGCAGGGCCACGCGCTGTTTTGCGCGCCGCGCTTTGGCAAGCATCTGCGCCATCCTGTCCATGAACAGCGCGCGATTCGGCAAACCCGTCAGGCGGTCATAGTTGGCCAACTCGCGCAGTTTGTTTTCCGCTTCACGGCGGTCAAACGCGGTCATGGCGAGCGCCACGAAATCCGCCAATGAACTTGCGAAATTGGCCTCATCGCGGGTCCATTCGCGATCGCCCTCGGTATATTCGTGCAGAATGATGCCGCGCACCCGCACGCCTTGCCTGAAGGGCGCGCCCAGCATCGCGGTAATGCCATTCGGCCTGAGATAATTCATCATGGGTGCGGCGCGCGCATCGTTGGCGGTATCCACGATGGCGTAGGTACGTGTTTCGCGCATGGCATCGAACAGTGGCCGGCACTGATTGCGCTCGAATTGATACCCCGGCCGCGCGTAATGTTTGTCGTCGGCGAGGACGTGTACACAGCGCAAGGTTGCCGCTGCATCATCCAGGAACCAGACGCTGATGCGGCTGCAACGCATGGCGTTGGCGGCTTTTTCGGTAATCGCTTTCAGTGCTCCGCCAATGTCACCGGCGGCGATGCTGGATTCACGTGCCAATTCCAGCAGCGATTCGCTCTGGCGGCGCATACGCTCATCGCCCTGGCGCAGTTGGGTTTCCACGCGCGTGCGTTCCGACACATGGCTGGTGAGCTCTTCCATGATGCCGGCGTAGGAAAATCGCAGGCGCAGACCTTCAAGCATCTGCTTGTGAGTACGGTAAGCGGTAAACGCCAGCAGTATGCCCGCCAGCACGCACATCCCGCCAATCATGATGCTCACGTTGGTAAACTGATATAACAGATAGAGTGTGATCGGCAGCAGCGTGACGACCAGGAATACAAAGTAATGCAGCAGATTCGCCGCGAACACCGGCACCGCGATGGCGGCAATGGCGGCCAGCAACAGCGCGATGAACGCTTCATACATGATGGAGCTGGAATGGAAAATCAACCCGCCGGCAACACCCCAGCCCAGCGCCAGTAACAGGGTACTGACCAGATAGATGTATTCCCAGACCCGGTGCTTCTCAACCCGGATGGTGGAACGGCCAAAACCCAGGCTGATGGCAAAGCGGATCCCGCACACCACCAGCATGTAAGCCGTCCAGAGCTTGAGCAGGTCGTGATTCATGCTGTCCCAGAACAACAGCGACAGCACGACCGCGGCAACAGCGGCGGAAATATCTATCCAGCGTCCGAAGTGAAACAGCAGGTTGGTCTGTTCCGCCTTGACCTGCTGCTCGAACTGGCTGTTGCCAATCTCCGGAACGATGGTGGTGGTAATCGGCATGCGTTCCCTCTACTCCTCCCTATGGATTCCGGAACACCCCTCCACAAGCTCGTGCCAAGCACCCAGCCGCATATTCAGCCCGCCTGGATTCGATACTGGCACTGGGAGGGCATAACCCGGATTCCCCCCGCGCATCTTAATGGAGTCATCGTGAATTTGACCAGCGATGGCCTGGCGGCCCGGCAGGTCCGAGAAACCACCCGTCTGAATGTGATCCGCCGCACAGTTCGGAGATATAGCCGGCCTGGGCACCCACGCCGGGTAAACCCGTCCGGTACCCACCCGTTGCTGCCCTCCAGGACCTTCAACTTCATGGGGATACCACTATGAGTACCGTACATCCGATGTTCCGAAAAGTTGTGTTTCTCACCCTGCTCTGCCTGGGCTTGATCCTGGCGGGTTGCGGCGGTGGCAACAGTTCCACGGACATGACCAGCGCCAACACCAATTGTGCCAATCCCATGCCGCAAGACCCCCAAGGCTGTGTTTATGTGAGCATGACCGATGCGCCGGGGGATTTTCTCACCTATACGGTAAACGTGACCTCCTTGCAGCTCACACGGGCGGATGGCGTCACAGTGCAAATGCTGCCCAATGCGGTCAGCGTGGACTTCGCCCAGTACAGCAACCTGACCGAGTTCCTGACCGGTGTGTCCATGCCGCCGGGCAATTACACCAGCGGCACCATCACGCTCAACTACAGCGGCGCCAATATCCAGGTGCAGGATGCCAACGGCAACGCCGTGCAGGTCACGCCGGTGGATCAGAACGGCAATCCCATTACCGGCAATCTCACGCTCACCATCAACCCGGATAGCAAGGGCGTATTGCACGTGGCGCCGGGGATTCCGCGACTATTCAACGTAGACTTCAATCTGACTGCATCCAACATCGTGAATCTCACCAATGACACCGTGACGGTAGAGCCGTTCATTGATGCGCAGGTGAATCCAGCGATCGGCAAGGTGATCCGCATGCGCGGACCGCTGGCGAGCGTTAACCTCAGCAATTCCAGCTATGTGATCGGCTTGCGTCCGTTCTACATGCCGCTGAACGGTGGCGGCAATCCTTACGGGCAGATGACCATCTATACCAACAGCAACACCGTGTATGAAATCAATCAAACCGGTTATGTCGGCAGCGCGGGGCTTACTGCACTGCAAGCCGCCGGACCTACCACGGCGACCGTGGCGCGCGGCACGTTTGATTTCAGCACCAATCAGTTCACGGCTACCGAAGTGGACGCTGGTTCCAGCGTGCCGGGCGGCAGCATGGATGCGGCTCGCGGCGTGGTGCTTGCGGTCAACGGCACCGCCGTGACACTGCGCGGCGCGACCATCATCCGCAGCGATCAGAGTGTGATCTTCAGCGATGACGTGGCGGTCACGGTAGGCGCGAATACCAAGGTACACGAAGAGGGCGATCCGACCGGCACGTTCGCGCTCAATGACATCTCCGTGGGTCAGCGAGTGCTGGTGTTCGGCACCGTGACCAACCCGAACGTCGGTTCACTCGCGCTGGACGCCAGCAGCGGTTTGGTGCGGCTGGAGTACACGCGGCTGGATGCCACCTTCAACGGCCCGGATGGCAGCGGCGCCGGCATGCTGGTGAACGTGCAGAGCTTCGAAGGCCGGCTCGTGAGTCTGTTCAACTTCACCGGCACCAATAGCAATCCCGCGAACTATGACGTGACACTGAACGACCTGTCCAACAGCAGCTTCACGGCTAATGATCCTGTGGTGAGCTACGGCTTCGTCGCAGCCTTCGGCTCGGCGCCGCCGGATTTCTCCGCAAAGAGCGTCGCGGATTTCGCCAGCGCCAATGCCCGGCTGGGAATTTATTGGGGCAGCGCCGGCACCAGCCAGCCGTTCAACTCGATTGATCCGGTGAACGGCATAGTGCTGAACCTGCAAAGCACTCCGCTGTCCGATACCCTGCGCCGCGGCGGCATCCTGGTGGCCCTGACCACACTCGCAGCCTCGCCCACGATCGTCGGTAATTCCGCGGGTGGCGACTTCGCCATCCGCCAAGGTGGCACGGTGGAAGTGCATGCCGACTTCGCGGATTTTGTCACCGACCTGACCGGTCGGCTCGGTAGCGGCGCGGTAGTGACCGGTATGTGGAGCAATGGCGGCTTCAACAGCACCAGCAACACGTTCACCGCCAACGAGATCGCCGTAGTGGTGCAATAACCCCCTCCTGCACTCCGTGGCAAGCATTGCGGCCCGTTCTGCGGGCCGCTTTTTTATCGTCATGTTTTACCCTAGCCATGGCTGCGCAATGACCGGGGTACACTGCCAAGTGGGGAGTGGTACAAACACGCGCCCAAATCAGTTTTGGATGGCAACTGATGCAACCTGCTAGACTGCTGCACGCCATGATCACTCCTACTCCAGCTTACGCAGCGGATCAAAACCGGGCACGTCGCTACTTGCGGCGAGGCATGCAATATCTTGAAATCGGCGACCTGCAAGCCGCGCGCAATTCTCTGTTACAGTCAATCGAGAGCGATAATTCCCTCGCCGACGCGCACTACCAATTGGGCAACTGCCTGCGCCGCTGCGGCGACAGTCAGGGCGCAGATCGCGCGCTCAAGGCGGCCATTGCGCGCGATCCATATCTCACTGACGCGTACATAAGTTTGGCGTATCTATACCACGATGACGGCAGAAACGATGAAGCAGTATCAATTCTCCAGAAGCTGAGGACAGCGCGCCCGAAAGATGCCGAACTCCACTTCAAACTCGGTGGCTTGCTAGTCAAATTTGATCTGTGCGCCGAAGCAGAGACTATTTTCCGGAACTGCCCTCCGTCCGATCCGCGTCACGCCCAGGCCCAACTCACGCTAGGCAACGCCTATCAAGCGCTTGGACAATTCGACAAAGCCGAACAGGCATTTCTAAGGTCAATCGAAGCGGATGCCCACGCCGATGCCGCCTATTTACGACTAGCGAATAGCCGCAGGCTGCAACCACACGACGCTGCACTTGTCCGGAAATTTGAAGCCGTGCTCAAGCGGTCTGATCTCAGCGCCTCTGCACGAGTTTGCCTGCACTTCAGCCTCGGGAAAATGCACGATGACTTGGGTTCGTTCGACGAGGCGTTTGCACACTACCGCCGCGGCAACGAGCTGCAACATCAACGAGTACAGTTTGACCGGCAGGGCCTCACCGACTACACAACCCGTGCCAAGCAGGCCTTTACAGCCGGACTTATACGGCGCACCGCCGCCCGCACCGCAACCCCGCAGCCGATTTTCATCGTCGGCATGTTGCGCAGCGGCACGACGCTGGTAGAGCGCATCCTCGCAAGCCATCCGCAATGCTACGGACTGGGCGAAACCGAACTCGTGGATTCACTGACCAGGGATTTTGCGGCGCGCGTTGGCAAACCCTATCCGGAATGCATATCCAGCCTCACGCCGGCTCTAGCTGAAACGCTGGCAGCGGCGTTGCAAAGCTCGTGGCCACAGAAAGCACTGAGCTTTGCCATGGTGGTGGATAAAAACCCGCTCAACTTTCTGCACCTGGGATTGATTGCCATGCTCTTCCCCGGCGCGCCCATCCTCCACTGCGTACGCGACCCGCTGGACACCTGCCTGTCCATCTATTTCCAGCATTTTGCGCACCCGCGCAACACCTATGCGTACGACCTCGAGGACATCGCCTTCTTTTACCGCCAATACCTGGACTTGATGGAGTATTGGCGCACCGTCCTGCCGGGCGCCGTTCACGAAATCCACTACGACGCGCTGGTTCAGAATCCCGAAGCCGGCACACGTGCCCTGATAGCGGCCGCCGGCCTCGAATGGCACCCGGCCTGCCTTGAATCCCATAAACACTCCGCCCGCATCGAAACGGCGAGCGTCTGGCAGGTGCGCCAGCCGATCCACAGCGATTCCGTCGGCCGCTGGCGGCATTATGAATCGCATCTTCAAGCCTTGCGTCAGGCCTTGGATAAGAAATGACAGCGCTGCGCGCCGTGTAACCGATCCGTTCGCATCAGAACAGGGTGCGCCTGTCCGATAGAAATGCAGGAAATCCGACTCCCCATATAAAAAAAGCGGCCCCGTTTCCGGGGCCGCCAAGTTGCATATCGTTGTTGTTATCGGCCTGTTATCCGAGCATCAGAAATTGACCACCAAGCCAACCTGATAGAAGCGGCCGACCGCGCCCGCCTGCGCATACGTCGGGTTATAGTTATTGGCCGCGTAGTCAATTGGGTCAAACGGTGGACTCTTGTTGGTGGCATTCAGAATGCCGGCGGTCACTGACCAGCTCGAGTTGATGTCATATTTGCCGGTCAGGTCAACATAGTAATACGCTGGCACGTAGCAGTCTGGCGGGACATCGGTGCCCAAGTAACCCTGGCTGGCGCACACACCCGGCGGAAGCGTATCCGGTATCGTCATGTTCATACCGCTCACCCAGTAAACGGTCGCGGTGAGTGTTGCCGGCCCGAAACTCAAGCTGTTGGCCCAATTCCAGCGAAACTTTGGTGTACCAGCGCCCGAAGACAGTTCATACGGTCCCTGCGTACCGACCATGGAAATACACGGACCGCCCGTCACGAGTGTCTCACACCAAGTCTCGATCTTGGTACCGTTGAAATCGCTGGTCCAGTTGAGACCGCCGAACGCCTGCACGTAACGTAGCTCGAGGTCAAAGCCGCTGGTACGCAGCTCATTCTCGTTGAGATATTCCGCGTTGAACTGGATCGGCCGGAGCATCGAGGTCGGGTGCAACGGGTCGGGTACGTCTGTAATCACCGACCCCGGGGGCAATGCCGAACCGGCAAAGTACTGCGAAATCAGCCCGCTGGGCGACGGCGGCGCAATCACGTTGGTCTTGAGGATATTGTAGTAATCCAGCGTGCCGCTCAATGCGCTGAGTGGCTGGAACACCATGCCCAAGGTGTAGTTGCGTGCGCGCTCAGGTTGGATGTTCGGATTGGCGGCACTATAAAGACCTAAACCATACGGCTGCGCATAAGCATCCGGCGTGCAAGGTTTGGTCGGCGTTCCCGGGGGACTCCCCGCCGCACAATGCTCATTTACGAACGCCGGCGACACTGTCACCGGTGTAAGGGTGATGAAGCCAAGGGAGGAACTCGAGCCGTTCTCGGCGAACGCGGGCGCACGGAAACCGCGGGAATACGTGCCGCGGAAGGCTAACTGCTGGATCGGCGTCCACTTGATACCGATCTTGGGCGAAAAGGCACTACCGAAGTCGGAGTAATGGTCTTCCCGTCCAGACACGTCAATCTCCAGGGAGTTCAGCACCGGCGCATCCAGTTCAGCAAATACCGCCGCCACATTGCGGTGGCCGATGGTCTGAGCGCTGCCCAAACCTTCATAGTCATTGCCAGGGTTCAGACTGGGATCATCCTGGGCCTCATAGCGCCACTGGGTGCCCACCGCCAATTCCAACGGGCCGCCCGACAGAGCAGTCAACGGGCCATTGACGTTGAAATCAAATTCATCCTCGTCGGTGGTCGAGGTCTTCGCAATTGTAGGCGACAAGGCATTGCGCGTCGCCTGGGAATTTTGTGATGGGTCAACGAAATTGTAAGTGCCATCGGTGACATCCTGAATTAACTGCGGGTAATACAGGAAGCCATAATCATTGACATTCAGCCAAGCGTGGTTGAGGTTCAAGGCCACGTCATAGTTCCAGTTCTCGCTGAGCGCCCCGTTCACGTCCGCATCCATACGCATCACGTGATTGACGTCGGTTTCCCAGCCAAATCCCGGCAGGTCGCCAAAATTGTAGCCAATCTTGGCGTACTGGCACCCGGGAGTATTCACACCCACTGCCGGGCCGGGTGCACTCACCCCCGCGCAATTCGTTGCAAATGGGTCATTTGGGTTAAGCGAGCCGTCCGGCAGTACCGGTGGCAGAACAATGTTACCGGTATTGGTCGGTATGCCGTTCTGAATCGCCGCACCTTGGCCGCTCTGCGATACCATCCGGAACTGGTTGAAGCTCGCATTCACGTAGGCCGTAGTAGTTGGATTCAAATTCACCGTAATCCGGCCGTCAATGGCGTAACTGTCGGTCTGCGGTGCGATCTGGTCGTAATTGACTTGGTTATACGTACAACCGGTTCCGGTAGCCGGACCGGTGCCCGGGTAACTGACGGGCGTCGGGCAGGTGCGTATCGGTTGAAAACTGGTGCCGGGAATCTGCTGGCCGGTGAGCAGATTGGGGCTGCCGTCCGGATTGCTGCCGTTGACGGTCGCGGGCGCAACTACGCCGTAAACGGAACCACCTATACCGGGGCCGCCAAGCGAAGGGTTGCCGCCTACGCACGAATCAAAATTGCCAATCGAACTCGTGTCGCAAGCATTAAGCGGGAAGCCGCGATCGTGGTTATAGATCGGCTGCTGCGTATGGGTTTCAATACTCAGGTAGGCGTTGAAGTTATTTTTGTCGAGGTCACCAGTGCCGGTAATGTAGCTCAAATCCGTCGAGGTGCCGCCGCCCTGTGACGCGGTTCCGACCTGCGCCGTGGCCCGGGAGCCGGTCCACGAGGGATATAGGATGATGTTGATTACGCCGGCGCGATAGCGTCGCGTCGCTCGTGACGGCCGGTACGGTCCCGGCGTCCCGGCCACTCGCTCCAGCGACGACTCTTCCTTTCGCTGCGGCTGTCCTGCGTTCGTCGGCCTGTCGGTCAACGCTTCGCGTT
>JBAVYM010000011.1:0-7329 GCA_049698775.1 Gammaproteobacteria bacterium
TCCTCCACACTGACTCTACGCCGCGGCGCGGACTGCGCACCACGCTCCGAAGACTCCGCTGTGCTACGTCCGCTGCGGCTACCGCAGGCTCCTCGCCTCGGCGCTTCGCGCCTTCCCTGGCTCGTCACATGATGGCGATCACATAAGCGAGAGACTTCTTTTCCTTACCGTAGAAAGTTCTGGTTTGAAGCGTAGCCAAATCCTTGGTGGTGAGCTTGCCTTTGGATTTCATGTAATCGAATGATTCACACAGGAAGCCCGCTGAACCGCAAGCGCCGTCATAGATACGTTCGCCAATCTTGGGCCTGACCACCTGGATAATGGCGCGGATAAGCGGTCGCGGGGTGTAGTACTCGCCGCCGTTGCGCCCGGCGTTGCCCATGTTCTTGATCTTGGCTTCATAGAGATGCGAGAGCTCGTGTTTCTCGGTCTGGGAACGGAAGCGCAGCTCATCAATGTGATCAATGATTTCGCGCAGATTATAGCCGCTCTGAATTTTGTTCTTGATCTCACCGAAGATTTCGCCGATCTTGTATTCGATGGTATCCGGCCCGGTGGCCCGCTGCTTGAAGCCATTCAGATAGGGAAAGAGTTTTGTATTGGCGAAATCGCGGAGATCATCGCCGGTCATGGCGGTGTTGTGGTCCAGCTTGCCGCCCTTGCCTTTGGGCGCGGCCCAGGATTCCCAGCGGTACGGCTTGTCGAGGATAAAGCTGTATTTCTTGCCGTGGAGTTTGGCTTCGTCAGCTCTGTCCTCTTCCAACGCATCCAGGTACTTTAGGAACAATAGCCAGGACGTCTGCTCGGTGTAATCCAGTTCGGTGGTGCAACCGGCTTCCTTGCGGAGCACATCATCAATATTCCTGAAAGCTTGTTCAAACATTCGCCTGGACGCCCCCTAGCTTGCAAACCGATTGCTGAACGCTTACGTCCCCGACACCGAGACCAGTCCGGAATGATGGCCTTTGGCCTTCGGACGGATGACGATCTCCACATCGCGGTCAAGGAGCGTCAGGAATTTTAGCAGCCGTTCGGATGAAAAACGGCTTAGTTTGAAATTCGCCAGCTCGGAAACGTGCGGCTGTGAAATCGCGAAAATTTCCGCCGCCTGCGCCTGTGTCAAATCACGTTTCTTGACCAGATCATTGAGCCGCATCGCCAGTTGCACGCGCAGTTTTCTCTCGCCGGCATCTGCGAAGCCCAGATCAACAAATACATCGCCGCTGCCGGCCTCGACCTTCTCAGGTTTTTTTCGCATACCGCACCTTGTAATCCGTCCGCGCTGCCTGCAGGCGTTCGCGGATCAATTCGACGTCGCTGCGCGCCGTCCGCACCCCGGAGGGAGACTTCTTCTGAAAGCAATGCAATACATAAACCGCCTGTTCGTAACGTACCGTGTAGGCCACCCGGTACGTGCCGCCACGCGCATCCTCAACCAGCTCGAAAACACCCGGTCCTTCGCCTTTCCAGGGCTTGGCGGATGGCGGCTTCCCGCCCTGCTGTACCACGCCGAGCGCATAACCGAAATCGTCCACTACCGCCTCCGGAAACGCCAGCAAATCTTTCTTTGCCGCGCCTACCCAGTGCAGCGGCTTTTCGCGCGGCGCATCAGACCGGGCCATGGCGATTATACCCTATTCGGTATGTCAGTGTGGGCGCGGTTCGAAGCAATGCAACTGCCTGATTTCCTGCTTCTGCTTGCCTGATTTTTCCAAGGAATCCCCCGCCAGTTTCTCCAGCCGCGTTACCACACGCTTGAGTTCCTCGACCAGTGAGCCGACCTTCAGCGCCAGATAACGGTCGGCGATGGACAGGCGGTAAACCTGGGTCGGATAGAAGTGGACATCCGGGAAAGGTTTGCCGCCTTACTTGTGCCGGAACCAGCGATCGAAACTCCACGCCCCACCGCCGGCGGCGGCAAAATACAAGTACACAAAACAGTAGAACACCGCTTGTTCACCGTGGTTCACGAGTGGGAAAAATCCGTTGGGCGCATGCGCCATGAAATACGCGAAGGCCATCTCGCCCGAGAGGATGAAGGCCACCGGCCGCGTGAACAGCCCCAGGAAGATCAGCACGCTGCCGCCGACTTCCAATACGCCGGCAAGCCCGAAGAGGGAAAACAGCGGGATGTGCCCCATGCTCACAGGGATGCCGAAGAACTTGGAGGTGCCGTGTTCGATGAAGAGCAGTGCCACCACAATGCGCAGCACGCTCAGCAGACGCGGCGACCAGGCGTCAAGGAATTGTTTGTTGTTCATGACGGACTCCCATGCTTGTTCGTGATTAGAAACTTCTATGGGTAACGCCATATCCTTGGCAGTTGGTTAAACAAATCCCTCCCGGGCCAGCAGCGAGGTCACATGATACGCCTGCAGCCCGAAGACCTTTTAGAGCAAGCCCGGACGGCCGAATGGTCGGTTTTACCCCGCCCTGGGTTTATCCACCGCATCGAGGATGGACCTGGCCAGATACAGCTTGCCCCAACTGCGACCGGAGACTTCCCTGAGCAGCCCGGCCTTCTCCAACATGGCCACTGTCTGGCGGGCGGTGGGATTGGAGACGGCCAGAATTTTCTCGGCGCGTGCCACGGTAATGTAGGGGTTGATGAAAAGCTGGTCCAGCAAGGCCAGCACTTTGGGTTTGCCGGCGAAGCGCGTCCGGAATTTCTCTCGCAGATCCGTGAGCCGGCGCGCGCGGCGCACCGCATCCTGCGTGGTCTCTTCCACGCCCGCGAGGAAGAACCGCAGCCACGCACCCCAGTCGCAATCCGTGCGAACGCGCTGCAACAGAGCGTAATAGTCCCGCCGGTGCTCCTCAATATAAGCAGAGAGATACAACAGGGGCTGTGGCAGACGCGCTCTTTCCATGAGGAACAGAATAATCAGTAGCCGTCCGACGCGGCCGTTGCCGTCGAGAAACGGATGAATGGCCTCGAACTGTTCATGCAGCAACGCGCACTGAATGAGATCCGGCATGGCATCGCGCTGGTGAATGAATTTTTCCCACTCACCAAGCGCGGTCTGCATTTCCTGCGGCGGCGGCGGCACGTAAGCCGCGGTAACCAAGCTGCTGCCTGCCGGACCGATCCAGTTCTGGGAGCGGCGGAATTCGCCCGGCGTGCTGCGTTCGCCGCGCACGCCGTGCATTAGCCGCGCATGCAGCTCGCGCACCAATCTCAGTGACAGCGGCAGGGATTTCAGCCGTTTGATGCCATATTCCAGCGCTGTAACATAGTTGCGTACTTCGTGGATATCCGCCGCCTCGCCGTGCGGCAAAGTGGTCTTGGCTTCGTCCATCAAAATGTCGGAAAGGCTGGATTGGGTGCCTTCTATACGCGACGACAGCACCGCCTCGCGGCGGATGTAGGGTGCAATCAACAGGTGCGGATTGGGCAGCGCGCGGCCGAGGCCGGCGAGCTCGGACAAGGCCGCATCCGCCCGGGAAAGGGCGAGCATCAATCCCGCGTCGTACTGGAGCTTGGGTGGCAAGGGCGCCGGTACAAAGGCGTGGCAGCCCTGAGGAGTCAGCACCAGCCGACCAGCCTCCCGGCAGTGGAAATCCTCAGGATTCATGGGCTTAGTCACCTCCAAGGGCCGTAATCGTGCTTTCAAAGTAGGCTCATCTTTGAAAGTTTATAGCATATTTATTTCAAAGCGTCATGCGCTTTGAAAGCCCGCTTTCAAAGTCTTCGGGACACCACACTACCAATACGGTGTGGCCAGAAAGGCCCCACCAATGTCAGGCATGGGCATACGGCCAGCTATACTTCACGGCCTTCCCAGCTCAACAACCAGCACCAGGAGCCTGCCATGAGATACGCCATCGCCGCCTTGTTACTCTCTCTGTCATGCTCGTTTGCCGTGGCTGCGGCCAATCCGCCGTTGCTGCTGCAAACCCCAAGCCTGTCCCGCACGCAGATCGCGTTCGCCTACGGCGATGAGATATGGATTGCGCCGCGCAGCGGCGGTGATGCCCACGTGCTAGTGGGCGGCAACGGCCTGGCGAGCGGGCCGATGTTTTCCCCCGATGGCAGCCTGGTGGCTTATACCGGCAATTACGACGGCAGCGACAGCGTGTACGTGGTGCCGGCCGCGGGCGGCGAACCGCGGCGGCTCACCTGGCACCCCGCCATGAATATGGCGGTTGGCTGGACGCCGGATGGGAAGAACGTGCTGTTTCGATCTCACCGCGACAGCAACACCGATTCCGACCGTCTGTTCACGGTGCCGGTCAGCGGCGGCCTGCCCAGCGAACTGCCACTGTCCATGGCCGAAGATGGCACCTATTCGCCCGACGGCTCGCATATCGCCTACAGCCCCGTGTTCCAGTGGGAGCCGGACTGGAAGGGCTATCGCGGCGGCCAGACCACGCCCATCTGGGTCGCGCGGCTGTCCGATTCCAGCGTGGTGAAAATTCCGCGCGACAATTCCAACGACCGCAATCCCATGTGGGTCGGCAGCACGGTGTATTTCCTCTCCGACCGCGACGGACCGGTGACGCTGTTCGCCTACGACACACAATCCGGCCAAGTGACGAAGCTGCTGGACAACAGTGGCTTCGACATTGATTCGGCCGCGGCGGGTCCGGGCGCCATCGTGTATTCGCAGATGGGTGCGCTGTATTTGTTCAACCTCACAACACATGTGTCTACACCGGTGACACTGCACGTGGCGGGCGACATGCCGCAGCTCGCGCCGCATTTCGTGAAGGTGGCGAAAGAAATCCTCAACGCCGGCATCTCGCCGACGGGTGCGCGCGCCGTGTTCGAGGCCCACGGCGACATCCTCACGGTGCCGGCGGAAAAAGGCGATATCCGCGACATCACCTCAACGCCCGGCGTCACCGAGCGCGATCCGGCCTGGTCGCCGGACGGCAAATCCGTGGCGTATTTCTCCGACGCCTCGGGAAACTACGCGCTTTACATCCGCGATCAGGACGGCCTGAAGCCGCCGCGCGAGATCAATCTCGGCAATCCGCCGTCGTTCTTCTATTCGCCGGTGTGGTCGCCGGACAGCAAAATGATTGCTTACAGCGACAAGCGCCTGAACCTGTGGTACGTGGATCTGGCGCATCCGGTGCCGGTGAAAGTGGACATGGACCTGTTCGACACGCCGCTGCACGAGTTCGATCAATCCTGGTCGCCGGACGACAAATGGCTGGCCTACACCAAGCAACTGCCCAACCATCTGCGCGCGGTGTTCGTGTATTCGCTCGCCGACGGCAAGGTGACGCAAGTGACCGACGGCATGAGCGACTGCCTGTACCCGGTGTGGGACAAGAATGGCAAGTATCTTTACTTCACCGCCAGCACCGACATGGGGCTCACCACCGGCTGGCTGGATATGACCAGCGAGGCCCATCCGGTCACGCGCAGCGTGTACGTGGCGGTGCTGCGGCGCGATCTGTCCTCGCCGATCGCGCCGCTCAGCGACGATGAAAAGGCCGCCGAACCCGCCAAGCCGGCGGACGCCAAGGACAAGGATAAATCCGCGGAAAAACCCGTAGCGGTGAGCATTGATTTCAACGGCCTCTTGCAGCGCACTCTGGCGCTGCCGATTCCGGCGGCGAACTACGTGGGTCTTTCCGCCGGCCAGTCCGGCGTGCTGTACCTGCAGGAAGCGCCGCTGGTATTCATGGGCCGCGGTCCCGCGCCGGTGAGTGTCCTGAAATTCGATCTCAAGGATCGCAAAATCAAGCCGCTGCTGGGCGGCGTCACAGTATTCGCCTTGTCCTTCAACGGCGAGAAGATGTTGTACCAGATCAAGGACAACTGGTTCATTTCCAAGACCGACGCGCCGCCGAAACCCGGCGACGGCCAGTTGAACACCGCCAGCATGCAGGTGTGGGTGGTGCCGCGCGCGGAATGGAATCAGATGTACCGCGAGGTGTGGCGCATCGAGCGCGATTTCTTTTACGACCCGCACTACCACGGTCTGGATATCGCCGCGGCGCAAAAACGCTTTGCGGTGTATTTGCCGGGCATCGCGAGCCGCGATGATTTGAATTTCCTGTTCCGCAAAATGCTGTCCTACATGTCCGTGGGCCACATGTTCGTGCGCGGCGGCGCCGAGCCGGACATGAAAAAACTCAACGTCGGCCTGCTGGGCGCCGATTACACGCTCGACCACGGCCGCTACCGCTTTGCCAAGGTGTACAGCGGTGAGAACTGGAATCCGCAATTGCAGGCGCCACTCACCCAGCCGGGCGTGAATGTGAAAACCGGCGAATACCTGCTGGCGGTGAATGGCCGTGAACTCACCGCGGCCGACAATCTTTACAGTTACTTCGCGGGCGCCGCCGGCCAGCAGACGGTGCTGCGTGTCGGACCCGATCCGAACGGCAAGGGCGCACGTAACGTAACCGTGGTGCCGGTCGCAGACGAGTTCCCCCTGCGCAATCTCGATTGGATCGAGGGCAACCGGCGCCTGGTGGACAAACTCAGTGGCGGCAAGCTCGCCTATGTGCATCTGCCGGACACCGCGGGCGGCGGCTTCACCAACTTCAACCGCTATTACTTCGCGCAAACCGACAAGCAGGGCGCGGTGATTGACGAGCGGTACAACCACGGCGGCCAGTTGGCGGATTACATCGTGGATTACCTGATGCGCCAGCCCATGAGCCGCGTGGCCACCCGCGAGGGCGAGGACTATACCGAGCCGACCCAGGCGATCATCGGCCCCAAGGCCATGCTCATCAATCAGTTCTCGGGCTCCGGCGGCGACGCCTTGCCGTGGTATTTCAAGCGTATGGGTATCGGGCCGCTCATCGGCGAGCGCACCTGGGGTGGACTGGTGGGTATCGGCGGCTATCCGGTGCTCATGGACGGCGGGCGCATTACCGCGCCGCGCTGGGCCATTTACGGATTGCACGGCCACTGGGAAGTGGAGAACCACGGTATCGCGCCCAACATCGAGGTCGGGCAGGACCCGAAACTGGTACGCGAAGGTCACGATCCGCAACTCGAGAAAGCGGTCGAGGTGCTGATGCAGGAACTGAAAGCGCATCCGGCACCGGTGTTCCCGCGGCCGCCCTATATCAACCATCATCCGCATCTGCCACCGATCAATTGACGGCGTAGCGCCGGAAATAGCAAACGGGCCGCTCCAAAATGGAGCGGCCTTTTTTATAAATGTGGACCAGATCATTCCGGCCCCGGATCAGGCACTGACCGGTGTAACGGATTAAGACGTCATTCCGGCGGAGGCCGGAATCCAGCTCTTGGATCATTCCTTCGCCAGCCAGTCGTCCAGAATTTTTTCCATGCCTGTGGCGTGCGTCAGCCTGCGCAACCGTTGCTTGTCCAGCAGCGCCAGGTCCACATCACTG
>JBAVYM010000012.1:0-13467 GCA_049698775.1 Gammaproteobacteria bacterium
TGACGAGCCAGGGAAGGCGCGAAGCGCCGAGGCGAGGAGCCTGCGGTAGCCGCAGCGGACGTAGCACAGCGGAGTCTTCGGAGCGTGGTGCGCAGTCCGCGCCGCGGCGTAGAGTCAGTGTGGAGGAGGCTAGAATGGTAACGCGAAGCGTTGACAGGCAGGCCGACGAACGCAGGACAGCCGCAGCGAAAAGAATAGTCGTCGCTGGCGCGAGTGGCCGGGACGCCGGGACCGTACCGGCCGTCACGAGCGACGCGACGCTATCGCCGTTTATCAGGCGCTATTGCTACCCGCCTTTATACGTGGCAATTTGCCAGATATTGCCCCATTTGTCCTCCACCATTCCGCGGCGATCGCCATACGGCGTGTCCGATGGTTGTTCCAGTGATTTAGCACCAGCCTGAAGAGCACGCCGATATGCCCGGTCAGCGTCCGCAACATAGACGTATAGAAAGGCGGGCATCGGATTTCTGATTCCAACCTCACTGATCATGATCACCGAATCGCCAATTTTCAGTACGGCCGGTCTATCCGGACGGTAGTCTCCGGTTGCCCCGAATACATGCTTGACGAACTCTACCAGTTGCTGCGCCTCACGAACCACAATTCTTGGTATCACTGTATGCCAACCTTCCGGCGTGGAAGGGGATGGTTTGCTTCGTTCACTCATCGAATGCCCCCAGGATTGCCGCGTTGTCGTTATGCCGCCCAACGCCAAATTTGAGCAGTAAAAATCAATTGTCCAGCCAAATCAAACTTGCCATGCGGCCGCACTCGCCGTCACGGCGATACGAGAAGAAACGCTCGCGCTCAGAATAGGTGCAGAAGCCGCCGCCATAGATATGCCGAACACCCGCCTGCCGCAAACGCTGGCTGGCAAGCAGATATAGATCGCACAGTAATTTGCCGGCGCGCACCGGCTCGAAAGCTTCATCGGCTTGCGGATGCGCATTGACCAAAGCCGCACGCACTTCTTCACCCACTTCGTAAGCATCAGGACCGATGGCGGGGCCGAGCCAGGCAAGAATTTCCTCGGGCGGTGTGTGCATCGCGGAAATCGTGGCTTCGAGAACACTGGCGGCCAAACCGCGCCAGCCGGCATGCGCAGCCGCCACGATTTTCCCCGCCCTGTCGCAAAACAAAACCGGCAGACAATCGGCAGTCATGACGACGCAGGCTTCGTGAATGTATTGCGTGACGGCCGAATCGGATTCTTCAGCAACATGGCTGCCGGTCAGTAGCGCGATGCGGTTGCCGTGAATCTGTTTCAGCCAGCGCGGTTCGCAGCGCAATCCGAGTACCGTGCGCAGGTGCCGGCGGTTTTCCGCCACCGCGCGCGGATCATCGCCCACGTGTTGACCGAGATTGAATGAGGTGTACACGCCGGCACTCACGCCGCCTGCGCGCGTGGTGCTCACGGTGCGCACGTTCGTGGGCGCTGGCCAGTCCGGCGTGATCCAGTCATTTGCCATGCGCGGGCTGGCGGCGCAGGTCACCTTCCAATGCCTGCAGCAAATTTTGCAGGTCATCTGGCAACGGTGCTTCCCAACGCATGAATTCACCGCTCACCGGATGCACGAGACCAAGGCGGCGCGCGTGCAGCGCCTGGCGTTTGAAACCACGCAAGGCTTCCGTCAGCGTAAGTGTCGCATCGGCGGGAATTGCCAGCCGCCGGCCGTACACCTGATCGCCCACCAAAGGATGATGGATATGCGCGAGGTGCACGCGAATCTGATGGGTGCGGCCGGTGTCCAACTTCACGGATACATGGGTATGGGCGCGGAAGCGCTTGATGACGCGGTAATGGGTCACGGCCGCGCGCCCACCTTCACGCACGCTCATGCGCACGCGGTCCACGCCGTGGCGCGCGATGGGCGCATCCACGCTGCCGCCACCGGTCATGACGCCCACCGCGACGGCCTCGTATTCACGCTCGAACTCCCGTGCTTGCAATGCCGCTACCAGATGAGTATGCGCTTCCAGCGTGCGTGCCACCGCCAACAGACCTGAGGTGTCCTTGTCCAGGCGGTGCACCAGTCCGCAGCGCGGCACATGCAGCAGTTCCGGCGCATGATGCAACAGCGCGTTCTGCAAGGTACCGCGCGGGTTGCCTGCGCCCGGATGCACTACCAGACCGGCCGGTTTGTTCACGACAATGAGTGCCGCATCCTCATGCACAATGTCCAACGGCAGAGCTTCCGGCTCGAGTTTTACCAGCGGCTCCTCCACCACGGTCAAACGCACCCGCTGGCCCGGCACCACCGAGTCGCGTGGCCGGGATATACGCTCATCCAGCAGCACATTCCCGTCCCTCACCCATTGGCTGAGGCGGCTGCGGGAGTATTCAGGAAACAGTTGAGCGAGCGCCTGATCCAGCCGGTGTCCGGCGAGTTCGCCGGGAATCAGACATTCCTTGACTGCACACCGGCCCACTTGCGATTTCATGACAGGAGAGGATACCAGTAGTTACGTTATACTTGGCGCCCGTTTTGAATATGCCCCCGAGAGTTCCTCATCATGCGATTCCGCTGCATTTTATTGACTTTCACGGTCGCCGCACTGCTGCTCGCGGGTTGCGCCTCCCAGGCATCCAAGGATCAAAAGTTGGCGCCGGCGCAGCTCTACAAAAGCATCCAGGCCAATCTGGCAGCCGGCAATTACAAAACCGCCATCAGCCGCCTGCAGACCCTGGAGGCGCGTTTCCCGTTCAATGACTACGGCACGCAGGCGCAAATGGACCTGATTTATGCCAATTACATGAACAGCAACTACGACAGCGCCCAAGACGCCGCCGACCGGTTCATCCGCGAGCATCCGCGCCATCCGGATGTGGATTACGCCTATTACATGAAGGGCGTGGCGTACTTCGATCAGGCGCCGGGACCGCTGATGGGGCTGTTCCGTCACGACAATTACCAGCGCGACCCGTCCAATGCGCGGAAATCGTTCCAGGCGTTTCAGTTGCTGCTGCAAAAATTCCCCAACACCAAATACAGCGCGGATGCGCTCCAGCGTATGGTGTTTCTGCGCGACCGGCTGGCGAACTACGAGTGGTCGGTGGCAGATTATTACATGCGCCGCGGCGCCTGGATTTCAGCGATTCAGCGCGCCGAAATCATTATCAAGCAATATCAGGAAACACCGCGGGTCAAGGATGCCTTGCAGATATTGACCACGGCCTATCGCAAACTTGGACTGACCGAGCTGGCCGACAGTGCGCAGAAAGTGCTGGAAACCAATTTTCCGGGCACCTCGCCGGATTACATCCCGCACGGGCCAGCATAATGGAACCCTTCATTGCCTCCTCTCCCCTTGTGGGAGAGGGAAGGGTGAGGGGTGAGGGAAATTCTGTGCTGCGTGCTGCGTTCCGCGTACTGCGTGTCTTGAGTAGTGAACACAACCTGAACAGCTGGCCTTTACCGGTGATAACCTGAAGTGATCGGGTAACGCCGGTCACGGCCAAACGCGCGGCGGCTGACGCGCACGCCGGGCGGCGACTGGCGGCGTTTGTATTCGGCGTTCTGCACCATCTTCGCCACGCGTTTCACGGTGGCTTCGTCATAACCCATGGCCACAACTTCCGCCACGGTCTTGTCGTCTTCCACATACGCTACCAGAATCGGATCGAGAATTTCGTAGGGCGGCAGACTGTCGGAATCTTTCTGACCGGGTGCGAGCTCCGCCGAGGGCGCGCGCGCGATCACCGCGTCGGGAATCGCCGGCGACAGGCCGTTGCGATAACGCGCCAAACGATAGACCAACGTCTTGGTCACGTCCTTGAGCGGCGCGAAGCCGCCCGCCATGTCGCCGTACAGCGTGGCGTAACCCACCGCCAGTTCGCTCTTGTTGCCGGTAGTGAGCAGCAACTTGCCGGTCTGGTTGGAAAGCGCCATGAGCAATACCCCGCGGCAGCGCGCCTGGATGTTCTGTGCTGTGATACCAACAGCGCTGTCCCTGGACGCGGTTGTGAGCGCCTGAAGAAATGCTTCGAAGGCGGGCTCAATGGAAATGCTCTGGTATTCCACGCCCAGGGCGGTTGCCTGACGCACGGCTTCTGCCACGCTCAGCTTCGAGGTGTAGCGTGACGGCATCATCGCCGCGCTGACGTTTTCCTTGCCAAGTGCATCCACCGCGATGGCGAGCGTCAAGGCTGAATCAATGCCGCCGGACAGCCCCACGATCGCACCCTTGAATCTGTTTTTCGCGGCGTAATCGCGCACGCCCAGCACGATGGCGCGATACACGCTTTCTTCTTCGCTGCGATCGGTATGCACCTCGCCCGGCAGCGCTTCAATGCGCCCGCCGTTCAGTCTGAAATCTACCGGATACAGTCCTGTCTCGAACGCGGGTGCGCGTACCGCCACGCGGCCATCGGCGTTCACCGCGAGCGAGCCGCCGTCGAACACCAGTTCATCCTGGCCGCCCACCAGATTCACATACACCAGCGGCATGCCCGCCTGCGTCGCGCGGCGGCGTAACTCGTCCTCGCGTTGACGCTGCTTGCCGATCTCGAACGGCGAGGCATTGGGGATCAACAACAACTGCGCCCCGGCTGCCACCGCACGGCCGGGCGGCGCCGCATGCCAGATGTCCTCGCATACATTGATGCCGAGGCGTGCGCCCGCAATTTCAATCACCGCCGGCGCGTCACCGGGCGTGAAGTAGCGCTTCTCGTCGAACACGCTGTAGTTGGGCAGTTCCTGCTTGCGGTAGGTGGCCCGCACGTCGCCGCCACCGATCACGCTGGCGGCGTTGTAAATTCGCCCATTCTCATACAGCGGATAACCCACCAGCACATCAATGCCGTGTATTTCATGCGCGATCCGCCGCACGCCCTCTTCCACTTCGCGGCGCAAGCCGGAATGAAACAGCAAGTCCTCCGGGGGATAACCGGTGAGCGTGAGTTCGGGAAACACCGCGAACTGCGCGTGGAATTCGTCGCGGCTGCGAAGCGCAGCATCAATGACTTGCTGCACGTTGCCCGGCACATCTCCCACCAGCAGGTTGAGCTGGGCCATAACAATGCGAAACGCGTCACGCATGCTGTTATTGTCTCATAAGAAAAATCCCTGCTCTTGGCAGGGATTTCTTCAGTCGCGCGCCACAGTTTGCTTTAACGGCGTCCACGACTGCGCTTCTTTGTCGCCGGTTTGCGCCCGGTCCTGGCTGGTTTGGCGATCCGGCGTGACTTCGCCGCTGGTTTGCGCGCTGGTTTCCCGTGCCTGCTCTTGAGCAGCTTCGCCATGGCGCTGCCCAGTTCCGCCGGTGAATGCACGGTTTTCACACCCGCCGCTTCCAGCGCCTCAAACTTGGCCTGGGCGGTGCCCTTGCCGCCGGAAACGATGGCGCCGGCATGACCCATACGCTTGCCGGCGGGTGCGGTAACGCCGGCGATATACGCCACCACCGGCTTGTTCACGTTTTTACGGATGTACTCGGCCGCCGCTTCCTCATCGGAGCCGCCAATCTCACCCACCATCAGGATGCCTTCGGTTTGCGGGTCACTGTTGAAGCGCGCGATCACGTCAATGAAACTCATCCCGTGCACCGGATCGCCGCCGATGCCAACGCAGGTGGATTGGCCGAGACCCAGGTTGGTGGTCTGGAACACGGCTTCGTAGGTGAGCGTGCCGGAGCGCGACACGATGCCGACACGGCCGCGTTTATGTATGTGGCCCGGCATGATGCCAATCTTGCATTCGCCGGGCGTGATGACGCCGGGACAGTTCGGGCCGATAAGCAGACAATCCCGGTCACGGATCACAGCTTTCACGCGAATCATGTCGGTGACCGGAATGCCCTCGGTGATGCACACGATCACCTTGATGCCGGCATCGGCGGCTTCGAGAATCGCGTCCGCCGCAAACGGCGCCGGCACGTAAATCATGCTGGCCTCGGCGCCGGTTTTCTTCACCGCGTCGAGTACGGTGTTGAACACCGGCAGATTCAAATGTTTCTCGCCACCGCGGCCGGGCGTCACGCCACCGACCAGTTTGGTGCCGTAGGCGAGCGCTTGTTCGCTATGAAATGTGCCCTGCTTTCCTGTAAAGCCTTGGCAGATTACCTTGGTGTTCTTGTTGACCAAAATGCTCATTGGAACATCCTCATGAATCCTTACGTAGGAGCGGTGACACTCACCGCGACTGTCATCTGTCGCGCTGTATGACAGCGCTCCTACAATTTATTGCATTATCGAAGCCACAACTTTTTTCGCGGCGTCGGTAAGATCGTTGGCGGGCGTGATGGCGAGGCCGCTTTTTGCCAGCAGTGCCTTGCCCTGCTCCACGTTGGTACCTTCAAGCCGCACCACCACCGGCACGCGCACACCCACGCCCTTGACGGCGTTGATGATGCCCTCGGCAATCAAATCGCAGCGCACGATACCGCCAAAGATATTGACCAGGATCGCCTTCACTTCAGGATTCGAGAGAATCAGCTTGAAAGCCACCGTCACGCGCTCGGTGGTGGCGCCACCGCCCACGTCGAGGAAGTTTGCCGGTGTGCCGCCGTGCAGCTTGATGATATCCATGGTCGCCATGGCAAGGCCGGCACCGTTCACCATGCAGGCGATGTCGCCGTCCAGGGAAACGTAATTGAGTTCGTGCTGACGCGCTTCGCTTTCGCGTGGATCTTCCTGCGTCGCATCGCGCAGCGCGGCGAGTTCCGGCTGGCGAAACAGCGCGTTGTCATCCAGATTCACCTTTGCATCCAATGCCAGCACGCGGCCGTCGGTGGTGACGATAAGCGGGTTCACTTCCACGAGGCTTGCGTCCTTCTCCATGAACAGCCGGTACAAGCCGTTCACAATCTTGCCGAACGTGGCCATCTGGTTTTTTTCAGCGATGCCGAGTGCAAACGCGAGTTCGCGCACTTGGTACGGCTGGATTCCGGCGGCCGGATGCACGTGCACACGCAGGATTTTTTCCGGCGTACTGGCCGCCACCTCCTCGATCTCCATGCCGCCGGCAGCCGACGCGATGAATACCACCTGCTCGCACGCGCGGTCCACCAGCACTGAGAGATACAGTTCCCGAGCAATGTCGGAGCCAGCTTCAATCAACAGGGTGTTGACCGGCAGACCCTCGGGACCGGTCTGGTGCGTAATTAGACGCCGGCCCATCATGCCCGCGGCGGCAGTGCGCACCTCATCCAAGCTGCGGCAAAGCTTCACGCCGCCAGCCTTGCCGCGGCCTCCGGCATGCACTTGGGCTTTCACTACCCACAGGGAACCGCCCAGGGTTTGCGCCGCGGCCACCGCTTCCGCCGCAGATTTTGCCGGGCGGCCATTGGGAACGGGGATACCATATGCCGCGAACAGTTGTTTGGCCTGATACTCGTGCAGGTTCATGGGGGTACTAGAATGGGGATAGGAAGCGGTATTTTGAAGCAACCCGGCGCCATTCGCAAAGGCAGGCATTCCGCATGAGCCACACACCGCTCATCGCCATCGAGACCAAAGCAGACACTACGGCCACGGCGCCGACCTCCGCGACGCTGCCGTGGCGTTTGCTGCGGCTGCTCAACGCTTACCGCCTGCTGGTGGCCGTTCTGGTGATCCTGGTCTATTCCAGCGGTTCATCGCGGCTGATGGGCGAGAACAATCCACACTTGTTTCTGTGGACCGGCATTATCTATCTTGGCTACGGCGTGCTCACCGGCTTCAGTCTGTACAAGCGGCAGCCGGGCTTCGTGCTGCAGGCGCAAATCCAACTGGTCGCGGACATCATCGCGGTCAGCCTGCTCATGCATGCCAGCGGCGGACCGGTTAGCGGTCTGGGCGGCTTGCTGTTCGTGTTCATTGTCGCCAACAGCGTGCTCATTCCCTGGCGCACGAGTCTGATTTACGCCGCCGTCGCCACACTGGTGATCCTGTCCGACCATACCTACATGGTGCTTTACGGTCCGGCCGCGCCGGCGGGATACATCCAGGCCGGACTGATCGGCCTGATCCTGTTCATCGCCGCGACCTCGGGTTCCTATCTGGGCCGCCGCCTGCGGGAAAGCGAAGCATTGGCGGTGCAACGCGGTGTGGACCTGCAAAACCTGGCACAACTGAATGAATACATCATCCGCCGCATGCGCACCGGGGTGGTGGTGGTGGATGAACAGGACCAGGTGCGGCTCATCAACGAAGCGGCGCTCAGCAACTTCGACAAGCCACGGACCCGGAACTTCAGAATCGGCGAACTTTCATCGCGGCTCAAGCAGGAACTAGATAGCTGGCGCAAGGACGCTTACCAGCAGTCGGCGGCGTTCACCTCCGAGGACGGCAAGCCGGTGATTCCGCATTTCACGCAGTTGGCGCCGGAAAGCAATTCCGGCACGCTCATCTTCCTGGAAGATTCCAGCCTGATGAGCGAGCAGGTGCGGCAGATGAAGCTCGCCGCATTGGGACGCCTGACCGGCAGCATCGCCCACGAAATCCGCAATCCGCTCGCCGCCATCAGCCATGCCAACCAACTGCTGGCGGAATCCCGTGATCTGCACGGCGACGACCGGCGTTTCACGGAAATCATCAACGAACACGTGCAGCGCATGGAGCGCATGGTGGAAACCATTCTGCAATTGTCGCGCCGCGAAACCACGCGCGCGGAGGAACTGGAACTCGGCCTCTGGCTCCAGGATTTCGTATCCGAATTCCGCGACCGGCAGGGGCTCAACGGCCGGGCCCTGGCGGTGCGCGTGGACACTGCCGACGATGTGCGTGTGCGCGTGGATCCGGCGCATCTGTACCAGATCGCCTGGAACCTTTCGGAAAACGCGCTGCGTTACGGCCAGCCCGCGGATGGCAATAGCGCGCCGCTGATCGAGTATCGTATCGGTCCGTTACCGGCGCCCGGCGGCATCGAGCTGGCGGTCCTGGACCGCGGCGGCGGCGTGCCGGAGGACATTGCCGAGCACATTTTCGAACCGTTCTATACTTCCAACCCACGCGGCACTGGTCTGGGTCTTTTCATCGCCCGGGAACTCTGCGAATGTAATCGCGCGCGGCTCGTGTACGAGCGGCGTAACGAAGGCGGCAGTTGCTTCCGCATCCTGTTCGACACACCGCAAGGCTGGCTGGCTTGATGACATGAACAACAAACCCCTGGCCCTCATCGTTGACGACGAACCCGCCATCCGCGAGCTGCTGCAACTCACGCTGGAGCGCATGGAGGTTGAGAGCGTCACCGCCGGCACGCTGGCCGAAGCCCGCGGCATCATGCAATCGCGGCCCGTGGATTTGTGTCTCACCGATATGCAGATGCCGGACGGCAGCGGCCTGGAACTGGTGACGTATATCCAACAGCATATGGCGCAGGTGCCGGTGGCGGTGATAACCGCGCACGGCAATGTGGAAACCGCAGTGCAAGCGCTCAAGAACGGCGCCTTCGATTTTGTCTCCAAGCCTCTGGATCTCACCTACCTGCGCAAGCTGGTGGGCACCGCGCTCAAATTGCGCGAAAGCCGTGAATCCGCGGCGGCCCGCGGCATGACGCGGCTGTTCGGCCAGTCCCCGGCCATTGAACAGGTACGCGCCATGGCGGCGAAACTGGCGCGCAGCCAGGCGCCGGTGCATATCAGCGGCGAATCCGGCACCGGCAAGGAGCTGGTGGCGCGGCTGATCCACGAGAACGGCCCGCGCGCGGATCATGCGTTTGTGGCGGTGAATTGCGGCGCGATTCCCACTGAACTCATGGAAAGTGAATTCTTCGGCCACAAGAAAGGCAGCTTCACCGGCGCGGTAGCCGACAAGGAAGGATTATTCCAGGCGGCCCAGGGCGGCACGCTGTTCCTCGATGAAGTCGCCGATCTGCCCTTGCACATGCAGGTGAAACTGCTGCGCGTCATCCAGGAAAAAGCCGTGCGCCCGGTGGGTGCGGCGAAAGAGGTGCCGGTGGACGTGCGCATCCTGTCCGCCACCCATCGCACGCTGTTGGAGCTGGTGCACGCCGGCAAGTTCCGCGAAGATTTGTACTACCGCATCAACGTGATCGAGCTGCATGTGCCGTCGTTACGCGAACGCCAAGGTGACATCGGCCTGCTCGCGGAACACATCCTGGAACGTCTGGCGCGCGCCCACGGCCGCCCGCCGTTGCAACTGGCGCCGGATGCGCTGGAGTTTCTGCAAAGCTACGGTTTCCCCGGCAATGTGCGCGAACTTGAAAACATCCTGGAACGCGCGCTGACTTTGGCGGAGAACAACGTGATCCGCGCGCCCGATATCCATCTGCGCAAACCAGTGGAAACCGCTTCACCGCCAAAGGCCGCCGGACCCGAGCCGGATGTGGAAATGGACGATAAAACCATGCCCTTGGGAAGTTACCTGGGCGACATCGAGAAAGAAGCCATACGCAAGGCGCTGGAACAGACCCGCTACAACAAGACCGCCGCCGCCAAACTGCTCGGCATGAGCTTCCGGCAATTGCGCTATCGCATCAAGAAACTCGGCTTGGAATAATGGGTGGTCGAAAAGCCCATTGATGACACGTGCGAGCTTGCAAGCCACATTGACCGTAGTGCCATGTGTAGCTACAATGATGCTACGAATCTATCCGCTACATTATTATGAACACCCCTACAGATACCGTCGTGCGTGCCCGCATCGCCACTACAACCAAGGAACGCGCTAGCGTGGCCTTGGACGCCATGGGCCTTTCCATTTCCGATGCAATCCGTCTGCTCATGGTGCGCATCGCCGAGGAGCAGCGCTTCCCGTTCGACCTGCGAGTACCAAATGCGACCACCCGCAAGGCCATGGCCGAACTGGAACGCGGTAAGGGCAAACGATTCAAGAATCCCAAATCCTTGTTCAAGGACCTGGGCCTTTAGGCGTGCGAATTCCGGTCCGCAGCAGCCAGTTCAAACGTGATGTGAGATTGGCCAAGAGGCGCGGCAAAGATCTCAGCAAATTACACACGTTGCTGGAACTATTACTTGCAGAAGTACCGCTACCGTCTCATTACAAAGATCACCCGTTGAAAGGTGATTGGGTGAGTTTCCGCGATGCCCATATCGAGCCGGACTGGTTGTTGATTTATCGCGTGCGTGGCAATGAGCTGCAGCTTGCTCGTACCGGGAATCATGCCGATATTTTCAAGGAGTAGCGGGCGATAACGCTGGCCGTGGGCAATCTGATCCACTCGCCCGACATGCATCTACATCAACCAGTGGAAATCTCCGCCTCGGTCACGCTTTTACGTTCATGGTCGCCAAACTGCTCGGCATGAGCTTCCGGCAATTGCGCTATCGCATCAAAAAGCTGGGGCTGGAATGAAGTCGCGGCGAATGTCGCCGCTCCTACGGAGATTTCCCCTGATTTCTGGGTAGGAGCGGCGTCATACGCCGCGACCATCAGCACGATCAATGTTATCCTCGGTGCATACGGTCGTTTCCACGGAGGGAAATGGAAACATGCAGCGTCTTCGGAACAACTTGTCCGCGCATGCGCGAAATTTGCGCAAGGGCCGCCACTCAATCTCCGGTCAAGCCTATTTGCTAACGACCGCCGTGTACTTGCGCAAACCCGTGTTCTTGAATTTCAGATATGCCCGTTGTGCATTGCTGGGTATGCGGTATCACGATCTGCGTGATGATTCTCAGACGCTGGCTGGAATCGTGATGCCGGATCATGTGCATTGGCTCGTATATCTGACGGGGCGTGTTTCCCTGGATTCACTCATGCGCCAATATAAAAGCGGTGTCGCACGCCGGATTCATGTAATCGGCGGGATCCGCACAAAACGGCTCTGGCAAGCGGGTTATCACGACCACGCGGTCCGCCGCGAGGAAGACATGGAACAGCTTGTCCGGTACATAATCGCCAATCCGGTACGGGCGGGAATGGTTGGGCGGGTAGAGGAATATCCGCATTGGCATGCCGCGTGGCTGTGATTGTCGCGGCGTATGTACCCGGTCGCGATGAATGTCATCGCTCCTACGGAAGAATCCGCTTGGTTCCAGCGTAGGGCCGCTGTCACGCAGCGCGACGGCTTTCTGGTCGCGGCGAATGTCGCCGCTCCTACGGTGAATTGCGTGACCCTCGGATGTATTACTCCGAGTTGGCATGAAACCTGCTTCGTGTACTAATGAGATACACGCGCAGGTGATTATGTCATGAAAAGAATACACCGGGGTTTCACGCTGATCGAGCTGATGATCGTAATTGCCATCATCGGGGTGCTGGCGAGCATCGCCATTCCGCAATACCAAGACTACATAACTCGCTCGAAAATCACGGAGGGTCTGAGTCTGGCCGCCGCACCCAAGACTGCGGTGGGAGTGAGCTTCCAATCCCTGGGGCACATGCCCACCGGCAACAACAACTCATTCGATCTGCCGATGCCCACCAGCATCAGCGGCAAATATGTCGAGAGCGTCACGGTGACAGGCGGTACGATCTATATTGCATATAACGCCAACGTGGGGGGTGGTGTCACGACTGGGGAGATACTCACCCTTACCCCTTTAACAAGTCCCGCAGCTGGCATCGCTTGGGCTTGTGGTTATCAGAGTCTAACTATAAACGGCACAACCGTCGGCGGTCTTGGATCAGGCACAACCGTGCCCTCCAAATACCTGCCAAGTAACTGTCGCGGCTGACATTTGTGTCAGAAACTGACAAAAATGTTGGTTTTTGCTTGACCAACGGCAACTGCAAGTTGCAAGAGACCTTTATGTTCAAGGGGCGGACGGTTGGCACGCAGATTGCTTGGTTATACTGTGAAAGCGCCCTTGTGCGCCATTTCTACTTTAACTTTAAGGAGTTCTCGTCATGAACAAGGCACAGAAGGGTTTTACCCTTATCGAGTTGATGATCGTCATCGCGATCATCGGCATTCTGGCGGCCATCGCCATTCCGCAGTACCAAGACTATGTGACCCGTTCCAAGGTCACCGAGGGTCTTTCATTGGTACAAGCGCCCGAGACTGCGGTCGCTGAAACTTACCAATCAAACGGTTCCATGCCGAGTAACGGCAATGTAAGCTTTGGGTTGCCGACAGATACCAGCATCGCAGGTAAGTATGTGACTTCTGTCGCGCTCTCAACGAGCACCAATCCGGAGTACATAACCATAACGTACAACGGTAATGTTGGCGGGGGTGTGACCAGTGGCGAAATACTGGTTCTGTCGGCAGTTACTGGGCCGGGTTCAATCGGCTGGGCGTGTGGTAACAATACGGCCATTCTAATTAATAATAAGACTCCTGTTATTGGAGCAACCACTACTGTGCCAGACAAGTTCCTGCCCGCAAACTGCCGCAGCTGAAAAATTTGATTTGATACAATACCTGCCCCGGCTTCGGTCGGGGCATTTTTTTGCCTGCTGGGGAAAAGCCGATGCCGGGCAAAAACAGCCAAGGGGGTGTAAGAAAGTTTGTGTATTCGGTCATCCTGGCAGAGAGTGCCGAACCATTATAAGGAGTGACGATGACCGTAGCCAAGCCAATGATTTCCAATGATCTGATTGATACCTTGCTGAAAGAC
>JBAVYM010000013.1:0-49481 GCA_049698775.1 Gammaproteobacteria bacterium
GGTAGTCTTTCAGCAAGGTATCAATCAGATCATTGGAAATCATTGGCTTGGCTACGGTCATCGTCACTCCTTATAATGGTTCGGCACTCTCTGCCAGGATGACCGAATACACAAACTTTCTTACACCCCCAGAGCCTGGGCACCGGCTTTCGCCGGTGCGACGAATTAATCAGGACTTCTCTAGGCATTGCCGTTTTTGTTCGTCTGGCTCGATACTCCCAGCGCAGCGTTGACGATGGCCTGCGCATCATCAAGAATCCGCCGCAGATGGTCTTCTCCGCTGAAGCTTTCCGCATAGATCTTGTAGATATCTTCGGTGCCAGACGGGCGCGCGGCGAACCATCCGTTCGCAGTAATCACTTTCAAGCCACCGATGGCCGCACCGTTTCCGGGCGCATGGTCGAGCATGGTTTGAATTCTGTCGCCGGCCAGCTCTGTGGATTTGATCTGCTGCGGCGAGAGTTTTGACAACCTGGCTTTCTGTTCAGCGGTGGCAGGTGCGTCCACCCGGTCATAAACCGATTCACCGAATTCGCGGGTCAACGCCTGATATATTTCGCCGGGATCTCGCCCGGTGCGCGCCGTGATCTCCGCGGACAGCAGGGAGGGAATGATGCCGTCCTTGTCCGTCGTCCAGGTGGTTCCATTGAGACGCAGGAAAGAAGCGCCCGCGCTTTCTTCGCCGGAAAAACCCAGAGAGCCGTCCAGCAAACCTTCCACAAACCATTTGAAACCGACGGGGACTTCGTAGAGTTTGCGGCCAAGTTTTGCCGTGACGCGATCGATCATCTGGCTGCTGACGACCGTCTTGCCCACCGCCGCCCGCGGACTCCATTTGGGCCGGTTCTGAAACAGGTAATGGATGGCCACGGCCAGATAATGATTCGGCGGCAGCAGGCCCGTACTTTTGGTGACGATGCCGTGCCGGTCGTGGTCAGTGTCGCAGGCAAAAGCGATATCGTAGCGGTCCTTGAGAGCAATCAGGCGCCGCATGGCGTAGGGCGAGGAAGGATCCATGCGGATCTTGCCGTCCCAATCCACGCTCATGAAGCGGAACGTCGGATCCACTTCCTCGCTGACCACAGTGAGATCCAGCTTGTAGCGCTCGGCGATGGGCGCCCAGTAATGCACCCCGGCACCGCCCAGCGGGTCAACGCCCAGGTGAAGTTTTGCGCCGCGAATTACATCCATGTCTATTACATTGGCGAGATCACCCACGTACGCATTCAGATAGTCGTGACGATGTGTAGTGGAGGCGGTCAGCGCCTGCTCGAAAGGAGTCCGTTTCACGCCCTTGAGGGCATGCTTGAGAAATTCATTGGCACGGGCTTCAATCCAACCAGTGATGGTGGTGTCCGCCGGGCCGCCGTTCGGCGGGTTGTATTTGAATCCGCCGTTGTCCGGTGGATTGTGGGATGGGGTGATGACGATGCCATCCGCGAGTCCGGTGCTGCGTCCGTGGTTGTAAGTGAGGATGGCGTGGGAAATCACCGGAGTAGGGGTGTACTCGTCGTCTTTCGCGAGCATGACCTCGACACCGTTGGCGGCCAGCACCTCCAGGGCGCTGGCGCAAGCCGGCACCGACAGCGCATGGGTGTCCATGCCCAGATACAGCGGACCGTTGATCTGCTGCTGCTTCCGGTACTCGCAGATGGCCTGGCTGATGGCGAGGATATGCCATTCGTTGAAACTCCTTTCGAAGGCCGAACCCCGGTGTCCGGAGGTGCCGAACACCACTTGTTGTCCGGGCACTGAGGGATCGGGAACCCCGGTGTAATACGCGGTAACGAGTTTCGGCACGTTGACCAGTATCGAGAGTGGCGCGGGTTTGCCCGCGAGCGGATTGATGTGGGTGTTCATGACGGCTGCTTGAATTGACGGTAACGGCGGATCAGCGCGTTGCTGGAGCTGTCGTGCTTGAGGACCGGCTCAGCCGCGCTTTCCAGTTCTGGGATAACGCGCTTGGCCAGCACCTTGCCGAGTTCCACGCCCCATTGGTCAAAGGAATCTATGTTCCAGAGGGTTCCTTGGGTGAAGACGCTGTGTTCGTAAAGCGCCACCAGCGCGCCCAGGATTTCCGGTGTCAGGCGCTCGGCGAGAATAGTGTTGGTCGGACGGTTGCCCTCGCACACCCGGTGCGGCACCAGCCAGTCCGGCGTGCCTTCGGCTTTGACTTCAGCCGCGGTCTTGCCGAAGGCCAGCGCCTCGGTCTGGGCGAACAGGTTCGCCATCAGCAGGTCGTGCTGATGACCGAGCGGATTCAGGCTCTGGCAGAAACCGATGAAATCGCAGGGAATCAGCTTGGTGCCCTGGTGGATGAGTTGGTAGAACGAATGCTGGCCGTTGGTGCCGCGCTCCCCCCAATAGACTGGCGAGGTCTGGTAGTTGACCTGTGCGCCGTCCAGGGTGACGTGCTTGCCGTTGCTCTCCATGGTCAGTTGTTGCAGATACGCCGGGAAGTGTTGCAGGTATTGGTCGTAAGGCAGTACCGCGACGGTCTGCGCATCGAAGAAGTTGTTGTACCAAACCGTGAGCAGGCCCATGAGCACGGGCAGGTTTTTATCGAAAGGAGCCGTGCGGAAGTGTTTGTCCATGGCGCGAAAGCCCGCCAACAGGGCGCGGAAACTTTCCGGGCCGATGGCGAGCATGGTGGAAAGACCGATGGCGGAATCCATGGAGTAACGTCCGCCCACCCAATCCCAGAAGCCAAACATGTTTTCGGCACGGATGCCGAATTTCGCAACTTCCGCGGCGTTGGTAGAAACCGCCACGAAGTGTTTGGCGACCGCGGATGGGTCCCTGAGTTTGCGCAGACACCAGTCGCGCGCGGCATGGGCGTTGGTCATGGTGCCCAAGGTCGTGAAGGTCTTGGAACTGATGATGAAGAGGGTTTCTTCCGGATCCAGATCGCGAGTGGCCTCCGTGAAGTCAGTGCCGTCCACGTTGGAGACGAAGCCGAAGTGCAGGTCGCGCTGGCTGTAATGCCGCAGAGCCTCATAGGCCATCACAGGCCCCAGGTCGGAACCGCCGAGGCCGATGTTGACGAGGTTGCGGATGCGTTTACCGGTATGACCCAGCCATTGACCGCTGCGCACCCGCCCGGAGAAGGCCGCCATGTGTTCGAGGACGGCGTGCACTTCCGGCACCACATCCGCGCCATCTACCATTATTTTTTCACCCTGGGGCGCGCGCAGCGCCACGTGCAGCACTGCACGCTTTTCAGTCACATTAATCTTGTCACCGTTGAACATGGCTTCAATGCGTTCACGCAGCCTGCATTCCTCAGTCAGTGCCAGCAGCAATTTCAGGGTCTCGTCGGTGATGCGATTCTTGGAATAATCCAGGTAAATCCCGGCGGCTTCTGCCGCAAAGCGTGCACCGCGTTTCGGGTCATCGCCGAAAAGTTGCCGCAGGTGCAACTTGCGCATCTCCAGCGCATGGGCCCGAAGTGCTTTCCAGGCCGGGCGTTGCATCAGGGCAGGTGCGGGAGTGGATGTTTTGGTATTCATGATCAGGTGCTCCGGGTTTTGAGAGCAGTGCTTTTGGCAGCGATACTCTGCAAGAGATCCACCCAGGATCTGTCGAAGGACTGGGTGCCTTCACTCTGGAGTTGAGCTGCCAGCGCGGCTTCATCTATGCCCAGTTTGGCGAATTGCTCCAGCATGGAGTCGGCGTCGCTGCCATCCACCGGCAGAACGCCACGCACCTCACCATGCTCGCGGAACGCGTGCAGGGTTTTCTCGGGCAGGGTGTTGATGGTAGCGGGTGCGGCCAGCGCTTCTACATACAGCGTGTCCGAGGCCTTGGGATCCTTGGTGCCGGTGCTGGCCCAGAGCAGCCGCTGTTTGAGGACGCCAGCCGCAGCCAGCTTGCGCCATCGGGCTGAGGTATGCAGCTCGCAGTAGGCTTGGTACGCGTGTTTGGCAACGGCGATGCCAAGACGGTTCTGAAGTTCCTTCGGCACCTTGTCCTTGACTGCCACATCCCAGCGGCTGACGAAGATAGAGGCCACCGAGGCGATCTTGGGATCCAGGCCGGCCACGATGCGCCGCTCGATGCCGCGCAGGTAGGCATCCGCTGCCTTCAGGTATTGTTCGCGCGAGAACAGCAATGTGACGTTGATGGGCACGCCCTTGAAGATTGCTTCTTCGATGGCGGGGATGCCGGCAGGAGTGCCGGGGATCTTGATGAACAGATTGGGACGCTGCGCCCGGGCGTGCAGTTGCACGGCCGCTGCCACGGTGGCGGTGCTGTCATCCGCCAGCAACGGCGACACTTCCAGCGATACCCAGCCATCAATCCCGCCGCTGGCATCGTGGGCCGGGCGGAACAGATCAGCGGCCTGGGTCAGGTCCTCCAGTGCCAGTTCGAAGAACAGTTGTTCACCGGATTTGCCGGCCGCGGTTTTCTTGCGGATGGCGGCATCGTAGAAATCCGCGCCCTTGATGGCCTTGTCAAAGATGGTGGGGTTGGAGGTCAGTCCGGTGACGGAAAATTCAGTGATGTAGCGTTGCAGTCCGCCGCCGGTCAAAAGTCCGCGGCTGATGTTGTCAAGCCACAGGCTCTGGCCGAGTGCATGCAGTTGTTGAGTTGCTTTCATGGTTCCTCCTATTTTATCCGCCCTGCAGCGGCGGCACCGAGCAGGGCAGGCAGGTCGTAATTGATTAGCTCACCGATGGCCGCGATTGTTATGTCGGCGAGCGGGTAAGCGGCGTTGCTTTTCGGATCGAGCGCGTAATGCCCCTGGCGCGGCCATACGGTGGTCAAACGGTCACGCAGAATATTTTTCATGGCCGTCAGTATGCGCAGTTTGTCATCCACGACCACGTAGTGCCTGGAAGGGTAGCGGCGTATTACTTCTTCGAGCATCTGCTCTTTGTGGATATAGATCAAAACCCGGCCCTCCACCGCCTCCCAGAGTCCCGAGCGCTGCACCTTGCGCGGCTGGAATACCACATCGCCGTCGGACAGGATCACCACCGGACCCCGGCGTTGCAGATACCGGATAACTTCCAATGAGCTGGGATACAGGCGCTGAGCGAAGGGGTAATCCACCAGAAACGATGACATGCGCAACAGACGCGGATCGTTCAGGTCGCCGAGCCGGTAACGTTGCAGAGCACCGAGATAATCCGCATAACCCAGTTCAGCACGCAACTCTTCGAACAGCGCCCAGTATCGGTCACGGTTTTCGGCACCGAACTCCCGGGTGAGGTGCTGTTTCAGATCCGCTTCGATGTAATCGTTGTCCAGCAGCGTGTTATCCACATCCAGCAAAAATACCACCGTGTCCGGCGAACGCTGGCCGTGAGCAGGCTTAGTTGTGCGCATGCGCCAATCTCACTTCCACTGAATGTTCCTGATGGTCGTCTATCAACGGGATGCCGTTGTCTGGTTGCAGCTCACCGTCGCTGATAATCTGAATGCCCGCCTCCGGGGTTTGCGTCTGCAGGATGGAGATGTGATAGGTAGTTTCCCGATAACGGTAATGGATTTTAATACTCGTCCAATCCGCAGGCAGGCAGGGCTCCACGTAAAGTTTATTTACACTCAGCCTTAACCCCAGGAGTGACTCGACGATGAGCTGGTACATCCAGCCGGCGGAGCCGGTGTACCAGGTCCAGCCGCCGTGGCCGGTGTGCGGGGGCAGCGCATAGACATCCGATGCCATCACGTAGGGTTCGACCTTGTAAAGTGCGATGGATTCGACGCTGCCGCCATGGTGCAGCGGATTGAGCATGTTGAGCAGTTCCCACGCTTGCTGGCGGTTGCCCAGGGCTGCGAAGGCCATGGCAGCCCAAGCGGCCGCATGCGTGTACTGTCCGCCGTTTTCGCGCACACCAGGCGGATAACCTTTTATGTAACCGGGATCCTTCTCCGAGGTATCAAACGGCGGCACCAACAGCTTTACCAACGCATCCTTGCGGTCCACCAAGCGATCATCCACTGCCTGCATGGCCTTGTGCGCACGCGCCGCAGGCGCCACTCCAGAGAGCACCGCCCAGCTCTGGGCAATCGAATCAATCTGGCACTCGGAATTGCTGCTCGAACCCAGCAGCGTGCCGTCGTCATACCAGGCGCGGCGGTACCAGGCGCCGTCCCAGGCATGTGTCTCGAGGTTCTCACGCAATTTATCAGCTTCTTTCTGGCAGCGTTCGGCGAAAGCGGTATCGCCGCGCAGCTCGGCAATTTTTTTGAACCGTGTCAGCACCTCGTGCAGGAAGAATCCCAGCCACACGCTTTCACCTTGGCCCTTTTCACCGACCTTGTTCATGCCGTCGTTCCAGTCGCCGGTGCCCATGAGCGGCAGGCCGTGCTCGCCAAAACGCAGGCCCCAGACGATGGCGCGCGTGCAATGCTCGTAGAGGCTGGCGGTGGTGGCGGATTGACTGGGCAGATCGTAATAGGAATCTTCGCCGGGGTTGAGCGCACGGCCCTGGATAAAATGTATGACTTCATCCAGCACGCCGGTGTCGCCGGTATCCAAGACATAACGGCTGGTGACCAGCGGCAGCCATAAATAGTCATCCGAACAGCGGGAACGGATACCGCGGCCCGTCGGTGTCTGCCACCAGTGCTGTACATCGCCTTCCGGGAACTGGCGCGACGCGGACAGCACCACTTGCGCGCGTGTGAGGGATGGTTGGATATGGATCAGTGCCATCACATCCTGCAACTGGTCGCGGAAGCCGAACGCGCCGGACGGTTGATAGAACGCAGTGCGTCCCCACAGTCGGCAGGACAATACTTGATACACGAGCCAGCCGTTGGCCAGTATATTCAGGGATGCATCCGGGGTTTCCACTTGCACTGCGCCGAGTGTATGCTGCCAGTACTGCCGCACTTCCGCGAGCGCAGTACGTGCGACCTTGGCGCCGCGAAAGCGCTGCGCCAGTGCGCTCGCTTCCTCCGCATTGCGCCCGGCGCCGAGCCGGAAGACGATCTCGCGCTCTTGTCCATCGGCCAGATCGAAGGGCACTTGGATCGCACCACAGGGATCCAGCCCTGCGCCGACTTTTCCGGACAGCCGCGTGTGCCGGAGTGCGGCCGGGCGCGCAAGCGAGCCGTTACGCCCGAGGAATTCACTGCGGTCGCCGCTGATACTCCGGGCGACATCATCCACGTCGAAAAACGCGACTTGTTGGAAGAATTCGGCGCTATACGGGTTGCGCGCCAAGAGTGCAGCATTGTTCGAACCTAGTTCGGTGATGATATGCATCATGGATTTCGGCCGCAGGTCCGCCAGTACCCATTCCACATAACCGGTGACCGAGAGTTTGCGCGGCCGCCCAGAATTGTTGCGCAGCTTGCAGACTGCGAATTTGACCGGCGCATCCATGGCTACGTACATCCACAGTTCAGATTGGATGCCGTCTTCCGTGTGTTCGAAGACACTGTAGCCGAATCCGTGGCGTGTCAGGTACGTGCCGGTTCCGCGGCTCGGCAGCGGACTGGGCGACCAGAAGCGGCCGCTGTCCTCGTCACGGATATAAAAGGCCTCTCCGGCGGGGTCGCTCACCGTATCGTTGGACCAGGGGCTGAGACGGAATTCGTGGGAATTCTCGCTCCAGGTATTGGCAACGCCGCTTTCCGAAACCAGGGTTCCGAAGCTCGGGTTGGCAATCACATTTACCCAGGGAGCCGGCGTGCTTTGCCCCGACGGGATCTTAATGACGTACTCGCGCCCATCCGGCGTGAAGCCACCCAGTCCGTTGAAGAACCGCAGATCTTGGGGCAGTGATTCCGGTTCAGCAGACGGCAGGGGGCGCGGACGGCGCGTATTCTCAATTTGCGGAATTTTTGCTTCCGTGCGGCTGTGGCGGCGGATCTGGGTTGCCAGCGAACCCGCGCTGTCCCGGATAATCACGCGCGCCACGGTTTGCAGCAGCATCCGGTCTTCTTCGGAAATCTGTTCGGCGATTTTCACGAAGATGCCGCCGGAGCGGTCAATTATGCCGGCCTCGCTGCCGGTCGAGATCAAGCCCATGATCTGATCATGCAGTTGTTGCCGGTAACCGGCGTGATCCTCGTTCCAGATTACCAAGTCCACTGCCAGTCCCTTCAAGCGCCAGTAGGCATGCGCCTGCACAAGCTGGCGCACCAGGTCAATGTTGGCGGAATCGCCAATCCGCAACAATACAATGGGCAGATCACCGGAAATCGCGTAACCCCACAAGCCGGATTGTCCGCGGTGGTTTTTCAACATCACGCTGGGGTGGGCGCGCAACGACGGATTGGCATAGATCACCGAGCCGGCAAGATGCGCATAGATCTGTGCGTCAGCTTCGCTGACGTTCAGTTGCCGCAGGATCACTTGGGCGTGGGTATAAGCCAAATCAAACACGCGGCGGGCCAGATGCCAATCCTGGTATTTCTCCACCAGCCCCAAGCACTGATCGCGGGTTTCAGCGATGCCGGTGACAAAGTTGAGGGTGACATACTCGTCTGGTTCAAGCACCACGCGATAGCGGATGGCTGCGACTGGGTCCAGCACCGAACCCTGGGTATCGGAGAGCGGCGTTGCGCCTTGTAGCGCCAGCGGACCGGTCAGATTGTGGCCGCGACCTACGAAGCGCAGACGATCCGTCTCATAGGACACGGGTTCGAGCGCCGGGATGTTGGCGACCACCAGATGAAACATCCAGGACGGGTGTTCGTCGGCCGAGCGCGGTCGCCGACTGCAAACGATCGCCTGTCGCTCGCGCAAGATCTCGGTTTCCACGAACAGATTGCTGAAGGCCGGATGCGCATCATCCGCGCCGGCCGGCGCCAGCACTATTTCTGAGTAGCTGGTGATCTCCAGAGTCCTACGCGTACGTGAGCGATTGACGATATTGACACGCCGCAGCTCAATGTCATCCTCCGGCGAAACGGCAATCGTGGTATGTGTGTCAATATCCTCATGACTGCAGCGGAACTCCGCGCGCCCTTCCGCAAGTACGGCTTCATATCTTTCGGCTTTCTTGAGTGTCGGTTGATGGGTGACAGACCAAACCGCGCCGCTGTCCGTGTCACGGAGATAACAGTAGGCGCCCCAATTGTCGCGGGTGCCATCTTCGCGCCAGCGGGTGATGGCGATATCCTTCCATTTGCTGTAACCGCTGCCGGCGTTGCTTATCGCGACGTGATAGCGCCCGTTGGACAGCAGTTGCACTTCGGGTATTGGTGTATTGGGGGTAGTGAAGATGCGCATCGGGACCTCCGAACCGCCGGTAGCCACACGCAAATCGGCGCGCTCGGCAGTATGTGAATAGAAAGCCGTAGCCTTTGGAATCCGCTCCTGCAACAACAAGGTGGTAGCCTGGAAAGACGGCTCGGATTCAAAGCGTTTCTGCATGCAGTGGTCCAGCAGCAAATCTGCCAATGACAGGAAGCTCATGCCCTGGTGGTGTGCCATGAAAGAACGCACGATCACGTGCGTTTGGCCACGTGGCAACCGCGCCGATGTGTAGTCAACGGCTTCATAAAGCCCGTAGCTGCCAGCAAAACCATCGGCAACCATGTGTTGCAAATTCAGGCAAGCTTGTTCAGGCGCCACCATCAAGGCCAGGATGGCGGCATACGGTGCAATGACCAGATCTTCCGTCAGCCCGCGTTTGAGTCCCAGGCCCGGCACGCCAAACGCCCGATACTGATAATTGAAGTGTGCGCTCAGGGTGTTGTAGCCGGATTCCGAGATACCCCAGGGCACTTTACGCAATGCCCCATACGCAATCTGCGTTTGTACGGCTACTTTGCAGGCTTGGTCCAGCAGGGTGTCTTCGTAGGTTGGCATCACCAGCAGCGGCATCAGATATTCGAACATCGAGCCGCTCCATGACACCAGTATCGGTTTTCCGTTGGAGACGGTGAGCAGACGCCCCAGGGCGAACCAGTGTTCCTGTGGCAGTTTACCTTGCGCGATCATTACGAAGCTGCACAATCTCGCCTCTGAAGCCAGCAGATCGTAGTAGCTGGAATCGCGCCGGCGCTCCGTGAGGTTGTAGCCGATGGCCAACAGATGGCGTGCATCATCATAGAGAAAGTGGAAGTTCATATCCGCGAGCTGGTTGGCTTGTGCGGCCAGCGCATGGATGACCTCGATACGCCCAATGGCGGCGGCGTTTCCCAGCCGTGCCAGGTCGTTCAAGCTCGGGGCGCCACCGGGGCCGGCGAATGTATGCGCGGCGGCGGGCAGCAGTAATTCCAAATCAACGCAAACCTCCCGGCATTGACGTGCGAGCGCCTGAGTCCACCATTTGAGCTGGTCATCCGCATCCGATCCGGCAACCGTAGCCTCGGCCGCGGCCATGAGGCGCTCGAGGCAGGATCTGGCATCCGCCAGGTTGAGTGGCGGCGTCTTGCGTGCGAACTGCAATTCATCCCGGAATTGATTAAGTCCGGCGAGTGATTTTGCCTTGGGAATATCTATCAGGACATTCAGGCTGTCGTTCAGGCCGTCAAAGAATTGTGGCCCAACTATTGGGTGATCCGGCAGCGCCAGCAGCCCCTGCCGCAAAGTCAGCAGGTGGCCGGCGAGATTGCCGCTGTCTACGGTGGAAATGTAGAGAGGCGGTAACGGTTGCAGAGATTGTGTGTCGTACCAGTTGTAGAAGTGGCCCTGATGACGTTCCAGGCTTTGCATGCTGTCGAAAGCATGCGTGCATCGCTCGATGAGCTGCCCGGCTGGAATGTACCCGAAATCATAAGCCGCCAGATTGGCCAGCAGCGCCAGCCCCATGTTGGTGGGTGAAGTACGGTGCGCGACCATCGCCGAGGGGTATTCCTGATAGCTGTCTGGTGGCAGCCAATGATCCTGCGGCCCGACGAAAGTCTCGAAGAATGACCATATTCTGCGCGACAGCTTGTGCAGGAATATGCCCTGATCCACCGTCAACTTGGGTTTGGACCGGGAAATTGGCTGACTGATCCGCCACGCTAGCGCCGGCGCAATGCACCACAGAACTAAAATGGGCCATGCCACCAGCACTGCGTCCGGCCGCATCGCGGTCAACCAAGCCAGCATCGCGATCGCGATAACCGGAGCGATCCACATCAGTCGGTAGTAATAGCCGATATCGTCGCGGACATTGCGTTGCACGGCGCTGGCGGGATTCCATTCCAGCAGCCGCGTATGGGTAACCAGCATGCGCAGCATCGCCCGTATCGCCGCATCCAGGCTGAAGCATGCCTCGAAGGGGAGACAGGCGAGCACGAATAGCACCTGCAGGAGTTCCCGGCCGGTTGCCAGCAATGTCGCCTGGACATGGGGGACTAGCAGGGCGCTCTCCGGCTTGCGGAGCAAATCCCATAGCGCAGGCAGCAGCACGGGAATGAACAGGATGCCGATCACGCAGGCGGTCCAGAGCCACGCGGAAGGCAACAGTGTCCATCCCACCAGCAAAAATAATGTCAGTGCCGCGGGTACCAGGCTGCGCCGCAGGTTGTCCAGGATTTTACTGCGCGAGAGCGCCGAGATGGGGTTCTTCTGGAAGTGCTCGCCGGGACCGGGAACCCGTGGCAGCAGCCAGCAGGCAATTTGCCAATCGCCGCGTATCCAGCGATGCCGGCGCCTTACGTCAGTGGCGTAATCCGCGGGGTAATCCTCGTACAACAATACATCGCTCAACAGTCCGGTACGCGCGTAACTCCCTTCCAGCAGATCGTGACTGAGGATCAGGTTTTCCGGCAAACGTGCATGCAGCGCCTGTTGGAACGCATCCACGTCGTAGATGCCTTTGCCGATAAACGAACCCTCGGCGAACAAGTCCTGGTAAACGTCCGAGACCGCCCGCGTGTAAGGATCAATGCCGGGTTCACCCGCGAACAGGCGCGCATACTGCGTGTGGTTTATGCTCGGCAGGCTGATGCCCACGCGCGGCTGGATGACTCCGTAGCCCTCACAGATACGTTGACGGGTTGCATCGTAACGTGCCCGATTCAAGGGGTGCGCCATGACGCCGATGCACTGGCGGGCCGAGTCGCGTGGTAACTGCGTATCCGTGTCAAGCGTGATGACGTATTTTACGTTTTGCAATACGCCGATATCGCCCACGATGAGTGAAAAACTATCGTATGCGCCACCGCGCAGGAGCGCGTTCAGTTCGGCAATTTTGCCACGCTTACGTTCATAACCCATCCAGGCTTTTTCACGCGGGTTCCAGCGGCGCGGACGATGCAGCAGGAAGAACCTGTCGCCGGCCGGGCCGGGATACTTATCGTTCAGCTCCTCGATCCGCCGCCGCGCGAGTTGCAGGAGCGGTTCATCTTCCGCAAGGATTTCTTCGGTGGCGTCCTGGAAATCGGTCAACAGGGCGAAGTGCAGGTTGTCTTCACGGTTACCGAGGAACCGGACTTCAAGCGCCTCCGCCAGATCTTCGATGTCTCCGTTGCTCGAGAGCAGTGTGGGTATCACCACCAGGCTGCGGAATTCCGAGGGGATTCCGTGTGAAAAATCCATGCGCGGCAGCAGATGCGGTAGCGCCAGCAGGGTCGCGAGCCAGTTGACTAGTGTCACGGTCAGATAACTGCTGCTCAGAAATGCAAGTATCGCAACCGGCAACAGCAGCCAGCCGTGCACGCCGGCGGCATGCGCCATGAGCGCCAAGCCGGCAGCCGCGATGGCACTCAGCAGGATGATTCCGCCTGCATACAGGAGCAGGGGAGAACGGCGGAACAGGCTGCGCAGGATCTCGCCTGCCGAACTGCGTGCACCGATCATTTGCTCCAACGAGCGCAGTCCCTTATCGATGAGGTAAAATCCCACATGCGCCCCGCGATCGTTATCACCATGTGTGGCGGCGCGGTCCCGGGCCAGTTCGATGACCTTGGTTGCGACTTCCGTCTCGGAGAGTTCGCTGGCTTTCGCCAGCCGCTCGAGCACCCGGCGATAACGATCGCGAGTGGAGAAATCCATCTGACCGTAAATTCCGCCAATATCTCGCCGTAGGACATTCTCGACACTGCTCATGGTCTCGACAAATTCGCGCCAGTCCATGGCTTCCAGGAAGCGCAGACTGGCGATGCTGTTGCTGATGGATACCTGATCGGCGGCCTGCTGCTGATTCTCCGCTTGCACCAACTGCTCGATGTTCTGGCTCGATTCGGACAAATTCTGTTCAATCCAAGTGAGGGGCAGGCGCAAAGCGGGGCTTTGTCCCTGCAAGCGGCGTGCAAATTCCGCCACAAACGACCCCGCCATGGGTGGATCGGACTCCGCCATATCCGCGATCACCAGAACCAGGCTCTTGGGATCCTGTTCGGCGATGGCAATCATCTGACTGGCCCACTGAATGGCGAGATCACGGTGCTTTCGCGAGATGGCGATGCGCACCGCGACACGTCTGAGATTCTCGATAAGCGCCAAGCGCAGCATGATGGGAATTGCCCACAGTTCGCCCAGTTTCAGTGAAGTGACAGTCTGATAGGCCGCCACGAAACGGCTGAGCCCTTCCGCATCCACCCGGCCGTCACCATGTGAGATGATCTCCAGCGCGATGTCATATACACGCGGCAGCCCGGCCGAAGCACCGCCGCTGAGGCCGGGCAAGCCACGGCTGTAACTTTTTGGGAAATGCCGCCTGGCGATATGAATGTGTTCTTCGATCAGATAGAAGTTGTCCAGCAACCACTCACTGGCGGGCGTGATCTGAAGATCTGCTTTGACCGCCTCAGTCAGTAAATCAGAAACCTCAATCAGCGTGTTTTCATTTTCAGACAGGCGTGTCAACAGCCGTTCCGTGATGCGCCTCGCGCTCAGCGCATGTTGGCCGGCCAGAAATTCGCCGTGACGCGCCATCTGCTCGGCATTGAACAGCTCTGCGCGCAGCAGCGGCTCGTCGCCGGAATATGTACGTGAGGAGTCTGCCTCGGGATGAGGCATTTCAGCATCAAGCAGGTTTGCGAATGCGGATCTACTGATTAGTGCCAAGTCCTGGGTCTCCTGGGCGCAAACCGTGGCTTACCGGCTGTAATACATGTTGCGGCTGCGTTCATCTGGTTCATCTATTGCCACAACCCGCAGCGGTTTCCGGAAAGCACAGTTAGGCCGGCTTCAGGCCGAATCAGGTTTTTGAGGATGTTTCGGCTTGCATGCTGGGGAAACGTTGGGTATGCCGGATGCCGTACTCAAGGATCAGACGTGTTCACGGGACACCGATGTTCGGCGATTATACTCCATCCACACGTCCGAAGTTTGTGTGTGCTGGCGCCCGCGGGATTATGGTTTGATGCAGTTACCATAGTGATAAGTTTATGGATATGTGATTCATATCACAGTTGATACTGACCTGAATAAATTATTTCAATGGACTATAATTCCATGGCAGAACGTTCATTTTAGATATCCGTCGCTCCCGATTACCTGAGTAGAGGTGGTAACAATGCAAGTTGGCATGATTGGTTTGGGACGCATGGGTGCCAGCATGGTGCGGCGACTTATCAAGAGTGATCATGAGTGCATGGTCTATGACACTCATCCAGAGGCGGTAAAACAATCGCAAAAGGAGGGTGCGAGGGCAACCTCGTCTCTCGAAGACCTCGTTAGCCAACTGACGCAACCGCGTGTGGTATGGATGATGGTGCCAGCAGCGGTGGTGGGCGATACGGTCACAGCACTCACCAAGGATTTACTGTCGCCTGAGGATATTCTCATTGACGGCGGCAACTCCCATTATCACGATGATCTGGCACGCGCAAAATATTTGGAACCCATGGGTATCCATTATGTGGATGTGGGTACCAGTGGTGGAGTCTGGGGCCTGAAGGAAGGCTATTGCCTGATGATCGGTGGCGAAGAAAAAATCGTCCGGTATCTTGACCCGATTTTCAAATCACTGGCGCCGGGTGTCGGCAGTACATCGCGCACACCGGGGCGCGAGAAAATGTCCGGCACCGCGGAACAGGGTTATTTGTATTGTGGCGCAAACGGCGCGGGACATTTCGTGAAAATGGTCCACAACGGCATCGAGTACGGCATCATGGAAGCCTACGCCGAAGGCTTGAACATTCTCGGACACGCCAATGCCGGCAAGCGGAAACAGGTGGTCAACGCCGAGACCGCGCCGCTGGCGGACCCCGAAGCTTATCAATATGACTTCAAGCTGGAGGATGTAGCGGAAGTATGGCGCCGCGGCAGCGTGATCCGCTCGTGGCTGCTGGACCTGAGCGCGCATGCTCTGCTGGCGGATCCGCAACTGGCGGCCTTCCGCAGCCAGGTGAGCGACTCGGGCGAAGGCCGCTGGACTCTGCAGGCGGCCATTGATACCTCGGTACCAGCGCCAGTGCTGAGTGCCGCCTTGTATGCGCGCTTCAGCTCGCGCGGTGAGGATGACTTTGCCAACCGGCTGTTGTCCGCCATGCGCAATGAATTCGGTGGCCATGCCGCCAGCAAGAGCGAAATAAATAATGGATAAGCCGGTTTCCGATGCCCTGGTGCTGTTCGGCGCCACCGGTGATCTGGCCAGCAAGATGCTGTATCCGGCGCTGCAAGCGCTGGTTCAGCACGGACATCTCAAGGTGCCGGTCATCGGCGTCGCGCGGGCCGGCTGGGACCTGGACCAACTGCGCGCGCATGTGCGCGACAGCCTGAAACAGCACGGCACAGTGGATGAGGATGCCTTCGCCAGACTCTCGGGCCTGTTGCGTTACGTGGACGGCGATTATCGCGAACCGGCCACTTTCGACATGCTGCACAAGACCCTGGGTGCCGCCCAGCGCCCACTGCATTACATGGCGATTCCGCCGAGCATGTTTCCGGTGGTGGTGGAGGGGCTGGGCAGGATCGGCGGCACGCAGGATGCACGGGTAGTGGCCGAAAAACCCTTCGGCCGCGATCTGGCTTCAGCACAATCTCTCAATCGAACACTGCACAGCGTATTCAGGGAAGATTCAATCTTCCGCATAGACCACTATCTTGGAAAAGAAACCGTCCTGAATCTGTCCTATTTCCGTTTTGCCAACAGTTTTCTGGAGCCCATCTGGAATCGCAACTATATAAAGAGTGTGCAAATCACCATGGCGGAACGTTTTGGCATCGGCAGCCGCGGGAAGCTCTACGATGCCATCGGTGCAATCCGGGATGTGGTGCAGAACCACATGTTGCAGGTGGTGGCGATCTTGGCGATGGAGCCCCCGATCGGTGGAGGCAGCGAAGCGCTGCGTGATGAGAAGGTCAAGGTATTCCGGTCCATTCGCCCGCTGACTGGCCACAGCCTGGTGCGCGGCCAATACCACGGCTACCGCGATGAAAAGGACGTCGCTCCCGATTCCCAAGTGGAGACGTTTGCGGCCATGCAACTGCATCTGGATTCCTGGCGCTGGGAAGGCGTGCCGTTTTTCATCCGCGCGGGGAAATGCCTGACGGTGACCGCCACCGAGGTGCTGGTGGAGCTGCGGCGGCCGCCGCAAAAAGTTTTTTCCGAACCCTTGCCTGACCGGTCGAATTATGTGCGCTTCCGGCTCGGCCCCGATCGTGTGGCCATCGGATTGGGGGTGCGTACCAAGAGGCCGGGTGTCTCTATGGTCGGAGAAGATGTGGAACTCTACGTCAGTGATGAGAAGTGTGATGGTATGAGCGCGTATGAGCGTCTCATCGGCGATGCCATGCACGGTAATATCTGGCAGTTTGATCGGGAGGACGGCGTGGAAGCCGCGTGGCGTATCGTGGATCCGGTGCTGAATATGAAGACGCCGGTGCATGAATACGCTCCTGGCACTTGGGGCCCGGCTGAGGCCGATGCCGTCACCGCGCAGTATGGCGGCTGGCATATACCAAAGACCACGCAATGAATACACCGGGAAAAAGATTTCCTCAGCGTTCATCCGGGCATACGATTGAACTGCCCGAACCGGGTGCCGTGAAGATCGAGTTGCATGTCTTTCCCGACGCGGATACCGTCGCCCGGCAGGCGGCGGATTTCATCGTCAAGCACGCGCAGCAGGCGGTGGACCAACACGGCCGGTGTGTACTGGCTTTGAGCGGCGGGGAAACCCCCAGGGCGATGTTCCAACAACTGGCGGCGCGGGAGATGCCCTGGGCCGGTGTGCGCGTGGTGCAGGTGGACGAGCGCGTTGCTCCCGCGGGCAACGCGGATCGCAACCTGACACTTTTGCAGGAAAACCTGCTGGGACGGGGGCGATTGTTGCCGCAGCAGATATATCCGATGCCGGTGGAAACGCACGATCTGGAGATGGCAGCGCGCCGTTACGCCGAGGTTCTGGAACACCTGGGCGGATCGCCGCCGGTGCTGGATCTGGTGCATCTGGGTTTGGGCGCCGACGGCCACACCGCGTCACTGGTGCCGGGCGATCTCGCCTTGCACGTGATGGATGCGGATGTGGCCCTCACGCACCCGTACCAAGGCCGGCGTCGCATGACCCTGACGTATCCGATTATCAGCCGCGCGCGTTGCATTCTGTGGCTGGTGACGGGGACGGCCAAGGCGGAAATGCTCGCGCGCCTGTACCACGACGATACCAGCATCCCCGCCGGCCGTATCAATCGCGAGCGCGCCGTGGTATTTGCGGACCAGGCGGCCGCGGCAGGCCTTGCGTGATGAGTCCATGTCACGCAAAAGAGAAACTGGAGAGATCGAATGAATACAGCCGTCAAAATTGATACATCCGCTCTGGATGAAAGTTGCATCAATACGCTGCGTTTCCTGTCGGTGGACATGGTGCAACAGGCCAACAGCGGTCATCCCGGCTTGCCGATGGGTGCCGCGGCCATGGCGTATGTGCTGTGGACCCACTTCCTCAAACATGATCCGGCGAGTCCCACATGGTTTGACCGGGATCGTTTTGTATTGTCCGCCGGACATGGTTCGGCACTGCTCTACAGCCTGCTGCACCTCACCGGTTATGACTTGTCGCTGGAACAGATCAAGCAATTCCGGCAGTGGGGCAGCCTCACGCCAGGGCATCCGGAGCGCGAACGCACGTCGGGCGTTGAGACCACCACCGGACCGCTGGGACAGGGCTTCGGCAACGCCGTGGGCATGGCCATGGCGGAAGCGCACCTGGCGGCGCGCTACAACCGCGATGGTTTTGAGATCATCGGGCATTTCACCTATGGCATCGTCAGCGACGGCGATCTGATGGAGGGCATTGCCTCGGAAGCGGCCTCGCTCGCCGGACATCTGCAACTGGGCAAACTGATTCTTCTTTACGACGACAACTACGTCACGCTGTCCGCCGGTACCGATATCACCTTCACCGAGGATCGGGCACAACGTTTCGCGGCCTACGGTTGGCACACCCAGTTTGTCGAGGATGGTAATGACCTGTCAGCCATAGACGGGGCGCTGCGCGCAGCGCGTGCCGAAAGCAATCGTCCGTCATTGATCCTGGCGCGCACCCATCTTGGCTACGGATCGCCGAACAAGCAGGACAGCTTCGAAGCGCACGGCTCGCCACTGGGCGTGGAAGAAGTAAAACTCAGCAAACAGAATCTGGGCTGGCCGGTTGCGCCGGCATTTTGCATCCCGGCAGCGGCACTGAGTCATTTCCGCGAAGCACTCGCGAGGGGCAAACAAGCACAAGCCCAATGGAATGATCTATTGCGTGCCTATGCCAAAGCGTTTCCGGATCTCGCCGAGGAATTGCAGCAACGCATCGAGGGTGAATTGCCGCAGGCCTGGGATGCGGATATCCCGGTATTTCCGGCGGATGCCAAAGGCATGGCGACGCGCGTCGCTTCAGGCAAGGTCATGAACGCCATTGCGCCGCGACTGCCGGCGTTGATTGGCGGTTCGGCGGACCTGGATCCTTCGACGCATACCGCCTTGAAGGATCTCGGCGATTTCGAACCGGCGGGTGCGAATGCCAGCGACCGGGAAGGTTCACTTGGCGGGGGTTGGAGTTTCGCCGGCCGCAATCTGCACTTCGGTGTGCGTGAGCATGCCATGGGTTCGGTCCTGAACGGTCTGGCGGCACACGGCGGCACCTTGCCGTTCGGCGCGACCTTCCTGATCTTCTCCGATTACATGCGTCCGCCCATGCGTCTCGCGGCGCTCATGGGATTGCATGTAATCTATGTTTTCACGCACGACAGCATCGCCTTGGGCGAGGACGGCCCCACGCACCAGCCGGTGGAACAGTTGGCGGGTCTGCGGGCGGTGCCGAAGCTCATGGTCATCCGGCCCGGCGATGCCAACGAAACCGCCGTGGCCTGGCGCGTGGCGCTGGAAACGGACCATCCGGTAGCGCTGGTATTGACGCGCCAGAACTTGCCAACGTTGGATCGTGGACGTTATGCCGCCGCCGATGGCCTACGGCGCGGCGCCTATATTTTGGCGGAAGCACTCGGCGGCAAACCGGATGTGATCCTGATCGCCAGCGGCTCGGAAGTCAGTTTGATCGTCGCGGCGCAACAGAAATTACAAACGCAAAAAATCATGGCGCGCATCGTTTCCATGCCCAGTTGGGAATTGTTCGAGGCCCAGCCGCAAACCTATCGTGACGGAGTGTTGCCGCCCTCAGTGCCTGCGCGGCTCGCGGTGGAAGCGGGCGTCGCCCAAGGTTGGTATCGCTACGTGGGTGATCACGGCGACGTGCTCAGCGTGGAGCACTTCGGCGCCTCGGCGCCGGGCGAGCGGGTGATGCGTGAATATGGGTTTACCGTGGAGAACGTATGCAAGCGTGCGCTGGCCCTGCTAATGCCAGCATCCTGACCATCAACGGCGGCTCATCGAGCATCAAATTTGCATTGTTTGACGCGGGCGAGACACTGCAACGCGTATTGGATGGGAGTATCGAACGCATAGGGCTAGCGGGGACCACATTTGCAGTCAAAGGCCCGGAAAATTTTTCCAGACTGTTGACCGTACCGAACCACGCGGCAGCAGTGAATACATTGATGGATTGGCTGGAAAAACGCAACGGGCGTTCATTGACCGCGGTTGGACATCGCGTGGTGCATGGCGGCCCAAAATACAGTAAGCCAGAGCGGATCACCGCGGAAATGATTGAAGAACTGCAGCGGCTTACCGCATTCGATCCTGAGCATCTGCCGGAAGAGATCCTGTTGACGGCGGCCTTTCATCGCCGATTCCCCGACCTGCCCCAAGTGGCGTGTTTCGACACGGCTTTCCACCATGATCTGCCGCGTGTGGCCCGCGTGTTGCCGGTTCCGCGCCGCTACGAAGCGCAGGGGGTGCGGCGCTACGGGTTTCACGGGTTGTCGTGTGCATTTCTGATGGGAGAGCTGGCCCGGCTCGACGGTACGGAAGTCGCACAAGGCCGGGTCATTCTCGCTCACCTCGGTAATGGCGCGAGCCTGACGGCGGTACGTGATGGCAAATCCGTGGACACCAGCATGAGTTTGACACCGGCATCCGGGATTCCGATGAGTACCCGTTCGGGTGATCTCGATCCCGGACTGGTTTTGTATTTGGCACGTACTGAAAAAATGGACGCCAAGCAATTTAACGAGATGATTAATTTTGAATCCGGGCTGTTGGGCGTGTCAGAGACAAGTTCCGACATGCGCGACCTGCTCAAGCGTGAAACGCGGGATATACGGGCGAAGGAGGCCGTAACGCTGTTTTGCTATCAGGCGAAAAAATGGATTGGCTCCTTCGCCTCTGCCCTAGGTGGATTGGACACACTTGTGTTCGCCGGAGGTATCGGAGAAAACGCACCGCTGATTCGAGCACGGATCTGTGACGGATTGAGCTTCCTCGGCATCGAGCTGAACGGGCAACGCAATGTTATGAATGCACCGCTGATTTCATCAGACTCAGGTCGCGTAAAGGTGCGGGTCATTCATGCCGATGAGGAAATCATCATCGCAAGATCTGTTATCAGCGTCCTCAATCCAACTCAATTCAGAAGACAATCAGCATGAAAACCAACACGCTTACGCCGGAACTGCTCCACAAGATGGATGCCTATTGGCGCGCCGCCAATTACCTGTCGGTCGGTCAGATATACCTTTACGATAACCCTTTGCTTCGAGAACCACTGAAATTGACAGACGTGAAGCCGCTGGTAGTCGGACACTGGGGCACGACGCCAGGACAGAACTTCATTTATGTGCACCTGAACCGAGTCATAAAGAAGTATGACTTGAATATGATCTACATCGCGGGTCCGGGCCACGGTGGCCCCGCGATTGTCGGCAACGTTTATCTCGAGGGAACTTGGAGCGAAGTTTATCCCGATATCACCCAGGACGAAGCCGGACTGAAAAAACTCTTTAAACAATTCTCATTTCCCGGCGGCATCTCCAGCCACGTCGCACCGGCGACGCCGGGCTCGATTCATGAGGGCGGTGAATTGGGCTACTCGCTTAGCCACGCGTTCGGGGCGGTGTTTGACAATCCCGATCTGATCGTGGCCTGCGTGATAGGTGACGGTGAGGCCGAAACGGGGCCTTTGGCAACTGCCTGGCAGTCCAATAAGTTTCTCAACCCAATTGCGGACGGGGCCGTATTGCCGATCCTGCATCTCAATGGATACAAGATCAGCAACCCGACCGTCCTGGCCCGTATCGGGCATGAGGAATTGGAACAATTTTTCGGAGGTTGTGGCTGGATACCTTATTTTGTAGAAGGCGATGATCCTGAAAAGATGCATGAACTCATGGCTAGTACGTTGGATAAGGCCATCGAGGGCATTCGACATATCCAGAAAAATGCGCGTGCCAAGAACGACACCAACCGGCCGCACTGGCCCATGATCGTATTGAGGTCACCCAAAGGCTGGACGGGACCGGATGTGGTCGATGGACTGCAAATTGAGGGCACGTTCCGTGCGCACCAGGTGCCACTGCTCGTGGATGCCGAGCATCCCGAGCATGTCAAGCAGCTTGAAAGCTGGATGAAGAGCTATAAACCCGAGGAATTATTCGATGAAAGGGGCCGGCTTATGCCGGACTTGGCCGAGCTGGCGCCCCAGGGCGAGCGGCGGATGGGCGCCAATCCTCATGCCAACGGCGGAATTCTGCTGCGTGACCTGCGTATGCCCGATTTCCGTGTCCACGCGGTGAATGTGCCATCGCCCGGCGCGGTGGATGGCCAGGATACGCTGGTGCTGGGCAAGTTCCTGCGTGACATAGCCGAGCTGAATCATGATCAGCGCAATTTCCGTATCTTTGGTCCCGATGAGACACTTTCGAATCTCCTGGGTGCGGTTTTCGAAGTCACTGACCGTCAGTGGGACGCCCGGGAACAAAGCGATGATGAATTCCTCGCGCCCGCGGGGCGCGTCCTGGACTCGATGCTCAGCGAGCACCAGTGCGAGGGCTGGTTGGAGGGATATCTGCTCACGGGGCGGCATGGGCTCTTCAATTGCTATGAGGCGTTCATCCACATCGTTGACTCGATGTTCAATCAGCACGCCAAGTGGCTGAAAGTGACGCTGGAACTGCCGTGGCGGCGCAAGATCGCGTCGCTGAACTACCTGCTTGCTTCTCACGTCTGGCAGCAGGATCACAACGGTTTCACACACCAAGACCCCGGCTTCCTCGACCACGTTGTCAACAAGAAGGCGGATATCGTGCGGGTCTACCTGCCACCGGATGCCAACTGTCTGCTCTCGGTATTCGATCATTGCTTGCGCAGCCGGCACTACGTGAACGTGGTGGTAGCGGGGAAGCACGCGCTGCCTCAATGGCTGAGCATGGATGAGGCGGTCGTGCATTGCACGGAAGGGATCGGCATCTGGCAATGGGCTAGCAACGATCAGGACAATGAACCGGACGTCGTAATGGCCTGTTGCGGCGACACACCGACGCTTGAGATTCTCGCCGCCGTTTCCATCATTCGTAAACACTTGCCAGGCCTGAAAACCCGAGTAGTCAATGTCGTCGATCTGATGAAGCTGCAGTCTGCGAGCGAGCACCCGCATGGACTGAGCGAACCAGATTATGATTCGCTATTCACCAAAGATAAACACATCATCTTCGGTTTCCATGGGTATCCATGGCTGATTCACCGGTTGACCTACCGCCGGACAAACCAAAACCTTCACGTCCGGGGCTACAAGGAAGAGGGCACGATCACGACAGCTTTTGACATGCGGGTACAGAACGATCTTGACCGGTTTCATCTGGTGCAAGACGTGGTTGATCGCCTCCCACACTTGGGCTCCAAAGGCGCCTACCTGAAACAGCTAATGCAGGACAAGCTTATCGAACACAAACATTACATTGATCAACATGGCCAGGATTTGCCCGAAATCAGGAACTGGACGTGGGGCAGCCAATAATAAAAGAGCTTATCTCGCGACTCACGAAATTTACGGCCTAGCAAAGACAGGATAATCAGGTGAAGGATCTAAAAATTACTGAGTGCATTACCGTTGGCAGTTTTCGTGTGCTGGTTGTGTGTCGGTGAACCGCATCGGGTGATGCGTAAACTATGGCCACAGTCGCCCCATTAGCCGCGGCAAGCCCGGTGTCCGCAAGGCCAGAGAGGCCCGATAGTGTCGTCCCACCAGCCGGTCTAACGACCGAAGACGCTCACCACAGGCTGGAGACGTCAGGTCCGAACGCGCTACCCGATACGACCGAACATGCCTGGCGTCGCGCGCTGGGCAAGTTCTGGGCGCCTGTCCCCTGGATGCTCGAGGCCGCCATCGTGCTCGAAGCCGTGCTCCGCAACTACATCGAAGCCGCCGTCATAGCCGGACTACTGGTATTCAACGCTGTGCTGGGGCTCTTCCAGGAAGGGCGTGCCCAGGCGACCCTGGCCATACTCAAATCGCGGCTGGCGCTGACCGCCTGCGTGCGCCGCGACGGCAAATGGACCACCTTGCCCGCCACTGAGCTGGTGCCGGGCGATGTGGTGAAACTCTCGCTCGGCACCGTAGTGCCGGCTGACGTGCGCTTGACCGGCGGCGAGATCCTGCTCGACCAGTCCATGCTTACCGGTGAATCGGTCCCCATTGAAGCGGACCCCGGGCTGCCAACCTACGCAGGGGCTTTAGTGCGCCGGGGCGAGGCCCTCGCAGAGGTCACGGCCACCGGGGCGCGCACCAAGTTCGGCCGCACCGCGGAACTCGTGCGCACCGCCCACGTAGTCAGCTCCCAGCAGAAGGCCGTACTGCGCGTGGTGCGCAATCTCGCCGCGTTCAACGGCGTGGTCATCGTCCTGTTGGTGATCTACGCCCATTTCCTCAAGCTGCCGGTGGCCGAGATCATCCCGCTGGTGCTGACGGCGATCCTGGCTTCGATACCCGTAGCGCTGCCTGCTACTTTCACTCTGGCGACGGCGCTCGGTGCACGGACCCTGGCGAAGCTGGGTGTGCTTCCGACCCGCCTCTCCGCCGTGGACGAGGCGGCAACCATGGATGTCTTGTGCGCCGACAAGACCGGCACCCTGACACAAAACGCACTGACGGTTACGAGCATTCGACCCATGCCCGGCTTCGACGCCCCGCACCTACTGGCACTGGCGGCGTTGACCAGCGCCGATGGTGGCCAGGACCCCGTGGATGCCGCGGTGCGCGCCGCCGCTGCCGGCAAGGACGTCGCCGACTCCCCGAAGCTGGTCACGTTCGTGCCGTTCGATCCGGCCACCAAGATGTCCGGGGCGACGGCAACGGACCCAGCCGGCGCGACGCAACGTATACTGAAAGGTGCTTTCGCCGCGATCGCCGGGCTCGCCCAACCCTTGCCGGAGGCGACGGCCGCGGCGAACGAGCTTGAAGCGCAGGGCTTCAGGGTGCTGGCGGTGGCCGCCGGGCCGCCGACTGCGATGCGGCTGGCCGGGCTCATCGCGCTCAGCGACCCGCCGCGCCCGGAGTCGGCGGTGCTCATCAGCGAATTGCATGGGTTGGGCGTGCGCACAGTGATGGTGACGGGCGATGCACCCACGACAGCGGCAATCGTGGCCCACGCGGTGGGACTTGATGGTGCAGTCTGCCCACCAAGACCAATCCCGGACACCGTCCATCCTGAGACCTTCGCGGTCTTCGCCGGCGTCCTTCCGGAAGAATAAGTACAAGCTCGTCAAGGCGTTCCAGAAGGGCGGCCATACCGTCGGCATGTGTGGTGACGGCGTCAACGATGCGCCGGCGCTGCGCCAGGCCCAGATCGGGATCGCGGTCTCGACCGCTACCGACGTGGCCAAATCGGCCGCCGGCATGGTGCTGACCGCGCCCGGTCTCACCGGCATCGTGGCCGCTGTGAAGGAAGGTCGCGTGACTTTCCAGCGCATCCTGACCTATACCCTGAACTCGATCATCAAAAAGATCGTGACGATGTTCGTCCTGGTAGGCGGCCTCATCATGACGGGTCAGGCGATCCTTACGCCGTTGCTGATGGTCATCCTGATGATCGTCGGGGATTTCCTTGCCATGGCGCTTACGACGGACAAGGTACGGCCGTCGCCCGCGCCGAACGCATGGCGCATCGGTCATCTGACCGTGGCGGGCGTCATCCTGGGCGTGTGCCTGCTGACTTTCTGTATCGCTGTCTTGGCCATCGGCAAGTTCGAGATGGGTCTTGGAATCGGGGCACTCCGGACACTGGCCTTCTTGGCGCTGGTGTTCGGCAGCCAGGCGACGATCTATGCCATCCGTGAGCGCCGGCATCTTTGGCGCTCGGTGCCGAGCCGCTGGCTGCTCGTGTCCTCCATCACCGATGTGCTGATCGCTTCTATCTTGGCCATCGGTGGGATCGCCATGACTTCTCTGCAGGCCCCAGTGGTCACCTGCCTGCTGGCCGCTGCGGTTGTTTTCGCATTCATCTTGGACGTGATAAAGGTTCCAGTATTCAAGCGCCTCGGGATAATCTAGCACGATCATCCGTTACTCCTGGTGTGACGGGCGTCCTGCCGGAGTCAATTGGACTCGATTCTTCGACGGGGCCAGTGGTCAAAAGGGTTAGGTCTTGAATTATCAAGTTTGCGCAGTAGTGTCCCAACGTTATTCAAACAGATTCAATTGGTTGCGGGACCTCAGCTGAAATGGCATTGGTCAGGGCCTGCGTAAGTAGTTGATCCAAGGGGATTCGTTCGAACAGGGTGAGGCTTGCGTATTCCGCGCATGCCGGTCGTTGAGTTCACGCCAAGCCGGTCGCGTATTTCACGCCTGCCGGTCAGGTGCAGCGGGACTAGCTAGCGGATTCTGTGCGGCAGTTGCGCGCTGAGCTGGAGTATTCGGTTTTCGAGTTCATGTACGCGATCAATCAATGTCATCGCCACCGTCAGCCCTTGGATATCCAGATCGAAATCGCGCCGCAAACGGCACGCGGTCCTGGCCGCCGGCACATAGTTCGCACCAAAGGTCCAGGAAGTGGCCGCGGGGTTCAGCGGCGTAATCACGCCGTAATCCACCAGTTGCCGCAGTTCTGTTTCCGGCAGGCCGGATAATTGCAGGAATTCTCCCAGTGATAACTCATGCTGTGCGTCCAGCCACTGCACTTCAGTGAGTTCGACTCTCATTCCTTACCTCCTGTTGGTAATGGGCGCGCGGATTGAAGTGGGAGCCGTCGGCCAGCTGCTTGAACAGCGCGCGTTCATGTTCGCTCAAGGTGCCGGGCACAGCAATTTGTACAATGACAAACAGATCACCTTCGCCGGAACGGGGTTTGGGCAGCCCGCGCCCGGGCAGGCGCAATTGTTGTCCGGCAAGCGTGCCCTGCGGAATCTTGAGCCGCACTTGCCCGCCCGGGGTTGGCACTTCGACACTGGCACCTAGCACGGCTTCCCACGGGGCCACGGGCAGGTCCAGGTATAAATCGTGACCCGTCACGCGGAACAGGGGATGCGGATGCAAGCTGATGTTGAGATACAGATCTCCGTCGGGACCACCGTTCAGTCCTTTGCCGCCCTTGCCCGGTAAACGCAGACGTTGCCCGTCCGTGGCGCCCTTGGGCACACGGGCCTTGAACGCGTGGGGAGTTCGGTGCGGTGTGCCATGCGCATCATATTCCGGTAAGTTCAGGTCCAGGTTCACTTCCGTGCCACGATAGGCTTCTTCGAGACTGATGGGCACCGCGACCTCGTAATCCTGTCCAGGCATTGCCATACCTCCATCGTTGCGACTGGTACGAAACCGGCCGCCCCTCAGGCCGGCAAACAGATCCGACAGATCCATGTCTTCAAACGAAAACGGCGTATCGCTGTAACGCTGTTGCCAATCCGGCGGCGGCTTGAAATCCTGTCCGGGCTGCGGCTTGCCCAGCTGGTCGTAGGCAGCACGCTTTTCCGGATCCTTGAGGGTCTGGTAGGCCTCCGCGACGTCCTTGAACTTCTCAGTGGCACCAGTCTCCTTGGAGACATCCGGGTGATACTTGCGGGCGAGTTTGCGGTAAGCGGTCTTGATTTTGTCTGCGTCGGCATTCCGTCCGACACCGAGCACCTCGTAATAATCCTTGTATTTCATAACTCACCGACCCTTTACTTGTTGCTCGATGATCCAAAATGACGAATTGGCAGACAGCCTAATGATAACGGCAATCCGCTAGTCCCGGTCACGGTAGGTGATGAGCCGGGCGCCGTAGTCGGAAGCGAAATAGGTCCATAACCAGGAAAGCATAACCATGAGGCGGTTGCGAAAGCCAATCAGGAAGAAGATATGGGCGGCTCCCCACAGCAGCCAACCCGACAGGCCGCTGATGCGGATCCAGCCGAAGTCCGCAATCGCGGATTTACGCCCGATCGTGGCCAGGTTGCCGTAATCGCGGTAGTGAAACTTGGGTGGTGGCGGCTGCCGACGCAGCCGGCGCATCAGCAGCTTGCCTACATAGACACCCTCCTGCTTGGCCGGTGGGGCGATGCCCGGCACCGGTTTGCCATCTGCACTGATTACCCGTGCCGTGTCGCCGATGACGAAGATGTTTGCGTTGCCCGGCAAGGATAGATCAGGTTCCACCCGCGCCCGGCCTGCCTCATCAGCTTCCGCGCCGAGCCATTTTGCGGCCGCCGATGCTGCGACGCCGGCGGCCCAGATCAGCGTGCCCGCCTCGATATGCCGATCAGCCGCCAGCACACCGTCCGCATCGCAGCGTTTGACCGGGGTGTCGGTGAGCACCTTGACGCCCAGCCGTTCGAGGGATCGCTGTGCGTTCTCCGCGAGCGATTGCGGAAACGCAGCCAACAGCCGCGGGCCGCCTTCCACGAGTGTGATCCGGATACTCTGCCCATGCAGCTTGCGATACTTCATGGCTAGCTCGGCCCGGGCCAGCTCCGCAATCGCGCCGGCTATTTCCACTCCCGTGGGACCACCGCCGATGACGACGAAACTCAAGAACTTGCGGCGCTCCTCCGGATTGTCGCTGATCTCGGCTTTCTCGAACGCACCCAGAATCCGTCCACGGATGGCGGTGGCATCTTCGATGGTTTTCAGACCGGGGGCGTAGGGTTCCCATTCATCATGGCCGAAATACGCATGCCGTGCGCCGGTGGCCACCACCAAATAATCGTAATGGACAAGCTGGTCAATCTGGTGCAAGCGGATGCTGCGCGTGTGGCGGTCTATATCCTCGACACGGCCGAGCACCACTTCGGTGTTGCGCTGGCGGTGAAGAACCCGGCGGATCGGCATGGCGATGTCAGCCGGTGACAGGGCGGCGGTGGCCACTTGATACAGCAGCGGCTGGAACAGGTGAAAGTTGCGCTGATCAACGACCGTGATGCGTGCAGGCGCCCGGCGTAATACCTTGGCGCAGCTCAGTCCGCCGAATCCGGCACCAAGGATGACGATGTGCGGCGGCGTCCGGACAACACCCGGTTGCGGACTGTCGGATTGCTCGTTGGAAAGGTTCACTTCTGATTCCTTATCCAGATAGTGAGAGTTTGATCTTTCCCCATATTTGTTGGCATTCGGCTAAGATCTTGTGCCAAGGCCTGTGCCTTTGACTCTAGGCTGATTCCGCGATGGGATTTAACCAACCGCCGGTGAAACCCGCTCGCCGCAAGCCACTGACCATGTAAGGGCAAGATCGCATCAGTTGCCACAGCATGTCCGTACGATAGTTCTCGATCATCAGCACGATCGGACCCTGGTTGATGCCGCAGTGATACGGTGATATCCAGCCATAGGGATTCGGTGTATTGACGGGGTAAGTAGGGTTGAAATTGGCCTTGAAGCCATAGGGGTTGGTCTCTTTTAATTTGACTTGGTTAATAAAATAATCGAGCGCGGGTAGCACGATTTCAGGAGCAAATGGCAGCGAAGCGGCCACGGCCCAGGGTGAAATTGTGCCGTCATCGGGTCCGTCAGGTACACCGCGCGCCACGTAACCGAAGAATTGCCGCTGTACGCCATTCACATTGAGCGTGGTGAAGCCGGGGCCGTCACTGGCGGTGATCCCCCAGCAGTTTTCGCCGTAACCCATGAATTTGAGCGGGTTGGCGATTGCGTATTGCTGTTGAACATAGGTCGCACGGCGGCTATTTTCGAAATAATCACTATGTTTGCTGCGCATGTATGCGTCCTGGATACCTCGAAAATCTATCCAGATGTGCGAGAGCTGGTGTGTAAACAAAGGCCCGGCATACAGGTATTCATATCCGTAGCAGTTCTTCCATTTGTAGGCGGAAGCCCATGCTGTGTAACTGCTCTCGGGTAAAGGATGAGTCGGTGAACCGAGTCCAAGCATATAAAGAATCAAGGCCTCGTCATAACCTTGCCAGCGATATTGGATGAATCCACTTTCCGGTTTCCAGCCCTGGCTGACGGCTTGGCTGCTGTTTTGTGCCCATTGCCAATCCACGCGGCGGTAGAGCCCGTCGGCGAGATCGCGGATTTCACGTTCATCACCGGTATCGGCGTCGAAATAACGACCGGCGGTCAACATGCCCGCCAAAAGCAAGGCACTGTCAATGGTTGACAGCTCGCATTGCCAGGCGCGCCGGCCGGATTTCATATCGAGGAAGTGGTAATAGAACCCCTTGTAGCCGGTCGCATCCGGTTGCGTACCTTGCGGGCTATTCTGGAAGAAACGTAACGTCGCGAGCGTGCGTTTTACCGCGGCAGTCCGCGGCATGAAGCGGCGCTCCACCGCCACCGGATAAGCTGCCAACGCGAGCCCCGTGGCTGCAATACTGGCAGGCCAATCGGAGGTGATTTTATCGATCACCAGACCATTGTCCGGATTGGACTCGTGCAGAAAGTAACCGAAAGTCTCGCGCTGAAGTAGCTCCAGCTCCTCGTCAGCGGTCAGTTTTTTGTGGGGCATGATTTTGTCCGCTTCCAAGACCTGTGCCATCTTAACGAGGGCAGTAGCCACCCGCAAAGTTGCCTGCGGGCAGTGAGTTAGGCCCGGTAAAGTCAAAGTGTCATTATTTCTCGCCTTCTCGGATGTCATAGATAGTGTGATACCCGGTTGCGCGGGTATTGGGGGCGGTCGTCAAGCCCGATTACCCGGGCGCCTGCCGGCCGGTGTTTCCCGTTTCCAGCAGGTATTCGCCAAGTTTGTATAATGGCGGCGCGAAATGAGCTCCTCCGTCCATTGCAAACCATTATTCATATTCAAGTCTTTGATATACTTGAGAAAGTTATTGGCACCGGCGCGGCGGGGCATTGCGAAAGTGGCGGAACTGGTAGACGCGCTGGATTTAGGTTCCAGTGGGGTAACCCGTGAGAGTTCGAGTCTCTCCTTTCGCACCAGTACGCGACGATGGACGATTCCAGCGGCACATGATCCGGTAACTGCCGGGTTTTCAGAGGTAAGCAGTCAATGCAGGTTTCAATCGAGACAACCAGTGGTCTGGGGCGCCGCATGAAAGTGCAGGTTCCGGCCGAGCGCGTGGAACAGGAAGTGGAACAGCGGCTCAAGACACTAGGCAAGCGCACCAAACTCAACGGTTTCCGCCCGGGCAAGATACCGTTCGAGGTGGTAAAGAAGCGCTTTGGCGGCGAGGTCCGGCAGGAGGTGCTGGGCGATTTGCTGCGCGAGACCTGCAACGAGGCGTTGGTGCAGGAGAAAGTGAATCCGGCCGGCGGTCCTCGCATTGATACCGTCAACAACGAGCCTGGAAAAGACCTGGAATACACTGCTACCTTTGAAATCTATCCCGATATTCAACTACATGGCATCGAGGGTATTCCGGTGGAACGGCCGGTGGCGGAAATCACCGAGGCCGATATAGATATGATGGTGGACAATCTGCGGCATCAGCGTGCTGCCTGGGAAATCGTGCCGCGGGCTGCCCATAAAGGTGACCGGGTGCAAGTGGATTTCGACGGCAGTATTGATGGCACCAGTTTTGCTGGCGGCAAAGGTGAAAAAGCACTTGTCGTGCTGGGCGAGAATCGCATGTTGCCGGATTTCGAGCAGGGCCTCGATGGCATGGGTGCGGGCGAGGAGCGGGAATTCGACGTGAAGTTCCCGGAGGATTATCACGTCAAGGACATGGCTGGCAAAAGCGCGCGTTTCAAGGTTCTGGTGCATCGTGTCGAGAGCCAGGTATTACCGGAACTGGATGAGGCTTTTTGCAAGAGTTTTGGCGTCAGTGAAGGCGGTCTGACCAAATTGCGCGCTGAAGTCTCCGAGAATATGCAACGAGAGATGCAGGATGCAGTGCGTCAGCGCATGAAGGACCGGGTGCTGGAGGCGTTACTGGCCGCCAACCAGGTAGAACTGCCCAAGGCCTTGCTGGATGAGGAGATCGAGCACCTGCGGCAGGACGCGCTGGCGCGCATGGGTATCAAGGGCACCAAGAAAACGGTGGACCTGCCGCGCGAGCTGTTCGAGGAACAGGCCCAACGGCGCGTGAGTTTGGGACTGGTTATCGGCGAAGTCATCCGCCAGCAGCAGTTACGCGTGGATAACCAGCGTCTGGAAGAACGGCTGGAACGCATGGCGAATGATTACGGCAGCCCGGCGGAAGCGTTGCGCAGCATGCGCTCGAACCCGTCAGTCATGCGGCAACTGGAAACCCTGGTGCTGGAAGACCAGGCCGTGGACTGGCTGCTGGAAAAAGCAACGGTGACCGACAAGCCAACCAGCTTCCAGGAGCTGATGCATTTCCATGAGCACGAACATACACACGCCTGAAATGACACATAGCATCGGAAAACACATGAAAAAGACCAGTGACATCCAGGGACTCAATCTTGTCCCCATCGTGGTGGAGCAAACCGCGCGCGGGGAACGCTCCTATGACATTTATTCACGTCTGCTCAAGGAGCGTGTGATATTCATCGTGGGCGCGATTGATGATTACGTGGCCAACCTGGTGGTGGCGCAGTTGCTGTTCCTCGAATCCGAGAACCCGGACAAGGACATCAGCCTGTATATCAATTCACCCGGCGGTTCGGTCACCGCGGGTCTGTCCATCTACGACACCATGCAGTTCGTGAAACCGGATGTCTCCACCATATGCGTGGGTCAGGCGGCCAGCATGGGCGCCCTGCTGCTGGCCGGTGGCGCCAAGGCCAAGCGCTACTGCCTGCCGCATTCCCGCATCATGATCCACCAGCCTCTGGGCGGGGTGCAGGGCCAGGCGACCGATATAGACATCCATGCCCGGGAAATCCTCCATTTGCGGCAGCGCCTGAATGACATAATGGCCAAGCACACCGGTCAAACTATCGAGCAAATTCAACAGGATACGGAACGGGACCGCTTCATGGGCGGGGATGAGGCGGTTAAATATGGCCTCTTAGACACGGTGCTGGAGCAACGCGCCCCCAAGGTCTGAGAGAGCAGAATCGGGGCCGGAACCTTCCAAAGAGCCGGGGGCGCTATTGAAGCAGCCCGTAAAAATCCCCATAGTGTTTGCACTGGGGGCCCATCCCCGGCATTTCCCGAGGTGACAGCGGTATGGTGGACGAAACGCGCGGCAAAGGCGAGGACGGCAGCAAGCTGCTGTACTGTTCGTTTTGCGGCAAGAGCCAGCATGAAGTACGCAAGCTGATTGCCGGCCCATCGGTGTACGTGTGTGACGAGTGCGTCGAACTCTGCAACGACATCATCCGCGAGGAGATGCAGGAGCAGACGCAGACCACGCGCAACAAGTTGCCGCGCCCGCAGGAAATCAAGGCGGTCCTGGACCAATACGTCATCGGTCAGGAACGTGCCAAGAAGATTCTTTCCGTGGCGGTGTACAACCACTACAAACGCCTGGAAGTGCGCAGCAAGCGCAACAAGGACGACGTGGAACTGGCCAAGAGCAATATCCTGCTCATCGGCCCCACCGGTTCCGGCAAGACGCTGCTGGCGGAGACTCTCGCGCGTTTGTTGAATGTCCCATTCACCATCGCCGACGCCACCACGCTCACGGAAGCGGGCTATGTGGGCGAGGACGTTGAAAACATCATTCAGAAGCTGCTGCAGAAATGCGACTACGATGTGGAGAAGGCCCAGACCGGCATCGTATATATAGATGAAATAGACAAGATTTCCCGCAAGTCGGATAACCCGTCCATCACCCGCGACGTGTCGGGCGAGGGCGTGCAGCAGGCGCTGCTAAAACTCATTGAAGGCACCATCGCCTCGGTGCCGCCGCAAGGCGGACGCAAGCATCCGCAGCAGGAGTTCCTGCAGGTGGACACCAGCAACATTCTGTTCCTGTGCGGCGGTGCGTTCGCGGGGCTTGAGAAAATCATTCGCAACCGCACCGAGAAGAGCGGCATCGGGTTCATGGCCGAGATCAGGGGCAAGGCCGATATGAAAAATGTCGGTGAAGTCCTGCACGATGTGGAGCCCGAGGATCTGATCCGCTTTGGCCTGATTCCAGAGTTCGTGGGACGCCTGCCGGTGGTGGCGACGTTGGATGAACTGGATGAAAACGCCCTCATGCGCATCCTCACCGAACCGAAGAATGCCATTACCAAGCAATATCAAAAGTTGTTTGACATGGAAGACTGCGAACTGGAAATCCGCGAGGAAGCGCTGCGCAGCACCGCACGCCGGGCCATGCAGCGCAAGACCGGTGCGCGTGGTTTGCGCACCATCCTCGAGCACGTATTGCTTGACATCATGTATGAGTTGCCTTCCATGCAGCATGTGACACGGGTCGTGATTGATGAAGCGGTCATCAGCGGCGAGAACAAGCCCTTCATCGTCTATGCACGTGAAAAGAAACAGCTTGCCGCTGCCGATGGCCGATAGCCGGTTGAAAGACCTGAATTCGGCCGCATTCCCTGTTGTCTTGTTTCAGGTCGTGATAATTTCCCATCAGCTTAAGGATTCAAAGTGACCAGCGAAAGCCGCCAAACTGATTTGCTTGAGGGTCAGCCCATTCTGGTGCCAGTGCTGCCGCTGCGCGATGTGGTGGTTTACCCGCACATGGTTATTCCGCTGTTTGTGGGCCGCGAAAAATCCATCAAGGCGCTGGATCACGGCATGCAGGCAGGTAAGCAAATCCTGCTCCTGGCCCAGAAAAGCCCGGAGGTGGATGATCCCAAGGAAAGCGACGTCTATCGCGTAGGCGCACTGGCAACGATCCTGCAGCTGGTGAAACTTCCCGATGGGACGGTCAAGGTGCTGGTGGAGGGCGGCGATCGCGCCCGCATCCTGCAAATCAACGATGGCGAATATTTTTCGGCTTTGGTGGCCACCACCCGCACACAAGGCCAGTATGACGAACGTGAAATGGACGTGATGATGCGCTCGGCGTTGTCGTTGTTCGACCAGTACGTGAAGCTCAATAAAAAGATTCCACCCGAGTTGCTGACTTCCCTGTCCGGGATTGACTCGCCGGGCCGGCTCGCCGACACCATTGCGGCGCACATGCAGCTCAAGCTGGATGAAAAGCAGAAAATCCTTGAGCTGGAGGATGTACGCGCGCGCTTGGAACACATCATGGCCCTGATCGAAGGCGAGATTGATATCTTGCAGATCGAGAAGCGCATCCGTGGACGTGTCAAGCAGCAGATGGAAAAGAGCCAGCGCGAGTACTATCTGAATGAACAAATGAAGGCCATCCAGAAGGAATTGGGTGATCTGGAGGATGCCCCCAACGAAATCGAGGAATTGGAAAAGAAGATCCGCAAGGCCGGAATGTCGAAGGAAGCGCGCGACAAGGCCATCTCGGAATTCAACAAGCTCAAGCTTATGTCACCGATGTCGGCGGAAGCGACAGTGGTGCGCAACTATGTTGACTGGCTGGTGAATGTTCCCTGGAAGAAGCGCACGCGGGTTCGGCATGACTTGGGGGCCGCTGAAAAAATCCTCGCTGAGGATCATTACGGCCTGGACAAGGTGAAAGAGCGCATTCTGGAATATCTCGCGGTCCAGCAGCGCGTTAACAAGCTGAAAGGGCCGATTTTGTGCCTGGTTGGGCCTCCCGGCGTAGGCAAGACCTCACTGGGCCAGAGCATTGCGCGTGCCACCAACCGCAAGTTTGTGCGTATGTCTCTGGGCGGAGTGCGCGATGAGGCCGAGGTCCGTGGCCATCGCCGCACCTACATCGGTTCCATGCCCGGCAAGATCCTGCAGAACATGGCCAAGGTGGGCGTGCGCAATCCGCTGTTCCTGCTGGATGAAGTGGACAAGATGTCCATGGACTTCCGCGGTGATCCGTCATCGGCTTTGCTGGAAGTGCTGGATCCGGAACAGAACAACACCTTCAACGACCATTATCTGGAAGTGGATTTCGATCTTTCCGAGGTCCTGTTCGTCGCCACCGCCAATACCATGAACATCCCGGCGCCGTTGCTGGATCGCATGGAAGTCATCCGGCTGCCGGGTTACACCGAGGATGAGAAAATCAATATTGCCATGCGATATCTGGTGCCGAAACAGATGCGCAATAACGGCCTCAAGCCGGCGGAGCTGACGGTCGGTGAGAGCACCATCACGGATATCGTCCGTTATTACACGCGTGAAGCCGGCGTGCGCAATCTCGAACGCGAAATTTCCAAGATTTGCCGTAAAGTGGTGAAAGGCCTGCTGCTCAAACCACGCGACAAGCAAGTACATGTGCTGCCGCGCAATCTGGGTGACTACCTGGGCGTGCGCCGGTTCCGTTATGGCCGCGCCGAGGATCACGATCAGGTAGGGCAGGTGACCGGACTCGCCTGGACCGAAGTCGGTGGCGAACTGCTCACCATCGAAGCGACAGTGGTGCCGGGCAAAGGCAAGCTGATTCATACCGGCCAGCTTGGCGGCGTGATGCAGGAATCCATCCAGGCGGCCATGACCGTGGTGCGCAGCCGCGCGGAACGATTGGGCATAGAAGCGGATTTCTATCAAAAAAACGATGTGCACATCCATGTTCCGGAAGGTGCGACTCCCAAGGACGGACCCAGTGCCGGTGTCGGTATGTGCACCGCTTTGGTGTCGGCACTTACCAAGATACCCGTCCGCGCGGATGTCGCAATGACCGGGGAAATCACGCTGCGCGGTGAAGTGCTGCCCATCGGCGGCCTCAAGGAAAAACTCCTCGCGGCACATCGAGGTGGTCTCGATATCGTGCTGATTCCACAGGAAAATGCCAAAGATCTTGTGGAGATACCCAAGAACATCAAAGGCGCACTGGATATCCGCCCGGTGCGCTGGATAGATGATGTATTCAAGGTGGCCCTGGAACGTGTACCGGAGCCGAAACTGTCCGAGCCATCTGCAGAATCGGCGCCCACTGACAAGGTGGTTCCGGTGACTGAGCCTGAGGGTGTCCGACCTCATTAGGGTTTTATCAAGTTGACAAACGTTTGTGGCCGCCTGTATAAACTTGCCATCAGACGGGTCATCGGTTGCAAGGTTCTGTGCATTGTCGAAGGCAGTGAATAAGCGGAAATGATTTAATCGGATCCCGCAAGGGAAATTTTCCATCATCAACACCCAGGTAACCAGGGGACACAACATCATGAACAAGGCTGAATTGATCAATGCGGTGGCCGAGTCCACGAAACTTTCTCATGCGGACTCGGATCGTGCCGTGCAAGCCGTGCTGCACGCCATTACCAGCTCACTCACGAGAGGTGATCAGGTGGTATTGGTGGGTTTCGGTACCTTCGCGGTAAAACAACGTGCCGCGCGCACCGGCCGCAATCCGCAGACCGGCCAGACTATCCAGATTGCAGCCAGCAAAGTGCCTGGCTTCAAAGCTGGCAAAGCCCTGAAGGATGCCGTAAACTGACGCGCTCTCCGGGTGCTTAGCTCAGCTGGGAGAGCATCGCCTTTACACGGCGAGGGTCGGGGGTTCGATCCCCTCAGCACCCACCACGCGCTGCGAGTGTCGCTGCGGAGTGCCACTGCGGAGTGGTAGTTCAGCTGGTTAGAATACCGGCCTGTCACGCCGGGGGTCGCGGGTTCGAGTCCCGTCCACTCCGCCATACCGAAGTCCCATGCAAGGGCGCCTGCGCGGCGCCCTTTTCCGTGGAGCGTAAGTTATTACCGGACTTTCCGGGGTTATTTACATGGTAATACAGGCATTTCGAGACAATATTCCCAAATGGCTGACCGGCATCATCCTGGTGCTGATCATCGGCCCGTTCGCGTTGTGGGGCATCAATTCGTATTTTTCCGCTTCCAGCGACACTTCGGTGGCCAAGGTCAACGGCGCCGAGATTTCCCCGCAGGACTTCCAGCAGGCCTATCAAGGCCGCTACCAACAGATGGAGCAGTTGTTCGGCGCCTCCTTCAAACCCGGAATGATTGACGAGAAACAGTTGCGTCAGGAAGTGTTGCGGCAGCTCATCAACGAAACCTTGCTGGACCAGCAGGCTGCCAAGCGGCACTACAGCATCAGCGACGCGGATCTGGCGGCGACGGTCCAGCAGATGCAATCGTTCCAGGTAGATGGCAAGTTTTCTTCGCAGGTGTATCAGGCTGCCCTCACCAATGCCGGTATGACCGCTGCGGATTTTGAGCAACGTGAGCGTCAGGGTCTGGCCGTGAATCAGTTGCAGAACGCCATCCAGGCCAGTGCCTTCGTCACGCCTCAACAGCTCGAGTCCGACCAGACCATAAAAGGCGAGCAACGCCAGCTTGCTTATCTCACGATCACCACGAAACCTTACCTGGACAAGACCGCGGTTTCGGATCAGGACGTTGCGGCGTATTACAAGGCGCATATCACCCAGTTCATGACTGCCGAGAAACTCACCCTGGCTTACGTGGAGTTGGACGAAGCGCAATTGGCCAAGAACGTCCAGGCCAGCGATGCGCAATTGCAGGCTCTGTACCAGCAGGAACTCATGTCGTTCAAACAGGATGAGGCGCGTGAGGCGCAGCACATCTTGATCGCGGTGAATGACAACGATCCCAAGGTGGATGCGGCCGCCAAAGCCAAGGCAGAGGCTGTCTTCAAGCAGCTCGAAGCCGGAGCGGATTTTGCCAAGCTGGCGGAGAAGGATTCCGACGACGCAGGCTCCGCCAAGAGCGGTGGCGACCTCGGCTGGATCACCCGCGGTACCAGCACCTCGGCATTTGAAACCGCGCTGTTCGGCATTTCCAAAGTGGGTGAGATCACCGCGCCCGTGCGTTTGCCGGACGGCTATCACATCATCAAGCTGGATGGCATCCGCGCACCCAGCACCAAGCCATTCGACCAGGTGCGTGGCCAGTTGCTGGCCGAATACCAGAAGAAGAAAGCAGACGACGAGTATTTCGGCCTCGGCGATCAATTGGCGAACCTGGCTTATGAACACCCCGATTCCCTGCAGACGGTCAGCAAGCAGTTGAACCTGCCGGTTGCAACCGTCGCCGACGTGACGCGGGATAGCGGCACCGGCATTGCCGCGAATCCGGCCGTGCGCCAGAAAGCCTTCAGTGATGAAGTCCTGGCTCAAGGCAACAACAGCGATCCGGTTCAGATCGGACCCAATCACGTGGTGGTGATCCGGGTACAAAGTCATGTTTCGAGCGAGCAGAAGCCGTTGATCGAAGTACGCGATCAAATCGTGGCAGTTCTCAAACAACAGCAGGCGGCGCAGCAGGCGCAGCAGGTCGCGGTACGTGCCGAAGCCGCTCTCAAATCAGGACAGGATGGCGCGCAGGTGGCCAAGACTCTGGGCGCGAACTTTGTCGCGGCACAATTCGTAGGCCGGACCGATGCCAAAGTGCCAGCGCCGGTGCTGGCGGCAGTTTTCGCGGCACCCAAACCATCCGATGCTGCAAGGGAGACAGGTTTGGTAACGCTCGCCAACGGCGACCAGGCTGTCTATGTGCTGACCGGCGTGAAAGCCGGGACCAGTTCGGATTTGAGCAAAGACCAGCGCATGGCGCAATCGCAGGAATTGACGCGGCTTACTGCGCAAGCCGAATTTGCCGCCTATCTGGCGAATCTGCGTCAGCACGCCAAGATCAAGGTCAATGCCAGTAATATCCAGGAGTAAAATAGTGGCGGTTTCACTGAAGCGATCCTGATTCTTCTGCTTTCCAGATTCATTAGGGGGTGTCGAATGCAGAATCGATCTTTTGTATGTTTCCTCCTCAGCATTGCCTTTGCCTGGGCTGGTGGTTTGCCTCAGGCTGATGCCGCTTCGCCGCCACGGCCGCAGGTCGGCGCGTGCGGCATCACGATGGCGCCCCACGATGTGCAGGAACCTCCGGACGTTGCCATGTGGAACGCGCCGCTGGACGCCTCGGGCGAGCACGAGCTGATCCTCGGAGTCCATCACGACGGCGAACGATTCTGTTATCGGTACACCTGGGAAGGCGTGGTCCACACCATGGCGCCGACGATCCGCGTACGCCGCGGCGAGCACTTCGCGATTCGCATCGCCGACGACATCGCGGGCCAGAGCCGGGGCGAGTCCGTTGCCTCAACGGCGCTCCCGCCGTGCAAGCCGATGCAGATGCCTGCTGCACCCGTGCAACACTATATCGGCTATCTGAATCACATCGCTGTTGACCGGTACTTTCACTCACCTGCGACGGACACAAATCTGCACTTGCACGGCTTCGAAGGACCGGCGTTTGAGGAGAACGTCTTCCTGTCGTCGCTGAGCACGCCGATGCACGCATGCGAGTACCATGTCACGATTCCACGCACGCAGCCGCCGGGAACGTACCTCTACCATCCGCATGCGCATGGTTCGTCGGACGACGAAGTCGCCTTCGGTCTCGATGGCGCATGGATCGTGGAGCCCGATACGCAACAGATTCCGCGTTCCGCCGAGCACGTGATTGTGCTGCGCTATCGCATCCCGTTCGAGTTTGACAAAACCTCGCTGCCAAATGGGGGGTCGCCCGACAAGGTTGACGCGGCGCAGGGAGCGGCTGCCGCGGCGCACGAAGCAGCCCTGCGGTCGGCGCCAGCGGTAGCCTACGATCCATTCAATCCTCCGCCATGGCCGGACACGTTTCCGATGCGCGTGGGCGGTGTGACACTCGATGCAACCGGCTGCAATGGGTTCGGCTCGGAGCCAGTGATCGCTGTCAACGGAACGGACACGCCAGCGTCGCTGGCCGTGGCCGCCGGTCAGACGCAATTGCTGCGGCTCGTGAACGGCACATCGGACTCGCCCAAGAACTTGGTATTGCGAGATGCCAGCGGCAAGGTGAAGGAGCTGCACGTCGTGGGTCTCGACGGCGTGCCGGTTTCCGGCGACATGCAGCACCCGCTCCATGGTTACCTCGTTATGAAAAAGCTCATGGTTTCGCCGATGTCGCGCGCGGACATCCTGCTGGCGGTGCCCGCGGGCAAAACCTATATGCTTTCGAGCGAGCCCTTCTGTGAGGGCAAAGACGCCTTCTTCCAGAGGCATCACGATTTGCTGCGGATCAGCACGGCCGCTGCCTCCGGCCTAGATGCCAAGATCCACTCCGTCCGCATCAACCCAACGGATACACCGGCTGCGCGGCTTGTCGCGTGGGCACGCGCGCATCCTGCGCTGATCCACCGCCGTGCGATCACGTTTACGGAGTACAAATTTCCCAAGCGCGGAAAGGCGCCGTCGCATCACGCATACTACATTACCGATACAACCAAGACGGACTTCCACGAACATCCGTTCTGGCCGGTCTATCGTGAGGGAGCGACCGTTCCGTCGAATCCCGACATCGTGGTAAAACAGGGCACGATCGAGGAATGGTATTTGATCAACGCGACCATGGAGGCACACGCGTTCCACATTCATCAGATGGCGTACGTCCAGGAGTATAGCTACATGGACATACCGGTCACCGTGGATACGACCTTCGTGCCGGTAGGACGGTTATTGCCGAATCCCCGTGACCCGAACTATCCGCTTATACAGCCGAGCATCACGCGGATAATCCTCGACTTCCGGCACGTCCCGCGCGGCACGTTTGTTTTCCATTGCCACATGCTCTATCACGAGGACCACGGCATGATGGGGGTTATAAAAGTTAAGTAGACGGCGATTCAGTCGAGGATCGAATTGACGCGCTGCTAGATTTTGGATCCGGTCTTGAAATATCGCTTTTAGGCATGTCTGGCGATGCTGTTGGCAACACGATCTCAGGAAAGCACGCGGACTGAGGTTTTTTTAGGAATTACAACGTGCTCAGCCGATGCTCATGCCCACATGGCTGTAACCGGCATCCACGTACAGGATTTCACCGGTGATGCCGGCGGCCAAGTCCGAGCATAGGAAGGCGGCGGCGTTGCCCACGTCCTCGATACTGACGTTGCGCTTGAGCGGCGTGAGTTTCTGCACGTGTTCCAGAATGGCGCGGAAGCCGCCGATCCCGGCGGCCGCCAGCGTCTTGATGGGCCCGGCTGAAATGCCGTTGACGCGGATGTTTTCCGGACCGAGGGCGTTGGCGAGGAAGCGCACGTTGGCTTCGAGGCTGGCCTTGGCCGGGCCCATGACGTTGTAATTGGGGATGGCGCGCACCGCGCCCAGATAGGTCAGGGTCAGTATGGCGGCGTGCTGTCCCTGCATCATCGGCCGGCCGGCCTTGGCCAAGGCCGCGAGGCTGTAGGCGCTGATATCGTGGGCAATGCGGAAACCTTCTCGGTTCACCACGTCAGCATAGTTGCCGGTCAGTTGTTCGCGCGGCGCGAAAGCCACGGAATGCACAATGATGTCCAGGCTGGCCCAGTGCTGCTTCAGCCCGGCAAACGCCGCCTCGATCTCGGCATCATTGGCCACGTCCAGGGGAAAAGTCAGTTGTGAGTCGAACTCCCGCGCCATATCCACTACGCGTTCCTTGAGGCGTTCGCCCTGGTAGCTGAAAGCCAGTTCCGCACCTTCGCGCCTGAACGCGGCGGCGATGCCGTAGGCGATGGAGCGTTCACTGGCGAGACCTACGATGAATGCACGTTTACCGGCGAGGAATCCCATGCAAGCTCCTTGAGGCAAGCGGGCAACAGAAGATTTGCGTTCAGCGGGGCGTCAACTGCTGGTGGATTGATCGGCCACGTTCACATACAGCTTGAGGCGTTCGCCGGCGTGCAGATAATCGCTTATAGTGATGCCGTTCCAGCTTGCGATGTCCGCGACACCCACATTGAAACGTGACGAGATCGAGTACAGCGAATCGCCCGCGCGCACGGTGTAGTACACAGTGCGCCGCGTATCCTGTGGCACGGGACCGGACTCATAGGCCGTGTCCAGCGGTTTTGCACGGCGTGCTTGGATGGTGAGCTTTTGCCCAACGTGCAGCACGCTATGATTGGTAAGACCGTTCCATTGCGTCAATTCCGACACTTTGATGCCATAGCGGCGCGCGATGGTCCAGAGGGATTCGCCGCTGCGCACGCGATGCACGATGCGGCCATGGGACGTGTACTGGTCATGTCCATACGTGTTCTGGCGCGCCACGCGGGCTTCCGCCACCAAGGTCGCATCCGCCAGGGTCTTGCGCGCCACCGGAATCAGCAACATCTGGTTGATGTGAATCAAATTGCCGTGAATGCCGTTGAGATCGCGGATGACCGCCACCGTGGTGTGATGCTGGTGTGCGATTGCGCCCAGGGTGTCGCCGAACTGCACCCGATGCGTAGCCCATTGCACCCGGTCATGGGGTGGCAGCGCGGCCAGCGCCGTTGCAAATTCGTTCTTCTTGTCCAGCGGCACCAGCAAGGTGGTGGGGCCGTCCGGGTCGGTTGCCCAACGGTTGAAGCCCGGGTTGAGCAGGTACATCTGTTCGGTACTGATACCGGCGAGCTTGGCGGCCGTGGCCAGGTCAATTTGACCGCCCGCGTCCACTTGCGCCAGATAGGCCTGATTGGGAATGGCTGGCAGGTCCACACCGTCATGGCCCTTGGCGGCCACCAACTGGCAGATGGCCAGCAGCCGCGGCACATACGCGCGGGTTTCCGCGGGCAGGTCCAGGTGCCAGAAATCCGTAGGCAGGCCGCGGCGTTCATTGCGCGTGATGGCGCGGCTCACGGTGCCGGCGCCCGAATCGTAGGCGGCCAGCGCCAGTAACCAATCGTTATTGAATTGGGTGTGCAGATATTGCAGGTGTTCGAGCGCGGCCCGCGTGGATGCCACGATGTCGCGTCGGCCGTCATACCACCAGTCCTGTTTGAGATCCCAGTTCCGGCCGGTGCCGGGGATGAACTGCCACAGGCCGGCGGCGCGCGCATGCGAGTACGCGAATGGATCGAAAGCACTTTCCACCACTGGCAGCAATGCGATATCCAGTGGCAGCTTGTGTGCTTGTACTTGTTGCACGATGTAATAGAGATAAGGACGCGCACGGTTGGCGACGCGCGCCAGATACGCGCCATGCGCAGCGTACCAATTGAGTTCACCTTGCACGCGGCCATCGCCATCGGCGGCAGACAGGCTGAAATGCTGGCCGAGATAATCCCAGAGGTTGTCGTATTTGATTTCCGCTGGCGTGATGGTCAAATCATCCCATTGAATCAGCGGGGAGGTGTCATCCAAATCCGGGATGGGTGTACCGGCATCAGCGGTTGCGGATAATTTGCCGGTGGCCGCAGCCGGAGCGGATGTGTGGGAGGTTGCCGATGCGGTCGCGGCCACGGCCGTATTCTTGTGAGCGAGTGTTGAGCAACCGCCAAGGCCCAAGCCGCAGGCGCACAGACAGGCAAGCAGGATCGTACGTGGGGTCATCGGTGTCATGGCTCGTTCAGGTGAAGGTGTCTTTCCAGCTTCTGATCACGGCAAATACCTCTATCGGATCGCGCAGTTCACGCTTGGCGTGATGTTGGGCGGCGGCAATTAAAGCGGCGTCCCGGCAACGCAAAAAAGGATTAACCCGGCGCTCCCGCTCCAGCGTGGACGGCAAGGTGGGCAGATTCCGTTCCCGTTGCTGCGCAGCTTGCTCGGCATAGTTCGCGATATCGTGATTGTCAGGTTCCAGCATGCGCGCGAACCGCAAGTTCGCCAACGTATATTCATGTCCGCAATACAGGGCCGTCGCATCCGGCAACATCGCCAGTTTGTCCAGCGATTGGCTCATCTGCGCCGCAGTGCCCTCAAACAGCCTCCCACATCCCGCGCTGAACAGGGTGTCCCCGCAGAATACTATATTGTGCCCACAATAGGCGATATGACCGGCCGTATGCCCCGGGATGTCCAGCACCCGGAAACGGGCGTTCAGCGGTGGAATGTCCGCATATTGGCCTTCCTTGAGCCGATGGCTCACCGCCGGGATGGTTTCGCCGGCTGGACCAAAGACCGGGCAGTGGAATTGCTCCGCCAACGCGGCCGCTCCGCCCGCGTGGTCCGCATGATGGTGGGTGATGAGTACGGCGGCGAGCGTCAATTGCCGCTCCGCCAATGCCCGGCGAACCGGTGCCGCATCGCCGGGATCCACCACCGCCGCACTCCGCGCGCCGGTCAGCAGCCAGATGTAATTGTCGTGAAATGCCGGCAGCGGCGCGAGTTCGAAAGCCATGCAGACATGGTAACGGAGCGGCGGCGACCATCCAAATGGATGCTGTTATCCTAGTGTCCCGCAATGCCGATATGGGTACAGCGTGACGGTATCGTGAAGCATGCAGGCTGATCTGAATTCCTGGTTTGCGGAACGCACGGGTGCGTACCTGCTGAGGCAGGAGCGGCAGGCGCTGGCTGACGTCTTGCCTACGATTTTCGGTTTTTTTCTGGTGCAGGCCGGCGACTGGGGGCCGGTCGGCAGTTTGTTGCAGGCTAGCCCGATCCGCACGCAGTTTGTGCTCACTTCCGGCAACGACACCGGAGCACAACTGCGCGGGCATCCTGCCTATCTGCCGTTTGCGAGCGATTCAGTGGATGCATTGCTATTGCCGCATACCCTGGAACGCAGCAAAGATACGCACCAAGTATTGCGCGAAGCCGAGCGCGTGTTGACCGGCGAGGGAAATCTCATCGTGCTGGGGTTTCATCCGTGGGGGTTGTGGGGCTTGCGCCAGCAGTTCGATGATTCCACGCCTTGGGCCGGACGCCTTGTGCGTCTGGGGCGTTTGCAGGAATGGCTTGTGGTATTGGGTTTTGAAACTGTGCGGGTGCGTCAGTATCTTTTCCGGCCGCCGTTCCAGCATAATTTGCTGGTGCACAGTGCGTTTCTCGACCGTCTGCGCTGGCGTATCAGCGCCAGCGCCTATATGCTGGTCGCGCGCAAGCGTGTGTTCGGCATGACGCCGTTGCGCCTGAAACGTGCCAGGCCAAAGCGCAGATTCGCGGACGTGGCGAATCCAACCGCAAGGTGACTGCGATGGACGAAATCGAGATTTACACCGATGGTGCTTGCCGCGGCAACCCCGGTCCCGGCGGTTGGGCGGCGGTTGTGCGTGGCCACGGCTATGAAAATATTTTGCAAGGCGCGGAAGCCGAGACCACCAATAACCGCATGGAGCTGACAGCGGCGGTGCAGGCTCTGGATACACTCAAGCAGCGATTCCGCATCACGTTGTATACCGATTCCGAATATGTGCAGAAAGGCATCAGCGAATGGCTGCCGGCCTGGAAGGCGCGTGGCTGGAAAACCGCCAGCAAAAAACCGGTGAAAAATCAGGATCTGTGGCAGCAATTGGACACGGCTGCAAGCCGGCATGCCGTGAACTGGCAATGGGTGCGCGGCCATGCGGGCAATCGCGGCAATGAGCAGGTGGATCGGCTTGCGAATGCAGCCATAGATAAGATGTTGGGAGTGAGGAGTGAGGAGTGAGGAGTGAGACAGCTCAATTAGCTGTCTGTCTGTAAGTAAAAACAGGAAAGCACATGCGTCAGATTGTTCTGGATACGGAAACCACGGGCCTTGAACCCACTGCAGGTCATCGCATCATCGAGATCGCCGGCATTGAATTGCTGGACCGGCGGCCGACGGGGCGCAACTTTCATGAGTACCTGAATCCCGGCCGGGAAGTGGAAGCCGGCGCCATCGAAATCCACAATATCAGTAACGAGTTCCTGGCCAACAAGCCAGCGTTTGCCGAGATCGTGGCGGCCTTTGTGAAGTTTGTGGAAGGCGCTGAGCTGGTCATCCACAACGCAGCGTTTGATGTGGGATTCATCAATCATGAGTTGCGCATGCTGGGAGACGCCAACGCGGACATTACCCGGCATTGCGGCGTGCTGGATACCCTGGAACTCGCACGGCGTTTGCATCCGGGGCAGAAAAACAGTCTGGATGCGCTCTGCAAACGTTACCACGTGGACAATTCCTCACGGCAATTTCACGGTGCGTTGTTGGACGCTCAGATACTCGTGGATGTGTATCTGGCTATGACCGGCGGCCAGGCCGCGTTGCTGCTGAATGCGTCGGGGCAATCCGGCCGCCTGGAAAACGGCAGGCTGCAGCGGGTTGACCGTGCCGGACTCACGTTCAAGGTTATCCACGCTTCGGAACAGGAACTCAAGGCACACAAAGAACGTCTTGAGGCCATCGCTAAAGCCAACGGGGGAAAGTGCCTGTGGCAAGATTGAACGCTTAGCCGGGGAAGCTGACCATGGCCCTGTTCAATACCGTTCGGAACCTGTTTCTGGGCACGGCGCCGGGCTGGTACAAGCTCTGCATCATCGCCTTCCTGGTAATCAATCCTCTGGTATTTTTCAGCGCAGGCGCTTTTGTGGCCGGCTGGTTGCTGTTGGCGGAATTCATTTTCACTCTGGCGATGGCGTTGCGTTGCTATCCGCTGCAGTCCGGCGGCCTGTTGGCGCTGGAAGCCGTCCTCATCGGCATGGCCAGCCCACGCTCCGTGTATCAGGAAGTGGCCCACAACTTGCCGGTGTTGCTGCTGCTCATGTTCATGGTCGCGGGCATTTTCTTCATGCAGGATTTGCTGCTGGCGGTATTCACGCGCCTGCTGCTGGGGGTCCGCAGAAAATGGCTGCTGAGTCTGTGGTTTTGTCTGGCGGCGGCGTTTCTGGCCGCGTTTCTCGACGCCCTGACGGTTATCGCGGTGGTGATTACCGTTGTGGGTGGTTTTTATGCGGTGTATCACCGCAGCGTGGAAGCGGGACCGGATGCCCTGAACAGTGCTGAACTGGAAGATTTCCGGGCTTTTTTGCGCAGCTTGATGATGCACGCTGCCGTGGGCACGACCCTGGGCGGCGTCATCACACTGGTAGGGCAACCTCAGAATCTGCTGATCGGCGATGTTATGGGCTGGCACTTCGGCGAGTTTGTGCGGCGCATGGCGCCGGTGGCGCTGCCGGTCATTGTTGGCGGGCTGCTGACCGTCATCCTGCTGGAGAAGTTGCGCCTGTTTGGTTACGGTGCCAGCTTGCCGGCCGGTGTGCGTCAGGTGTTGCAAGCGCACGCATACGACAGCGCCCGGCAGGATAGCCTGCGCAAACGCGTGGTGATTACGTTCCAGGCCATCGCCGGCATACTGCTGATTGCGGCGCTGGCGCTGCATCTTGCGGAAGTGGGGCTCATCGGTCTGGCCTTGTTGCTGAGCGTGACCGCGTTTACCGGCGTCACCGAGGAGAAACGTTTGGGACAGGCGTTTCACGAAGCCATGCCGTTTGCTGCCTTGCTGGTGGTGTTCTTTGCGGTGGTGGCGGTGATCCAGCAGGCTGGCCTGTTCACGCCGGTGATCCGTTGGGTGCTGGGCTTCGAGGGCCGGACGCAACTGGCGTTGCTGTACGCCGCCAACGGCCTGTTGTCCTCGGTCAGCGACAATGTTTTCGTGGCCACGGTGTACATCAAGCAGGTGCAGGAGGCATTTCTTGCGCAGCATATTGATCGCCAGCAATTCGAGTTGTTTGCGGTAGCCATCAACGCCGGCACCAACGTCCCGAGCGTGGCCACGCCTAACGGTCAGGCGGCCTTCCTGTTTTTGTTGACCTCGGGAGTCGCGCCCCTGATCCGCCTGTCCTACCTGCGCATGGTCTGGATGGCGTTGCCCTATACCATCGTGCTGACGCTGGTGGGCGTGCTGGCACTATTGTTCCTCGTCTGATGCGCGCAAATCCGCTACACTTGCATCACGCGTGCTGCGAGATTTCTGTGTTCGACGCCCAAGCTCCGTCTGCTTAAAGGAGGCAATCCGTGATGAGAATGACCGGGATATTCCTTGCCATCGTGTGCATGTCGCTGCCGCTGCTGGCGCACGCGGATCCACAGGCGCAAACCGCGCAGAACCAGTCAATACCGAGCATGCAGGGTCAATCCGCACCGGTACCCCAGGATCAGGGGCCACAGGACGTTTTCAGCTACAGCTATCTGCAAATCAACCGGCTCTCCGAGCAGTCCTACTATTTCAACAATCGTTTTGCGGCCAATGCTCTGTCTGCGGGCAATGGCCTCAAATTTTCCTACGGGTTTGACAGTGGCGTGTATCTGTTTGGTGAGTGGAATCGCTTGAACTTCGACAACCTGCCCGGCAATCACGATCTGACCGGCATCGGTGTGGGCGCGGATCAGAAATACAGTTCCTCCACGTCCTTTTATATTGATCTGTCCTACTTGCGCGATCAGTTGAGTGGGAACCTGGGTGGCGACAAGGATTATTACTGGCGTGTGAGCTATGGTTTTCAGAGTCATTTGTCTAGTTTCATCGGCTTGACCGGCGCAATCTTCACGGAACGCAATACGGACTTTGGCCGCCGGCCATTTGGCGAACGGCTGGGACTGATTTTCGGCGGTAGCGTGGCCGCGCTGGTGGTGTCCGGGGAGCACACCACCAATGGCAATCGCCTCGAAGCGGCATTGAATTGGTACTACAAGTAAGCTTGCCGCCGCGGTCGTGTGATCTGGCTACCTGAATGAACCAGCATCCCGAGCTTTCCAGGTTATTGGACACGGGACTCCTGCAACGTGCCCGCCGTATCTATGCGCGACTGCGGCGCGATTTATTCCTGGATGCATGGCTTCCCCATATCCCGCTGGCACTGGCCACGGCCATCTTCGGTATCTTCCGCATCTCACCGGATATCCCGCGTGCGCTCGGCGTGCCATTTTTCCATGCCAACGGGCGCGTGCATGCGGAGTTGATGCACTCGGCACTGCTGGGCGTGCCGGCCACGGTGGTGGGGCTGTTTCTGGTGATAATGGCGGCCGGGTTGTGGCTGCGCTCCAAACTCGCCTGGGTGACGGTGTTGGTGATCCTCGCCGCCAGCATCATCCTGGGATTCGCCAATTATCCGGCGGTTTCCGCCGTCATGCTCTCCTACAATGCCGTGCTTCTGATGGCGCTACTGGTGGCTTTCGGCAGTTTCTACCGCAGCAGTTTGACGACCGGCACCCTATTTGCCATTACCAGCATTTTGGCAGTGCTGGTGTATGCGGTGTTCGGCAGTTATCAACTAGGCGCAGATTTCACGCCGCCCATTGCGGATTTCACTAC
>JBAVYM010000014.1:0-24698 GCA_049698775.1 Gammaproteobacteria bacterium
CATGCCACTGCGGGACTGGAAGGCTGCCCTGAATAGATTTACCATCCAATATGAAGAGCGGATGCCACAGCACTAAGAAATGAAACCAAAACCAAACCCGAATACACAAAATCTAAGACACCCTCCAACAGGTGGCAGAATTGGGTCATAAATCCACGCTCGGCAGGCAGAATCCGGCTGATGCCCAAAAATGCTCCAGCCTCGGAGTGGTGTATCGCGCCCCGATTGGCATCTCCGAAAGCTCCCGGATCGCCTGAAACAGGCCGCTTAAGCCCTGGTTTGGCTTGAAAAAAGCCGCCCAAACCTATATATTCCGCGGCTGCCGGGTGCGGGGTGGAGCAGTCTGGCAGCTCGTCGGGCTCATAACCCGAAGGTCGCAGGTTCAAATCCTGCCCCCGCTACCAACGATCTTGGAGACAGGGCCCCGCGCAGGGGCTTTTTAATGCCGGTGGCGACTGCTTGCCGCGCTTAAAAACCCCGGTCAGGCCGGGGTTTGTCGTCTTGAGGCCCTGCGATTCCGCGGGGCGAGTGGAATGGGCCTCGCGCCCATTTTTTATTTGTAACGGGCGGATGCCGTGCGCGAAGCGCTGCTGAAGATACTGGAGCCGGCCATCGAGGGCCTGGGTTACGAACTGGTGGAACTAGAGTTCCAGGGTGGCGTGCTGCGGGTTTACATAGACCAGCCGGCCGGCGTGACACTCGAAGATTGCGAGAAGGTCAGCCGCCAGATGGGCGCGGTGCTGGACGTGGAGGATCCGATCCAGGGTGCCTACACGCTGGAAGTGTCCTCGCCGGGTCTGGACCGGCCGCTGCGCAAACCGGTGGACTTCGGCCGGCGCGCCGGGCAGCGGGCCCGGATCGAGATGGTCTTGCCGTTGAACGGCCGGCGGCGTTTCTCCGGCACGCTCCGCGGTCTGGAGCAGGACGAGGTATTGATTGAAGTGGACGGTACGCTGTTCCGTCTGCCGTTCGCGCAGATCGGCAAGGCGCGGCTGGTGCCGGAATTCTGAGTTGCATACGCAGTGGATGTGAAAGCCATGAACAAAGAGATATTGCTGGTGGTTGACGCCGTTTCCAACGAGAAGGGCGTGGACAAGAATGTGATTTTCGAGGCGCTGGAAGCAGCGCTGGCTTCGGCCACGCGCAAAAAGCACGGCGGCGAGCTGGACGCGCGCGTCGCGATTGACCGCAACACCGGCGACTACGAAACCTTCCGCCGCTGGCTGGTGCGCGCCGACGAGGAACCGCTGGAATCGCCGGATCGGGAGTTGCGCCTCATGGATGCGCTGGATGTCAAACCCGACATTACGGTCGGCGAATATATCGAGGAGCCCATGGAATCGGTGGTCTTCGGTCGCATCGCCGCGCAGACCGCCAAACAGGTGATCGTGCAGAAAGTACGCGAAGCGGAACGCGCTCAGGTGGTGGAAGCGTACAAGGACCGCGTCGGCGAGCTGGTCACCGGTGTGGTGAAGCGCGTGGAGCGCGGCAATGTTTACATAGATCTCGGCAACAACGCCGAGGCGTTCATCGCGCGCGAGGAGATGATTCCACGCGAAGCGGTGCGCACCAATGACCGCATCCGCGGCTATCTGCGTGAAGTGCGTGCCGAATTGCGCGGGCCGCAATTGTTCGTGACCCGCACTGCGCCGCAGTTCCTGATTGAGCTGTTCAAACTGGAAGTACCGGAAGTGGGTCAGGGACTCATTGAGATACGGGGCGCTGCGCGCGATCCTGGCGCACGTGCCAAGGTGGCGGTGAAGAGCAACGATTCGCGCATTGATCCGGTGGGTGCCTGCGTCGGCATGCGCGGCTCGCGCGTGCAGGCGGTGTCCAACGAGCTGTCCGGTGAGCGTGTGGACATCGTGCCCTGGGATGACAACCCGGCGCAGTTTGTCATCAACGCCATGTCGCCGGCAGAAGTGCAGTCCATCGTCATGGACGAGGAATCCCACAGCATGGACATCGCGGTGAGCGAGGAAAACCTCGCCAAGGCCATCGGCCGCGGCGGCCAGAATGTGCGCCTGGCGAGCCAGCTTACCAGTTGGGAATTGAACGTCATGACCCAGGAGCAGGCCACGCAGAAGAGCGAGACCGAAGTCCAGGCGCTGCAGAAATTATTCATGGAACAACTGGACGTGGACGAGGACGTGGCCGCGATCCTGGTGCAGGAGGGATTTTCCAGCATCGAGGAAATCGCTTACGTGCCTGCTTCCGAATTGTTGTCGGTAGAAGAATTTGACGAAACCATCGTCGAGGAATTACGTGGCCGTGCCCGCGACGTGCTGCTGACCCAGGCCATCGCCAGCGAAGAGCAGTTCGGCGACACCGAACCTGCGGCAGACCTGCTGAACCTGAGCGGCATGGACAAGGCGGTGGCGTACCGATTGGCGGGCCGTGGCATTGTCACCCAGGAAGACCTGGCCGAACAGGCGGTGGATGACATCAAGGACGTGGAGGGCCTGGACGAAGCCAAGGCTGCGGAACTCATCATGGCCGCGCGCGCGCCGTGGTTCGCGGCCGAAGAGGCCCAGCAGCAGTAACTCATTCGAGGAAGGTCGCCATGGCGGAAGTCACTGTAAGACAATTTGCCGAAGTGGTGGGGACGCCGGTCGAGCGCCTGCTCGCGCAATTGGCGGAAGCCGGTATTGAGATCGTGGATCCGGATATCGCCATCAGCGATGACCAGAAACTGCAACTGCTGACGCACCTGCGCCACAGCCACGGTGAAGGCGTCAGCGGCGAGCCGCGCAAGATCACCTTGAAGCGCCGCTCGGTTTCCGAGATCAAGCTGAGCGGCGTGCAGGGACGTTCGAAGACCGTGAGCGTGGAAGTGCGCAAGAAGCGCACCTATGTGAAGCGCAGCGCGGTGCTCGAAGAAGAAGCCAAACGCCGCGCCGAGGAAGAGGCTGTACAACAGGCCGAGCAGGAACGTCTGCGTGTCGAACAAGCGGAGCTTTCCGCGAATCGTGCGCAGAAGCTGGCCGCCGAGGAAGAAGAACGCCGCAAGCACGAGGAACAGGAAGCCCACCGCAAGCGCGAGGAAGACGCCAGCGCGCGTGCCGATGCCGAGCGTCGGCGTGCCGAGGCCGAAGCCCGCCGTCAGACCGAAGAAGAGGACCGGCGCCAGCGCGCGGCGCTGCCGCGCGGCAAACCGGCGCCCGGCGGCGTTGCCGCTGAAGACAAACACACCAAGTACGGGCGTCAGGAACTGCACGTCGGCCATGAACTGTCCAACCGGCGCAAGAAAAAACCCGCCAAGGCCAGGGCGGTGGTCAACGTGCAGGTGGAAAGCAAGCACGGGTTTGAGAAACCCGTCACGCCGCAGGTGCGTGAGGTGCCGATTCCCGAGACCATCACGGTGGGCGAGCTGGCACAACGCATGGCCGTGAAAGCCACCGAAGTCATAAAGATCATGATGAAGATGGGCGCCATGGCTACCATCAACCAGGTCATAGACCAGGAAACCGCGGCCATCGTCGTGGACGAGATGGGCCACAAGGCGAAACTGCTCAACGAGAACGACCTGGAAGAGCAGGTCATGCTGACCAGCCAGGAAGGCGATGAGATTACGCGCTCGCCGGTGGTCACTATCGTTGGCCACGTGGATCATGGCAAGACTTCGCTGCTGGATTACATCCGCAGCACGCGGGTGGCGGCGCGTGAAGCCGGCGGCATCACCCAGCACATCGGCGCCTATCGCGTGGAAACCAAGAAAGGCGTTATCACGTTCCTGGATACGCCTGGCCACGCGGCGTTTACCGCCATGCGCGCCCGCGGCGCCAATGTGGCGGACATTGTGGTGCTGGTGGTGGCGGCGGATGACGGCGTGATGCCGCAGACTGTCGAAGCTATTCAGCACGCGCGCGCAGCCGAAGTACCGATCGTGGTAGCCGTCACCAAGATTGACAAACCCGAAGCCGACCCGGATCGGGTGCGCAGCGGGTTGGCCCAGCACGAAATCATCCCCGAGGACTGGGGCGGCGAAAACATCTTCGTGCAAGTGTCCGCGAAAACGGGCCAAGGTGTGGACGCGCTGCTGGATTCCATCCTGGTGCAGGCGGAAGTGCTGGAATTGAAAGCCGTGGCCAGCGGTCCGGCTTCCGGTTTCGTGCTGGAATCGAGTCTGGAGAAAGGTCGTGGACCCGTCGCCACGGTGCTGGTGCAGCGCGGTTTGCTCAAACCCGGCGACATCCTGCTCACCGGTCAGGAATTCGGACGGGTGCGTGCCATGTTTGACGAAGACGGCAAACAACTTGAGGAAGCCGGGCCGGCCATGCCGGCGCTGGTGCTGGGGCTGTCCGGCACGCCGAATGCCGGTGATGACGCGGTGGTGGTGCCCGATGAACGCAGGGCACGCGAGGTCGCGTTGCATCGCCAAGGCAAGTTCCGCGATGTGAAGCTCGCGCGCCAAGCCACCAAACTGGACGACGCCTTCCAGCAAATGCAGGAAGCCGAGCAGAAGGGTCTCAACCTGTTCATCAAATCCGATGTGCAAGGCAGCGCCGAAGCTTTGCGCGATGCGTTGAGCGCGTTGTCCTCCGACGAGGTGAAAGTGAAAATCATAGGCAGCGGCGTGGGTGGCATCACCGAATCTGACGTGAATCTGGCGCTGGCCTCGAAAGCCGTGATTATCGGCTTCAACGTGCGTGCCGATAGTGGCGCGCGGCGCCTGGTGAACGAGACCGGTCTGGACGTGCGTTATTACAGCATCATTTATGAAGCCATTGATGACGTGAAGAAGGCCATCAGCGGCATGCTGAAGCCGGAGTTGCGCGAGCAGATCGTGGGTCTGGCGGAAGTGCGCGAAGTGTTCCGGTCTTCCAAGCTCGGCGCGATTGCCGGCTGCCTGGTGGTGGACGGCTACGTGAAACGCAACCTGCCCATCCGTGTGCTGCGTAACAACGTGGTCATATTTGAAGGTCAGCTCGAATCCCTGCGGCGTTTCAAGGACGACGTGAATGAGGTACGCGCCGGCACGGAATGCGGCATCGGCGTGAAGGATTACAACGACGTGCAGCCGGGGGACCAGATCGAATGTTACGAACGCGTCGAAGTGGCGCGCACGCTCTGAACCGAGTAGGAACAAGACGTGCCGCGTGAATACGAGCGTCGCAACCGCATCGCCGCCCAGTTGCAGCGCGAACTGTCGGAACTGATTCTCCGCGAGGTGAAGGATCCGCGCGTACATCTGGTGACAGTCACGAACGTGGATGTGTCGCCGGATCTGTCCAATGCAAAAGTACAGATTTCGGTATTGGGCGCCGACGGTCCTCAACCGGAAGTGGTCGCCGCTCTCAACCATGCCGCCGGGTTTCTACGCCATCACCTGGGGCGCGCACTCAAGCTGCGCAGCATCCCGGAATTGCGGTTCAGCTATGATGAAGTTTTGGATCGCGCTGCGCGGCTGGAAACGCTGATCGCTAAAGCCAATGCGCCCGCGCGCGATGACGGGGATAAATCAGCGTGATGCCGGACTTGGCCACGGCGAACGCAATGCCCGCCACACGTCCCGAGCAGCAGAAAACGCCGCGGCGGGATGTGCATGGCGTACTGCTGCTGGACAAGCCGGTGGCCATGACTTCCAATCAGGCTTTGCAGGCGGCGAAACGCCTGTACCGGGCGCGCAAGGCCGGACATACCGGCAGCCTCGACCCACTGGCGAGCGGCCTGCTGCCCTTGTGTTTCGGCGAAGCTACCAAAGTATCCGCGTTCCTGTTGGACGCCGACAAGGAATATCAGGTTACCTGCACCCTCGGCACGCGCACCGACACCGCTGATGCGGAAGGCAGGCTGCTTGAGACGCTGCCGGTGCCGTTGTTAACCCAGGCGCAGATTGAAAAGGCGCTAGCTGCGTTTCACGGCGAAATCCAACAGATACCGCCCATGTATTCAGCGCTGAAACACAAAGGCGAGCGGCTTTACGATCTCGCCCGCGAAGGTGTTGAGGTGCCGCGTGCGCCGCGCACAGTCAGCATCTTTGAACTGCAACTGCTGGCATTCACACCTCAAAGTCTCGAACTCAAAGTGCGTTGCTCCAAAGGTACCTATATCCGCACCTTGGTGGAAGACATCGCCGCGGCACTCGGCACTTGTGGGTACGTGAGCGCTTTGCGGCGGACTGCGGTGGGTCCCTATGGCAATGCATTTTCCATGCACACACTGGCTGAATTGCAGGAACTGGCAGAGACCAGCCCAGCCGCATTGGATGATTTACTGCTGCCATTGGACAGCGCACTTTGCCATTGGCCGGAAGCACATTTGAGCGCCGACACGGCCTGGTATTTTTGTCGTGGTCAGGCGGTGCTGGTGCCCGGAGCACCTACCCGCGGTTGGTTGCGGGTGTATGCGGAGCATCGCTTTCTGGGTCTGGCGGAAGTGCTCCCGGACGGTCGGGTGACACCGCGGCGGCTGGTAAATCTGGATTGAAAACCCGGTTTGCCGCTGATTTGATTGGCTTTTTACTTGTCCGCGAGAGGCCCCGCGACTACAATACGCGGCCTGAATAATGTTTTGGAAATCATCGGAGTTGAGCGTATATGGCTTTTAACGTTGAAAAGAAACAGGAAATCATCGCCACCTACCGGCGCGATCCCAAGGATACCGGCTCGCCGGAAGTGCAGGTGGCGCTGTTGTCGGCCCGAATAGACGGTCTGGGCCCGCATTTTGAGATGAACAAGAAGGATCATCATTCTCGTCGCGGACTGCTCAAGATGGTAAACCAGCGCCGCAAGCTGCTGGATTACCTCAAGAACACGGACCAGATACGCTATGAGGCTCTGATTGAGCGACTTGGCCTGCGCCGCTGATTTTCCGATTTCTGTTCCCTGCTCTTAATCTTCAAACACAGCACATGAAGGGCTTAACGTGACCGTATTCAAAAAAAGTTTTCAGTATGGCGACCACACCGTCACCCTGGAGACGGGCGAAATCGCCCGCCAGGCAGACGGAGCGGTGCTGGTGAGCATGGCGGATACCGTGGTGCTGGTTACCGCGGTCGGTTCCAGGACGGCGGTCACGGGCCGGGACTTTTTCCCGCTCACCGTCAACTACCAGGAAAAAACCTACGCCGCAGGTAAAATCCCCGGCGGCTTCTTCAAGCGCGAAGGCCGGCCCAGCGAAAAAGAAACCCTTACCTCCCGCCTGATTGATCGCCCCCTCCGTCCGTTGTTTCCCAAAAGTTTCTACAACGAAGTCCAGGTCGTCGCTACGGTGATTTCAGTGAACCCGGATGTGGACCCGGATGTGCCGGCGTTGTTGGGTGCGTCCGCCGCGCTCGCCATTTCCGGCATGCCATTCATGGGTCCCATCGGTGCCGCGCGCGTGGGTTACCACGATGGTCACTACCTGTTGAATCCCACCAAGACCCAGCTCCAGACATCCGATCTGGACTTAGTGGTGGCGGGCACCGACAAGGCCGTGCTGATGGTGGAATCCGAAGCCGATTGCCTGCCGGAAGACGTGATGCTGGGCGCCGTGATGTTCGGCCACGAGAAAATGCAGGCCGCCATCCAAGTTATCAAGGAACTGGCGAAGGAAGCCGGCAAACCGGCCTGGGATTGGAAACCCACCGAGAAAGACAAGGGTTTGGCCGACGCGATTTCGACGGAAGCCGAAAAGCCTTTGCGCGAGGCGTATCAGATCGCCGAAAAGCAATCACGCTTCGGCCGCATCGAGGAAATCCGCGAGGCCGTGCTGGCAAAATTCGCCGCCGGCGAGAATCCGCAATGGCCGCAGAATCTCGTGGCCAACGCTTTCATGGATTTGGAAAAGAAAATCGTGCGCGGTCATATCCTCGAAGGCAAACCGCGCATTGACGGCCGCGACACCAAGACCGTGCGCCCCATCACCATCAAGGTGGGCGTGCTGCCGCGCACCCACGGTTCGGCGCTGTTCACTCGTGGCGAGACCCAGGCGCTGGTCGTCACCACGCTCGGCACCGGCCGTGACGCGCAGATCATTGACGCCATCGAAGGCGAGCGCAAGGAACCCTTCATGCTGCATTACAACTTCCCGCCGTATTCGGTGGGCGAAGTGGGCATGATGGGTTCGCCGAAGCGTCGCGAGATTGGCCACGGCCGACTTGCGAAGCGCGGCATTCAGGCGGTCATGCCGGACATGGCGACCTATCCTTACGTCATCCGCGTGGTGTCTGAAATCACCGAGTCCAACGGTTCGAGTTCCATGGCCTCGGTGTGTGGCACCAGTCTGTCGCTCATGGATGCGGGCGTACCTTTGAAGGCGCCGGTAGCCGGCGTGGCCATGGGTCTTATCAAGGAAGGTGGAAAATTCGCGGTGCTGACCGACATCCTCGGCGATGAGGATCATCTGGGCGACATGGATTTCAAGGTTGCGGGCACCAATCAGGGCATTACCGCCTTGCAGATGGACATCAAGATTGACGGCATCACCAGGGAAATCATGCAGCAGGCGTTGGCCCAAGCCCACGACGGCCGCCTGCATATTCTCGGCAAGATGAACGCCGTGATCGCCCAGCCGCGCGCGGAGCTGTCCGAGTTCGCGCCGCGTATCATCACCATGAAGATTCACCCCGACAAGATCCGCGACGTAATCGGCAAGGGTGGCGCGGTGATCCGCGCGCTCACCGAAGAAACCGGCACCACCATAGACATCGAGGACGATGGCACCGTGAAGATCGCCTCGGTGGACAAGGCTGCCGGCGAAGCTGCGCGCAAGCGCATCGAAGACATCACCGCCGACGTGGAAGTAGGCCGTATCTATCAGGGCAAGGTCGTGAAGCTGATGGATTTCGGAGCCTTTGTGGCCATTCTGCCCGGACGCGACGGCTTGGTGCACATCTCACAAATTTCAGAAGAGCGTGTCGAGCGGGTCAGCGACAAGCTCGCTGAGGGCGATGTCATCAAGGTCAAGGTGCTGGAAGTGGACAAACAGGGCCGCATCCGTCTCAGCATGAAGGCGGTAGATGCCGCTTGATTATTGGATTGACCGAGAATAAAGAGAGGGCCGCAAGGCCCTCTTGTTTTTCAGCACAATGAAATCATTACTCATCGCTGTCACTCGCTTTGGCGGAGTATTTGCCTTCACCCGGCGTGGGAAGTGCTTGCTGACATTTGCGGTGAATCCGGATACCAACATGGTTGAAGGGTATGGCATCAAGGCGTTGGACGGGAAGCCGGAGGCGTATGAGTGATTTGCTAAATTTACGGTGTATCAGACTGCTTGCAATCCGTGACCGTGGCCAGAAACTGCGGTGCCTGGCGGGCGTGGGTGGCCTGTTCGAAGGCATAGGCGATCCCTATTAGGGTTGGCTCGCTCCATTTGCCGGCGAAGAAGCTCACGCCCACGGGCAGGCAGTGCACGAAACCGGCGGGCACGGTGATGTCTGGATAGCCGGCCACGGCGGCGGGTGAGGAACTGGAACCGGCGACGTGATCGCCGTTTACGAGATCGGTGGTCCAGGCCGGGGTGGTAGTGGGCGCCAGCAGCGCGTCGAGTTTGTATTTTTTCATCGCTGCATCTATACCCTCCGGGCCCGCGAGGCGCCTGGCTTTGGCGCGCACGTTGAGATATGCCTTGTTGGTGAGCGGACCTTTGGCTTCAGCCTGGATAAACAGGTCCTGGCCGAACCACGGCATTTCTTCCGCCGCGTGGCTTTTATCGAACGCGATCAAATCAGCCAGACTGTGTACTGTCAGTCCTTTGCGGGCCGCCAGATAATCGTTGAGGTAGTGCTTGAACTCATACAACAGAACGGTCATTTCGTCGTTGCCGTAGTCGTTCAGATGCGGAATCTTGATTGGATCAATGACGATAGCACCCTTGGCCTTCAGGACTGCGATGGTGTGATCCAGCACGCGGTTCACGTTGGGATCGTAACCGGCCAGTGCGCGCACCACACCGATACGCTTGCCCTTGAGCGCGCCGGCGTTGAGGAAGCGGGTGTAATCCGCGGCATGTTTATAGGCATCCACCGTGGCCGGGTCGCGCGGGTCGCTGCCCGCAATCATGGTGAGCACCGCCGCTGCATCGGCCACGCTGCGCGCGATGGGGCCGGCGGTGTCCTGGCTGTGGCTGATGGGGATGATGCCCGCACGGCTGACCAACCCGACGGTGGGTTTCATGCCCACCACGCCGTTGACGGCCGAGGGGCAGACGATAGAGCCGTCGGTTTCCGTGCCGATGGCGACCGTGACGAAGCCGGCGGCCACGGCGGCGGCCGAGCCGGAACTGGAGCCGCAGGCATTGCGGTTCAGCACGTAGGGATTGCGGGTCAGCCCGCCCTGGCCGCTCCAGCCGCTGGTGGAATGGCTGGAACGGAAATTGGCCCATTCGCTCAAGTTGGTTTTGCCGAGCAGCACCACGCCCGCTTTGCGCAGCTTGGCCACCAGCGTGGCATCCTGCGACGCCGGCGCATCCATCAGGGCGAGTGAACCAGCTGTGGTGAGCATGCGGTCGTCGGTGTCAATGTTGTCCTTGATCAGGATGGGAATGCCGTAAAGCGTTTGCGAGCGGGCGGTGTTTTTCGGTTCGGCCGCCAGTCGGCGCGCGATAGTGAGCGCATCCGGGTTGATTTCGATAACCGAGTTAACGTGGGGTCCGGCCTGGTCGAGTTTGGTGATGCGATCAAGGAAGTATTGCGCCAATGTTTGCGGGCTGAGTGTGCCATCAAACAGGCGCGGACGCAGTTCGGCGATGGAAGCGTAATCGAATGTTGCCGTGGCGGCCTGTGGCGCGGCGGCAGTTTTAGCCGGCGGCGTGGCGCCTGCATTCAATGTCCACGAACACAAAGCCAACAGTACGGCGATGCCAGCGGTGCGCGTGAGATTTCTGTTCATTGCTCCTCCGGACGATAAAAAGACAGTACATGGTTCAAGCTGTGGCTGTCTGGCTAAGAGAATATTTAATCGTAAGATGTTCTAAGAGCGTCTCACAAAATGTTCTGGGTTTAATCCCTTCTCCCCTCGAGGGGAGCGACCGCAGGAAGTCCCCGTGGGAAAGGTGAGGTTGAAGGGTGATCTATCCACCCTCACCTTAACCTCTCCCGCCAGCGGGAGAGGAAAAGATATTTGCACCCAGGTAGGGTGTTTATCGTGCGTTTTCATTTCGTTAGACGCACTAAGACAGGTATTGGCATAGGTGCCGGCCGATGCGGTTCCCGAGCCACATATTCGGGCGCAGCAGGGAGCCGTTCACGAAACCAACATGGCCGCCCTTGTGACTGAGTTCCAGCGTCACGGCCGGTGCCAGTTCATCCGCGCGTGGCACCGCGGCGGGCGTCATCAGCGGATCGTCGCTGGAGTGAATGATGAGCGTGGGAACGGTAATATTCTTCAGATAGCATCGGCTGCTGCAGGTCCGGTAATAATCATCCGCGTCCTGGAAGCCATGCAGCGGCGCGGTCAAGGCGTTGTCGAATGACCGGAAGCTGCGTAGCGCGTGGATGTCCGGCAGCGGAAAAGGCGGTGGCACGCGCTTGAACTTCCGGCGCGTGGAACGGCGCATGCTGCCGAGCAGGTTCCATTTGTAGATTCGAGACATGCCGTGTTCCACGGTATTCGAGGCGTCGGCCAGATCGAAGGGTACGGAGACCGCGACCGCCGTGACCAGCCGGGCGCTGTTTGGACTTTCGCCCAGCCATTTCAGCAGCACGTTGCCGCCCAGCGAATAACCCACAGCGGCGAGCGGCGTCGCGGGTTCACGCTGTTTCAGAAGGCCGGAGAAATATTCCAGATCCTGGGTGAAACCGGAATGGTAATTGATGCTCAGACGGTTCGGTTCGCCGCTGCAGCCGCGAAAATGCGGTAGCACACCGCGAAAACCCAGCATATCCAGCCGGCGCATCATGCGCGCGGCGTAGTGAGATTTGATGGAGCCTTCCAGACCGTGCAGCACGATGACGATGGGGCCAGTTGCGGCGGTGGTCCAGTCCACGTCTATGAAGTCCCCATCCGGTAGTTCCAGGCGTTCACGGCGCAAGGACGGGCGCGGTCCCGGATAGATAATGTTGGGGAAAATCGTTTGGGCATGGCGGTTACGGAGCAGCCAGCTCGGCCGGAATTCGCTTTCGACAATCTGTCCATGCGTCTCTTGAGGCACCCGGCCCAAACGTTGATCTTGTATGATCGCCGGGGCTGTCATGCGGATTGCGGCCGGTCGGAAACCAGTTTGTCCACCACCGAAGGATCGGCAAGCGTGGTGACGTCGCCCAGATTATCCAATTCATTGGCGGCAATTTTGCGCAGGATACGGCGCATGATTTTGCCGGAGCGGGTCTTGGGCAGATTGGGTGCCCACTGAATCATATCGGGCGCGGCGATTGCGCCGATTTCCTTTTTTGCGAGCGCCACCAGCTCGTCGTGTAGCCTGTCAGTGGGTTCGATTCCGGTCATGAGTGTCACGTAAGCGTAGATGCCCTGACCCTTGATGGGATGGGGATAGCCCACCACGGCAGCTTCTGCCACCTGCGGGTGCAATACCAAGGCGCTCTCGATTTCCGCTGTGCCGATACGGTGGCCGGCGACATTTATCACGTCGTCCACGCGGCCGGTGATCCAGTAATAGCCGTCGGCATCGCGGCGCGCGCCGTCGCCAGTAAAGTATTTGCCTTTGTAAGTCTTGAAGTAAGTATCAATGAAGCGCTGATGATCGCCATACACACTGCGCATCTGACCGGGCCAAGGGAAGGTGATCACCAGATTTCCGGAAGCCACACCGCTCAGTTCCTTGCCTGCACCGTCCACGATGGCCGGCCGGATGCCAAAGAAAGGCACGGTCGCGGAACCGGGTTTGAGGTCAATGGCGCCGGGCAGAGCGGAAATCAGGATGCCGCCGGTTTCGGTTTGCCACCACGTGTCCACGATGGGGCAGCGCGCTTCGCCCACCACGTGGTAATACCACTCCCAGGCTTCCGGATTGATGGGCTCGCCGACCGATCCCAAGATACGCAGGCTGGCGCGCGAACTGGTGCGCACCGGGCCGTCGCCGTGGGCCATGAGCGCACGGATTGCGGTGGGCGCGGTGTAGAAGATATTCACCTGGTGCTTGTCCACCACTTCCCAGAAGCGTGCGGGTGTGGGGTAGGTGGGCACGCCTTCAAACATGAGCGTGATGGCGCCGTTGCAGAGCGGGCCGTACACGATGTAGGAATGACCTGTGACCCAGCCCACATCGGCGGTGCACCAATAAACATCGCCATCGTGATAATCGAATACGTATTTGTGGGTGACGGCGCAGTACAGCAGATAGCCGCCGCAGGTATGCAGCGCACCCTTGGGCTTACCTGTGGAGCCGGAGGTGTAAAGGATGAACAGCGGATCTTCCGCTCCCATGGGCTCCGCCGGGCAGTCGGCGGATGCCTGCACCATGACTTCGTGATACCAGATGTCCCGCTTTGTGTCCCAGGGAATTTTGCCACCCGTGCGCTTCAGAACAATGACAGTGTGCACGTCAGGACACTTAAGCAGGGCTTCGTCGGTATTGGCCTTGAGCGGGATGTGCTTGTTGGCGCGAATGCCTTCGTCGGCGGTGATGACCACGCGGCAATCGGAATCCAGGATGCGGTCTTTGATGGATTCCGGCGAGAACCCGCCGAACACCACTGAATGAACCGCGCCGATCCGCGCGCAGGCCAACATGGCCACGGCGGCTTCCGGCACCATGGGCATATAAATGCACACCCGGTCGCCCTTTTTGACGCCGCGGCTCTTCAGTACGTTGGCGAATTTGCACACTTCTGTGTGCAATTCTTTGTAGGTGAGCTTCCGATCCTCGCTGGGGTCGTCACCTTCCCAAATAATGGCTGTCTGGTCGCCGCGCTTTGGCAAGTGCCGGTCCAGACAGTTGTAGCAGACATTGAGTTCGGCGCCTTCAAACCAGCATATGTGCCCCTTGCTGAAATCCCAATCCAGCACACGCTCCCAGGGTTTGCTCCAGGTGACAAACTGTTTTGCCTGCTCGGCCCAGAAACCCTCTGGATTTTCTACGGAACGGCGGTACAGGGTGGCATATTGTTCGTGGTTCAGAAGCGTGTGTTGGGCCGTTCCCCGGGAGACGGGATACAGTTTTTCTTCGGACATGCTGCCTCCGCGAGTGATTTATATGCCGTGTCAGTGGAATTTGGGCAGCAATGCTTACCTTAATACAAGCGGCCGACAGACCCAAACTCGTCATTTTGCCGGGTACAGCACTTCATTAAATATTGAGTAAATATACATTATTATCAATATATTATATTGTATATCGCATGTTAATTATGGTTAAATTTTGCAACCTCTCGCTCCTTGCATTCGCTGCGGCTGCCAATGATGTATAGCCCATTGCAGCAATTCTAGTGGTGCCGCGCCGCGCAATTCCAGTGGCGGCGACTGTTCCAGAAACTGAAGCGCCTGAAAAAGGATTAACGGCGATGACTTTTTATCCAGCGACATCGCGCCGGTTTGCTTGCTCAATTTTTCGCCATCGGCGTCCATCGCGACCGGCAGGTGCATATAAAAAGGTACCGGCAGGCCCAGCAGCCGTTGCAGATAGAGTTGACGCGGTGTGGACAAGAGCAGATCGGCACCCCTGACTACGTGGGTAACGCCCTGGAAGGCATCGTCCAGCACCACGGCCAACTGATAAGCAAAATAGCCATCGGCCCGGCGGATGACGAAATCTCCCGATTCGGTGGCCAGGTTCTGGTGAATATTGCCTTGGAGCGCATCAGCGAACACGAACGTTTCATCGGACGGTACCTGCAGCCGGATGGCTCGCGCCGGCTTCCCTGCGGGCAGACCGCTTCGACATGTGCCCGGATAGACCGGCCCTTCAAGCCCCCACAGACCACTGTCGGCAATTTCCCGGCGACTGCAGGCGCAGGGATAGGCCAGACCGGTGGCCAGAAGCCGCCGGGTGGCGGCTTCGTAGGCGTCCAGACGCGCGTGCTGGTAAAGCAACGGTCCGTCCCAGTGCAGACCAAATGCTTCGAGGCTGCGCAGGATGGCATCGGCGGCACCGCTCTGTTTCCGCGGCGGGTCCAGATCTTCCATGCGCAGCAGCCATTCGCCATCGTGGGTGCGAGCCTCCAGAAAACTGCCGAGCGCGGCGACCAGCGAGCCGAAGTGCAATAGGCCGGTGGGCGACGGCGCGAACCGGCCTCTGTAAGAAGATGAGGGTGAGCCGCATGCGGCGAACGCCCCCCCATGGATGGCGGGGCTGATGAACGCACCAAGGATGATTTTTTTATCTGCCAAGCACAGCAGTGCGCACTCGGGCTATTTCAACCCGTCATCTGCTTTTCGCGTATCTCATCCAGCGTCTTGCAATCAATGCACTGGGTGGCGGTGGGGCGCGCTTCCAGGCGGCGGATGCCGATCTCCACGCCGCAGGAATCGCAGTAACCATATTCACCGGCTTCCACGCTGACCAGGGCCTCATCAATTTTCTTGATGAGCTTGCGTTCCCGATCGCGGGTCCGCAGTTCTAGGCTGAATTCCGATTCCTGGGTGGCGCGGTCGTTGGGGTCAGGGAAATTGGCTGCTTCATCCTGCATGTGGTGCACGGTGCGGTCAACTTCCTCCATGAGTTCCCGTTTCCAGCCCAGCAAGATGTTGCGGAAATGCGCCCGCTGGTTTTCATTCATGTAGGGCTCGCCCTTCTTGAGCGGATAGGGCGTGAATCCCTGGAACGTGTCTCCGGCTGATGCCTTGCGGCGCGGACGGTGCAGCCCAGCCGCAGGTTTGGCGGCGGATTTTTTGACCGGCGGCGCCTTGGCGGCAGCTTTGACAGCCGGCTTCCTTGCAGCCTTGGAAAGCGTGGTGGCAATCGCCTTTTTCTTAGCCGGCATCGAAAACTCCTGATTACCCGGAAATAAAGCGGGGCAGTTTATACAGGATTGCCAACTGCCGCGCAAGTTTTGCAACAGTCGCATCGCGACCGTAGGTGGGACAAGCGGAGACCCTAAGGGTTCCGCGCTGGCGCTTCCGCCCACAACAGCGTGGCGCCGGCGACGGCCACCGGCATGATGATGAAATTCACCAGTGGGATCAGAGTACACAGGGCCGCGGCCGTGCCAAAACCGATGAGCCGCGCGCGCTGCTGGCGAAACAGCCGGCGCTGTGCCGCAAAATTGATGCCGTGGTTGCTCAATGGGTAATCGGAATACTGCATAGCCAGCATCCAGGCAGTGAATGCGAACCACAGCAGCGGCGTCAGAAAATTGAGCAGTGGCACGAACAGCAGCAGCAGGCCCAGGATGCCAATCAGGATCGCGCGCCACAGGATATACAGGGTACGCCGCAACTGATCGCGCAAGGCGGTGGCGATTTCACCTGCCAAACCATGGCCGCTTTCAGGCCGTTTACCGGTGAGCAGGGTTTCCACGCGCGCGGACAGAAAACTGTTGAAAGGTGCGCCGACAAGGTTTGCCACCAGCGTGAACGTGTAGAAGAGGGCCACGATGGCTGCGAATGCGAAGATCACCCATAGCAGTGCCGCAAGCCAAATCAGCCAGCGCGGCAGGCTGGCGGTCCAGTGCGCGAGCCAGGCGCCAAAATAATGCGCCCCAATGGCTATCGCGGCAGCGAACAGCAAGATATTGATCACAAGCGGGATCAAAACATGACGCTTGACGCCTGGGCGGGTGAGCCAGGTGAAGCCGCGGAACAGGCAGCGTGCGCCCTCGGCGAATTCTTTCAACACGGGCAAGGCTTCAGGGCAGCGTGACGGCTGCGGGACTTTGCCAGCCGGGCCGGCGGTGCTCGGCCACCACTGTGGTATAGATGCCGCCGCGCACGTTGAACTCGGCGGTAAGTCGCAAGAACTTGGGCGCCAGCGCCGTTACCAGATAATCCAGAATGCGGTTGGTCACGTCCTCGTGAAACGCACCCTGGTCACGGTAGCTCCATATATATAGTTTGAGCGCTTTTAATTCCACGCACAGGCGGTCGGGGACATACTCCAGTAACAGCTCGGCAAAATCTGGCTGTCCGGTCTTGGGGCACAGGCAGGTGAACTCGGGGATGCGGATGCGGATGGTATAATCCCGGCCCGCGCGCGGATTGGGGAAGGTTTCCAGGGCTTCGATGTGCGGGGTGGGCATGGGATGCGCTACTGCGTTTTCGGGCGCCGATACTTTACACTACGCGGCCAGTACCGGCCATTGGTCTGCCATCAGCACCCAGCATGCGACTCAGTAAAATAATAATGGCGGGGTTCAAGTCCTTCGTGGACCCCACGACCATCAACTTCCCCAGCAATCTTATCGGTATTGTCGGCCCCAACGGCTGCGGCAAAACCAATGTCATAGATGCGGTGCGCTGGGTGATGGGCGAGCTCTCCGCCAAGCAGTTGCGCGGCGATTCCATGGCCGATGTGATTTTCAACGGTTCCAGCGCCCGCAAGCCCATCAGCGCTGCGTCCATCGAGCTGATTTTCGACAATTCGGACGGCGCCATCGGCGGACAGTTTGCCAATTACGCGGAAGTATCCGTGAAGCGCGAGGTGGTGCGCGACGGCACCTCCAATTATTTCCTGAACAACACCCGCTGCCGCCGCCGCGATGTCACCGACCTGTTCCTGGGCACCGGCCTCGGGCCGCGCAGCTACGCCATCATCGAGCAGGGCACCATCAGCCGGCTGGTGGAATCCAAGCCGGAGGAATTACGGATATTCCTGGAGGAGGCCGCCGGCATCTCCCGCTACAAGGAACGGCGGCGCGAAACCGAAAGTCGTATCCACCATACGCGCGAAAACATCGAGCGTCTGAATGACCTGCTGGAAGAGATCACCAAGCAACTCCAGCACCTGCAGCGCCAGGCGCGCGCGGCTGAGCGGTACAAGACCTTGAGCGAGGAAAAGCGTCGGGTGGAGGCGGAGTTGAAGGCACTGCACTGGCGTGAACTCGATGATCAGGTGGGCAATCAGGATCACGTCGTCACCGAACATGAAAACCGGCTCGAAGCGGCGCTGGCGGAGCAGCGCGCCATCGAGAGCGGACTTGAGACAACCCGACAGCAGCACGACGAAGCCAGCGACCATCTGAACACCGTGCAAAGCCGTGCCTATGAACTGGCATCTGCGATTGCACGGCTCGAACAGACTTTGCAGCACATCCGCGAATCCCGCAGTCAGCAGCAAAAAGATCTGGAGGAATTGGTAAACAATCGGCGCGAGATCGAAGACCATGTCCAGCGCGATCAGGAGCACATTGCGCAGGCCAACAAGACGACTGCCGAGCTGGAGCCTGCGCATACGCGTGCCGCTGCAACTGAAAAACAATCCACTGCGGCACTGATCAAGGCCGAACAGGCCATGCAAACCTGGCAGGAGCAGTGGGATGAGTTCAACCGGGACATGAGCGACAAATCCCGTAACGCGGAAGTGGGGCGCACACGCATCGAACACCTGGAACGCGAAATGAGTCAGGCGCTGCAAAAGCGCGAGAAATTGCAACAGGAGCGCGGTTCATTGTCGGCGGATGCCGTGCGCTCCGAGATCGGCGTCATCAGCCGCACAGCGCAGCAGACCGACGCCAGCCGGGAACAGCGCCAAGCCGAACTTGCACAGTTGACACAGACTCTGGACACGCACCGTGAGACTGAGCAGCGGCTGACGAATGACCTGCATGGTTTGCGCAGCGAGCTGGAGAATCATCGCGGCCGCCTCGCGTCGCTCGAGGCCTTGCAGCAGGCGGCGCTGGGCAAGAGCCGTGCGCAGGTGACGGAATGGCTCAAGAGCAGCCGATTGGCCGATAGCCCGCGGCTGGCGGAACTCATCAGCGTGACGCCCGGCTGGGAACGCGCGGTTGAAACCGTGCTTGGTTATCATCTTGAGGCGGTATGCGTCGAGGAACTCAGCGGTCGGGCGGCTGAATTCGCCAGCCTTTCCGGAGGTTCCCTGTCGTTTGTGGAAAAGGCGGGCCATCAGGACGCCGCGGCCGGCAGCTTGTTGAGCAAGGTCAACACAGATGTGCCGCTGGACGAATTGTTGGGCCGGGTGCGTGCCGCGGACAACTTGGAAGCGGCTCTGGGTATGCGCTCCAAGCTGGCAACGGGCGAATCCGTCATTACCCGTGAGGGCGTGTGGCTGGGCCGGCATTGGCTGCGCGTCATCCGCGATCAGGACGAGCGGGCCGGCGTGATCGCGCGGGAACAGGAACTGAAACGCCACAAGACCGCGCTGACCGAATTGGAGCGCAATGTTGCCGCGCAGTCGGCGCGTCAGGAAACTCTGCGCCATGAAGTCAAGGAGCTGGAGTCACGCCGCGATGAACTGCAGGGCGAACTGAACCAGGCGCACCGCCAGCAGGCAGATCTGCGCGCACGGCAGCAGGGCGCCCAGGATCGGTTTGAGCAACTCACCCAGCGCGCTGAACGTCTGGATGCGGAAATCGCCGAGCTCGATGCGCAACTGGCCGCTGCCCAAGCGGAGATCAAAAGCGCGCGCGCCGGCATGCAGACCGCGCTGGATGCCATGCACACGCTGGAATCGCGGCGTACCGGCTTGCAGCATGAGCGCGAAACCCTGCGCGCCCAGGTCGAAACAGTGCGCGGTCATGCGAAAAGCGATGCGGATGCGATGCACGCGATCGCGCTCAAGCTGGAATCTCAACGTTCCTTGCTGGAATCCACCCAACAGAACCTGTCGCGCATGCAGGCGCAGATGACGCAGATGGAAACTCGCCGCGGCAGTTTGCAACAGGCCATGCAGGAAGCGGTGGCGCCCATGCAGCGGCAGGACGCCGAACTCAAAACCCTGCTGGGCAAGCGCGCCGACATGGATGCGGAATTGGCCGACGCACGCCGCGGACTTGAATCCCTGGCCGAGCGGGTGCGCACACTGGAACAGCAACGTCAGGAGCGCGAACACAGCGTTGAAGAGGCACGCGAGCAGGTTCAGCAGTTACGCCTGGGTACACAGGAAGCGCGCGTGCGGCGCGAAACCCTAGTGGAACAACTGCGGGATGACGGCTATGCACTGGACGAGGTGCTCAAGGCGATACCGGAAAATGCCAACGGCCAGGAATGGTTCGAGAAACTCGCGCAGGCGGGCCAGCGCATCGAGCGTCTCGGTCCCATCAACCTGGCGGCCATCCAGGAATATACCGAACAGTCCGAGCGCAAACAGTATCTGGATTCCCAGTTGAAGGATTTGAACGATGCTCTCAACACTCTGGAGACGGCCATTCGCAAAATTGACCGGGAGACCCGCACACGCTTCAAGGAAACCTTTGACAAGGTAAACTCGGGTTTGCAAACCACTTTCCCCAGGCTCTTCGGCGGAGGTCATGCGTATCTGGAGTTGACCGGCGAGGAATTGCTGGATGCGGGCGTCACCATCATGGCGCGGCCACCCGGCAAACGGAACAGCACCATTCACTTGCTGTCCGGCGGTGAGAAGGCGCTGACAGCGGTGGCACTGGTGTTCTCGATTTTCGAACTCAACCCCGCGCCATTCTGCCTGCTGGACGAGGTGGACGCGCCACTGGACGAAGCCAACATCGGCCGGTTCGGCGATCTGGTGCGCGGCATGTCGGACCGCGTGCAGTTCGTGTTCATCACCCACAACAAGAGCACCATGGAGATGGCGAACCAGTTGATCGGTGTGACCATGAATGAACCCGGCGTCTCGCGGCTGGTGGACGTGGACGTGGACGAGGCGGTGCGCATCGCGGCCATGTGATATGTGGGAACTGCGCCTGATACTCATCCTGCTCGGCGTGGTGTTCATCGCCGCGGTGTATCTGTTATCCCGCCAGAAGCGAAGCCGGCCGGCGGCTTTTCACCGGGATGTCCCCACGCTGGAATCGGCGGATTTGCCTGAAATTCCGTCCGCTCCTGTGCCGCCCGTGTTTGCATCCGGCGCTATGACCGAATCCAGGTCGGCCGGCAGCGGTGCCGCGCCGGACAAAAGCCAATTGATCCTGGTCTTGCATTTGGCCTGCCGCGAGCCAGCCGGTTTCGCGGGCACGGATGTCCTGGCGGCTTTGCAGGTTAGCGGCCTGCGCTATGGCCGTTATCAGGTGTTTCACCGCCTGATGAAAGACGATCCGGACCAATCCGTGTTCAGCGTGGCGAATATGGTGGAACCGGGCGTGTTGGTGCCGGATAACCTGCCGCAGGCACGCATCCAGGGATTGACCCTGTTTTTGCTGCTGCCCGGCCCACAGGACGGCGTCGCGGCCTGCGCCGACATGCTGGCTACGGCCCGCGGCCTGGCGCGTCAGTTGGGCGGCGACGTGCTGGATGAGCATCGCAACCCGCTCAGTTCCCAGGCTGCCCAGCAGATCCGCGAACGCATCCTGGAATTTCAACGGCAGATACATGTCCCGGCGCCGTAAGGCTGGAATTCCCCCACGATGAAACGCCAGCTGGAGCACGCACCATGACCAGCCACCGGGATGCCGAACGCCGCATGCGCGCTTTGCGCGAAGAACTCAACCGGCATAACCACCTTTATTACGTGCTGGACGCACCCGAGATTCCGGACAGCGCGTATGACGGTCTGTTGCGGGAATTGCAGGCGCTGGAAACGCAATTCTCCGATCTGGTCACGCGTGATTCGCCCACGCAGCGTGTGGGCGCGGCGCCGCTCAAGGAATTCGGCGAAGTCCACCACGCAGTGCCCATGCTGTCCTTGGACAATGCCTTCAACGACGAGGAAGTGCGAGCCTTCGATGCGCGCGTGCGCGAGCGTCTCGAAGACACCGCAGAAATTGATTACATCGCCGAACCCAAGCTGGATGGTTTGGCCATGAGCCTGACCTATGAGCGCGGTGTCCTGATCCGCGGCGCCACCCGCGGCGACGGCAGTACCGGCGAGGACGTGACTCCCAATGTGCGCACCATCGCATCCATCCCGCTGCGGTTGCAGGGCGAGGATTACCCCGCGGTGCTGGAGGTGCGCGGCGAAGTCTACATGTCGAAACGCGGCTTTGAGACACTCAACCACCGCCAAACGCAACGCGGTGAAAAAACCTTTACCAATCCGCGCAATGCTGCTGCTGGCAGTCTGCGGCAACTGGATTCGCGCATTACCGCGTCACGCCCACTGGAATTTTTCTGCTATGGCGTCGGCGAGATCAAGGGTGGTGCCTTGTCGGAACGTCACAGCGCCATCCTGGCGCGCTTGCGAGAATTGGGATTACGGATGAATCCTGAAATCCGCAAGGTAAAAGGTATCGAAGCTTGCTTGGAATATTACCGCGAGATGAGCGCGAAACGCGCCACGCTGCCCTACCAGATTGACGGCGTGGTGTACAAAGTGGACCGACTGGATCAACAGCGGCAACTGGGATTCGTGGCGCGCGCGCCGCGCTGGGCCATCGCGCACAAGTTTCCGGCGGAAGAAGCCATGACTGTGCTGCGCGCGGTGGAATTCCAGGTCGGCCGTACCGGCGCGCTGACGCCGGTGGCGCGTCTGGAACCGGTGTTCGTGGGCGGCGCCACCGTCAGCAATGCCACGCTGCACAACATGGACGAGATCGAACGCAAGGATGTGCGCGTGGGCGACACGGTGATCGTGCGGCGTGCCGGCGATGTGATCCCGGAAGTGGCCAGCGTGGTGTTGAGTAAGCGGCCCAAGCATACCCGGCGCGTGAAACTTCCGGCCAAGTGTCCGGTATGCGGGTCGGAGGTGGTACGTACACAGGGCGAAGCGGTGGCGCGCTGTACGGGCGGACTGTATTGTCCCGCGCAACGCAAGGAACTGATCCGGCATTTCGCTTCGCGCCGCGCTTTGGATATTGAAGGTCTCGGCGAAAAGCTGGTGGACCAGCTCGTGGATGCGGGTTTGATACACACGCCGGCGGACATTTTCAATCTCACGGTACCCAAGCTCGCGGAACTGGAGCGCATGGGCGAAAAGTCGGCGGCAAATCTGGTGCAGGCCATTGAACACGCCCGCCGTACCACGCTGGCGCGGTTTCTGTACGCGCTCGGCATCCGCGAGGTGGGTGAGGCTACCGCTGAAGCGTTGGCGCGGCACTTCGGCAGCCTGGACAGGCTGATGGGTGCGAATGAAACGGCGTTGTTGCAAGTACCGGACGTGGGGCCGGTGGTGGCCGCCGCCATTGCTGCGTTCTTGCACGAGGCGCACAACCGCGACGTGATCGCGGCCTTGCGCGGGACGGGAGTGCAGTGGCCGGAACAAGTGGGTGTGGCACAGTCCGAAACCGGCCGGCTGAATGGCAAGACCTTTGTTCTGACGGGTACCTTGGCGGGCATGACGCGTGATGAGGCCCGGGCGCGCATCCTGGCGCTGGGCGGAAAAGTGAGCGGCAGTGTGTCGAAAAAGACCGATTATCTGGTAGCGGGTGCGGAAGCGGGTTCGAAACTGGCAGACGCGCGCAAACTGGGCATTGACGTGCTGGACGAACCGGCCTTGCAACGGCTGTTGGAAACATGATGTTTGCTGCCCAGCTTGGATATAAAATATACCCCGTCCATTTTGCCGGCGGCGCCGGCCGGATCTCCAGGAGACTGCTTGTGCGGCATGCCGGAATAGTTTTGGTATTCGTGATGCTTGCGCTCGGCGCGTGCAGCACCATTCTGACGCCGACCTTCGGTGTGCGCGAAGGACAGCTTGCTGCCTGCCCGACGAACCGCGATTGCCTGTCCACTCAAGATAACAATACTGGTTTGTATATTGCACCGCTGGTCTATACCGGCAGCCACGCACAGGCCCGCAGCGATCTGCTCACCGCCGTGAATGCAGTGGGGCAGGGCCGCATCGTTTCCAATCACCGCAATTACATCCGCATCGAGTATCCGATCGTCGGCCGCTCCGAACATGCTTCGGAATACTACTACCAGCCTGAGAATGCGGTGGACGACGTGGAGTTTTATCTCGACCCCGAGCGGCGCATCATCGAGATGCGATCCATTGCCCGGCTGGGATTGTTTGACGTGGGCGCCAACCGCGCACGGCTGGAGCAGATTCGCGCGGCATTCAACAAGCTGCAGCAATCGCATCGGTGAGGTCCACGTCGGTACGTATATTTTTTTGATATTCAGAATTTACTGTTGGATTTTGGAGTTAGGGCACCCCGTATCAACAGCTCTGTAGGTCGGAACTCAGTGTTGCACTTAGAACTTGAAGCCGCGAATATCAATAAGAACCCACTGCACAACATTCCGTGTAAGAACATAGATTTAGAAACAAACCGGAATTGCATATAAACCAGCATTCCCCGTGGCGTCATGCCCGCCGCCACGTACAAATGTGACAAAATTTGTCCACTTCTGACATCGAAACTGATGTTCCTGGCGTCATAGACGGCCTATATGTGTGCATGCAAAGCCTTCCAAAGCTTGAAATCAGCAAGGCAAGTGACTTGGCACCAAATGTGCTTGGGTATATGCGTGGAAGTTTTTTGAGGAAGTGCTACGCAGATCCAGATTAAGGCTGTTAACTCTATGATTCATGAGAAATGTTGTGCTTGCTGGGAGTACAGTATATGCGGATTGATTGGTACAGGTGCTTAACTTACCAAGATGCGACGCAACACGGAAATTCAATCGTCTATCTTTTTGAGCGGAACGGTGCGCCATCTTATTGGGGACATACTGATAGCTTTAAGGGGAGATACAACCCTGGGTATGACCATTTAATTGAAGATTGTCTTTGTCATGGCGGTCGCTTGTATGTCGGGAAAATAAAATACCGCAAGCGTTATTCACTCGAAGATGTCGAGGACGAACTAATCAAACGTTACGGTTCAGAATGGAACAGTCTTAGAG
>JBAVYM010000015.1:0-15182 GCA_049698775.1 Gammaproteobacteria bacterium
GACACCGTTGCGTTGAAGCTCATGGTCGCCGCGCCGTTTGGCTGCACCACCACGCTGTACGTCCCCGTCTGCGCCAAATTCACCAGCTTCAAACCTAACCCACCAGAGCTCACCATAGCTGGATAGCCAGACCAGTACACGCCGTCCACTGGGTCATACACATAAGTACCATCCGGGTTGTATACACTGACAAATACCTCTGCCGATGAACTTGGATTCACACTCAGACTGGTGATGCCAAACCCCAGGTTTTGACCCGTAGAAACATTAAAAATTAGACGTTTACTTTGTGCAGCAGTTGTCGTAGTTAATGGAACCGTTGTCCCGTTTGAATTCAGTGTCGCATTAAGTTCCACGGAAGCCGACAGTTGTACAGTGTCATTTCCAGAACTGAACGCCACCAAAAAGGAGCCTGACATGGAGGCTGCTGGCAAATGGATAGACATGTTCGATGCGACGGATACAGTACCTGACATTACTTGCACATTAGCTGGCGAATACACTGTATAGCTAACACTGCCGCCGCTGGGACTGGTCGTCAAAGATGCTAGTTGGACGCTTAGCCATTGACCGGCTGATGCATTAAACACAAAAACGCCATATTTGTTGGTGGCATTGATGTTGAGGCTATTCGCGGCGCCGCCTTCCGTAAGCTGAGCGGTAGCCACAACGTTGGCCGCACCGATTGCGCTTGGCACCACGATTAGGTCAGTACTGCTGGTGGCCTGCCCATAGGGTGTGGTCACGCCGATCGGACCGGAGCCAACGCTGGGTGGCACCGAGAATGCTAATTGACTGTTACTTGCCGAGTTGATCGGAACAGCCAGACCGCCGAGAGTCAGGTTGGTGCCGTCGGGCACCGGATCGAGCGCACTGCCGGATACGGTCACTGCCGTACCCAAGGCAGCCAGGGTCGGTGTAAAGCTGGTAATACTCGGCGCCTGTACCACTGTGAAATCGGTGGCGCTGGTCACAGTTGAGCCCCCCACTGTCACGGAAATCGGCCCGGTGCTAGCGCCATTCGGAACCTTGACCACCAGTTGAGTGGCGGTGGCCGAGGTGACGCTCGTCGCCGTGCCGTTGAACTTGACAGTGTTACTGGCGGCGGTGGTGCTGAAGCCGTTGCCCTGGATAGTCACCGTCGTGTTGACGGTTCCCTGTCCGGGTGAGAACGCGAACAGCGCGAGCTGCCCGACCACAATGGGCTGGATGCTGAGGATGTTGCCGACGGCATCGTAGGTGTAAACAACACTGCTACCGCTGGGTGCGGTGACCGCTACCAGGCGGCCGTTGGCATCATAGAAATAGTTACTCGCATAGGACGCGCTCGTCCAACACGCGGTCAACAACAAAACCGGAATTAAACACTGACGCACGATGTGCGCAAAACGCAATTGGGACAGGAAATAAAAGGTACGGGCAATAAATCCCTTTTGCGGCAAATGCCGCGCGCCTGCCAGAACACCGTGCCCCCACGGTTTCATAAGATAGACCCCAACTATCCAGACCTTACCGCAGCGCAGTATCCAAGCTTTGCTGTGCTGGCCTTTGTTCTTGCGTGGCAAACGCTACGCCGTTTGCAAGGGAAGTAAAGAGGGCGGTTAATTATAGACATTGATAATGTTCGGTTATGCAAAAGCCATGCCAACCTCCGCCAAACCACGGAAGGTAGGCATTCGGATAGATGTTGAATAGATGAACGAGAAGTTAAGGAACTGAGCGTATTGACAGTATTAAATATTTTTACAAGGGGCCGGACTGTTATCTGCTGGATACCTGTCGAGGATACCGGCCGCACCAGCTTGGCTATAGGCAGTCAGAAGCGCGTGAACAGTGAATAATGGGCTTGTATATGCGTGTCGTTCAAGCAGAGCCCAGCGCCACCCCGAACAGGCGCCCCACCAGGAAGGTGGCGCCGGCGGCCAGCACACCGATCAACACCATGCGCAGCGCGCTCCACAGCAGGCCGCGGCCGGTGAACAGGCTCACGGTGGCACCGGTGGCGAACAGCGCCACGGCCGTGAGTGCAATAGCCCAGATAAGGGCGTGCGCGGAATGCGACCACAGGAAGGGCAGCAATGGAATAAGTGCACCGATGGCGAAGGCGATGAACGAGGAAATGGCTGCCCCCCAGGCGGAGCCGAGCTCCTGCGGATTGAGGCCCAGCTCTTCCCGAGCCAGGGTGTCGAGCGCGCGCGCCGGATCGCGCGTCAGCGTATCTGCGAGATGGCGCGCCTCGGCAGGCGCCACGCCGCGAGCTTCATATATAAGTGCCAGTTCTTCGGCCTCCTCCTCCGGATAGGCGGCCAGTTCATCGCGCTCCAGGCCGATCTGGTATTCAAACATTTCACGCTGCGAGCGCATGGACACATATTCGCCCGCCGCCATGGAGGCGGCACCCGCCAGCAGACCGGCGATGCCGGTGAGCAGGATCGCGTGGCTGTCCAGTGCCGCGCCCGCCACGCCCAAAATCAAACTGGCGTTGGACACCAGACCGTCATTCACACCGAACACCGAGGCGCGGAAACTGCCGCCGCCCGCGAGCCGGCGATGGCGGGATTCGGGCCGGCCCGCCACCGGCGTGCTGTGGCCGGAGGCCGGACCGTGGGCATATACGGACAGGCCGCGCACTTTCATGGCCGCCAGCATCGGCAGCAGCCGCCGTGCTCCCATCAGTTTCACCAGCCGCGCCGCAAAGCGTGCACGCCATGCTGGCCGGAAATGCGCCGGCAGCTTCACACCCTTGTCGGTCAACAACTTCTGCCAGTGGTGCGCCTGATGCTCCGCCGCCTCCGCCAGTTTCATAAACAGTTTGCGCAGTTCTGGCGCCGGTTCGCATTCTGCAATCGCCCGATACAGGAATGCCGACTGCCGTTCTTCCCACCAACTGTCCCGCTCGCTCATATTTGTATCCGTTTAGTCTGGTCTGAGGTTGGTGACGCCGTGCGGCACATGGCCGGTGGCCACATAGCCGGCGGCGGCTTCCACGTGGCCTTTCTGGTCGTCGAAGAAAATGTCGGCGCCAAAGGTTTTCAGGAACGCGCCTTTGGGCAGGCCACCCAGAAACAGCGCTTCATCAATACGAATGTTCCAGGCACGCAGGGTACGGATGACGCGCTCATGGGCCGGCGCCGAGCGGGCCGTCACCAGCGCGGTGCGGATGGGCGAGTGATCCGACGGGTAATCCGCCTGGATACGCTGCAGGGCCGCCAGGAAATTCTTGAACGGCCCGCCGGACAGGGGCTCACGCGCCTTGCCGCGTTCGCTCTCCGCGAATGCCGCCAGCCCCTGTTCCTGGTACACGCGCTCGGCCTCGTCGGAAAACAGCACCGCGTCGCCGTCGAAGGCAATATGCAATTGGTCGGAAGCGGAAGTCTCAATGTGCGAGGGCACGATGGCCGCGGCCGCGCGGCCCGCATCCAGGGCCGCCACTACGTCTTTCGGCTCCGCCGACAGGAACAGGTCGGCGCTGAAAGGCTCCACATAGCGCCAGGGTGCCGCACCGTTGGTGAAGGCCGCGCGCGTGATGTCGAGTTTGTAGTGCTGGATGGAATTGAAGATGCGCAAGCCGGTGTCGGCGCTGTTATGCGACAGCAGGATCACTTCGACGCGTTTTTCAGGCGCATCGTTATTCAGGCGCAGCAGCTTGTTCACCAGCGGGAAAGCCATGCCGGGCGCCAGCAAATCGCTTTCATGCTCGATCTGGTAACGTGAATAGGCTTGCAGCCCCTGCCGCATATACACCTGATGACTTTCCTCGAGGTCGAAAAGCGCGCGCGAGGAAATCGCCACCACCAATTTGTGTTCCAGTGTTTCCGCCATGCCTAATCCAGAGCGACTTCGCGAAAGACTCCCAGCAAGGGAAAATACAGGCCGGTTTTCACGCGCCGGTCCTCGCGCGCCCGCATGAGAGCGGCATAGCGTTGCAGTTGCGGCCGGTAACGCTCGGCTTCGCGATCGAAAAATCCTTCACGGTCTGTGCCTTCGTGGCGGCTGGTCTTGTAATCAATGATCCAGCGCATGCCGTCATTATCCACGAAGGTCCGGTCCATCACACCTGTCACCAAGCGTCCATTCTCGAACCCGCTGAGTGCGTATTCGCAATGCGCATCCGGCCCGCGCGCCGCCAGAATCTCGCGGCCGGTGTCATCCGCGAGCATGCCGGAAACAGCATCAAAAACCGTGTGCACTGCATTATCCATTTCATGCACCGGCACGCCCGCCTGTTGCAACCAATTTCGCACCTGGGTTTCATTCTGCGCCAGACGCGCCGCTTCCCGGATATCGCCCTCGGCGCTGGCAATGCGTTGCAGTAACCGGTGCACCACGGTACCCACATGCCGCAGGGTGTCGCCTGCCCAGTCGAATTCCACGTGCAGCGGCGTTGCGGCTGCCAAAAGCCCGGCGCCTTGCCATTCAATGTCTGGCGGAGGCGCAGGCGCCCGCCAACCTGCCGGCACACGGCGCAGACGCGGAATGGGCAGAGATGACGGTGCGCCGGCCACGGGCGGCGAATATGTTTGCAGCGCCCGCCGGTATTCGCTTGCCAGCATTGGCCACAAGGTCGCCAGCAGGGAATTTGCCGGCGGTGCTTTCAGCTCGCGTTGGCCGTCCTTTTCCGCATAGCCCACATGTCCCAGCAAATGCAGTTGCTCGCGCGCACGGGTGGCGGCAACGTACAACAGGCGCTGCTGTTCAAAAATTTCCTGTTCATGCCGCAGGTCCAGTACCAGTTCGTAATGCGGATCCTGATCGCTGCCGCGCGCGTTCAAAGGCGCCAGCAGCAAATCCGGCTGGCCTTGCGCACGCGTGCGCTCGAGATGCACCAGCAGCGGCCGCCGCGAGCGGCCACTGCCCGCACCCAGTCCCGGCACAATCACTACGTCGAACTCCAGGCCCTTGGCTTTGTGCACGGTCATCACTTGCAGAACATCGCCGGCTTCGGGATCGGGTTGCGCGAACAGCTTTTCCAGCGCCGGTTCCAGCGCGGCCGGATCGGCGAGCGTGCCACCGTCATCCAACGCCTCAAGCAGCGACAAAAACGCCTCCGCGTCATCCAGATCCTCCAACGACGCCAGCACGCTGGGCCCCGCCAGCCGCAACCAGCTCCGTTCCACTTGCTCACGCAAACTGCCGCGCCGGCGCTCCGCCACCGTATCCAGCAGCACATCGCGAACGCGCCCTAACCGGGCACAGCCATCCTCACTCAGTCCCGCATTACGCGCGTCGTCCTTGAGCAACTCGAACATGGATTGCCGATCGCCGTCTTTCGTCAGGGTGTAGAGATCCGCGAGACTCAAACCACACCAGGGCGCGCGCAATACCGCCAGCCACGCGGTGCGGTCGCCGGCGTGCAGCAGCGCACGCGTGAGTGCCACGAGGTCATGTACCACCGGCCGTTCGCCGAGCTGTTCCAACTCCATGGCGCGGAAACGCAGCCCCTCGCGCCGCAAACGCGGCACCAGCGCGGTCAGGTGATTGCGCCCACGCACCAGCACCGCGACCCGCAATTTTTGCGCCTGCGCCTGGCGGATCAATGCGATGACTTGTGCGGCTTCCCGCTCCGGGTCATTGGCAAACGCGGGATGCACGCACACCGCAACGCCGGGAGCGGCCTCGCGGCGTGCCACGCAGGCGCGATAACTCAGGGCGCCGCTCGCCATGTCGCTGCGTGCCGGAAACACTTTGCCGAAACAATCATTGACCCACTGAACCAGGCCAGGCCGCGAGCGGAAATTCACACTCAGTATCAGCGAAGTCAGCCGGACCTGGCCGATGCCGTGTTGCTGTGCGCGCAGGAACAGGCCCACTTCTGCCTCGCGGAAGCGGTAGATGGACTGCATGGGATCACCCACCAGAAACAGCGTGCGTCCGTCATCCGCTTGCCAGCCCGCGGTCAGACGTTCCAGCAGCAGGAATTGATTGAACGAGGTGTCCTGGAATTCATCCACCAGCAGGTGTTTGATGCGGTAATCCAGGCTCAGCGCCAGATCGCTGGGCGCCTCGGCGGCACCCAGGGCATCCAACGCGCGCAGCGCGATCTCCGCGTAATCCACCTCGCCGCGTTCCGAGAACAGCACTGCCAACTGCGCTACGCTCACCGGCAGCAGAGTCAGCAAGGCATCCAGCACCAGCCATTGTGCGTCCTCGAAGCCGGTCTCCGGCAAACTGCGGACGCGCTCCAGCGCGGCGCGCAGAGATTCATTTGTATTCAATTCAGCGAGCAAGCCGAGTGCGCGGGCTTTTTCATCGCTCTTCGGTTCGAAACCCAGGCGCGCATCCAGGCTGCTGCGCCAGTTGCCGTCCTTGGTGAGCAACAATTCGGCGAGGCCGCGCCACTGCGGCAGCGCGGCGGGTACGCACGCAGGCAAGCGCTCGAGTCCGGCGCAGCCGGCCAATACCGAGGTCTTGCCTTGCGTATGCAGCACGTGACCGGCATGCGCCGCGAGTGCCACGATTTCATCTGCGTTCTGGTTCGGCAACAGCGTGCGCAGCATCTGCAATTGATGTTCGGTCTCGTGCGCAAAGGCCAGCTCCAGTTCCCGCCGGCCCGCCCCCCCGGCCGTGCCGGTATGCCGCAACCATTGGTCGCGGCGCGGCAGCATGTCAGCCAGCAGTCCCATCAGACGCGGCAAATCGTTGTCCAGATGCTGCAGGAGCGTGGCGAGTGCGGCGGATTGCGCCGCACTGCCCTGCTCCAGCAACGCCAGCGTGCGGCGTGCGGCTTCCTGATACAGGGACTCGGGCCGCTCCGCGATGCCGGGTTGCGCACCAAAGCCGGACAGCAGCGGCATCTGCCGGGTGAGTTCGGCGTTCAGCGAATCAATTGTCTGGATGCGCAGGCGCGCGGGATGTTCGGCCAGCCGCCAGCCGTGTTCCTCATCGCGTGCGCGCGCCGCGCGCGCCAGTTCCCAGGTGCGGCGGCGATGCGCTTCCTGCGGCGGTGTTTCATTGCCGGCGTCTTCCAGCGCCTTGACGATACGGCTGCGCATCTCGCCCGCCGCCTTGCGCGTAAACGTGATGGCCACGATTTCCTCAGGCGCATCCACGCAGGCCAGCAGCCGCAGATAGCGTTGGGTCAACAGGCTGGTCTTGCCGGAACCCGCCGGCGCCTGCACGATGAAAGAAGTTTGCGGATCCAGCGCGCGTTCGCGCACGTCCTGATCTGCGGCAATCTCATTCATCTGCATCGTCCTGCTCACCGCGCCGCTGGACTTCGTCAATGCGGCACAAAGCCGCCAAATGACAAAACCTGCAGGTGCGGTTGCGATCCTTGGGCGCCACGCTCGCCTCACCGGCGGCATATTCCTGCGCAAGCCGATCGAGGACACGGCGCCAGTGCGACAGGAGCGCGTCCCAATTCTCGCAACCATCCGGCGGTCGCTTCTGGTCATCGAATCCGGCAACACCCGGTGCGATGTCCGCATCACGCGCGTAGCCACGGTAGCCAATTTCGCCGGGACGCAGGACCGCGAACAATACCGCGGTCACCGGATCCTCGGCGGTGACCGCGTAACACGGCAACTGTGGTTCATCCGGCCGCTCGCCCTGCCAAGCCGTGGCTTTGACATCACCGGTCTTGTAATCAATGATGACGACGTCATGGTTCGCGAGCCGGTCGAGACGGTCCACACGCGTATTCAACTGCAATGAGCCAATGCTCACTTCGCGCGTGTACTCGCACTGCTCCACGGTAAACGGCGCACGCGCACGCTCTATTGCCAGCCAGTCGCGTAGCAGCCGCAGCAGGCGCTCGCGCTCCAGCGCCGAAAACTGCGGCGCAAAGATTTCCGGCTGTTTGACGCGGGCGCGGCCAAGCTCAGCATCCACACAAGCACCCAGCAGTGCTTCCTGCCGCGTATCGTCGAGTGCCGTTATCGCTTTGCGATCCTGAAGTTCGGCAAATACCTGGCTCAGCACCGCATGCAGCAGGCTGCCGCGTTGCATGGGATCGAGCCCTGGGCCCGGTACGGCCATGGGCTCGGCGCCCAAGCGATAACGCGCGAACGCCTGGAACGCGCAGGCCGCCTGCGACTTCAATATGCCGGTACCGCCGTGCACCTTGCGCTCTGGCAACTCCGGCCCCTTGCGGTCGTCAAGCGTTTCCAAGTGTGGGGCGGCGGCGTGCAGGAAATGTGCGAAGGCCAGCGCATCGCGCTGTGGAATTTGATTAATCTCCAGCCCCGGCAAATCCGCGATCAGCGGACTGGGACGCAATTCCTGATCAGCGCCCTGTTGCGGCACGCTTACCAGGACCTCGGGCGCGCTGGCCAACAGGTGCTCGCTGACGCGGCGTGCGAAATCCAGTTCGCGCCGTGCGCTGGCGTGCGGCATGTCATGCTGCCGTTGCACACTGATGGGAATCAACGGATTGGGGCGCGGACTCGCCGGCCAGACATCATCCGACCAGCCGGTGATCCACAGGTGATCAAAGCGCAGCCCCGTGGCTTCGAGTACGCCCAACACCTGCACCGGTACTTCTTCCGCGGCGGGCTGGAAAATATCCTGTGCCGCAAGCTTCGCTAGCCGCGACACACACTCGCGCATCTCCAGCGCTTCCGAGAACGCATCGAGCCGTGCCAGCTCGCCCAGCATGTCGCGGAACGCCTCCAGGGCCTGATGCTCGGCGCTGTCGCGCGCGCGCTGGCCCGGCCAACCCAGCGCGCGAAATACTTCGGCGAAACCGCGCGCCCAGGCCGACGGCGGCTGGCGCTGCGGCTGCTTTCGTTGCCAGTCAAGACACGCTACCAGCGCCGCGACCAGCTCCGGCACATCGCCCCGCTCGCGTGCAAGGCCGGTCAATCTGGTAAGCGGAATCCGTTCGCCACCTTCGCGCAGGCGCAATTCCAGGCGTGCGCGCGCCGACAATTCGGATTCCGCGCCGCGTAGAAATGGCGAACGCAGCCACTGGCTTGCCGTATTGAAATCCGGTCGGCCATGCGCGAGCGCGCGCAGCAACAACAGGGCGTCATGGATTACCGGCGCATCCGCCAGCGGAGAGCCCAGCGACAGGTTGTAGGGCCGCGCAGGTTGCCCGCCGAGGCACGCGGATGGACACAGGGTTTCATCCAGAATACGTTTGAGGCGCTCGCGGTTGGAAGACAAATCGTGTACCACGATGCCGATGCGCGCCTCGGGATTGCGTTCCAGAAGCGCGCCGGCCCAACGCGCCGCTGCGCGCAACTCGTGGTCGGTGTCGGCACACATCACGCGCCGCGCATCGCGCCCGGCAGCGGACTGCATCATCAGCCGTTCGATTTTGCAGCCGGCGTTCTGCATGGCTTGCGCAAGTTGCTGTTGCTGCGGTGTCCACTCGTCGAAGCCGGCAAACACAACCCGCGCTGGCAACGGCAAGAACCCGGCTTCGATCCAGGTGGCGAGCTGATCCGGCAGGCGCGCGGCGTCCAGCCAGTTTTCCGTCCGGCAACGGTCACGGAATGTCTTGGCCCAGGCCGCAAACTGCTCTGCATCGCCACCGGTGCCGGCGAATCGCGCGGGATCCAGCCGGTATTGATGGCACAGCGTCCAGGCATCCTGCGCTGTCTGTGCGGCTGCGAGCGGTTGCAGCAGCCCCTCGGCCGCGCCGGAGGCACGCACCACCCTTTCCCACAGAGTATCGGCCTGGGTAGCGGACAGCAGACGCGGCAGTCTGCCGGATGCTGTATTTCCGGATAGCCCGTCTTCACAAGCAGTTTTCAGATGTGAGAGAAATGCGATCCAGGACAGGATTCCGGGCCGTTCCCAGGCCCGGAGGCCGGCGCCCACTTGAACGTCGGCATAGGTCAACTGCGCGGCCCGCGCCAGCCGTTCGCTGGCAGTCACAACGGTGGCGCCTTCGGCCAGTACCGCGAGGATTTCATCCTGGTGCCAGAGGCGTTGCGTCACGCGGGAGCATCCCCATATATAATGTGCTCCACAGTTTAACCCGGCGCTGCCATTGGACCGGCGGCACAGCGGGATCAGCGGGTGGTCCGGTCCGCGCTTTAGCGACAAATCGAGGTAATTCCAACATGCCCCTGAATAATCCATTGAAGACCGGCAATCCGGTCCTCCGGACCCAGGCTTTCCAGAATCCAGCCGTCATCACCGGCGAGCGCATGACGCTCAATGGCACCATCGGCAAAAGCCTGATCCTGCTGGTGCTGGTGATCCTCACGGCCTCCTGGTGCTGGTCGCGGGCGTTTGCCGGCTATGTCCCGGCGACCGCCACCACGCCCGCCGCATTCGACATGGCCGCCGTGATGCCCTATGTGATCGGCGGTGTCATCGGCGGTCTGGTATTCGGCCTGGTGACTGCCTTCAAACCCAACTGGGCCATGATCACCGCGCCGCTGTACGCGATTGCGGAAGGCTTCGTGGTGGGCGGCGTTTCAGCCATTTTCAACATGCAGTATCCCGGCATCGTCATCCAGGCGGTCGCGTTGACGCTGGCCGTGGCGCTCGGCATGTTGATCCTGTACCGCACCGGCATCATCAAGGCCACGCCCTGGCTCTACAAGATGGTGGGCGCCGCCACGCTCGGCATCGTGATCTTCTACGCGCTCACCTGGCTGGTGAGCCTGTTCCATGTGGATATGTCCATGGTGTACGGTCACACGCCGCTCAGCATTGGCATCAGCCTGTTCATCGTCGCCATCGCGGCCTTCAACCTGATACTGGATTTCGACATGATTTCCAAACAGACCAGCGCCGGTGCACCGCGTTACATGGAATGGTACGGCGCCTTCGCCCTCATGGTGACGCTCATCTGGCTATATCTGGAGATCCTGCGGCTGTTGGGCAACACCCGGCGCTGAATCCCTCAGCCTGCAAATACAACGGCCCCACAAAGGGGCCGTTTTTTGGCTGGCCGCACTCGACTGGCCGACGCCGCTGCTGATGCCGGTCTGCTTGCCGCCGATTACTTCCACTCTGTGCTTGAGATATGATTTTGTGGGGATAGGTCAGGCTCTGACCCCATTTCCCCAACTTAGACATAACAGTTAAGAAGCCTATGTGGGTTCGAATATTCACAGATATACACCTTGATAAACGTACATAATGCAAAATGGTTCCGCGAACGGCTAGTTGTCACGCGCGATCGTCAGTGGCTACATTTAACCCGTCCATTAATCTCAATATTGCGCGTTTTTCCCTCAGGCATAAAAAGTATCCCTTTCTTGGAACCAAGGATTGAACGAGTAAATACAAATCTCAATCCTCCGCACTCTGGCTTATCGATTCTGTACCGGTATGCCCACTGTGACTCCGGACCTGCCCCTCCTAAGATGGGAACACGCAAATATTCATAATTCGGTACCGTTGGTTTCAATTGATTTAACTTTCGTGGTAATCGAAAAACCTCTAAGTATTCTTGCAAGTTAACGCCCAAGTCTCGTCCTGTCCAATATTTTAACAAGATATAATAATTACCAAGCCGGTCTTGAACAAGATTGGCTGTTGTCGCCAAACCAGGTTGACTCGAACAAAAGAAATGTCGGACGATTGTTTTGCCACCATTAATTACCAAGAGTGTCATTGAATCAGCATAGTAAGCGCAGAGCTGCCCCCCGTGAAACTCACCCGGTCCCTTAACTACAAATGCTGTTGGCTGCGCACAAAGAACAGTTGGCGTAATGCTGAATGAAATAATTAAAGCAAGAAGTATATTTTTCATATAGCGTCACCGCTGGGGAGTATTCCAACTAATACCCACCATTTCCGGGAGGTGCAAGAAATGTCATCGTAAATTTCGAAGGAGTAAATGGCACAACCAGAACTGAGCTATAACCGATACTATATAGATGAATATCCCAGTCGGGAATAATGGTACCTGAATAGAAAAAAGTTGCATCGGGCGCTGGGTTAGACAGTAGTTGGCTTTGCATGTCAACCGAAATCTCAAGCGCATTTTGATACGATTCAGCATTCAGCCCTGTTAATTGAGTAGGGAATACATAAGCATCAACAAATGAAGTACTGGGACCACTAGGTCCACTGACGGCATCGAACGCACCTGGGTAAAATATGACTCCCATAAGGGTCTTGGGAAATCCAGGACTGTTGACACGATCCAATACTGTCCCTGCGGCGGCCATCATTGCAAGACAATGCGGCGGGCAGCCAGGCCGAGCCTCGGCGTAGAGAAGAGCAGCAAAAGCGCATGTAGACGTTGGATTGGCTTGACAACTCGCAGCACTGGGGTACTGGTTGAAAAAATTCTGTATGTTTTGTTCATTTGAAAATTCCTGGTTTTCCTCCTGAGCCCAAATTGCTTGCTGAGCCCAGAATGCTGCCAGACACGCCGGATCGCATGTCACCGCGATTCCACCGATTTGTAAGTCTGCCGGGCCGCCCATGCCCTCATTGCTCAGCCACGCTTGGTTGTTGTCCCCCACACTAGGGGCGCCCACCGGGACGCCCACCGGGGCGCCCAACGTGCCACCTTCTCCAGGAGGAGGGTCAGTTCCCCAAGAATTGTAATTGCCGCCTTCAGGACCATAGCCAATGTAGCCGTCGCTACTGTCACACCCGGAAAATTCGCACTCGTTTACAAGATCATCTGTGTCGAACCCGCTCGGATCCGTGGACTCCAGCGGGCTGTTATTGACATAGCTGTAGCGGTTAAAGCTCTGGCTATACTGCGGATTGGGGACCGTCGGATCGGCGCTGATGAACCGCCCGACCATCGGGTCATATACCCGCCCGTTCATGTGAATCAGCCCCACGTTGTCCAACTGCTCCTGGTAGGTATAGCCCCGGTCGGTGTCATTCTTGAGTGTCGCAATCTGCGCTGGAGTCAGGTCATACGTCCAGTTACCGGCATCGCGCCGTAATCCAAACGCATCAAAGCTCATGCTCTGGGCCACGGTTCCCTGGTCGTTGGTGAGGGTATCCACGCTGCCCAGGTGATCGGAGTGCAGGTAGCTGGTGGTCGCGTTGCCGCTCTGGTCAATGGTGTGCACCGCAACCACTTGCCCGTCCGCCACAATCATATGCCGGTACTGGGTGTCGGTGGCCTGGCGATGACCTCGAACAGCGAGCCGATGTAGGTGGTCGTGCTACTGACACTGTTATAGGTTTCGTTCTGCTGATAGCGGGCCTGCTCCGGCCCGTAGCTGAACGTGCTGCTGCCCGTAGCCGCGGCGAGGGAGTCCGGCAGATTGTCCACGGTCCAGGTGAGGGGCGAACCATTGCGCGTGATCATGTTCCCGTCAGCATCGTAGCTCGCACTGTACACCGTGATGCCGGAACTATTGGTCACGCTGTCCACCGCATAGGGATGGTTGGGATCATACTTATAGGTGCTGCCGACATCGGACTTGCTCTGGATGTTACCCATCGCGTCATAGCCAAGGCTGAGAGTGTTGGCCGTGGTCCCGCCGGCGCAGGTGCTACCGGAAACGCTGACGCCGGTATGGACGGTCGTACCGGTGAGCCGGTTCAGATCGTCGTCCGTGACATTCTCATCCAGGCCCCGGTTGGCGTCGCAGCGTTGCTCCAGGTTGCCGTAGCCGTCCCAAGTATAGATCAGGCTTTGCACCGCACTCGACTGGCCGATGCCGGTGCTGATGCCGGTGGGCACACTGTCCACCCCGCAAGACAGCCATCACAATTCAATTTGCTGCACTGCTACAATTTGAAGCCCATTTTCTAACATGATCTTTCATAAAATCGTCTATCTGATTAATAAAATTAATATTCTTGCCAACAACCGAATATTGGGTATAAAAGGTTTTTCCAATCAGAGAACGATGACATCGAAAACCCATCGCTGGCTGTGTTGCATCGATTACTCCGCAATACCCTATGTACCAATTTGATACTGGATGGAATGCAAGGTTACCTTTGCTCTTGGACGAAGGATTAATCTTGACTAAATCAAAAGAAATCCAAAGCCCATAAGGGACGATATCCCTACGAATCACTTTGTAATAACGCGTGCCAGCTAGGCGTGTTACATCTGATCCAGTCCATTTTCCAGTCAAATTCCAAAGGTCCCCGAGATTGATGATAGAAGCATCTTCATAAGGCTGTACCGCATTTTTGACAGGTTTAATGATCACAACACTGCCCCAATGCAGATGTACAATTGAACCATCAGAATTTTTAAAGTCAGATGCACCTGTGTACCCGGGAATGGCTTTGGCCATTTCTTTTCCCGTAAACCCTACAATGATACCGGGGTTATTAAATTGACCCAACTCAGGTTTGAGGTGATTCAGTGCTTCTGCAACCGGGCCATTCTGCTGTGGGCCGCCGCCCGGTTGCATCCATGAAACGCGCTCCTTCGGAATGCACAGTCCTTCCCATTTAACTAACTGCTGAGCCTGCGCACCGAACGTGACGATTGTTAGCACGGCAGTCAGAAACGGCCTTAGCATTTGATGATGCATCTCTCAGCCTCCTCCACCGCCTGAATTTGTGCTGGCATTGCACCGTGGGCACCAGATAGGGGTCGTATATTGCAATTCCCATGGTTGGCCAAACACGGGCGTACCACCAAAGAAACTCATTGGAATATTATATTGACTAAAGACATCTTGATGGATGTTATAGAACTGCAGAGGTGAAGGAAACGGGGTCAGAGCGAATATCGGCATAGGACCAAGGCTATCACACGAGGTCGGTAGGCCGCGTGTCCTTCTTCTTCGAGGGCCGCTCACGGCGGCGGGGCTTTGCCCGACGCGCAAGGACCTGCTCGATGTGTTCGCGGAAGCGGTCGTTACCCAGTACCACTTCCTGATTCAGGCTTTCGCGTATTGTGCGCAGGGTCTCTATATCAAGCTCCTCGCAGAAGAAATCCCGGTATGCCGCACAGCGCGACAATACATCGGTGCCCAGCGCGCTATAAAGCTCATGCGGGACGATGACTTTATCCGCCGCACCAAGTGCATTGTGGCGATGGCTTGACCAGCGGTAATCAGATGGACCCGTTACCATTCCGGCGCGTACCGGGTTCATTTCAATGTAACGATAGCATTTCAAAACATACGCTTCCGTATCCACCAAGCTGGCCTTGTAGCGGCCTTCCCAGAGCGTGCCGCTGCGCCGGTACCGGAAGTTGAAGTACTGGACATACCGTCGTCCGATATGTTGCATGAAACGCGGCACCGCCTCCTTCCGGTGAGGCGTCACCAGTAGGTGCACGTGATTGGTCATCAGAACGTAAGCATGCACCACACAATCGCAACGCTTGGAGG
>JBAVYM010000016.1:0-118467 GCA_049698775.1 Gammaproteobacteria bacterium
GTCATCGTCACTCCTTATAATGGTTCGGCACTCTCTGCCAGGATGACCGAATACACAAACTTTCTTACACCCCCACCTGTTGCGGTTATCTACACTGCCTCCATGCATGAAATGTTTAGCCGCCACTCAGGAATCAGCGGCCACCACGCACGGAATATGCAGATAACCAGTCTTCAGTTATTCGCTCTGACCCCATTCCCCACTGGATATTTCCCTATCACATTCAGAGCCTGCTATCAGGCTCATATATTCTCTCCAATATGACGGCTAGTTGCTGCACTGCTCACTTCATTGCGATGGAGTGGGAGCGGTATTTTTTAGCAAGAACGTCAAGTCAGCCCAGCCCTGCTGACCAGTAGTCGCGTCTATGACATATACGGCGTTCATGGAAGGGATTTCATCGCGTGCATTCCATGTATATAGATCACCAAGACACGTCAATTGGCCGTCCATTTTATTCAAATTATCCATCTTGTTCGTAATTATGTTTAGGGCCGCAGTTATCTGCTTAGGGGATAGGTGAGTGTTTGCGCCTATTTTCCCAAGTTCGAGGCCGTATTCTTCCATCTGCTTGTTGTATGGCCTGATCATCTGTGGACCTTTGAATAGAAAAATTATTCCGTTCCCATTAGGACATGTAGGCACGGCTGCCCACGCCGGCGTAGCCGCCAGAATCAGAATTAAAGCGATTAAGGTTTTCACGTGTGCTTCTGTTGTTGAACGATGGATGAAAGTGCGCGAACTATGCAATACGGGATAACTGAATAAGCCATTCCTAACGCGAGTCCGGCAAGTTGCTGCATGACACTTTGAGCACTCGTATAAACTGGAATCATCAGCACCACTCCAAATAGCATGAAAATAACTGCGATACCCCAAAGGATTTTAATAACGGTTTTCATGTTTGCTCTCCTAGTTGCGTTGCCCTACTGTTTCTTCGCTGTGGAATTTCAAGCTCGGTATCACGGCTTTGCCTTTTACTCTGCTACGCCGGGCACACTATTGTGCATTTTCCTTTTGGTGAAAAAGTGTGGTGCGCGGGGTCGGACCTGCATATGTGTCTGAAATTTATATTCATTCCTTAAGAAAAACCATGTTTTCAGCCGTTAACGTGGCTATTTTTGCTTGGGATTTGCCATAGCTCATACCAGGCTCCCGCAAACAATAGGCACCTTGGTACGCTTCGATTTCGCGGTGCAGGGGATAAAGGGGACGCTACCCTTTATTTTCAGAAAGTAATCACCCTTGCGCACAGCGCCATGAGTGGTCCCGGCAGGATGCCTAAAATCAGGATGGCAAGGCCGTTGCCGGACAGCACCCAGCGCATGTCGAGGCTGCATTCGATGGCTGGCGCGTTTTCCGGCGCGCGGTCGAAATACATGAGCTTGACCACCTTCAGGTAATACCAGGCGCTGATGAGGGTGAAGACCACCGCGACCACGGCCAGCCAGACCATGTGCACGTCAATCACCGCGCGTAACACGTACAGTTTGGCGAAGAATCCCACGAACGGCGGCACACCGGCCATGCCGAACATCGCCATGAGCATCATGGCGGCAAACCACGGACTGCGGTCGTTCAGGCCCTTGAAATCCTCGAGGCGGTCGGCCTCAAAACCCTTGCGCGCCAGCAGGATGATCATGCCGAAGGCGGCGGCGGCCATGAGTACGTAGGTGATGACATAGAACATGGCGGCCTGGTAACCCTCCGTGGTGCCGGCCAGGATGCCAAGCAGGATGAAGCCCACGTGCGAAATGTTGGAATACGCCAGCATGCGCTTCAGGTTGCTCTGCATGAGCGCCACGATGCTGCCGATGGCCATGGACAGTACGGCGAGCACCGTGAGAATCAGATGCCATTCCACGTGCAGGCCGCCCAGTCCCGCGATCAGCAGCCGCATGAACAGCGCGAATACGGCGATCTTCGGCACCGAGCCCACGTAGAGCGTGACCGGCGTACTGGCGCCTTCATACACGTCCGGCAACCACATATGAAACGGCACCGCTTCCAGCTCGAAACACAGGCCGACGATGACGAATCCGAGCGCCAGCGTTACACCGATGCTGACCGCGGATGACTCGGCGATGTGCATGCCGAGGCGCGTCAGATCCAGAGTGCCGGTGGCGCCGTAAAGCAGCGAGAGACCGTACAGGAGTATGCCGGACGCAATCGCACCCAGCACAAAGTATTTCATGGCGGCCTCGGAGGCCACCGGCGAATCCCGGTCCAAGGCCACCATGGCGAACAGGCAGAGCGCCAGCAGTTCCAGTCCCAGATAGATGGTGATGAAGTTGTGCGCCGAAATCATCACCATCATGCCGAGCATGCCGAACAGGCCGAGCACGTAGAACTCGCCCTTGAAGAGGTTGCGGTCGCTCAGGTAATCGCGTGAATAAAGAAAGGTGATAGCCACCATCAGATACACAAACAGCTTGAGCACGTTGCCCATGCTGTCATTGATGAACATATCGTTGAAGGTGAGCAAGCCGGCGTGCCGGGATACGGTCACGGTCAGCCAGGCGGTGGCGGCGACGGTGCCCAAGGCAAGCCAATGGGTCACGACACGGTGCCGGTCTTTCAGGAACACGTCCACCAGCAGGATGAAGCAACCCATGCCGGCCACGAACATCTCGGGTATCACCGGGGTGAAAGCGGGTAACGCGAATGTCATGCGGTCCTCGCGGTTTTCATAATTTGGACTGCACCACTTGGTGCACCAGGTTCACAACCGAGGCGTGCATCACATCCAGTAACGGCGCGGGCCAGATGCCGATGAGGATCACTGGAATGGCGCACAGACCCAGCACCACGAATTCACGCTTGCCGATGTCTTTCATGCCGGCCACGTGATCATTGCCCACCGGCCCGAATAGCACGCGTTTGATCATCCACAGGGTATAGGCCGCGCCCAGGAACAGCGTGAAAGCGGCACCGAACGCGATCCAGAAATTCGCCTGCATGCTGGCGAGAATCACCATCCACTCGCCCACGAAGCCGGAGGTGCCGGGCAGCGCTACATTGGCCATGGCAAACAGCACGAAGAAAAAAGCAAACGCGGGCATGAGGTTGACGACGCCGCCATAGGCTTTTATCTCGCGGGTATGCAGGCGGTCATACAGCACGCCCACACACAGGAACAGTGCGCCGGACACGAAGCCGTGGGAGATCATCTGCACCATGCCGCCCTCCACGCCCATGATCGTGCCATTGGTGCTGGCGGTCTCCTGGAAAATCAGGAACAGAATGAAAAAGCCGAGCGTCACGAAACCCATGTGCGCCACGGACGAATACGCGACCAATTTCTTCATATCGGTCTGCACGATGGCCACGAAACCAATGTAGATGATGGCCACCAGCGACAAACCGATGATGAGCCACATGAGTGCATGGCTCGCATCGGGCGTGATCGGCAAGCTGAAACGCAGGAAACCGTAGGCCCCCATTTTCAGCAGGATGGCCGCCAAGATCACGGAGCCGCCGGTCGGCGCTTCCACATGCGCGTCCGGCAGCCAGGTATGTACCGGCCACATGGGGACTTTCACCGCGAACGCCACCAGGAAGGCGATGAAGATCAGCACTTGTGCGGTCATACCCAGCGGCATTTGCTGGAAGGTCTGGATATCGTAGCTGCCGGACTTCACGTACATGTAAATGATGGCCACCAGCATCAGCACCGAGCCGAAGAAGGTGTAAAGGAAGAACTTGAGCGTGGCATAGATACGCCGCGGCCCCCCCCAGATGCCGATGATGATGAACATCGGAATCAGCATGGCCTCCCACAACACGTAGAACAGCAGCGCGTCCATGGATGCAAACACGCCATTCATCAGGCCCTCCATGATCAGGAAAGCGGCCATGTACTGCGCGACTTTGTACTGGATTACCTCCCAGCCGGCGATCACGACCAGCACTGTCATGAAGGTGGTGAGCAGGATCAACGGCATGGCAATGCCGTCCACGCCAAGGTGATAGTGCACATTGAACGTAGTGATCCACGGCAGATTTTCCACGAATTGCATGGCGGCGGTGCCGGTATTGAACTCGGTCCACAGCGGCACACTGACCGCGAACACCAGGATCGAGAAGAACAGCGCCAACCAGCGCACCGACCTGGGCGCCACGCGGCCGGCCAGCAACACCACGATGCCGCCGGCAATCGGCAGCCACAACAGCACGCTCAGGATGGGAAAATGCGCGCTCATTCTGACATCCCCTTAATGCAGCACCAGCCAGCCGAGCAGCAGGCACAGGCCGATGATCATGACGAAAGCGTAGTGGTACAGATAACCGGTCTGGCCACGGCGCAGGATGCCGGAAAACCAGCCGACGATCTTGGCACTGCCGTTCACAAAGCCGCCGTCAATGATGTCTTCATCCCCCACGTGCCACAGCAACCTGCCGAGACCGCGCGTGCCACCCGCGATGAACAACGCATAAGCCTCGTCGAAATAGAATTTGTGCACCAGCAACTGATACAGCGGTTTGCCGATTCTTGCCGCCACCGCCGGCCAGCCGGGCCGGAGCATGTAGAAGATCCAGGCAACCACCAGGCCGGCAAGCGCAATCCAGAGCGTCGGCGAGGACACGCTTGCGGCCACCATGCCGCTCGCACCGGGAAATTCCTGCGCCAAGGTCTGCATGACATGATGATCGGGCGCAACGTAAATGGAGGCACCGAAGAAATTGCCGTACAGCAGCGGCCGGATGGTCAGCCAGCCGATCACCACGGAAGGTATCGCCAACAGGATCAACGGCACCGTCACGACCCAGGGCGATTCTTTGGGTGGATGCGCGAGGTGGCCGGGCTCCAGATGTTCGCCGTGACCGTGAATGTTGTGCTGCGCACCGTGCGCAGGTTCCACCACGAAGCGCTCCTTGCCGTGAAAAGTCATGAAGAAGCAGCGGAACGTGTAGAGCGCGGTCACGAACGCGCCGAGCAATACGCACCAGTACGAAAACACACTACCCACGCGCTGTGAGTCGTGCACCGCGTCAATGATGCTGTCCTTGGAAAAGAACCCGGCAAAACCAGGAAACGCGATCAGCGCCAGGGAACCTATCAGGAAAGTGATGTAGGTGATAGGCATGTATTTGCGCAGGCCGCCCATGTGGCGCATGTCCTGCTCGTGGTGCATGGCAATGATCACCGAACCGGCAGCCAGGAACAGCAAGGCCTTGAAAAAGGCATGCGTCATCAGGTGGAATATGCCGGCCGCGTAGGCGGATGCGCCGAGCGCCGCCGCCATGTAGCCCAGTTGCGATAGCGTGGAATACGCAATCACACGCTTGATATCGTTCTGCACGATGCCGACCAGACCCATAAAGAACGCAGTGATGGCGCCGATAATCATGACCACGGACAAAGCAGTGTTCGAGAGTTCGAACAAGGGTGACAGCCGTGCCACCATGAAAATGCCGGCGGTGACCATGGTGGCGGCATGGATCAGGGCCGAGATGGGGGTCGGGCCTTCCATGGAATCCGGCAACCACACGTGCAAGGGTGCTTGCGCGGACTTGCCCATGGCGCCCACGAACAGCAGGATGCAGATGACTGTGGGCACTGACCAGGCCACGCCGGAGAACAGTTCAATATGCTGGGCGGCAAGCTGCGGCGCGCGGCTAAACACATCGGCGTAATTCACGCTGCCGGTGTACATGAGTATCAGCGCGATGCCCAACAGGAAGCCAAAGTCGCCGACACGGTTCACCAGGAAGGCCTTGAGCGCGGCGTAAGTCGCGGTCGGCCGCGTGTACCAGAAACCGATGAGCAGATAGGACACCAGACCCACCGCCTCCCAGCCGAAGAACAATTGCAGGAAGTTGTTGGCCATCACCAGCATCAGCATGGAGAAGGTGAACAGCGAGATGTAGCTGAAGAAACGCTTGTAGCCGGGATCGTCCGCCATATAGCCGATGGTGTAGATGTGCACCATGAGTGACACGAAGCTCACCACGGTAATCATGAGTGCCGTGAGCCGGTCCACCAGGAACCCAATCTGGAACTGGACATTGTCCACCATGCCCCAGTTGTACACGGTGACGTTGTAGTTGCCCATGCCGTTGAACAGCATCTGCCAGAGCACATAGGCGGAAAGTACGAACGACAGCCCTACCCCCAGGATCGTGATCCAATGCGCGGTGGACCTGGAAATGAAACGCATACACAGGCCGGCCACAATGGCCGCGGCCAGCGGCGCCAGCACAATGATGAGGAAGATTGCCGGCAGCGCTGGATTCATATCAGTGCTTCAAGCTGTCCATGTCTTCGACATTGATGCTGCCGCGGTTGCGGAACAGCACCACCAGGATGGCAAGGCCGATGGAGGTTTCGGCGGCGGCCACGGTCAGGATGAAAAATACAAACACCTGGCCGGCGGCATCGTTGAGATAGCGCGAGAACGCTATGAAGTTGAAATTCGCGGCCAACAGCAGCAATTCGATGCACATGAGCAGCAGGATCACGTTTTTGCGGTTGAGGAAAACTCCCGCCAAGCCGATGGCGAACAACACGCCAGAAAGCGCCAGGAAATCGAACAGCGTGATCATGGCGCCGGCCCGCCCGGTTTTTGTTCAGACGGCATCTTGACGATGCGGATGCGGCCGTGTTTGGCGCTGACCCGCACCTGTTTGGCCGGGTCCTGAAAGCGCGTGCCGGTGCGGCGGCGCATGGTGAGCGTGATAGCGGCCACGATGCCCACCAGCAGCACCACCGCGGCGAGCTCGAATGGCAAGGCATAATCGGTATAGATGAGATCGCCCAGCGCGCGGGTATTGCTGAACGTTGTCGCGTGCGGCAGCGGCGTGCCGAAGGTCACGCCGAGTTTCTGGCTCCACACCACGTAGCCGATTTCCAGCAGCACGATGACCGCCACCACGATGCCCAGCGGTGCGTAGCGTACGAAACCCTGACGCAGCGTGGCGGTATCAATGTCCAGCATCATGACCACGAACAGGAACAACACCATCACCGCGCCCACGTACACCAGCGCCAGCACCAGCGCCAGGAACTCCGCTTCCAGCAGCAGCCACAGGCCGGCGCTGGTCACGAACGCCAGCACCAGGAACAGCGCCGAGTGCACCGGATTGCGCGAGGTGATGACACCCAGCGCCGCTCCCACCAGGATCGCTGCCAACACGATAAATACCACAGTCGTCACCATCTCAAATCCTCAGCGGTAAGGCGCGTCCGCGGTCCGTTCCGCGGCGATCTGCGCTTCGTATTTGTCACCGATGGCCAGCAGTTTTTCCTTGGTCATGATCTGCTCGCCGCGTTTCTCGAAATGGAATTCCGTGATGCTGGTTTCCACGATGGCATCCACCGGGCAGGCTTCCTCGCAGAAACCGCAATAGATGCACTTGAACAGGTCGATGTCGTAGCGCGTGGTGCGGCGCGTGCCGTCCTCGCGCTGCTCGGAATCAATGGTGATGGCCAGCGCCGGGCACACTGCTTCGCACAGCTTGCAGGCGATGCAGCGTTCCTCGCCATTGGCGTAGCGGCGTTGCGCGTGCAGGCCGCGGTAGCGCGGCGACTTGGGCGTGTGCTCCTCTGGATAGCGGATCGTCACCTTGCGCGCGAAGAACAGCTTGCCGGTCAGCCCCAGGCCCTGGAACAGTTCCACGAGCAACAGACTTTTTATCCAGCCGCGTACTGCGTTCATGGTGTTCTCATGTAAACCAGGGCGAAATCTTCAGCACCACGGCCACCCCTTCCAGCACCAGCCACAGGATGGTGATGGGGATGAATACCTTCCAGCCGAGCCGCATGATCTGGTCGTAGCGGTAGCGCGGGAAGGTTGCGCGGAACCACAGGAAGCAATACAGAAAGAAGCAGGTCTTGAGCGCGAACCAGATGAAGCTGGAGGCGGTTAGGAATCCGAGCGGACTGGCGTGCAGCGCCTGCCAGCCCTGGAAGGGCGACAGCCAGCCGCCACAGAACAGGATCGCGGCCAGCGCCGAAATCAGGATCATATTGGCGTATTCCGCCAGGAAGAATGCCGCAAACGCGGTGCCGGAGTATTCCACGTGGAAACCCGCGACGATTTCCGATTCGCCTTCCGCCACGTCGAACGGCGCGCGGTTCGTTTCCGCTACGCCCGACACCAGATAGATGATGAACAGCGGCAGCAGCGGCCAGATGTACCAGTGACCAATCGTGCCGCTCTGGCCCAGCACGATCTGATTGAGATTCAGGCTCTGGCTCGCGAGCAGCACGCCCACGAGTGCGAAACCCATGGCGATTTCATACGCAACCATCTGCGCCGCGGAGCGCATGGCGCCCAGAAACGCATATTTGGAATTGGAGGCCCAGCCCGACAGGATGATGCCGTACACGCCGAAGGAAGTCAGCGCCAATATATACAAGAGCCCCGCGTCCGCATTCGAGAGCAGCAGGCCGTTGCTGAAGGGAATCACCGCCCAGGCCGCGAACGCCGTGGTGATGGAAATAACGGGTGCGGTGAGAAACAGGAAGCGGTTGGCGTTGGTGGGCAGCACCACTTCCTTGAATACCAGCTTGAGCACGTCCGCAAACGGTTGCAGCAAGCCCCATGGCCCGACGCGGTTCGGACCCATGCGCACCTGCATGAAACCGATGACACGGCGTTCAGCCAGCGTCATGTAGGCCACTGCCAGGATCAAACAGATCATGACGATGATGATGCCCACCAGCGACTTGATGGTGAGCTGCCAACCGAACGGCAGCGCATACCAATATCCGGCGAGCGTGTGCAGCAGGGCGCTCATCCGGGACGCTCCAATTCGACGCAGGCGGAGTACGGTCCGAAGCCGGCGGTAGCGGGAATACCGGCGGGCAAGAACACATCGCCCGCTTGCACGCTGTCATCCAGTTTCACCGGCAAGCTCAGCCGCACACCATCACGCTTGACGGCGATGCTGTCCCCGTCCGCGATGCCGAGCTTCTTGCCATCTGCCGGCGACAGGCGCACCCAGGCCGCGTCCGCATCATGGGTCGCCTGCAACGGCTGGGCGCGGCGCACCAGCATATCCACCGCGTATAGCGGCACTTCCGCAACGCGCCGGAAATCCTTGACGGTTTCGGCCGGCGACACGATGCGCGTGCCTGCGAAATGGTTGTCCGGTTTGATATCGCCGGCTGATTTCAGCAATTCTTCCCGCACTTCTTCCGGGGACTGGTAATCAAAACCTGCCCGCTCGCACAGATTACCGAGCACCCGCACTATCTTCCATCCAGGCCGGGATTCTCCCAATGGTTTCACCATCCCGGTGAAATTCTGCCAACGGCCCTCGGCATTCACATACGTTCCGGAAGTCTCCCCGAAGGTACAGGCTGGCAACAGCACCGAAGCATAGGATTTCATGGTCTCGGTCACGAATGGCGTAATGGAAACCACCGCGCTGGCGTGTTTCAGCGCCGTCAACGCCGCGGCGCTATCCCAACAATCCAGCTCGGGTTCCACGCCCATGAGTAGATACACCTGACGCGGTTCGGCGAACATGCCGAGCGCATCCAATCCCTTCAACGCGGCCTTCTTGCCGCCCGGCAGCCGGTGTGGCACCGCGCCCGCGAGCCACGCGCCGGCGCTGTTCGCGCCCTCGCTGATATAACCCAGGCGCGCGCCGGTAGCATCCGCGAGCGCCGCCGCCAACGCACGCAGATCCGCGTACTGGGCATGTTGCAAGGCCAGATGCCCCAACAGGATCGCCTTGCGCTCGCCCTTGAACAACTGCGCCGCGATTTTCTGGTGCTGCGCCGTGGATTCCTGCATCTTCACGAAATTCATGAGATGAATGGGCGCAGCTTTTTTTCCCAATGCCACTTTCAACACCGCCGCCAGGTGCGCAGTCATGTCCTGCGCGGCCGCCTCAAGAAAATCCGCAACCTGGAATAGGCATTCATAGCGGCACGGATTCAAGAACATTACCGCTCCGCCCTTCAGCGCCGCCTTGCGTAAACGATGCGCCAACAGCGGCACTTCCTTGCGGATGTTGGAGCCGACGACTAACACCGCGTCAAGCGTTTCCAATTCCGCGATGGATTGCCCCAGCCACGGGAACGGCGGTTCAAATTCGTCATCGCGGAAATCCGCTTGGCGCAGACGCGTATCGACGCTGTGGATGCCAAGGCCGCGCGCCAGCTTTTGTAACAGATACAACTCTTCGGTCGTGGAATTCGGCGCAGCGAGTACGCCGGCATCGCCGTGGGCGTTGCGCAACGTCTGGGCGGTTGCTGCCAACGCGGTTTCCCAATCAGTCTCACGCCACACACCATCACGCTTGAGCATGGGACGTGCAAGCCGTTCAGAACTGTCAATGCCGGTGTAGCTGTAGCGGTCCCGATCGGAGATCCAGGTTTCATTTACCGCTTCATTGGGCTGCGGCACCACGCGCATGACTTTGCCGCGCAACACGTGGCCGTACAGATTCGAGCCCAGGCAATCGTGTGGCGAGATGCCCGCGATCTGGGTCATCTCCCAACCACGGCCGTGCATCTTGAAGGGTTTGGAATTGAGCGCACCCACCGGACACAGGTCAATCACATTGCCGGACAGTTCATGATCCACGCTGCGGCCGATGTACGTGCCAATGCGTGAATGCTCGCCGCGGCCGGTGTCGCCCAGCTCCTGGATGCCGGCGATCTCCTGGCCAAAACGTACGCAGCGCGTGCAGTAGATGCAACGGGTCATGAACGTGGAGATCAGCGGGCCGATGCTCTCATCCTTGATGACGCGCTTGCGTTCCGAAAAACGTGCGATGTCGCGGCCGTAGCCCATGGACAGATCCTGCAACTCGCATTCACCGCCTTGGTCGCAGATCGGACAATCGAGCGGATGGTTGATGAGCAGGAATTCCATGGTGCCGCGCTGGGCGTTGAGCGCGCGCACCGAACGCGTGAATACCTTCATGCCTTCCGCCACCGGCGTGGCACAGGCCACCAGCGGTTTCGGTGCCTTTTCCACTTCGATCAGGCACATGCGGCAATTGGCTGCGACCGAGAGTTTCTCGTGATAACAGAAGCGCGGGATGTAAATGCCCTCGCGGTCGGCGGCCTGGATGATCATCTCGCCCTTGCGGGCCTGGATGGGTTTGCCGTCTATTTCAATCTTCACCAGTGCCTCAGCCATGCGCGTGTCCGCCATTCATGCTCAAGCCGCCTGCCGGCGTGCGCCGGGTCCGACCTGGCAGTGGCCGTGGTCAATGTGATACTGGAATTCGTTGCGGAAATGCTTGATGAAACTCTGTACCGGCCAGGCGGCGGCATCGCCGAAGGCGCAGATGGTATGGCCCTCGATGTGCCTGGACACGTCCACCAGCATGTCCAGGTCCGGCTGCCGGCCCTGGCCATTTTCGATGCGCGCGATCACGCGGTGCATCCAGCCGGTGCCTTCGCGGCAGGGCGTGCACTGGCCGCAGGACTCGGAATAAAAGAAGCGTGAAATGCGCTCCAGCGCCTTCACCATGCAGGTGTCCTCATCCATCACCACCACCGCGCCGGAACCCAGCATGGAACCGGCATTGCGCAGCGAATCGAAATCCATGTCGCACGCCAGCATGGCGTCGGCCGGCAACACCGGCGCGGACACGCCGCCGGGGATGACCGCTTTCATGCGCTTGCCTTTCCACACCCCGCCGGCCATGGCCAGCAATTCCTTGAACGGTGTTCCCAGCGGCACTTCGAAATTGCCGGGTTTCTCCACGTGGCCGGTGACGGAAAATATCTTGGTGCCGCCGTTGTTGGGTTTGCCGAACGCTGCGAACCATTTGGCGCCGTTCAGCATGATGCTCGGCACCGAAGCCAGGGTTTCGGTGTTGTTGACCGTGGTCGGCCGTCCGAAGATGCCGTAGGCGGCCGGAAATGGCGGCTTGAAGCGCGGCCAGCCTTTCTTGCCTTCCAACGAATCCAGCAACGCGGTTTCCTCGCCACATATATAAGCGCCCGCCCCCAGGTGCGTGTGGATATCCACGTCCACACCGGAACCGAGAATGTTCTGGCCGAGCAGTTTGGCGTCATGGGCTTCCTTGAGTGCCTGCTCGAAGCGCTCGAAGGGTTCATCCATGAACTCGCCGCGCACATAGTTGTAGCCGACCTTGCAGCGCATGGCGTAACAGGCGATGGCCATGCCTTCCACCAGTGCATGCGGGTTGAAGCGCAGGATATCCCGATCCTTGCAGGTGCCCGGTTCGGATTCATCGGAATTGCACGCTAGATAGGACGGGCCGGTGGGCGCCCGGGGCATGAAACCCCATTTCACACCGGTGGGGAAACCCGCGCCGCCACGGCCGCGCAATCCCGAGGCTTTTACTTCCTCGATGACCTGTTCCGGCGTGACTTTGTTCTTGAGGATGCTCTTCCAGGCCTTGTATCCGTCCGCCTTCACATAGCTGTCGAAGCTCCAAGGTTTATCGAATTTGAGAGTCTTGTAGCAGACCTGATCCAGCGGCGTGCTCACTTCAGGCTCTCCAGGATTTTGTCCACCTTTGCGGGGGTGAGGTTCTCATAGTACTTGTGATCCACCATCATCATGGGCGCGCCCGCGCATGCCGCCAGGCATTCCTCTTCGCGTTTCAGATAGCAGCGTCCGTCCCCGGTGCTTTCACCGATCTTCACTCCCAACTTCTTTTCAATGTGCGCGACGATATCCTCGGCGCCGCGCAGCATGCAGGAGATGTTGGTGCACACCGAGATGCTGTGCCGGCCCACCGGCTTGGTCTCATACATGGAATAGAACGTGGCTACCTCGTACACCTTGATGGGTTCCAGCTTCAGGTACTTCGCTACCGCGTCCATCAGTTCCACGGTCAGATAACCATTGTTCTCGTGTTGCGCTTCGCGCAAGGCCACGAACACCGCGGAGCGCTCCCGGCCCGCTGGATATTTTGCAATCGCCTCGTCAATCGCCTGACGCGCATGTTTCGACAGCGTCGCCGACTTGGGAGCGATGCTAGCCATCAGCGGTCCACCTCGCCGAACACGATGTCCTGGGTACCGATGATGGCCACCAGATCCGCCAGCATGTGACCGCGCACCATTTCATCCAGTGCCGCCAGATGTGCAAAGCCGGCGGCGCGGATTTTCACACGGAACGGTTTATTGGCGCCGTCGGAAATCATGTACACGCCGAATTCGCCCTTGGGATGCTCGATGGCGGCGTACACCTCGCCGGCTGGCACGCAATAACCTTCGGTCATGTATTTGAAATGATGAATCAACGATTCCATGTCGGATTTCATCTGCTCGCGGCGCGGCGGTGTGACCTTGTGATCGTCGAGCGAGACCGGGCCGGGATTGGCGCGCAACCAGTCTATGCATTGCTTGACGATGTTGTTTGATTGACGCATCTCCTCGATACGCACCAGATAGCGATCGTAGCAATCACCGTGTACGCCGACGGGAATGTCGAAATCCAGCCGGTCATAGACCGCATACGGCTGTTTTCTGCGCAGATCCCATTCGATCCCCGAACCGCGCAGCATGGGCCCGGAAAAACCCAGTTGCAGGGCGCGTTCCGGCGAAACCACGCCGATGCCCACGGTACGCTGTTTCCAGATACGGTTGTCCGTGAGCAGCACTTCATACTCTTCCACGCATTTGGGGAAGCGTGCGGTGAAATCCTCGATGAAATCTAGCAGTGAGCCCTGGCGCGCCTTGTTCATGCGTTTCATGTCACGCTTGCTGCGGAACCGTGATTTCGCATAGTCCGGCATATGCTCGGGCAGATCGCGGTACACGCCGCCCGGACGGTAGTAGGTCGCGTGCATGCGTGCGCCGGACACGGCCTCGTACATGTCCATGATGTCCTCGCGCTCACGGAAACAATACAGGAACACGGTCATGGCGCCGATATCGAGGCTATGAGCGCCCAGCCAAAGCAAGTGATTGGTGATGCGCGTCAGTTCATCAAACATTACGCGTATGTATTGTGCGCGTATCGGCGGTTCGATGCCGAGCAGTTTCTCGATCGCCATCACGTAGGCGTGCTCGTTGCACATCATGGACACGTAATCCAGCCGGTCCATGTAGCCGATGCTCTGGTTGTAGGGCTTGCTCTCGGCTAGTTTCTCGGTGGCGCGGTGCAGCAGACCAATATGCGGATCGGCCTTGGTAATCACCTCGCCATCCATCTCCAGAATCAGGCGCAGCACGCCATGCGCCGCGGGGTGCTGCGGTCCAAAATTCATAGTGAAATTCTGGATATCAGGCATCCTTGGAGGCCTCCTTGAAGGCTTCCGCATAGCGCGGGTCATGGCGGATCACGCGCGGCACCAGCACTCGCGGTTCAATGCTCACCGGTTCGTACACCACGCGCTTTTTCTCCGGGTCATAGCGCACTTCCACGTTGCCGGACAACGGGAAATCCTTGCGGAAGGGATGCCCCACGAAACCGTAATCGGTGAGGATGCGGCGCAAGTCCGGATGGCCGTTGAACAGGATGCCGAACAGATCGAAGGCTTCACGTTCAAACCAGTTCGCGGAAGCCCAGATGTCCACGATCGAATCCAGCATGGGCGGCTCGTCTGCGCAGAATGCCCGCAGCCGCAGACGCTGATTGTGACTGATGGACAGCAATTGATAGACCACGGCAAAGCGCGGTCCGTTGCGCTCACTTTCGTTCGGTGCGTGCCGATTCACACCGCGGCTGAAACCGGTAACGGTGGCGCTCTCGGTCTGCCATTCATCTGCGCCGTAACCGAGATAATCCACACCACTCACGTCCATGAGCTGCTCGAAACAGAATGGTTCCTCGTCCCGCAGCACTCGGCAAATCTCGCGCAGCTTGGCCGCCGTCACTTCATAGGTCAGTTGATCCACCGTGGAGGACACACGCCGCACCGCGTCGCTGAAACGCGATTCCACATGTCCGGCGAGTGTGTCGGTGGCTGTACTCATTCAGTGGCCCGGTTAACGCGCGATGGTGTTGGTGCGGCGGATTTTCTTTTGCAACTGGATGATGCCGTAGAGCAGTTGCTCGGCACTCGGCGGACAGCCGGGCACATATACATCCACCGGCACAATGCGGTCGCAGCCGCGCACCACGGAATAGGAATAATGATAATAACCGCCGCCGTTGGCACAGGAGCCCATGGATATTACCCAACGCGGTTCCGCCATCTGGTCATAGACCTTGCGCAAGGCCGGCGCCATCTTGTTCACCAGGGTGCCGGCCACGATCATCACATCCGATTGGCGCGGGCTGGGACGGAAGATCACGCCGAAACGGTCCAAGTCATAGCGCGCCGCGCCCGCGTGCATCATTTCCACGGCACAACAGGCCAAGCCGAACGTCATCGGCCAGAGCGAGCCGGTGCGCGCCCAGTTCACCACCGCGTCCACGCTGGTGGTCACGAAGCCTTTCTGCTGGACGCCGGCCGCTATTCCCATTCCAGCGCCCCCTTCTTCCATTCATAAATGAATCCCACCACCAGAATGGCAAGGAAGATCATCATGGCGAAGAAGCCGAACAAACCCAGGCCATGGAGTGACACCGCCCAAGGAAACAGGAATGCGATTTCCAGATCGAAGATGATGAACAGGATGGCGACGAGGTAATAGCGCACGTCGAATTTCATGCGGCTGTCTTCAAAAGGTTCAAAGCCGCATTCGTATGGCGAATCCTTCTCGCTGTCCGGGCGGCGGTTGCGCAACAGTGTACTGGCAATGAAGCCGGCGCCCACCAGCACCCCGCCGAACAGCGAGCCGCAGATCAGGAACAGAAGAATCGGAACGTAATTCTGAAGCATGCTCTCCTTCCAAAGGCGCGATGCAATAACCCCTTCAAGTCGTTTCGCCCCCGGCGCAAGGCTGGTGCCGACGGGGAGACTCGAACTCCCACGGTTTTACCCACTACCACCTCAAAGTAGCGTGTCTACCAATTCCACCACGTCGGCATTGTGGGTTGCAGGTACCGGCGCGTTTGCCAGCCTTCCACAAAGACGCGCAATTTTAACGTACCGCCGCGGTAAAAAGCGATGCCGCAGCCTGCGCAAGCGCGGTTACCGGGAATCAATGGCCTGGAGGATTGGCGGGAACGGTCGTGCTTGTGGACTTAGGCGTGGATGCGGGTGGTGATTTGGCCGCGGCAGGTGTTTGCGGCGTGGCCGGTTGCGTGACCGCGGCCTGTTGCTGCGCGGCGCGTTCCACCACGCTTTGCGGCGTGGCGGGACTCTGGTGGGACAGATACGCCATGGCCAGCGCCAGGATGAAGAACACTGTCGCCAGTATGGCGGTGGCATGGCTCAGAAAATTCGCCGAGCCACCGGCGCCGAATACGGTGCCGGACGCGCCACTGCCGAAGGCGGCGCCCGCGTCTGCGCCCTTGCCCTGTTGCAGCAGGATCAAGATGACCAAGGCCACGGCAACGAATACCAGGATGATTTCAAGAATGGTGTACAACATGGGAATGCTCAAGAACTCAAGTTAGTGAATCAGGCTGCCGCCTTGCAGATAGCGAGAAATTCCCGCGCCTCCAGGGAAGCACCGCCTACCAAACCGCCATCAATATCGGGCATGCGAAACAGTTCGGCGGCGTTGGAGGCTTTTACACTGCCGCCGTAAAGCAGGCGGACAGTGGCGGCTATTTTAGCATCCCCGGCACCCAGGCAGGCGCGCAGCATGGCGTGGACTTCCTGAGCTTGTTCGGGTATGGCGGTCTTGCCGGTGCCGATGGCCCATACCGGTTCATAGGCCACCACCGCCTGCGAAAACGCGGCAGCGCCGGCGGCATCCATGACCGCCCGGAGCTGACGGGTGATCACGGCGAGCGTCTCACCGCGCTGGCGTTGTTCCAGACTTTCGCCCACGCACAGGATGGGAATGATTCCAGCTTTCTGGGCCGTCATGAATTTGCGCGCCACCAGCGCATCGCTTTCGCCATACAAAGCGCGCCGTTCCGAGTGTCCCACAATCACATAACGACAATCGAAGTCCCGCAGCATGGATGCGGATATTTCACCCGTGTAGGCGCCATTATCCTCGGCGCATACATCCTGGGCACCGAGGCTCAACGCGCTGCCCTTCAGCAATCGCGCCAGATCCGCCAGGTACACAAACGGCGGGCAAACGACCACCTTACAATTGGCCGGATTCTCGGGCCCCTGGAGAATGTCCTGCACCAGCCGCACGGCGCTTTCCCGCGAGGTGTTCATCTTCCAATTGCCGGCCACCAGACGCGTGCGCATGAAACCATTCAGAATGAGGTTAAAAGGCGCGCAAGCTTAATGGCGAAATGCGAGGAAATCAATGTGCGGCGGCGCGCACGGCATCGGCGATGATTTCCGCGAACTGATGTGTCAAAACGGCGTCTTCGCCTTCGACCATGACTCGCACCACCGGCTCGGTACCGGAGGGCCGCAACAACACCCGCCCACGGCCGTTCAACTTCTGCTCCACGGCCTGCACCGCCGAGCGGATCGTCGAGATTTGCAAATCCACCCGCGCACGGGTTTTAACGTTCACCAGCACCTGTGGATATTTATGGACCGCGGCTCGCATCTCGGACAGATCACGACCGGCCAAACGCAATGCTTCCAATACCTGTAAAGCTGAAATGATGCCATCCCCGGTGGTGGTGCGATCCAGGCAGATGATGTGACCGGAGTTCTCGCCGCCCAGCACTCCGTGCTGTTCTTCGAGCATTGCCAGCACATAGCGATCGCCTACCTGGGCGCGGCGGAATTCGATGCCCTGCGCTGCCAGCGCCTGTTCCAGGCCCAGATTGCTCATCTGCGTGCCTACCACAGGTCCGTGCAGCGACTGCCGCAGCTTGCGCGCCATGGCAATGATAAACAGCAGCTCATCGCCGTCCACCAGCGCGCCATGATGATCTACCATCAGCACGCGATCGCCGTCGCCATCGAAGGCAATGCCAAGTTGCGCGCCGGTTTCCAATACCTTTTGCTGTAACGCCGCAGGATGCGTGGAACCGCAATCCTTGTTGATGTTCAAACCGTCCGGGTGCACACCCAGACTCGTGACCTCCGCGCCAAGCTCACTGAATACCTTAGGTGCAATCCGATATGTTGCGCCATTGGCGCAATCCAGCACCAGCTTCAGACCGATCAGATTCAGTTCGCCGCCGACGCTGGATTTGCAGAACTCGATATATCGCGCCGCCGCATCTTCCATGCGACGCACCCCGCCCAATCTGGCGGAATCCACGGTGACAAAAGGTCTCGCGATCTGTTCTTCTATGCGCAGTTCCGTTTCATCCGGCAGTTTGCGGCCATCGGCGGAAAAAAACTTGATGCCATTGTCCTGAAAAGGATTATGCGATGCGCTGATGACCACACCTGCCTGCGCGCGCGTGACGCGCGCGAGATAGGCAATGGCGGGCGTGGGCATGGGACCCAGCAGCCGCACATTCACACCGGCTGCCGACAGGCCTGCTTCCAGCGCCGATTCGAACATGTAACCGGAAATGCGGGTGTCCTTGCCAATCAGCACGCTGCCGCGACCAGCGGATGCCAGCACGCGGCCCGCGGCCCAACCGAGGCGCAATACGAAATCGGCGCTCATCTGTGGGCCACCCACCTGGCCGCGAATGCCGTCAGTGCCGAAAAACTTGCGGGTCATCTATGCGTCTCGATCCATGATGATCGGATTCTAACATCCGGCCCGCACCGCAGCCGCAATCTTGAGGGCTTGTACGGTCGGCCCCACGTCGTGGGCGCGGATGATTTGCGCGCCGTTCAGCACCGCAATCACAGCCGCTGCCACGCTGCCATGCAGCCTTTGATTCGGTGGCAGATTGCCTGACAGTGTGCCTATGGACGATTTTCGCGACAGGCCGATCAGCAGCGGCCGACCCAGGGATCCGAATTCCCGCAGCTCCCGCAACAAGACGAGGTTATGCTCCAGCGTCTTGCCGAACCCGAACCCAGGATCAACCACTATGCGTGCCGCAGGAATTCCGCCGGCTTCGCAAACCTGGATGCGATCTTGCAGAAACTGTTTTACTTCTGTGACCACATTTTCATAATGCGGATTGTGCTGCATGCTGCGCGGCTCTCCCTGCATGTGCATGAGGCAGACCGTCATTGCGCAATCGCGTACCGCTTCCAGCGCGCCCGGAAGACGCAGCGCATAGACGTCATTGACCATGATCGCACCGGCGCGCACGGCCTCGCGCATGACTTCGGGTTTGCTGGTATCAATGGAAAGCGGCACGTCGGTTTCATGCGCCAGGCGTTCGATGAGTGGAATGACGCGCTCCAGTTCCTGCTGCGCACCGACTGCCTTTGCGCCGGGCCGGGTGGACTCGCCGCCGATGTCGAGGATCGCCGCGCCCTCCCCGACCATGAGGTGCGCCTGGCGCAGGGCCGCATCAAAATCGGTGTAGGCGCCGCCGTCGGAAAATGAATCTGGCGTGCGGTTCAGCACGCCCATGACCTTCGGCTGTGACAGATCCAGCACCTGCTTGCCCAGTTGCAGTTGCACAGATTACCCCCGGCTCACGACGATTCGCCAATAGAAAAGCCGGCGCACAAGCGCCGGCTTGATTGCACCGAATTCCCCTCAGTGCTGGTTTGCGTGTCCACCGCTTTTGGCGGTCGTGGCAGGGGCAGGTGTGATTGCAGGCGCCGGCACTGCGGTGCCGCGTACCGTTTCCGGTTGCCCGCCCCGGTCATCGTCATCCCAGCCCTTCGGAGGTCCGGGCTGCTTGCCGTTCATGATGGCGTCAATTTGCTCGGAATCTATGGTCTCGTACTTCATGAGCGCTTCGGCCATGGTGTGCAGCTTCTGCATATTGTCCTGCAGTAATTGTCTGGCGCGCTGGTAATTGCGGTCTATGAGCGTACGTACTTCCGTGTCAATGGTGTTCTGGGTATCACCGGAGATGTTCTTGTGGCGTGTCACCGAATGGCCCAGGAAGACCTCGCCTTCTTCCTCCTCATAGCTGAGCGGCCCGAGTTTTTCCGACAGACCCCACTTGGTGACCATATTGCGGGCAATCTGGGTGGCACGCTCGATGTCGTTGGCGGCGCCGGTAGTCACGCATTCCGCACCAAAAATTATTTCTTCCGCCACGCGGCCACCGAATAGGCTCGACAACTGGCTTTCCAGGCGGCGCTTGCTGTAACTGTAGCGGTCTTCCTCCGGCAGGAACATGGTGATGCCGAGCGCCCGGCCGCGCGGAATGATGCTGACCTTGTAAACCGGATCGTGGTCCGGCACCAATCGGCCGACGATGGCGTGACCGGATTCGTGGAACGCGGTCAAATGCTTCTCATCCTCGCTCATCACCATGGAACGGCGCTCCGCGCCCATCATGATCTTGTCCTTGGCTTTCTCAAACTCCTCCATGCTCACGGTGCGCTTATTGACGCGCGCCGCGAACAAGGCAGCTTCGTTCACCAGGTTCGCGAGGTCCGCGCCGGAGAATCCGGGTGTGCCGCGCGCGATGATCGCCGGCTTCACGTCATCCGCGATGGGCACCTTGCGCATGTGAACTTTCAGAATCTGCTCACGGCCGCGCACATCGGGCAGCAGCACCACTACCTGGCGGTCAAAGCGGCCCGGACGCAGCAAGGCCGGGTCCAGTACGTCCGGACGGTTAGTGGCGGCAATCACGATCACGCCTTCGCTGCCCTCGAAACCGTCCATTTCCACCAGCAACTGATTCAGTGTCTGCTCGCGCTCGTCGTGACCGCCGCCCAGGCCCGCGCCACGATGCCGGCCCACGGCGTCAATTTCGTCTATGAATATGATGCAGGGTGCATGTTTCTTGGCCTGCTCGAACATGTCGCGCACCCGGCTCGCGCCCACGCCCACGAACATTTCCACGAAGTCCGAGCCGGAAATCGAGAAGAACGGCACCTTGGCCTCGCCGGCAATGGCCTTGGCGAGCAAGGTCTTACCGGTACCCGGCGAGCCCACCATCAGCACGCCACGTGGAATACGGCCGCCCAGTTTCTGGAACTTGCCGGGATCGCGCAGGAATTCCACCAGCTCCGCGACTTCTTCCTTGGCTTCCTCGACGCCGGCCACATCGCTGAAGTTGATCTTCACCTGATCCTCACCCAGCATGCGCGCGCGGCTCTTGCCGAAGGACATGGCGCCGCGACCGCCGGCACCGCCGGACATCTGGCGCATGAAGTAAATCCACACGCCGATCAAGAGCAGCATCGGTGCCCAGGAAATCAGCATTTGCAGCAGCCAGGAAGTTTGCTCGGGCGGCTTGGCCTCGATTTTCACGTTGGTGTTGTTCTTGCGCAGGCTGTCCACCAACGGAGTGAAATCCGTGGTCAATGGACTGTAGGTGGCGAATTTCTCGCCCGAGGACAGGGTGCCATTAATGTTGCGGCCATCAAACGTGATACTGGTGATGCCACCCTCCTGCACGTCCGTAAGGAAGGCGGAATAGGCAATGGACTGGGTCTTGCTGCTGCTGGAGGTGAAGCTGTTGAAAACCGCCAGCAACACCACCGCAATCAGGATCCAGATGAGCAAGGTTTTAAGAAAATCGTTCAAAATCAGATCCCTCGCGAGCAGCGCCGCTTCCACGCCACGCTTTATTCTAACATTTAGTAGACCGCCCTACGCCCGCAGATGTTTCGCCAGCAAATAGAGTTCGCGACTGCGGGGCCTTGAAGCACCCGGTTTGCGGGTGGCAACGCTTCGAAAGCGGCGACGCAACTCCTGCAAATAGGCGGCAAACCCCACACCCTGGAACACCTTCACCAGGAACGCGCCCTGGGGCGCCAGCACCGGCAAGGCAAATGCCAGCGCCAGCTCCGCCAGATACATCGCGCGCGGCTGGTCAATGGCCTCTTCCCCGCTGATATTGGGGGCCATGTCCGACAAAACAAGGTCCGCGGCATGGCCCTTCAGCCGGGCCTGGAGCTCCGCCAACACCGGCTCCTCGGTGAAATCGCCCTGGATAATATCAACCCCAGCCAGGGGATCCATGGACAGGATGTCCAGGGCCACCAGCGTGCCGCGGCCGGCCTGGATTTTCGCCGCGTACTGGCTCCAGCCGCCGGGTGCAGCGCCCAAATCCACGATGGTCATGCCGGGTTTGATGAGCTTGTCGCGCTGCTGAATTTCCTCCAGCTTGAACACCGCGCGCGAACGCCAGCCTTCTTGCCGGGCACGTTTCACGTAGACATCGGAAAAATGTTCGGCCAGCCAGCGGGCGCTGCTCTTGGTGCGTTTCGGCATGGGCGGCGTATCAATCCATCCAGTGCGCGCTTATTCGTAGCGCACTTCGATGATCTCCAACTGCCGTTCGCCGGCCGGCGTCTTGACCACTGCCACATCACCTTCTTGTTTGCCAATCAGCGCGCGCGCCATGGGTGAGTTCACGGAGATGCGGCTGGCTTTGATGTCTGCTTCATCCTCACCCACGATCTGATAAGTGGATTCGTTGCCGCTGTCTTCATCCGCGAGCACCACGGTGGCACCGAAAACCACCTTGCCATTGGCATTGATCCGAGTGACATCAATGACTTCCGCATTGGCCAGCTTGGATTCCAGTTCCAAGATACGACCCTCGGCAAAACTCTGCTGTTCGCGCGCTGCGTGATATTCAGCGTTCTCGCTCAGATCCCCGTGTGCGCGCGCCTCGGCGATGGCCTTGATGATGCGCGGCCGGTCTTCGCTCTTCAAACGCTTGAGTTCCTCGCGCAGACGTTCGGCGCCGCGCACGGTCATCGGTGTCTTGGCCATCAGGCAAGCTCCCGGTGCAGATCCTGTAGTTTATTGACACCGGCGGAATCAATGTAATCCAGCGCAATCACCGTGGCCTTGGCGGCGGCGATGGTGGTGTAGTACGTGATCTTGTGCGATACCGCTTCGCGCCGGATCGAATAGGATTCCAACACGGCTTGTTTGCCTTCCGTGGTGTTCACGATGAGGCTCACTTCCTCATTCTTGATCAGGTCCACCACGTGCGGTTGACCCTCGCGCACCTTGTTTATGTGCTCGCACGCGACGCCCGCCGCTTCCAGCGCGGCTGCGGTACCGTGCGTGGCCACCAACTTGAATCCGCGTTGCACCAAAGCCCGCGCCAGACTCACGGCCGCCGGCTTGTCCTGGTTGCGCACCGAGAGCAGCGCCTTGCCACCGGTGGGAATGATGATGCCGGACGCGAATTGCGCCTTGGCATAGGCTTCGCCGAAACTGCGGCCGGTGCCCATGACCTCACCGGTGGATTTCATTTCCGGACCGAGGATCGGATCCACGCCGCGGAACTTGATGAACGGGAATACCGATTCCTTGACCGAAAAATACCGCGGTATCGGAATCGCATCGAGGTTCTGCTTTTTCAAGGTTCTTCCCACCATGCAGCGCGCGGCTACTTTAGCCAGAGGCACACCCACGGCCTTGGAGACGAAGGGCACGGTACGTGACGCACGCGGGTTCACTTCCAATATATGAAGCCGGTCGCCCTGGATCGCAAACTGGATGTTCATCAGGCCTACCACCTTGAGGGCCAACGCTAACTGCCGGGTTTGCTGGCGGATGCGCTGCTGCATGTCCGCGGTGAGGGTATTGGGCGGCAACGAACAACCGGAATCACCGGAGTGGATGCCGGCCTGCTCGATGTGTTCCATGATGCCGGCGATGAGCACGTCCTTGCCGTCCGAAAGCGCATCCACATCCACTTCAATGGCATCCTCCAGGAACCGGTCCATGAGCACCGGCGAGGCATTGGATACTTTTACGGCATTGCGGATGTAGCCCAGCAGGTCTTCTTCGCCGAACACCACTTCCATGGCGCGGCCGCCCAGCACATAGGAAGGCCGCACCATCAGAGGAAAGCCCACTTCCCGCGCCAGCGCCACCGCCTCGTGTTCGTTGTGGGCGCTACGCGCCGGCGGTTGCAGCAGTCCGAGCCGGTCCACCAACTTGGAAAAACGTTCGCGGTCCTCGGCCAGATCAATGGAATCCGGCGAGGTGCCGATGATGGGCGCGCCCGCGGCTTCGAGTGCGCGTGCCAGCTTCAACGGCGTCTGGCCGCCAAATTGCACAATTACGCCGTTGGGTTTTTCCAAATCAATAATTTCCATTACGTCTTCGAAGGTCAGTGGTTCGAAGTACAGGCGGTCCGAAGTGTCGTAATCGGTGGATACGGTTTCGGGGTTGCAATTGACCATGATGGTCTCGTAACCGTCCTCGCGCAGCGCCAGCGCCGCGTGTACGCAGCAGTAGTCAAACTCGATGCCCTGGCCGATGCGATTGGGTCCGCCGCCAAGCACCATGATCTTGTCACGCGCGGTCGGTTCGGCTTCGCATTCTTCTTCGTAGGTGGAGTACATGTACGCCGTCGTGGAGGCGAACTCGGCGGCGCAGGAATCCACGCGCTTATACACCGGCCGGATGCCGTGTTTGACGCGCAGCGCGCGAATTTCTGCCTCCTCACATTGCAGCACGGCCGCCAAGCGACTGTCGGAAAACCCCTTGCGTTTGAGCGTGCGCAGACGGCTTGCATTCAGGTTTTTGAAGCCGCCAGCACCGACTGCACTTTCCTCTTTCACCAAGTCTTCAATCTGGGCCAGAAACCAGGGATCAATACGGGTAAGTGTGCCGATTTCCTGCATCGTCAGTCCGGCGCGGAACGCATCGGCCACATACCAGAGACGATCCGGACCTGGCGCACGCAGTTCGAGACGCAAACTATCCATGGCGTTCGGCGCATTGAAATCCATCAGCTTCTCGTTCAGGCCGTCACTGCCGGTTTCCAGACTGCGCAGGGCCTTTTGCAGGGATTCCTGGAACGTGCGCCCGATGGCCATGACCTCGCCCACGGATTTCATCTGGGTGGTGAGCCGGGGTTCGGCCTGCGGGAATTTCTCGAAAGTGAAGCGCGGGATCTTGGTGACCACGTAATCAATGCTCGGCTCGAACGATGCCGGCGTGGCGCCGCCGGTGATTTCGTTCCGGAGTTCGTCCAGCGTGTAGCCAACCGCGAGCTTTGCCGCAACTTTCGCGATGGGAAACCCGGTAGCCTTCGACGCCAATGCCGAGGAACGCGACACGCGCGGATTCATCTCGATGACCAACAGCCGGCCGTCGTCTGGATTCACGGCGAACTGTACGTTGGAACCACCAGTCTCCACGCCGACCTTGCGCAACACCGCAAGCGAGGCGTCGCGCATGATCTGATATTCCTTGTCGGTCAAAGTCTGGGCCGGCGCCACGGTGATGGAGTCGCCGGTGTGCACACCCATGGGATCCAGGTTCTCGATGGAGCACACGATGATGCAGTTATCCTTCTTGTCGCGCACCACCTCCATCTCGAATTCCTTCCAGCCGAGCACCGATTCCTCAATCAGCAGCTCGTTGGTGGGAGAAAGATCGAGTCCCAGCTCACAGATTTCCACAAACTCGTCGCGGTTGTAAGCGATGCCGCCGCCCGAGCCGCCAAGCGTGAACGAGGGCCGGATGATGGTGGGATAGCCGATCTCGGCCTGCACCGCGAGCGCTTCCTCCAGATTGTGAGCCAGACCGGCACGCGGTGTGGCGAGCCCGATATCCTGCATGGCACGGCGGAACAGATCCCGATCCTCGGCCATGTCAATCGCCTCGCGCGAAGCGCCGATCATCTCCACTTGGTATTTCGCCAGCACGCCTTCACGCACCAGGTCCAGGGCGCAGTTCAAGGCTGTCTGACCGCCCATGGTGGGCAGCAGCGCATCGGGACGTTCCTTTTCGATGATGCGCTCCACCGTGCGCCAGTGAATCGGCTCGATGTACACGGCGTCGGCGGTTTCAGGATCGGTCATGATGGTGGCGGGATTGGAATTCACCAGCACCACCCGGAACCCTTCCTGCAGCAGCGCCTTGCACGCCTGGGCGCCGGCATAATCGAACTCGCAGGCCTGGCCGATGACGATGGGGCCGGCGCCGATAATCAGGATGGTTTTCAGGTCGGTGCGCTTGGGCATGATGGCATCACAGGGTCCGTGCGATTTGAGGCGCGTGTTTGCCAACGCGGCGCGCCGGGCGGCGCGTTGCAATGATTATCTTCTCATACATGCTTAACCGGCAGCCGCGATGCTGATCCGTTCATTGCGCGCCACCATGGCGCGCACGAACCTTTTAAATAGTGGTTTTACATCATGCGGTCCTGGACTTGCTTCCGGATGGCCCTGGAAACTGAAAGCTTCGCAGTCGGTGCGCTCCATGCCCTGCAGGGTGCCATCAAATAACGAACGATGGGTGGCACGCAGCGTGGCCGGCAGGCTTTTCTCGTCCACCGCGAAGCCGTGGTTCTGGCTCGAAATCATGACGCGGCCGGAATCCAGATCAATCACCGGATGGTTGGCGCCGTGATGGCCGAACTTCATCTTGATGGTGCGGGCACCACTCGCCAGCCCGAGCAATTGATGGCCAAGACAGATGCCGAAAATCGGGATGCCGGTGTTGAGGAATTCCCGCATGGCGGTAATGGCGTAATCGCAAGCTTCCGGATCGCCCGGGCCGTTGGAGAAAAACAGGCCGTCCGGTTTCAGCGCCAGCGCCTCTTTTGCGGAAAGCGTCGCCGGCACCACGGTCACGCGGCAATCATGATCCACGAGAATACGCAGAATGTTGCGCTTGGTGCCGTAGTCATAAGCCACCACATGGAAGCGGCCGCCCTTCACCACCGGGCTTGAATTGCCGGCCAGCGTCCAGAGCCCTTCGTTCCATGAATACGCTTTCCGGGTCGTAACTACCTTGGCAAGATCCATGCCCTTGAGTCCGGGAAACGCGCGTGCCTGATTGAGTGCCTCCGTCGTATCCGCTGAGGCACGCGCCAGGATGCAGCCATTCTGGGCGCCTTTCTGCTGCAACAAACGCGTGAGCTTGCGCGTGTCAATTCCGGCGATGGCGACAATCTGTTCGCGTTGTAAATACGCATCCAGGGATTCCGTTGCACGCCAACTGCTGGCGCGCAGCGGCAGATCACGGATGATGAGACCGGCGGCCATGACCTGCGCGGATTCACAATCCCCGGGATTGGCGCCGGTATTGCCGATGTGCGGATAGGTGAGTGTGACGAGTTGCTTGCAATAAGACGGATCGGTGAGGATTTCCTGATAACCCGTCATGGCGGTATTGAACACCACCTCGCCGATCGCCGTACCGGAAACACCAATGGAAATACCTCGGAAAATCGTACCGTCCTCGAGCGCCAGGATGGCCGCTTGTTCCAAAGACATTTCCTCCTCAAGCGCGCGGCAGGAAGGCTTGATGCCCTCTCCGCCGGATTCCCGCGATAGGCACGGGTGGCAAAAACTGGGCGAAGTTTAATGGAAGACGGGCGGTGCGTCCACGTTGCGCGGGGTCATAGCGCAGGCAAGCCCAACACATCCGCCATAGCGTACAGCCCCGGCGGCTGCCGGGAAATCCAGCGCGCCGCCGCCAGCGCGCCCAGCGCAAACGCCTCGCGCTTATGGGCATGGTGCGTTAATTCCAAGCTTTCCACGCTGCTTTCGAACACCACGCCATGATCGCCTACCACTTCGTCACGGCGCACCGACGTGAAACCGATGCTGCCGGGCCGGCGTGGTTCTGTGTGCCCCGCACGCGTGTACACCGCGTGCTTCTCCAGCGAAACACCGCGTGCGGCGGCAACCGCCTCGCCCAGGGCCGTCGCGGTACCGGATGGCGCATCCTGCTTGTGCCGGTGATGCACATCGGTGATCTCAACTCGGTAATCCGCACTCAACGCCCTCGCCGCGATACCCGTCAAACGCTGCAATAAAGTTGCGCCCAGACTCATATTTGGCGCCACCAGCAAGGCGATATCGTGGCTTGCGGCACGGATATTGCCCATCAACTCCACACTGAAACCAGTGACGCCGATAACCAAGGGTTTGCCAATCCCGCGGCAAACATCAACGGCTTGGGCTGTGGCCTGCGAGGTGGAAAAATCCACCAGCACATCGCTCACCGTCAGCGCATAGTGCAAATCCGCGCTGTAATGCGTTTTGCCCACCGCCTGTCCCACAAGCGAACTGTCTAGGCTGACCAGCGCCGCGCTGATATACACACCTGGATAGTCACCGGCAGTTTCCATGATGACACGCCCCATGCGGCCAGCCGCGCCAAGCAAAGCGATTCGGACGTTCGAATGCTCTTGTATGTCGTTCATGAATCTGTGTGCTCGAAAAAGCGTTTCACGCCTTCCAGCCAGGAATGTCCGCGCGGCAAATGCTTGCCACCTTCGACGCGGAGAGAACTGTCAAATTGCCTGAGCATGTCTTTCTGCTCGCGGCTCAGATTCACGGGAGTTTCCACTTCGACGCGACACAGAAGGTCGCCCGTGGCGCCGCCGCGCACCGGCTTCACGCCTTTGCCGCGCAAACGCAGAATCTTGCCGGCCTGGGTTTCGGGGGGAATCTTGAGCGTCACCCGCCCGCCCAGGGTCGGCACTTCCACTTCGCCGCCCAACGAGGCAAGCATGAAAGACACCGGCACAGAGGAAATCAGATCCGCGCCCTCGCGGGTGAAAATCGCATGCTGACGCACGTTGATCTCCACATACAGATCGCCGGCGGGGCCACCTTGGGGCCCGGCTTCACCTTCGCCCGCGAGCCGGATACGGTCGCCGCTGTCCACGCCGGCCGGAATTTTCACCGACAGGTTGCGACGTTCTTCCACGCGCCCCTGGCCGTGGCACTTGGGACAGGGATCGCCGATGACCGTACCGCTGCCGTGGCAGCGCGGACAGGTTTGCTGAATGGAAAAGAATCCCTGCTGCATGCGCACCTGACCCTGGCCCCCGCAGGTTGAACAGTTCTGGGGCTGGCTGCCTTTGCGGGCGCCGCTGCCGTCACAGAGATCGCAACGGACCAGGCTGGGCACGCGGATGGTCACCGTGCTACCGAACACCGCCTGCTCGAGACTGAGTTCCAGGTCATAACGCAGGTCGGCGCCGCGATACACGCGCTGACCACGGCCACCGCGCCGGCTGCCGCCAAAAATATCGCCGAACATGTCACCGAAAATGTCGCCGAAGGCGTCGGCGGGATTGAAGCCACCGGCGCGACCACCGGCAGCGCTCGCCTCCACGCCCGCGTGCCCGAATTGATCGTAGGCCGCGCGTTTCTGCGCGTCGCTCAGGACTTCGTAGGCTTCCTTGGCTTCCTTGAACTTGCCTTCCGCCTGCTGGTCGCCGGTGTTGCGATCCGGATGGTATTTCATGGCCAGCCGCCGGTAGGCCTTCTTGATCTCGGTCTCCGGTACGCCGCGCGCCACGCCCAGCACGTCGTAATAGTCACGCTTGCTCATTCGGAGAAAGCCTTTTCGATGCGCCGATCCGGCACGATCCACATGACCGCAACCAATACGTACAGGGCGTCAGAAATCCATTGGTTGACAAAAGCGAGGGCTATCGCGAGCGCATAGCAGAGGACGGACAGCTTGCCCTTGAAGTCGCGGCCCGTGGCTTTTGCCAGGATCGAATCCCTGCCGCCATTGGCGACAATCAACGCACGCTGCAAGGGCTGCCATGCCAACGCCGCCATCAGCAGTACCGCGCCATAGAGCGAGGTCGGCAAAGCGGCAAAATGGTTCTCGCCCATCCAGCCGGTGATGAACGGCACCAGCGACAGCCAGAACAGCAGGTGTAGGTTGGCCCACATCGCGCGGCCGCTGATGTGTTCAACGACATGCAACATGTGGTGGTGATTGTTCCAATAGATGCCGATGTTCACGAAACTGAGCACGTACACCAGAAATACCGGCAGCACTGGCGCAAGTGCCGCAAGGCTGGCGCCGTGGGGCACCTTCATCTCCAGCACCATGATGGTGATGATGACGGCCAGCACCCCGTCGCTGAAAGCTTCCAGCCGCGCCTTGCCCATCTGAGTTCCCGCCCGGATTAAAGAAGCACCCATGCCAGAGTTTGCAGCAGTCAACTCCGGCGCGGGCGTGTGATGCATCAGTTTACTAACAGATAAAATTTACTTCTTGTCGTCCTTAACCTCTTCGAACTCCGCGTCCACCACGTTTTCCTTGTTCTTGCCGTCGTCGCCCTGCGATTGCTCGCCACCAGCCGGAGTTTCCGCGGGCTTCGAGGCATACAAGCGTTCGGCCAGTTTTGCCGAGGCCTCCGCCAGAGCCTGAGTCTTGGTTTCGATGACGCCCTTGTCGTCTTTTTTGATCACATCCCTGAGGTCGCGGACAGCGGATTCCACGCGGGCGCGTTCCTCGCCGGTGACCTTGTCACCCAGCTCCTTGAGGGTCTTCTCGCTCGAATGCACCAGATTGTCGGCCTGATTGCGCGTCTCTACCAATTCACGGGCCTTGTGATCTTCCTCGGCATGGGCTTCCGCGTCCTTCACCATGCGCTCTATGTCGTCTTTCGATAAACCCGAAGATGCCTTGATGGTGATCTTCTGTTCCTTGCTGGTGGCTTTGTCCTTGGCCGACACATTCAGAATGCCATTGGCGTCTATATCGAAACTCACTTCGATTTGCGGCATGCCGCGCGGCGCCGGCGGAATGTCGGAGAGATCAAACCGGCCCAGGGATTTGTTGTCACGCGCCATCTCACGTTCGCCCTGAAGCACATGCACCGTCACAGCGGTCTGATTGTCATCGGCCGTGCTGAAAGTATTTGCGGCATGCGTCGGGATGGTGGTGTTCTTTTCAATCAATTTGGTCATGACTCCGCCCAGGGTTTCGATACCCAGTGACAACGGCGTCACATCCAGCAACAGCACGTCTTTCACGTCGCCTTTGAGCACGCCGGCCTGCACCGCAGCGCCCACGGCCACGGCTTCGTCTGGGTTCACGTCCTTGCGCGGCTCCTTGGCGAAGAAATCCTTTACGGTTTCCTGCACCTTCGGCATGCGTGTCTGGCCGCCCACCAGGATTACGTCGTTGATTTCACTGACCGATAGTCCGGCGTCTTTCAATGCGATCTTGCACGGTTCGACGGTTTTCTCGATCAGGTCTTCCACCAGCGCTTCGAGTTTGGCGCGCGTCAGCTTGATGTTGAGATGCTTCGGGCCGCTGGCGTCCGCGGTGATGTAGGGCAGATTGATTTCCGTCTGCTGGGTGGACGAGAGTTCGATCTTGGCTTTCTCTGCGGCTTCTTTCAGGCGCTGCATGGCCAACGGATCGTTGCGCACGTCTATGCCCTGTTCCTTGCGGAACTCTTCGGCGATGTAGTCAATGATGCGTTTGTCGAAATCCTCGCCGCCCAAAAAGGTGTCGCCATTGGTGGAAAGCACCTCAAACTGGTGCTCGCCGCCGACTTGCGCGATCTCGATGATGGAAATATCGAAGGTGCCGCCGCCCAAATCATATACGGCGATCTTCTTGTCGCCGGTGACCTTGTCCAGGCCGTAAGCCAATGCCGCGGCGGTGGGCTCGTTGATGATGCGCTTCACGTCCAGACCCGCGATCTTGCCCGCATCCTTGGTAGCTTGGCGTTGGGAATCGTTGAAATAGGCCGGCACGGTAATGACCGCTTCGGTTACCGGTTCGCCGAGGTAATCCTCAGCGGTTTTTTTCATTTTCTGGAGAACGCGTGCGGAGATTTCCGGCGGCGCCATTTTTTTCTTGTTCACGTCCACCCAGGCGTCGCCGTTGTCGGCCTTGACGATGCTGTATGGCACCATGCCAATGTCCTTTTGCACCACTTCATCGTTGAACTTGCGGCCGATGAGACGCTTGATGGCGTACAAGGTGTTTTTGGGATTGGTGACTGCCTGGCGCTTGGCCGACTGGCCCACCACCACCTCGTTGTCCTTGGTGAAGGCCACGATGGACGGCGTGGTGCGGTCGCCTTCACTGTTCTCGATGACCCGGGGCTTGCCACCCTCGATAACCGCCACGCAAGAGTTGGTGGTGCCGAGGTCAATGCCGATGATTTTGCTCATGTATGAACTCTCCGAACTGAATGTTTTAAGGAATTCTGGGTTATGGCTTAAATGGGGTTCACGCGCGGGGTTTCAAGCAGCCGCATCCGGGCTTTTGGCCACGATCACCCGGGCCGGTCTGAGCAGCCTGCCATTCAGCAGATAGCCTTTTTGCACGGTCTCCAGCACCGTTCCCGGCGCCGCCGCCGTGCTTGGCTGCATGGCCATGGCCTCATGCCGCTCGGGGTTGAATGCCTCGCCGCTGACCGGGTCCACTTCGCTGACCCCGGAACGCTCCAAAAGCGAGGCCAGCAGTTTCAAGGTCATTTGCATGCCTTCTTTGACGCCGTCCGCCTGCTTGGCCGCCGTCAAACCCATTTCCAGGCTGTCCTTGACCGGCAGCAAATCCACCAGGAACCTTTCGAGGGCAAACTTGTGCGCATTTTCCAGGTCGCGCTGGCTGCGCTTGCGCAGGTTGTCCATCTCGGCGGCCGCGCGCAAATAGCCATCCCAGTTCCGGGCCGCCTGCTGTTGCGCTTCGGCCAGTGCCGCCTTGAGTTCTACCGTTGGATCGGCGGCAACCGTGTCGGTCTGCACTACGGCTTGACCTCCGTCTTCGGTGTTCCGGACGGCCTGCTCTTTGTTCATCCTGTCCTCCATTTACTCACTCCACAGCCTGAAATCCGTCCGCGAAGTGGACAGGATGTTGGGGATTTGGGGTTCACTTGCGCGGGTTCAAGGCCGCGCCCAACAAGCGCGCGGTCAAATCCACGATGGGAATCACCCGCTCGTAGGCCATGCGCGTGGGCCCAATGACGCCCAGCACGCCCACCACTTCGTCGCCTACACTGTAAGGCGCAGTCACCACGCTGCACTCATCCAGTACCCGGTAGCCGGATTCCTCGCCGATGAAGATCTGCACGCCCTCGGCGACGATACATTTGTCCAGCAGGTGCAGGATGTCACGCCGCTGGTTGAAAGCCTCGAACAGGCTCCGCAGCTTCTCCACGTCGGACAGCTCGGCCCATTCCATGAGGTTAGTTTCACCGGCCATGACATAGCTGCGGTTGTCTTCCCGGCCACGCGGCTCGACCACCTTTTCCGCCATGGTGATGGCGGCCAACATCAGGTTGTTCATGCTCTCACGGGTGCGGCGCAATTCATGCAGCAATGCGCTGCGCACGGCATGGATATCCTTGCCGGCGAAATGGGTATTCAGATAATTGCTCACCTGCTGCAGCGTGGCCGCATCATAGTGGCGATCCAGGTTGAGGATGCGGTTCTGCACCTCGCCTTCGTTCAGCACCAGGATGGCCAGCACGCGCTGCTCCGAGAGCGGCAGGAATTCGATATGCCGCCAGGCGATGTGCTCGCGCCGCGGCAGCGTCACCACGCCGGTCATGTGGGTGATGCTCGAAAGCATGCTGGAAGCGGACGCAAGCAAGGCCTGGGGATTGGGATCCTCAATGTCGAGTTGCTGCCGGATCAGGCGTACCTCCTGTTGTTCAAGCGGCTTGACCGTCAGCAGGGTGTCCACGAAAAAACGGTAGCCCTTTACCGTGGGCACCCGGCCGGCCGAGGTATGCGGCGCCGCGATGAAGCCCAGCTCTTCCAAATCCGCCATCACATTGCGGATGCTGGCCGGACTCAGGTCTAGGCCGGAACCCCGCGACAGGGTACGCGAGCCGACTGGCTCGCCGTCGCGGATATAGTGTTCCACCAGCATCTTGAGCAGGTGCTGGGCACGCTCGTTCAACCCTGTTTCGACTGTGCCACTGCTCATGATTCGCCGGCCGCTAATGCAATGTCTCGCGCAAACTTGGCACTCACGATAAGTGAGTGCCAGCCGGAAAGCTAGCAACCTGCCATGAAAACTGTCAAGCCGTACGCGCCATTTCGCGCCCCTGGGCTGCCATGCTACCGTTCTTCACCTATGCCAGCCGCATTTACCAACATCGCGGTCCTGGGCCGTGACGGCGACCCTCAGATCACACCGACGCTGACAGCCCTGCTGGAACAGCTGCGGGCGGAAAAGGTCAGTGCCCTGATTGACGTCGCGCTCGCGCCCCTGCTGGCAGGCAACCTGGCTCTGCAATTTGCCGACCGCAACCATCTCAGCACGCAAGCCGACTTGGCGGTCGTCATCGGTGGCGACGGTACTTTGCTCAAAGCCGTGCGTGTGTTCAGCAACCGGCCGATGCCGCTGGTGGGCGTGAATCTGGGCCGTTTGGGCTTTTTGACCGATATTTCGCCGGAGACTCTGGCCAAAGATCTGCACGCCATTCTGCAAGGACATTATTACGCCGAACAACGCCTGCTGCTGGATGCTCAGGTTACGCATGCATCGAGCAGCACCGCAAGCATGCCGGCACTCAATGATGTGGTTATACAGAAAGCCGATGGCGGGCGGCTGATTGAATTCGAAACGCACGTGGATGGACGCTTTGTGTGCGCGCACCGCGCCGATGGCATCATCATCGCCACCCCGACCGGCTCCACCGCGTATGCCCTGTCCGGTGGCGGATCCATCCTGCATCCCGCACTGGACGCAATCACGCTGGTCCCGATCTGCCCGCATGCACTGGGTGACCGACCCATCGTGGTGAAGGGCGACAGCAATATCGAGATCGTGCTCAACAGCACGCACGGCGGCCGTGCCCAAGTCACCATTGACGGGCAATACACTCAACTGCTCGAAATACATGATCGTGTGCGGGTACGGCGTTCCGCTTCCAACGTGACGTTTATCCACCCGCACGGCCATGACTATTACCGCATCCTGCGTACCAAGCTCCACTGGGGGCCCGCAATCCCAGCCAGCCACGAGGATTGAGGCGCGGTATGCTGACACACATCGCGATCCGCAATTTCGCCATCATTGACGCACTGGAGCTTGATTTCCGCAACGGTTTAAGCGTGCTCACCGGCGAGACCGGCGCAGGCAAATCCATTCTGGTGGACGCCGTCGGACTGGTGCTGGGAGACCGGGCTGATGTGGATGTGATCCAGCATGGTGCGGAGCACGCCGAAATTACTGCTGAATTCGACGTGAGTGCCTTGCCGCAGGTGCAGGCTTGGCTCGAAACACACGCGCTGGAGGCCGACGGCGAATGCATCCTGCGCCGCATCGTCGGCCGGGACAGCCGTTCACGCGGCTTGATCAACGGTCGCAGCACGCCCCTGCAACTGCTCAAGGAGTTGGGTGAACAACTGGTGGATATCCACGGCCAGCATGAACATCAATCCCTGCTGAAGCCAATGGCGCAACTGGCGCTGTTGGACGGGTTTGCGAATCACGCCGCCGTGCTCAGCCGTATCGCCAAACTGCACGATGATTGGAAAGCCGTGCAAGAACGCTTGACAAAATTGCAGGCCGCCGCTGCACAACGTGACAGTCTCCTGGAACTATTGCGCCATCAAGTCAGCGAACTGGTCGCGTTGGCGCTGCAGCCGAACGAGATCGCCGCCTTGGATGAGGAGCACCAGCGCCTGGCAAACGGTGGCAAATTGCTGGAAGGCGCCCAATCCGCCCTGAACGGTTTATATGAAGACGAGGAAAACTCCGCGCATCATATTCTGCATCGGGCGCTGCACACGCTTACCGGACTGAGTGAATTGGACGCGCAACTCAAGGAACTGTGCGCCACGCTGACCGCTGCGGAAATGCAGCTTGCGGATGCCGGTGAGGCATTGCGACATTACGTCGCCAATGCGGATCTGGATCCGCAGCGCCTGGCATGGGTGGAAAGCCGCCTGGGCAGCATTCACGATCTGGCGCGCAAACACCACACGGAACCCGAAGCCTTGCCGGCCCTACTCGAAAATCTGCGTACCGAACTTAATATCCTGGAGCACGCCGAAGTGGCCCTGCAGGAACTGGAAGCGGAGCGCTCCCGCCTGCAAACCGGTTATCGAAAGACCGCCGCACAATTGAGCCAGCAACGCAACCAGGTGGCGGAGGAACTCGGCCGCAAGGTTACCGGTATCATTCAGGAGTTGGGTATGCCGGATGGCTGTTTTGCCATCACACTGAACACCGATATGGAACGCTTCACGCCGCACGGCAGTGACCAGGTGGAATTCCAAGTGAGCGCCAACAAGGGCCAACCACTGAAACCACTGGCCAAGGTGGCTTCCGGCGGCGAGCTTTCCCGTATTGCATTGGCGATTCAGGTTGTCGCCGCCCAGGCCAGCGCCATTCCCTGCATGATTTTCGACGAAGTGGATACAGGCATCGGCGGTGGCGTGGCGGAAATCGTCGGCCGCCGTCTGCGCACGCTCGGCGAGAAACGCCAGGTGCTGTGCGTCACACACCTGCCGCAGGTCGCCTCACAGGCACATCAGCATTTCCGCGTACTCAAAGAAACCCGTGCCAACCACACGCTCACACGCATCGAATTGCTGGATAAAAAAGCCCAAATCGAGGAACTGGCGCGCATGCTGGGGGGCGTGGAAATCACCGAGACCACGCGCAAACATGCGCGCGAGATGATTGCGCGCACTGCCAAAGCTTGAAATTATTTGTGCAGGGTTTTACGGCAATCAAAACAGATGCCGTAAAGATGCAGGGAGTGGTCGGTTATCTCGTAACCCTTGGCTACGGCGATTTGTTTCTGGCGCTTCTCGATCTCGCCGTCCATGAATTCGTCCACCCGTCCGCATTTCACGCACACGATATGGTCGTGATGATCCCCCTGATTCAGCTCGAATACCGAGTGCCCGCCCTCGAAATGATGACGCGTCACCAGTCCGGCCGCCTCAAACTGGGTCAGCACCCGGTACACCGTGGCCAGGCCGATATCCTCGCCGGAATCCAGCAGCGACTTGTACATGTCCTCAGCGCTCATGTGGCGCTGCTTGCTGCGCTCCAGGATCTCGAGGATCTTGACCCTCGGCAGGGTCACCTTGAGACCGGCATTGCGAAGTTCCTGGTTTTCCACGGCGGGTTCCTCGGATTCACGCTTCTCGGGGCAGCGTGACTCAGGTATTATCACCCCCCCGTCAAGCAACGCAACCCGGCCCGCCTGTCATGCGTCTGATTCCTTATGTCGTTCTTCCACTGTTGATGCTGACAATGAGTGCCTGCGTCTATCGTCAGGACATCAAGCAAGGCAATTTGCTCAAACCCAGCATGATCGAGCAGCTCAAGCCCGGCATGACCGAGGCGCAAGTGCGATTTGTGATGGGACCGCCCATGATCCGGGATCCGTTCCACGCGGATCGCTGGGACTACGTGTATTACAACCTGCCGAGCAGCCTCAGCCCGGACCAGACCGTCGGCAAAGCGCATGTGATGCTGTTATTCAAGGATGGCAAACTGGCCAGCATCGAACAAAAGGTCATGCCGCCCGCCACAAAAGAATGATTCAGCGCGGTAGCCTGGATTTACTCAGATTGTAACTCTTGCGCGCCCGCAAGCGCCGCGCTTCCTTGGGGTCAATTCGCAGCGCCCGGTAAATTTCCACCCTGTCACCGTCGCGCAATACCGCATCCGGTTGTATCCGACGCCCGAATATCCCGAGTTGGCATTGTTGGGGATCAATTTCCGGAAACTTCCGCAACAAACGCGAATGTTCGACCGCATCCCGCACGCGGACACCTGCCGCAAGCGTCAGTGCTACCAAGTGTTGTCCATCGGGTCGCGCATACACGACCTCGATACACAATAATTCAGCGCTTGCCATACAGATTGACCGCGCGGTGGGTAAAAGCGCTCACCAGCGAGTTGCAGATTTCGTGGAACACCGGCCCAGCCATCAGGTCCAGCAAGGCGCCGGCGAATTCAAATTCCATATTAAGCAGAACTTTCGAACCTTCGTTACCCATATCTTCAAAACACCAATGACCTTGCAGGTGCCGGAATGGACCATTGTCCAGGGTAATCACGATGCTGCGCCCCGATTCCAGGATGTTATGTGTGGTGAACGTCCGGTGAAATCCGCCACGCGCCAGTTCCAGGCTGGCATGCATTTGAGTATCGCTCTGGTCGAGAACCCGCGCAGCACGACACCAGGGAAGGAATTCAGGATACCGCTCCACGTCGTTTACCAGCGCGTACATCTGTGCCGCCGTATATGGGACCAGCGCACTCTTGTTCACGGTGCGCATGCGATGCGTCCGGTGCTTGGGTTGCTTAATGCAGCTGACATGGGCGGCAATTCTGGGCCAAACACGCCACCCGCACAACGCCGGGTTCACATGGACCGCAGGCTATAATGCCGCATGTCCAATAAAAAAGATGACGCCAAATCCGCATCCGCCACGATCGCACTCAACAAACGTGCGCGGTTCGATTATTTCATCGAGGAACGGCTGGAAGCCGGATTGGTGCTGGAGGGTTGGGAAGTAAAAAGCTTGCGGGCCTCCAAGGCCCAGATCACCGAAAGCTACGTGACCATCAAGAATACCGAAGCCTGGCTGCTGGGCGCACATGTCACGCCACTCAATACGGCCTCCACCCACATCCGCCCGGATCCCACCCGCACGCGCAAATTGCTGCTGAACCGCGCGGAACTGGATCGGTTAATCGGCGCCGTGGAACGCAAAGGCTACACCCTGGTGCCGCTGGCACTGTACTGGAAAAAAGGCCGCGCGAAGCTTGAAATCGGATTGGCCAAAGGCAAGAAACTGCACGACAAGCGCGCCACCGAGAAAGACCGCGACTGGCAACTCCAGAAGAATCGCCTGAAGCGACAGAAGAAGTGAAGCGCAAGCCTTCACGAATCACACTACTCTCGTCCGCCTCACTCCTCACTCCTCACTCCTCACTCCTTACCCCTCATTTTCGCTGCCTTCCTGATTGCAAAACTGCACTTATACGCATCATTTGATATAGAATCGCCAGTGTTCTGAATCGGGGGCGACAAGGTCTCGACGTGGGTCGCGAAACCCGAAGTGCATGCCGAGGTGCAGGATTCCTCGTTAAACTGTCTTGCAACAACGCTAGCTGCGAACGATAGCAACTACGCCCTAGCCGCCTAATCCCGGCTAGCCTCTGACTGGAGCCGTGCTTGTGCGTCCAGAGTCTCTTCGGGGACGCTTCAGAGGTCGTGTCTCACAAGATCGCGGTGCGGTGCGTCCGGCGCCAAGCCGCTAAAACATACCGGACCCGCCGTCTGTTTTCCCTGCCCGTCGGGTAGCAGGCGGTTAAATCAAAGACGTGTGCTACGCATGTAGAGCTGAGGGCGGAGGGCTTACGGACGCGGGTTCGATCAAAAGTAGGTCGCCTTTGTCCGAGAGGACAAAGTGAAAACGGAGCTCACATCGGTGAACCCTGCAACCGTCACAAGACGGCATGGTAACGCCGAGGGGTAGGAAGAAGGCCAACTTCAGGCCTGCCCTGTAGAGACTCATAGGTCCGCTGAAGCCAACATGGCCGAGCGGATACTAGGATTCGGCCTCTGCGGCCGGATAACACGCTCCGCATCCTGCCCAGGCAGGATGAAGGCATAGTCCAGCCCGTCTCGAAAGAGACGGATAGGCTGTCCCGCCGCCTCCACCAACAAGAGCCGCCGACACATGTCGGCGGCTTTCCTATTTCTTCAATGAGCCAGGAGCACTGGAAACAGATATGGCGTATGCAAAAGCAAGGAAGCTCAAGCTGACCGATGCGGCTTACATCGCTGGGCTGATAGACGGCGAAGGAACAATCACGCTCACCCGCGAACATGCCAACGAAAATCGTCGCTTGGTCGTCAGCATCAGCAATACCGAATTACCCATTCTGCATTTCGTCAGGGAAGTATGTGGCATTGGGAAAATTACTAGCAAGCGCATATATTCCGACAGGCACACGCCGAGTTATGTTTACAAGATTACAAATCGTCAGGCGTTAGCGCTGCTGGATCAAATAGCTCATTATCTGCAATCGTACAAATCAGCGCGTGCAAAGCTGGCGCTAAAGGAATATCTCTTGCGCACGTCGCGAAATGGACGCTATACAACTGAACAATACAAAGCACGCCGGCATTTTGAAAAGAAATTTTTGGAAATAGTGCCATAGACCGGATTTAACGTATGTGGGCCGTCGGCCACTGCGGGGCAGTTGCATACTTGGAATGCTCTTGCTGGCTAGAACATCTTCTGGCGGAAACGCACCCCAACCATTAGATCCACGCGCTTCAGGTCAAAGCTTCATTAGTCCTGTCCGGGAACCGGGCCCGCGTAGCGGGTGAGAATCCGATGTACAAGGATGTACAAGTACCGTGGAAGGCAGGATGCCGGAAACGGCCATTTGGCAGGGATACCAAAGTGACGCGAAGCACAGGGATGAGCGGGAACAGCCATTGTGCATGGGGGCACAGGTGTGCGTGACCCTTAGAAATCCCCGACGGGGGACGACCCTTGGAAGTCCCAGGCGTGGGAAAGGCTAGTGATGTGGGGGAGCGGCCAATGCACAGGGATGTGCAGGCGTTGCGCAGGCCATGGATGGCCGAGAACAACCCGCCGCTCGGTACCGCAACACCACCGTCTCCTCATCTGATTCAGCCGCGACCGCCTCCGCCCCGCATCATCCTATCAGGCGTTGCCTCCTACACCGCAGCCACAATGGCACAGGGATTTATTGTTCGTGAAATTCTTTCATGCTGCCGCACCACGCGGGTTGATTGTGGCAAGCAGCGGCAACGCAGCCAATTGCAGCAACACCGCCACAATCACCAGCCAGCCCGGCCCGAGTGCATACAGCGCGCCGAGAACCACGCTGCCTACGAACCAGGAGGCGCCGAACACCGTATCGAACAATCCGTAGGCGGTGCCGCGTAAATCCTCGGGTGTGAGTGTGGCCACGCCCGCACGCACGGTGCTTTCCTGCACACCCAGCGCCGCGCCCCACAAGCCAGCGCCAATCCAAATCCAGACCGGTTGCACACTCAAAAACAACAACGGCAATGCGGGCAATGTGAGTAGCGGCAGTGCGTACAGCACTTTCAAGCCATAACGGTCGAAAAACTTTCCGATGGCCAATGCGGAGATAGCATCGGTAGCCATGGCCACGGCAAACAGCACCGGAATGAATGCCGGCGACACGCGATGCGTTACCTGCAAATGAAACGCCACCAGGATGAAATGGGAAAACCCCATAATGGTAACGACCTCGAAGGCCAGATAGCGGTAATAACGTGCATCGAAGTGGACCTGCACGTCGGGCTTTGCAGCTGCAGGTTCCGGTTCAATGCCACGCGCGCGCCACAAAAAGAATAGCGCCAGCAGTGCCGGTACGATCAAAACCGCGAATCCGAGGCGATAACCCGCGTATGCGACCGCGGCGGCGACCACCAGCGGACCAATCACCGCGCCCAGTTGATCCAGAAACTCATGCAGGCCAAAGGCGTAACCGTGGCCCAACTCGCGTCCGGCGCGCGACAACAACGCATCTTTGGCGGGATTGCGTATGCCTTTGCCGATGCGCTCCATGAATACCAGCAGACCCGCCAGCCACGCCACCGGCGCCAGTGCCAACGCCGGCACCGCCAACAAGTTCAGGGTGTATCCCGTACCCATGACCTGCCAGTTGCGGCGTGTACGATCCACATAACGTCCCGCGAACAATCGAACGCCATATCCAAGAAACTCACCCAGCCCGGCTACGGCACCGACAAAAACCGGCCCGACACCCAGAACGGCCAGGTACGGTCCCACGATGCTGCGGCCGCCCTCGTAGGTGAAATCCGCAAACAGGCTGACGATACCGATGCCGATGACAAAGCGTAGTGCACGGTTACGCTTGCCGCCGTCCGATATATCTTTATGCGGCGTGGAGTAATGCATGGATGAAGTTCCGGTTACGAATTACACTCCAACCCGGAACAGGTCACACGGCGCCGTCGGTCCGCGAACACGTCGGACATGCCAATCAAGTAGGCGACTCGGGTATAGGCACAGGATATCTGGCAGCAATGAATAACCGCACTGTGGCGCCGCTTACACTCCCTGGCAATCCACCGGCCAGGAAATCACATGGTTTGCAGGAACCAGGCCATTCAGCGATTGCAACGCGGCCTCTACGGCAGCCGGTGCGTCATAGAATTCAACCACCAGCGGCAGTCTCGTGGTGAGCCGTAACAGGTCCGCCGAATGCATCTGGCCCTTGCTGCCAAAACCGGCGATACCCCGAAATACCGTGACACCGTGGACTTTGTGCTGATCGTGCAACACGTCCATGATTTCATCCAGCAGATTGTGCTTTTTACCCTGATCCGCTTCACTCAGATAAATGCGCACCAATGTCATGGGTGTATTCATAGAGATATCCGGTTACATGCTGCGGGCGATCAATGCCCCGGCGAACGCGGCGGCAAGTCCCAACAGCACCGACGCTATCACATATATTACGGCGGTCCTGGTCTCGCCGTCCTCCACCAGCAACAGGGCTTCCATGGCAAAAGTTGAGAAGGTTGTGAAGCCGCCCAAACCACCAGTAAGAATGGCGGTGCGTAGCGTGGGGCCGACCGACAGCCGTTCCAGTGTGAGGAAAAACAGCAAGCCCATTAGAAAGCAACCTGCCACATTGATAATGAATGTGGCCAGCGGAAACGCCCGCCCATAAATCAACTGCAATAATTGGGTTACGCCATAGCGGGCGCAGCAGCCGATAACGCCTCCTATGGCGACGGCCAGATAGTTCCACACGGCATTAACCTATAAATTGAAAGGCCGTCCGGGTTTCAAGCGGACGGCCTTGGATATCATCCATTATCGAACTCTCTCAACCGCCAAGGTTGTACTCAATCGGTATGGTGAAATTAAATTTCTGATCCTGGAATTCAGAGGGAGGTGGCGGACACTTGGCCACAATAACAGCTTGGGAGCCAGCGACATCCAGCGAACGCGTGCCGCTGGAACGCTTCACGGACACATTGCTCTTGACTCCGTTCAAGTAATCAAACGCGATCATCACCTCACCACTTTGCCCAGCCAGTACGGCCTGACGCGGATAATGCTGAATGGCTTGATTCTGAATACATACACGTAGCTCTTCTTCAAAGCTGGCTCTTACGGCCGCCATATTCACTTGCGGTCGCGGAGTCGGCGGTGGGGGCGGCGGCGGCGGCGGCACCGCGTTCGGCGTCGGGATGGGCGAAGGAATCGGCGGCACCTCGGTAAGAGGCTGCGGCTTCGGCATGTTCGGAACCGGCGGCTGAGGTGTCTTGGGCGGCGGTGGTGGTGGTGGTGGCGGCGGCGGCGGTATGGTGACGACCGCGACCTTGTTCTGGAGCGGCGGCGGCTCCTTGTGCGTCTGCTGCCAGACGATAACGCCGGCGACTATCAAGACGAGGGCTACCTCGGCGATCACCGCCAAGATGATGTTCCGGCCATTTTTGGCTGTGAACAGCCCCTCGCTAAAAACGTGCTTGGAATCCACGGGTGAGCGCCTTATGGATTAATCGGTGTTTCTGGCGGCGATACCGATCTGGGTCACCCCCGCTTCACGGCATGCATCCATCACGATTACGAGATCCTGGAGCGATGCTTCCTTGGCGCCCGCAATAGTGATATTGGCATGCGCCGGATCCTGTCCCAACAGATAGGATGTAAGTTGATCGGGCGTCATTATCTGGTTCTCGACCACAATCTCACCGTGCGCCTGCAAACTGATGATGATCTTGGGCCGCTCGATGGTCACTGCCGTGCTGCTCTGGGGCAGGTGCGACGCAATGCCGGTGGCGGGAATCATGCGCAGTGTGATCATGATGAAGAACACCAGCAGGAAGAGCATGATGTCGATCATGTTGATAATCTCGACTCTGCCCTTCTTCTTTTCAACAAAGCTCTTCATTGCAGTTACCTGCCTTGGCCGTGCATGACGGCCATTTGAATATTGACAACGTCTCCCGGATACCGCATGGATCGCCTCAGGTGAGGCGGTTCACGAGCATCACCTTGATGGCTTCCATCTGATGCAGGATGAGACGGGCGCGGTTGTTGAGGCCGTTGAAGAATACAAGACCGATGATGGCGACAGTCAAACCCGCGGCAGTGGCTATAAGCGCTACGGCTACGCCACCGGTTACCTGAGTGGGTGCGGTGTCCGCGGCACCCAGCACCTGGAATGCTTCGAAAATACCAATGATGGTGCCCAGCAGTCCCAGCAACGGGTCGAGCGTGATAACGGTGTCGAGCACCCACATGCCACGGTCTATGCGCGGTGCCTGCAAGAGGATGGTTTCCTCAATGAGTTCCGATAGACGCGCGGGATCCTTGACATCGGGATATTTGAGCGCCACTTCCAGCACGGCGCCTTGCGGGTATTTTGCGGTTCGTACCGCGAGATCCATGAGCGCTTCACGGTCCACCGTATCCGATTGCAGGATCGTGCGCGCAATCAGCTCTCCCTGCCTCACGATTTTTGCCAGACTCCAGGTCCGGTCAATGATGATGACCAACGCTACCAGCAAGGTGAAGATGATTATCCAGATAACGCCGCCGGAAACGTTGGCGATATGAAGAAGCTCTTGAATATTCACTTAGACTCTCCTGCAATACCAGATTTGGTATTCGGTGTTTACGAAACGCGCACGGTCACCCTGATGCAACTCGAAACCACACAGGGATACCCATCGCACCGTTGAGCTCGATTTCAGGGCTCAGTTTTTTACTCGAATACACTGTGCCAAGTCAAGGAGTTAAGCGCCAAGGCGCCTAAATTTTTTATTCATGCACCTTACCCGCGGGCAATGTACACCCTCGAAATGCACGAAAAACCGGCCTTAGCTTACACTTGGACGGTGTCTCATTGCACAGCTTAGCAGCCCCGGGCGCTGTGGACATCGTGTTCATAAATATACTCGTTTTTTTTAAGGGAAATACTCCCAGGAGCAGGTCCCCAATCGTTCAAAACAGGGGGGGACCGCGGTTTACCCGTCCTCTTCAAGCCAGGCGCGTATGCGCTGTAAAAAGCCTGAATACCAGCCGGCCAGCCAGATGACGATGCCCAGCACCGCCGCCACCGTCAGGACCAACAGGTCACGGTTCCGGTCGCCGGCGGACGCCAAAAACATGATGATTGCCGCCGCGATTGCCACGGCCAACACATACTCAGCTGCCCAGCGCCAGCGCCGCTTGGCTACTTGCCCCCAGAATGCGGCACTGGCAAGCAACGCCAAGGCCGAGAAGGCCAGCATGTCACGCAGCAGTTCCCCGAGCGGCAAGTCGCCGCGAATCACGGTTTGATCCAAGCTGCTGTCCCGCGTTAGCACATAGCGCAGGAATAGAATGACGCCCAGTACACCGCCCAGAGCCGCGGCACTGCCGAAGATCACGCCATTGATAAAGGTCATGGGACGCATGAAAAACGGGGCTCCTGTGTGATGTCAACGTGATTGCCGATGTGCCCTTCGCCAGACTCCCGGTATTATCACGCACCCGGTAGGCACTCGCGCTTGGACCCGACTTCCAATAATATGCGGGTTGGACGCGATTATCGCACCGCGCCCATGCCCCAAAGAGCCCTCTCGCCAACAGGATATTCCCCCGGAATGTGCAAGAAATTCCTGATTTTGCTGATCGCTGTCGGCGTACTGTTTGCCGCGGCCGCGCAATCCGCCAATACCACCGCGCTCGCGGCCAGCACCGCACAATTGCCCGCGCTGAGCCCGCAGCCACGCGAGACCTTGGTGGACCAGGCAATTGCCGGCATCCTGACTCGGTATCACTATGGCAATACGCCATTGGACAGCACCCTCTCCAAGCAGATATTCAAGCATTATCTCGACGATCTGGACCCAAACCGCAGTTACTTTCTGCAATCCGATATTGACAGTTTCCAACCCTACCGCGACACGCTGGACGATGCCATAAAAAGCGGAAACCTCAAGCCTGCCTTCGCCATTTACAACGTCTATCAGCAACGCGTTCAGCAACGCATCCAGTTCGCCCTTAGTCTGCTGGCCCACGAACCCGACTTTAAGATAAAAGAAGATTTCGTTTACGATCGCGCCAAGGCGCCATGGATTGCCTCCACGGCGGAATTGGACGACCTCTGGCGCAAACGCATCAAAAATGACGCCATCGGGTTACTGCTGTCAGGCAAGACCTGGAAACAGACTGCCGGCATCCTGAGCAAGCGCTACCAGAATTTTGAATACCGCGCACGCCAGATCGCACCCAGCGATGTGTTCAATCTGTTCATGAATTCCTACACCCTGTCCCTGGATCCACACACCAATTATTTTTCGCCGGACCAATCGCAGGAATTCCAGATTCAGATGAGTCTCAAACTCCAGGGCATCGGCGCCGCCCTTATATCGGAAGGCGAATACACACGGGTAGATCGGGTTATCCCCGGCGGTCCCGCCGCGCGCAGCAAGGATTTGCATCCGGATGACCGCATCACCGGCGTAGCGCAGGGCGACAAGGGTGACATGGTGGATGTGGTGGGCTGGCGTTTGGACGACGTGGTTCAACTTATCCGCGGCCCCAAAGATTCCGTGGTCAGACTGCAGATCCTGCCCGCCGGCGCCCCCCCCGGTTCACCGGAAAAAGTCATCCGTCTGGTCCGCGATACCGTGAAACTCGAAGCCCAGGCCGCTCACAAGAGCGTCATGACCGTGGAACGCGGCAAGCGCAGCTACAAAATCGGCGTCATCAACGTTCCCGCGTTCTATAGTGATTTTGAAGGACGCATGGAAGGTGAAAAAAACTACACCAGCACCACGCGCGATGTGCGCAAGCTGCTTCAGGAACTCGAAGCCGAGCATGTGGACGGCGTGGTGATTGATCTGCGCAACAACGGCGGCGGTGCCCTTGATGAGGCTACCAAACTTACCGGCCTGTTCATCCCGCACGGCCCGGTGGTGCAGATTCGTGATACGGATGGCAACGTGGAAGTGGACGACGATGACGGCAGCGGCATCGCTTATACGGGTCCGTTGGCCGTGTTGGTGAACCGATTCACCGCTTCTGCCTCCGAGATCTTCGCCGCCGCCATCCAGGATTATCACCGCGGCATCGTGGTTGGCTCCACCACGTATGGCAAAGGCACGGTCCAAAGGCTGATTGATATCAACCGCTTCGTACCGGGGAACCAGGACGCCGGTCAACTCAAGCTCACGGTGGACAAGTTCTACCGGGTGACCGGTGCGAGCACCCAGATTAAAGGCGTGACTCCGGATATTGCCTTGCCCTCAACCATTGACCCCAAGGAATTCGGCGAGGAGACCGAGGATGACGCACTGCCCTGGGATCAGATCGCCGCCGCAGACTACACGCCGCTGCGCTTGGGCGTTTCGGCGGCGCTGCCGGAACTCAACAAGTTGCATGCCGGACGCATCGCGCGCGATCTGGCTTGGAATCTGTTCTTGGCGGGAATCCAGCAATTGAATGACCAGCGCGATGAAAAGTCCGTGTCGTTGCTGTTGAGCGCCCGGGAAAAACAGCAAACAGACCGCGACCGCACGCAGTTGGCACTGGCCAATGGCTGGCGCCGCCTCAAAGGACTGCCATCGGCCACCAGCTTGGAGGACGCTTACAAACTGGCTGAAAATGCCAAGGCTCCCGAAGCAACCACCTCACTGTCCGTGAATGCAGCGGATACCGGCAACGATGTAAATGGCGTTGTGCCCGACGTCTTGCTCCGGGAAACCGCCCATGTGGTGGCCGATATGGCTGGCTTGAACGTAGGCGTGCTGCCCGCTCCAGCCAGCACCGTTTCCGGGACACCAGCCCGCATGGCTTCCGTATCACCTGTCGGCGGGTGAGCCTGCCTCAAAAAGGCTTGGCTGATTTTCAGTCGTCGCGTGCCAGACTTTTCGACTCTGCCGCTGGCTCCGTCTCAGGCGGTTTTAGCAGGATGTTCTGGATGTCCCAGCAGTTCAAGCGCAGGACGTTGGCGGCGAAAGGCTGGGCTTCGGCGTCAATGGTCGGCGCCGCTTGAGACGCCGGGGCGATATATTCAACGCACGATTCCTCGGGAACCGTATCACCGTCTGAAGCGTACGTCGCGATGCTGCGCAGATGCTCAGTACGAAAACGAAGCTTCTCGGGCCTTACCTTGTCGCCACGCAGTTTTATTACCGCCTCATATATCTGGTTGCCGATGGTCAGGCAATCTTGTAACAAACCAAAATGCACATCCGAGACTGGTTTTGTGCCGGCGCTGCGCGCCATTTCCGAGATGTTGTTCTCAATAAAATGCAGATACAGATATTGCGCCATGGCCAGTAACCACAAATTAATGTTGCGTTTGGATGCAACGCTGATCCCAGACCAGACCTGTTCTTTTTCATTGCGCAGCATTTCCATGCCGGCGAGCAGTTCCAGTTTTTTGGCTTCGATGGGCTTGAACTGTCTGGTGAGCTTGTCAATCTGAAACTGCACCGCTGCGCGTTTGCCCTTCTGCCAGAATTTTTGCAGATCCGCCAACTGCTTCTGCAGATCACCCAGGCTGTTGCGCAGATTGCGCCGCTCCCGTTCCAGTTTGTCGAATTGTTGCGCAAGCTCATCCAGGCGGCGGCCCCGGTCTTTTCCCGCATTCTGTTCGAATCCGCCGCGTTCCGCTTTCTCGTAACGTCCATTCAAATCATCAGCCAAAATGCGCAATTGTTGCTTGCAGGTATTCCAAACCGCCTGCAAACGATAATAAATGATGGCGCTCTGCCCCCGCTCTGCATCCGCCAGCATCTGTTCCAGGCTGCTAAGCTGTCGCTGGAGTTCGTCGTGACGACCGCGTAAATCCTCTACCTCTTTCTTGAGGGTGTTGCGTTCGAGCGTAACTTGATCCAACTCACGTTTTATGAGATTGCGGTTCTCGAACAGTTCCACGAGTTTGGTGCGCGAGTCCGCCGTCACCGCGTCGGGTGCGTCTTGAGTCTGGCGCTTTCCAGACATGCTTTTTTTGAATCGTGCTGCCATAAACATTCCCAACGACAACCTTGCACATGAGGTTTCCCGGATGACGGGATTCTGCTCCCTTGCCTGTATTACACGCCGGTTAATAACTTAACATAAAACTCATGAAACAGGGAGCCACTGCGGCCCGTGCAGCGAATCCCTGTTCAGCCGCCATGTGCAGGCCTTCAGAGGTGTCATCAACGGGTAAATCCCGAAACAAACAGTTGCAACGCACGCAATCCCACCCCGGCGGACCACGACCATCAGACTGTGAATCAGGTGCATAAATGGAAAGCGACTCGGGTTAAGCAACCGCGGCGAGATTCATTCGGTTAGGCAAAACTGTGCCGGTGATCCAGACAATGCTCCAGCCACTTACTGAGCAGGATATTGAGTGACCAGCGGCGTCCCAATCCCGGCGCTGCCAAGTGCGACACGCCTCCGAAAGCGGCAAACCGCGATGGCGCGCAACAGCTCATCGCCTCTACCAGCCGCGCGTCATGATAGATGCGCAACAGTAGATCAGGATCAGCCGCTCTGCGGCCGTTGAGATCAAGCCAATAGGTCATGCGCAAACTGGTGGTATAGCGGCTACGCTGATCCAGCGTCAGATGGATACTCAAATCGGTCGGACTCCTGGATACAAGTCTGCACGGCAGGTGCCGCAGATCGCCCAACATCTGCCGTAGGCGCGCATGGTTACCTTCATACAGCGTCATCAGTCCCGCAAAACTGCGGGGCTGCACCAAGCGCACACGCTGTCCAAGCGTTTCGACAAACATGCCGGGACTATATCACAGGCCTACGAGCCGGCTTGCCTGGCGAGTCACATAAGTGACCGCAAATACGACTTTGGATTTGCCCGAGACCTGCGGCCACTCCCGCCCTGCACATCGAAGGCTTCGCCATAATCAGAAACGCCGCGCGATGCCGGTTTGATGCAGGATAGTGGTGGCGATTTCCTCAATGGAGGGATGCGTCGTATTCATGTGCGGCACGCCCGCTGCCAGGAAAATATCTTCCGCTTGGCGCACTTCATATCGCACTTGATCCGAAGAAGCATAGCGGCTGTCAGGTCGGCGTTGATGCCGGATTTGCTGCAAGCGCACAGGTTCAATGGTCAGGCCATAAATTCTGGATTTGTACGGTTCCAGCACCGCCGGCAAACGCCCCCGATTCAGGTCATCCTCCGTCAGCGGATAGTTGGCTGCGAACACGCCGAATTGCAGGGCCAGATACAGGCAGGTGGGCGTTTTCCCGGAACGCGACACACCCACCAGCACGACGTCGGCCTCGGAATAATGGCGGGTGGTGACACCATCGTCATTGGCCAGTGCAAAATTCACCGCCTCGATGCGCCTGATGTAGGCGGCATTGTCCGCCGACGCATGCGCGCGTCCCACGGTATGGGAGGATTTCATGCCCAGTTCACGCTCCAGCGGGCCGATGAACGTATCGAAAAAATCCAGGTACAGCGCGTCGCTGCGCTGGATGATGACGCGCATGGGGTCGTCCACGATGGTGCTGAACACAATCGGCCGTATTCCGTCCTCGACCCCGGTCGCATTGATGCGCGCCACCGCCTCCTCAGCCTTGTCAACACTGGCGATAAATGGCAAAGTGACTTGACGGAATTTGCCTCCATTGAATTGACTCATGAGACTTCGCCCCAAGGCTTCCGCGGTAATGCCGGTGCGGTCGGAGACAAAAAATACCGTGCGTTGTTTTTCCATGTTCGGCCTTCAGGATGAATGGGTTCCGCGCATTGTCATTGGAATTATCGGCAGGCGTTCGTACCCAAACCAGTATACCCTCTCAAGAAGTGTGTTCCGCCGGCGAGGATAGTGGAAATGGACCAGAGCTACGTGATCGGTTTTGAACACCTGGGCATGCACGACCTGGATAAAGTGGGTGGCAAGAATGCTTCCCTGGGCGAAATGATCAGCCACCTTGCGCGCGCGGGCGTATCGGTGCCCGGCGGCTTCGCCACCACCGCAAATGCCTACCGCCAATTCCTCGCGCACGGACATTTGGCGGAACGCATCAACCAGGAGCTTGCCGACCTCAACGTGGAGGATGTGGTCAAGCTCGCGGACACCGGCGCGCGTATCCGTGAATGGATCAAGGCCACGCCCTTCCCCGCCCCGGTGGAAGAATCAATTCGTAGCGCGTATGACGCATTGCTGCGGCAAACCGGCAACGAAATCTCGGTGGCCGTGCGTTCCTCGGCCACCGCCGAGGATCTTCCCGACGCTTCCTTCGCCGGGCAGCAGGAAACCTTCCTGAATGTGCGCGGCATTGAGCATGTGCTGCATGCCGTCAAGGACGTATTTGCATCCCTGTTCAACGACCGCGCCATCGCCTATCGGGTGCATCACGGCTTTGGTCACGCCGGAATCGCACTCTCCGCAGGCATACAACGCATGGTGCGCAGCGATTTGGGCGCCAGCGGCGTGATGTTCACTCTGGACACGGAATCGGGTTTCGATAAAGTGGTATTCATTACCGCCTCCTACGGTCTTGGCGAGACCGTGGTGCAGGGCGCAGTGAATCCGGATGAGTTCTATGTGTACAAACCGGCACTGGAAGCCGGGAAATACCCCATCGTGCGCCGCAATCTCGGCAGCAAGACAGTAATGATGATTTATGGCATCCAAGCGGCGAATGATCACGCTGTCAAAACCATTGACGTGCATGACGAAGCACGCGCACGTTTCTGTATCGGTGATCAGGACGTGATCGAACTCGCCCGGCAGGCGCTGGTCATCGAAAAACATTACCAGAGACCCATGGACATTGAGTGGGCCAAGGACGGCGCGGATGGCAGGCTTTATATCCTGCAGGCGCGGCCGGAGACCGTGAAAAGCAGGCGCACCCAAATCATCGAACGTTTTGCCTTGAAGAAACGCGGGCCTGTGCTGGCGGAAGGCCGCAGCATCGGCCAGAAGATCGGTTCCGGCACCGCCAAGATCGTGCATAACATCGGCGAGATGCGTCGCATCGAAAACGGCGACGTGCTGGTCACTGAAATGACGGATCCCGATTGGGAACCCGTCATGAAGCGCGCGGCCGCTATCGTCACCAACCGTGGTGGCCGCACCTGCCATGCCGCCATTATCGCTCGCGAATTGGGCATCCCGGCGGTGGTTGGGTGCGGCGAAGCCACACACAAGATCAAGGATGGCCAACCGGTAACCGTGTCCTGCGCTGAAGGCGACACCGGATATATTTACGCCGGCAAGCTTGATTACGAGCGCCGCGAGATCAGTCTCGACAACATGCCCAAGGCACCCATGAAGATAATGATGAACGTGGGCAATCCCGAGCGCGCGTTCGATTTCGCCATGTTGCCCAACAAAGGTGTGGGCTTGGCGCGGCTGGAATTCATTATCGCCCGCATGATCGGCGTACATCCCAAGGCTCTGCTCAACTTCGAACAGCAATCATCCGAGATCCAGAAACAGATACGCGAGCGCATGGCAGGCTACCGGGATCCCACCGGTTTCTATGTGGACCGGCTCGCCGAAGGCATTGCCACCATTGCCGCCGCCTTCGCACCCGAACCGGTGATCGTGCGTACTTCGGATTTCAAGTCCAATGAGTATGCCAACCTGATCGGCGGCCGCGAGTACGAACCGCACGAGGAAAACCCCATGCTGGGCTTTCGCGGCGCTTCGCGTTACGTGGCGGAGAGTTTCCGTGCGTGCTTTGAGCTTGAATGCAAAGCGCTCAAAAAAGTGCGTGAGGATATGGGCCTGACAAATGTGCAGGTCATGATTCCGTTCGTGCGTACGCTGGAGGAAGCGCGGCAGGTCATTGAAATCCTGGCCGCCAATGGCTTGAAACGCGGCGAACACGGCCTCAAGGTCATCATGATGTGCGAGCTGCCCTCCAACGCGGTACTGGCGGAACAGTTCTTGGAGTACTTCGACGGCTTCTCCATCGGCTCCAACGACATGACCCAGTTGACGCTCGGTCTGGACCGCGACTCGGGCGTGATTGCGCATCTGTTCGACGAGCGCAACGACGCAGTGAAAGCCATGCTCAGCTTGGCCATCCAGGCCTGCCGCAAGCACCAAAAATACATTGGCATCTGCGGCCAGGGTCCGTCGGATCACCCTGATCTGGCGCGTTGGCTCCTGCACCAGGGCATTGAGAGCGTGTCGCTTAATCCCGATACGGTGGTGGAAACTTGGCTGTATCTCGCCGGCAAAGGCAACTAGGTAAATTGCGTGGCCATCGAGCACGACACCCAATTCGAAGATCATTTCCCCATCCCAGTGATGGTGAGCCATCACAGTGGATTGGACGGCGAACATCGGGAAACTTTCGAAGTCATCCGGACGCTGCGCGATGCTTATGCCGAGGATCCGCGGGAAAACGAGGCCCTGAGCGGCACTGTCACTACCTACGGCGGCTATCAGACTGCGCGCAAAATGATGTTCCTCAACCGGCCGGAACCCGCCATCCGCACACTGCGCGACCAGGTCATCCTGCCGGATGTACAGCGGTACCTGCACCATACCTATGGGGTGGCCAACAAAGACATCCAAACGCGACTGGTGTCATGGGCTAATATCCTGTCGGAAGGGGACTGGCAGGCTCCGCACATGCATCCCACCCATGACAACCTGGCGAGTGGTGTGTATTACGTAACGGTGCCCGACAAGCCTAAACCCCAGGGCTGCATCGAATTTCTCAATCCACATCCAGCGGCTCATTACCATGCCATCAGTCTCACACGACGGTTGTATCCCAAAACCGGCGATCTGATCATCTTCCCACCCTACTACATCCACTATGTTTATCCGTTCAAAGGTGACGGTGAGCGTGCCATCATCGCCTTTGATGTCATCAAGCAAGCGACGCAATTTGTGTTCTAGGGTCAGTAAAGGCTGATCAGAAATTGCTGCTCGGCAATTCTTCAATAATCTCAATCTCGCCGGTAGCGGTAATCTCGTCGTCGTAGGATTCCATATCCACGCCATTCCAGTATTCAAGCGCGCGTTTATGCCATTCCACCAGCGAAATGGTATCGCCCATGACCACCTGCTGGGGAGCACGATGCAACTCGCCGGTGGCCCGGACACGGAATACCTTCTTGTGATCGCCGCGCATGTTTTCCAGCCAGAAACGCACCGCGCGTTCATCTTCGGGTATCAGCCAGATACAGCTGGTGCGTGAAGGCAGGTCTGGGTACATCTGGCGGCGCACATCCTCCAGTACCAGTTCCCGCACCATGCGCGTGGATAGAAACAAGCTGTCGAGAGTCTCTGCCAGCGTCATGACCGGATTGTAGTGATAGAAACCCAGGTGCGGATCTTTCTTACCCTGTTTGCGATACACGTGCAATGCGCGGAACGCCACCAGGTCAACGGTGAATACCTCGTTGGTTTCCGGATTGGTGATGCCACGCCGCGCCACTTCGAACGCCCGCCAGGAATTGTTGGGCTCATCACCAAACGTGAATGTCGCTCCTTCGACCCATTTCGGAGAGCTGTGCTTGTGGATGTGATAGAACTTTTCACTTTCGACGTGCATTTGTATTCCTTGTCCCGGTTGATCGCGGGCGGAGGCGCATCTGCTGTTTGCGTTGGCCTTATCGGACTGATTTTATAGCAGTTTTCAGCGCGCGGCCGCAACTGCCCGACAATCAGACGGCGGATTCATGGATTGCGTCAATCCGCACCGGCATGCGGCGCCTTCCCCACCTTCCCGGTTTGCCGTGAAACACACCCGGCAATGGTGTGCCGCAGCGCTGGCATTCCCCGCTGTCTGAGAGCCGCCATTTGCCCAGCTCGTACCAGTCACGCTCGATCACTAACGTTTTGCAATTGCAGCAATAGGTGCTGCTACCCCCGGGGTCGTGTACGTTTCCGGTATAGCAATAGCGAATACCGTTCCGGACGGCGATATTCCGCCCGCGGGTGAGGGTTGCAGCCGGCGTTGGCGGCTTGTCCTGCATTTTCCAGTCGGGATGAAAGGCCGTGAAGTGCAGCGGCACGTCCGGTCCCAGATTCTCCAGAATCCATTGCGTGAGTTCCTGGATTTCCTTTTCAGAATCATTCTCACCGGGTATCAACAGCGTGGTGATCTCGAACCAGACTTGTGTCTCGTGCTTCAGAAACATGAGCGTATCCAGCACCGGCTGCAAATGACCGCCGCAGATTTTGTGATAGAAATCCTCCGTGAAGGCCTTCAGGTCAACATTCGCGGCATCCATGTGACTGTAAAGCTCGAGGCGCGGCTCCGCACACATGTAGCCGGCGGTCACCGCGATGGATTTGATTCCCAGCTCATGGCCGGCATCCGCCACGTCCATGGCATATTCCATGAACACTGCGGGATCGTTATAGGTATATGCCAGGTTGGCACAACCGAGCTGGTGTGCGGTCATGGCAAGAGTTTCCGGCATGGCAAGATTCGCGAGCGTATCCATTTCCCTGGATTTTGACATGTCCCAGTTCTGGCAGAACTTGCAGGCCAGATTACAGCCGGCGGTTCCGAATGACAGCACCGAGGTGCCCGGCAAAAAATGATTCAGGGGTTTCTTTTCCACCGGGTCAACACAGAAACCGCTGGAGCGGCCGTAACTGAACAGCTTGATCCGGTCCTGCTCGCGGCCGCGCACGAAACACAGACCGCGCTGGCCCTCATGCAGTTTGCAGGCGCGCGGACAGACATCACACTGGATTCGGCCATCATCCAGGCGGTGCCAGTAGCGGGTCGGTATCACCGTTTGTAAAGCCATGCTCATCTGCGTAGGTTCCGTACTATGATTCAGTATATGACCACCGGAGCGAATGTGCGGCCCGCCGCGGTGGCGGGCCTGTTCTACCCGGATGACGCCGCCGAACTGCGCGCCATGCTGCAACGGCTGCTGGCCGAAAATCCGGCGCAAGGGCCGTTTCCAAAGGTTCTGATTGCGCCGCACGCAGGCTATATCTACTCCGGTCCCATCGCCGCACGCGCCTATAACTGCCTGGTCCCGCAAGCAACCGCCATCCGGCGGGTGGTGCTGTTGGGCCCTGCTCACCGGGTGGCGGTACGCGGCCTGGCCTTACCCACGGTGGAGGCTTTCCGCACGCCCCTGGGCGAGGTACCGCTGGACCAAGCAGCGATAGCCCGCATAGACAACCTGCCGCAAGTGGAGCGTTCGGACTCCGCGCACGCGCTCGAGCACAGTCTGGAAGTGCACCTGCCCTTCCTACAAACGTTACTGGGTCGGTTCGAGCTGGTGCCGATGGTGGTGGGTTGGGCAGCACCGGACGAAGTTTCCCAGGTCATGGAAATGCTTTGGGGCGGAAGTGAAACGTTGATCGTAATAAGCTCCGATCTGAGTCACTATCATCTCTATGACGTAGCCCGGGAATTGGATGAGAGAACGGCACGGCAAATCGAAGCCCGGCACATACCCATCGAAGACCGGCAGGCCTGCGGTGCTTATCCCATCAACGGTTTGCTGGCAGTGGCGCGTTCACGCAATCTGCATATCGCGCGTCTCGATCTGCGCAATTCCGGCGATACGGCCGGTGACCGCAAGCGCGTCGTAGGCTACGGGGCATGGGCTTGCCATGACGCTTGATGCCCACGCGCGCACTACCCTGCTCGCCGCAGCGCTCCACGCCATCAAACAGGCGCTGAACAAAGACGAGCCGGCCTTCGTCAGCGAAAACCCCGATCCGGTGCTGCGCGAGCGGCACGCCAGCTTCGTCACCTTGAAACGCCACCATGCCTTGCGCGGATGTATCGGCACCCTGCAAGCCTGGCGTCCGTTGCTGGATGATGTCATTCACAATGCCCGTGCAGCGGCTTTTCAGGATCCGCGTTTCCCGCCGCTGGTGGCAGCCGAGTTGGAAAACCTGGGTATTGAAATTTCAGTGCTCTCCACCGCCGAACTCATCCGCGCCGGTAATCGCGCCGCGCTGCTGCGATCACTGAGACCGGGCGCGGATGGATTGATCGTGCGGGACGGCACACGACAAGCCACGTTCCTGCCCGCTGTCTGGGAATCGCTGCCGGAACCGGATCAGTTCTGCGATCAGTTGATGCGCAAAGCCGGGCTGGGTACGGCGCACTGGTCGTCGGCGTTGAAATTTTTCCGTTATCATACTTGTAGTTTCAGCAATGAGGAGCCGACATGAAAACCGCGCTGTACATAATTTTGTTTACCGGTTTGTTGCTCGGTCTCGGCGCCTGCGGATCATCAGACGGTTCCAAAAACCAGGCAGCCCAGGACGCACCGCCGCCGGTCAGCCATACGGTGTTTGCACCCTACATCCGGGAAATCGACAAGGCGAAACAAGTGCAAAACACCGTGAATGCCCAGAAACAGGCCTTGGACCGCGCGATCCAGGCACAGACCGGCACCAGCAGCACGCCTGCGCCTTCCGCGCAATCACAGGAGTAACGCGCCCAGCTTGCCTGCACAAGCAACCCAAGTGCCGCCTGCCGGCACGCTTTTGCGGATGTTCTGCGAATAGGGGCCGTTATTTAATGCGCCGTACGAACACGGTTTCACCTTGCCCCGGCAAGGTCAACAGATAACCAAAGGCAAGTTTCTTGATGATTACCTGAGGGTGATCCAGTTCCACGTTTGTGAAATAGCCAGTGGCAATCTGCTGCCACACTTGCCCATTCTCCAACTTGAAGATGGTATCGCCGGTCCAACCGGTGAACATTCCTGCGATGCGGGTTTCGATGCGGCTGGGTGTCGCGGCTTCTTTGGTCGGCATGGTATCCGCACCGAAGTTCGCGGCAGCCGCCGGCGCCACAACCGGAGCCGCAGGCACCGGTGTACGCGCGGCCGCAACCTGTGGAGTTGTGGCACGCGAATTCAGATATTGGGTCAACCAAGCGTTGAACGCCTTGAGTTCGTCGGGCGACAGCGTATCAAGACCGGTCTGATGAAACTCCGTCACACTGATAAGGTTGCGCACGTCCAGCGACGCCGTCGAGGGCATCGTGGCCTCGCGCGAGCCAAGCTCTTGGGTCAGCCATGTATTCAATGCCTTGAGTTGATCCGGAGAAAGCGTGTTGAGGCCGGTCTGCTGGAATTGCGTCACCGTAATAAGATCCCGAACGTCCACTTGTGCAATCGCGGACGGCGCGGCCAGGGCTGCTGCCCATGACAACACGCACACCAAACCGAAGACCCAAACTGTTGTGCTGCGCATGTTTTGAAACCTCTCACCAGGGTAAGTGATCCATATCCACGTTGCCGCCGGTGAGGATAACACCGACCCGGTGGCTCTTCACCTCCACCAACCCGTCCCGCAGCGCCGCCACCACCACGGCAGAGGACGGTTCAATGATGATTTTCATGCGCTCCCAGACATAGCGCGTGGCGCTGACGATGGATGCTTCGGAAACACGCACAATTTCGTCCACTTCGCTGCGGATTACGGCGAAAGTCAGCGGACCGATAGTGGCGCGGAGACCGTCTGCAATCGTGTCGGGATGCGCCAGCGCTTCGATACGACCGGCCTGGAGTGAACGCCAGGCATCATCCGCGCCCAGGGGTTCCACGCCGATGATGCGGCAATCGGAGCGCAGTCCGCGAGTCGCGACCGCGGTGCCGGAGAGCAGGCCACCACCGCCCACCGGCGCCAGGATTATCTCCAGCCCCTGCACTTCGGCGTGCAGTTCCAGCGCTGCCGTACCCTGCCCCGCCATGACCGTATGATCGTTGTACGGATGCACCACCGTGGCACCGGTTTCTGCAACATATTTCTCCAACGCCGCTTCACGCCCGGCCTGGGTGGATTCGCAATAAATAATCCTGGCGCCGTACTCGGCCACCGCACGCTGCTTGAAAGCACTGGCGTTCTCCGGCATCACCACGCAGGCTGTCACGCCGCGGCGTTTGGCTGCCAGCGCCAGAGCAGCGCCGTGATTACCGGAAGAATGGGTTGCGACACCGTGCGTGAGCGCCGGCTCAGGCAAAGAAAATACCGCATTGCTGGCGCCGCGTATCTTGAAGGCCCCCATCTCCTGGAAGTTTTCACATTTGAAAAAGATTTGCGCCTGCAAGTCCTGGTCCAGGCGCGCACAACGCAGGATCGGCGTGCGCCGAATATACGGCGCGATGCGTACCGCTGCCGCATGGATGTCGTCCAACGTCAGCCTGTCGTCCACGAAGCAAGCCTATGCAGAAAGAAATTCGGCACGAAACAGGTGTTCACGGTAATACTTGAGCTCGTCCACGGAATCGCGGATATCGTTAAGCGCCAGATGCGTGGATTCCTTGATGAATCCGCCCGCCACACCCGGCGCCCAACGTTTCGCAAGTTCCTTGAGTGTACTGACATCCAGATTGCGGTAGTGAAAGAATTTTTCCAGCTCCGGCATGTAACGCGCGAGAAAACGGCGATCCTGACAAATACTGTTGCCACACATGGGTGAGCTGTTGGCTGGCAGATGCTGGCGCAGAAACGCCAGCGTCGCCCGTTCCGCCTCGGCCTCTTTGACGCGGCTTGCCCGTACGCGTTGAGTCAACCCGGATTGACCATGCTGGCGCGTACACCATTCGCCCATGGCTGTCAGCACGGGAGCTGATTGGTACACAGCCATGACCGGCCCTTCGGCAAGGATATTGAGTTGCTTGTCCGTCACCAGTGTCGCGATTTCAAGGATACGATCCGTGTCGGGATTGAGTCCGGTCATTTCCAGGTCAAGCCAGATGAGGTTTTCCGCATGCAATGGCATGGCACGTCCTTCGGGATTGGAGTAAAGCCAAGTCTAAACCCAAGCACCCATTCTGCCCATCCCGTCGGACTTCGCTTAGAATACGTGTTCCTGGATTTTTCATTTTGACATGAACCTCCTTACCGTCGTTTTCATCCTCGCGCTGGCGGTCTCGGCTTCGATCCGTGGCTGGTTGACTGGCCGCCAGATCCTGTATGTGCACCGGCACCGTGGCGCGGTGCCGGAAGCGTTCAGTTCCAGCATTGACCTGCCGGCTCATCGGAAAGCAGCGGATTATGCTGTCGCCAAGAGCCGTTTCAGTCTCATCGGCTCGGCCCTCGATTTGGCGCTGGCGCTGCTCTGGACCATCGGTGGTGGGCTGGCACTGCTGGATACCGCCTGGCGTCACACAGGCTTGAACCTTCTCACCACCGGCGTGCTGGTGATTGGCAGCTATGCCTTGATCAACGCACTGATTGGACTGCCCGCCGGCATGTATTCCACGTTCGGCATCGAAGCGCGCTTCGGCTTCAACCGCACCCGTCTCAGTACCTATTTCCTGGATATGCTGAAGATGGCATTGCTGGCGGTCATTCTGGGAGTTCCGCTTCTGTATGCGGCGCTGTGGCTGATGGCGCGCTCCGGTCGGCTATGGTGGCTGTATGTCTGGATATTGTGGATGGGTTTCAGCCTGATTATCACCTGGGCCTATCCGGTGCTCATCGCGCCCCTGTTCAACAAGTTCTCGCCGCTGGCGGATGCGGAACTGAAACAACGTATTGAATCCTTGCTCGCACGTTGTGGCTTCACCAGCCGCGGCGTCTTCGTCATGGACGGCTCCGCCCGCTCCGCCCATGGCAATGCCTACTTCACCGGTTTTGGGCGCTACAAGCGTATCGTGTTTTTCGACACACTCATCAATAAATTGGCGCCGGAAGAAATCGAAGCGGTGCTGGCCCATGAGCTGGGTCATTTCCGCCTGAAACACGTGATGCAACGCTTGCTGCTCAGCGCCTTGCTCAGTCTCGCCGGCCTGGCAATCCTCGGCTGGCTGGCCGCCAGCCCATGGTTCTATCAGGGTCTCGGCGTGCCGCAGGCATCCGCTTACATGGCACTGATCTTATTCACGTTGCTCATGCCGCCCTTCCTGCTCCTGCTGGAGCCAATAAGTTCAGCCTGGTCGCGGCGTCATGAATTTCAGGCGGATGCCTACGCCAGTCGCCACACGGATGCCCGCGCATTGATCCACGCGCTGGTGAAACTCTACCGTGACAACGCCACCACGCTGACACCCGATCCGCTGCATTCGGCTTTCCACGACTCGCATCCACCCGCCTTGGCGCGTATCACCCGCCTCCAGGCGCTTGCCGGCGTCCTCCATCCGCCTCACTGAGTAAAGAATGCAACTTCGCGCAGCAATTTGATTCCGGCATTGCAGCCGGAGTGACGGGGACAATCGGCCCCTAGCCGGGCGGCCAAGTCATGACGCGGCCACCCAGCAGGTGCAAATGGATGTGGAACACGGTCTGACCGGCACCCTTGTTGCAATTCATCACCACGCGGTAACCCGATTCGGCAATACCTTCCTGCTTCGCGATATCGCGTGCAGTCAGAACCAGATTGCCCATGAGTTGCGCATCATCCGGTGTGAGATCGTTAAGCGTACTGATGTGCTTGCGCGGCACCACCAGGACATGCACGGGCGCCTGCGGATTGATATCGCGGAACGCGATCAGATCGTCCGTTTCCATCAGCATGACGGGTTTGATCTCGCCGCGCACCATCTTGCAGAACAGACAATCGTTCACAATCGCTCCTTATTGGACATCCCGCCGGCCGCTGAATGCATGCAATAGCGTGCCGCCGTCCACGAATTCCAGTTCGCCGCCGAGTGGCACGCCGTGTGCAATGCGTGTGACACGAATGCCGCGAGCACGCGCCAGCTCCGCCAGGTAATGAGCCGTAGCCTCGCCTTCGACCGTCGGATTGGTGGCGAGGATCAGTTCCATGATACCGCCTTCGGATATACGCGCTTCCAACTGCGGTATACCGAGCTGCTCCGGGCCAATGCCATCCAATGGTGAAAGATGGCCCATGAGCACGAAATACTTACCGCGGAATCCGGTTGCCGCATCGATCGCGTAAACATCGGCCGGCGTTTCCACTACACACAAGAGCGACGCATCGCGCTTCATGGAAGCGCAAATCTCGCACAGTGCCTGGTCGGTGAGCATGCGGCAGCGTTCGCAGTGGCGGATGCCGTTCACGGCTTTTGCCAACGCCTGGGCAAGCGCGAGCGCGCCGTTACGGTTGCGCTCCAGAAGATGGAACGCCATACGTTGTGCCGATTTTGGACCCACGCCCGGCAGGCAGCGCAACGCATCCATCATTTGCTGCAATAACGGCGTGTAGGCCATGGGCAATCAGAACGGCAGTTTCATGCCGCCGGGCAAAGGCATGCCCGCCGTCAACCCCGAAAACCGCTCGCGCGTCACGGCCTCAACCTTGTTGACCGCATCGTTCACCGCCGCCGCGATGAGGTCTTCGAGCATCTCCTTGTCATCGCCGAGCAACTTGGGATCAAGGCTGACGCGGCGCACTTCGTGCCGCCCGCTCATCACGATACTTACCATGCCGCCACCCGCTTGACCGGTGACCTCCAGGCGCGCCAGTTCCTGCTGGGCTTTCTGCATGTTTTCCTGCAACTGCTGGGCCTGCTTCATCAAACCACCCAATCCACCTTTCATTTTCATCCACCTCTATATGTGTCAATCCGCCGGTTTCACCAATTCCGGATTCACTTGGGCACCAAAGGTTTCGCACAGATTGCGCACATTGGGATCGGTGACGATAGCCGCTTGCGCCGCCTTGAGATGTTCCATCTGACGGCGTGCATCGCGCTTGGCGGGAGTATCCAGAATCCCCGCCCCCGGCTGGATGCGGACTTTCAGGGCGTCGCCGTAGTACTGCGACAAGGACTCTTCCAAGCGCTTCACCAATTGTTCCGTGGCCATGTGTTCATGGGCTGCGTCCAGTTCCAGGTGCAGCACATCACCTTCACGGCGCCGGTACACACAATTGAGCGCCAATTGCTGGGCCGCGCCTTTCAGGTCCAGACACTCCACCAGGCCCATCCAGTCCGGTTCTTTCCATTGTGGTGCGGACTTTGTCTTGTTCCGGAAGGATTCCCTGGCTGTCGCGGTAACCGGTTTGGCAACCGCATTCATGCCAGCTTGAGCGCTGTGCGCTGCCGATGCAACGCGGCTACTTGCGCTTCTGCCCTCCGCTTGCAGCGGCGGCGAAAAGACCAGCATGCGCAACATGATCATTTCAAAGCCACTGCGCGATGAGGGCGCCAGCGGCAAATCACGCTTGCCCAGCAGCGCAATCTGATAACAGAGCTGCACGTCCTCCGGGCTGAGTTGGGCACTCAATTCCCGAAGCGCGTCGGCATCGCTGAAGTCTGCGGCCGATTCCGGCACCGCCTGCGCGAGCGCTACGTGTTGCAGGAATGCCGCCACATCGTCCAGCGCCAGTTCATAATCCGGTGCCTGCTCATCCAGCTTCGCCACCGTATCCAGCAGGCTCTTGCCGTTGCGTTCCGCCACCGCTTTCAGCAAAGCGTGCACATGGGTCTGTTCGATGGTTCCCAGCATGGCGCGCGCTTCCGTTTCCCGAATTGCGCCGCCGCCGTAAGCGATGGCTTGATCCAGCAAACTCAGCGCGTCACGCAAGCTGCCATCCGCAGCATTGGCGAGCAACGCCAGAGCGGCCGGTTCCTGGGAGATTTTTTCGGCTTCGAGAATATGTTCGAGATGGTCGCGGATGAGATTCGCGGGCAAGCGCTTCAAGTTGAATTGCAGGCAGCGTGACAATACGGTTACCGGCAATTTCTGCGGATCGGTGGTGGCCAACAGGAATTTGACGTGCGGCGGCGGTTCCTCCAGAGTTTTCAACAGTGCGTTGAAGGAATGCGTGGACAGCATGTGCACTTCGTCAATCAGGTACACCTTGTAACGACCACGGCTGGGTGCGTACTGCACGTTGTCCAGCAGCTCGCGGGTATCATCCACCTTGGTGCGCGAGGCCGCGTCCACCTCGATGAGGTCCACGAAGCGGCCCGCATCAATTTCCAGGCAGGCACTGCACTCGCCGCAGGGCTTTGAACTGACGCCTTTTTCGCAGTTGAGTGATTTTGCCAAGATGCGCGCGATGGTGGTCTTGCCCACCCCGCGGGTGCCGCTGAACAAGAAGGCATGGTGCAGGCGATTGTGATCCAGCGCATTGATGAGCGCCTTGAGCACGTGCTCCTGACCCACTATTTCCGCGAAGTTGCGCGGACGCCATTTTCTCGCCAGTACCTGATAGGACATGAGTTTCTGATTGTGCGGAGCCAAGACGCATCATGCAGACGCGAAGTTACTGTACCAGACATGCCAAGAGTCTGAATCCGTATGCAGAAGGTGGCAACCTGCGTCAGCTGCACCCCGGCACACGAGGCCGCTGCTGCCGCTGCTCCCTTCCGGGCCTGACGGGATTCACAGCTTGTCGTCGCGAAGGAGCCGGCGCAGGCTGCCATTGATCACATACTTCCAAACACTGGCGGAGAGGGCGGGATTCGAACCCGCGATACGCTTTGGGCGTATACACGCTTTCCAGGCGTGCTCCTTAGACCGCTCGGACACCTCTCCTAAATTCAGCACTCACTCACAGAGCCATCCCTGGCGGGATGTCCAGCTCGGCATCTCTGCCTCGCGTTCGCTGGCAAAATTGATCCACCGGATCAATTTTGCTCCAGCTCACCCACTCGGACACCTCTCCGAAATTCAACATTAGCGAACTTAAAATTACGGTCAGCGGTGCGCAAAAGGCGCGGGAGATTACCCGATGTGCCAGGCTGTCGCAACTGCGGGCGGAGCGCTCCTGCTTAAGGCCGATGGCGCCGCTGTTTTATCTGATTCGGCGGGCTGTGCAGGCGACTTGCCGCTCGCGGACGATGGCACCGGCGTGCTTTTTGATTCAATGGTAGGCGGCTTGGGAGTAGCCGCAGGCTGCGCGCTGATGAGTTGTGGCGGTTTAATCAGGCAGACTCCGGCCGCATCCCGATCCGTGCTTTTGGTGACATTAGGTGTGATTCCCTGTATAGCATAGTTCGGATCGGCAGCAGGCACGCTTAAGCCCGGCGGAGCCTTCAGCAATGGGTGCGATTCACTATTGATATAAGGATGCGGATCGCCACAAGCGATGGTGCTACAGCCGGCTAGGCCTGCAGCGAGTAGCACGATTGGAACCAAAAATAGTTTAATCATGGCTGGGTTATCCAAATAACTTCCAGTTGTAATTACAGTGCCCCTACCGAGCGCAACGCGCGCTCAAGCGCATCATGGTGAGCGGCGGCCAATGGCGTGAGAGGCAAACGCAGGCCAGGCGGTATGCGTCCCATCCTGGCAAGCGCCCATTTGACCGGGATCGGATTGCTCTCCACGAACAAATGCTTGTGCAGTGTATCAAGCCGCTGGTTGAGTATCTCGGCTTTTTTGCGCTCGCCGGCGCGCGCCGCCGCACACATGGCGTGCATGAGCCTGGGTGCCACATTCGCGGTCACGGAAACCACGCCTTTTCCGCCGTGCAGCATGAATTCCATGGCGGTGGCATCGTCGCCGCTTAGCAGCAGAAAGTCCTCCCCACAACGGCGGCGGATATCCTCCAGACGCTCCAGCTTGCCGGTAGCTTCCTTGATGCCAATGATATTGGGGACCGCCGCCAGCCGCGCAACCGTCTCCGGTAACATATCCGCAACCGTGCGGCTTGGTACATTGTAAAGAATAATAGGTAGGGAGACGGCTTCCGCCACCGCGCGGAAATGCCGGTACAGCCCCTCCTGGGTCGGCTTGTTGTAGTACGGCACCACCACCAGCGCCGCAGCCGCACCCCGCACCTGGGCCAGGCGTGTCAGCGCCATCGTATGCGTGGTGGAGTTGGATCCGGTTCCGGCAATCACCGGAATGCGCCCGTTGGCTGCCCGCAGGCAGCAATCCAGCACCCGCATGTGCTCGGCGGTCTCCAGCGTGGCCGATTCGCCGGTAGTACCGACCGCCACGATGGCATCGGTGCCCTCCGCCACATGCCACTGCACCAGGTTCTCAAGCGCGCCGAAATCCACCCGGCCGTCATCGGCCATCGGTGTCACCAGCGCCACCAGACTGTCTTGAAACATGAATACCTTCCGACGGAAATGTCTATGTTACCGGCCCGGCACCCCGCGGCTCAAGGTAAGGTTGCGTATTTCAGTTGCGCCGAGCACCAAACCCGGTACACTGCTGCCCGTGCAGCCAAGACATGACCGTTCACCGCGAACCCGAATGAAACAGCTCCTGGTGGTGTCCGTGCTGGCGGAGGATCGGCCCGGCATACTCCGCGACTTCGCGCGCGCCGTGAAAGACTGTGGCTGCAATGTGGTGGAGAGCCGCATGACGGTGCTGGGGGGCGAATTCACCATGCTGCTGCTGGTGTCAGGCAACTGGAACACCATCACCAAACTGGAAGGCCAGTTGCCCAAACTGGAGAAACTCCTGGGCCTCAGCCTGTCGGTGCGCCGCACTGCGGAACGTGATCCGCGCCATGACCTCGTGCCCTACGCCATTGATGCGGTATGCGTTGACCAGCCGGGCATCATTCTCAATCTGGCCGATTTCTTCGCCGAACATAACATCGGCATCGCCGATTTGTTCACGCGCGGTTATCCGGCGGCGCACACCGGCGCGCCCATGTTTTCAGTACAAATGGCCGTGAATATCCCGGCGGATCTACACATCGGCAGCTTGCGCGAGGAATTCATGGATTTCTGTGACCGGCTCAATCTGGACGCCATCATGGAACCCATCAAGAACTGAGGGTGAGCAGATGAGTAAAATCGCCGTAAACAAAAAGGTCCCAGACTTCGAGCTGCCTGCCACCGGAGATAAGTCGGTAAAATTCTCCAGGCTCAAAGGGACGAATGTGGTTCTGTACTTCTATCCCAAGGACAATACCTCCGGCTGTTCCATGGAAGCCGAGGATTTCCGCGATCACCAGGCAAAATTCATGAAGTTCAACACCGTGATACTGGGTGTGTCCCGTGACAGTCTGAAATCTCACCAGAATTTCCGCGAAAAATATCGTTTGAAATTCGACCTGCTAGCCGATGAACAGGAAAAAGTCTGCGGACTATTCGATGTAATTCGTGAAAAAAGTCTGTACGGACGCAAATATCTGGGCATAGAACGCAGCACCTTCCTGATTGACGCGAAGGGGGTGCTGAGAAAGGAATGGCGCAAGGTCAGCATCAAGGGCCATGTGGACGAGGTCCTGAGCGCCGCCAAATCACTGGACTGAAAGCCCGCGGCACCGTGAAGAAATCACGCACACAACGCCGGCTCTACGTGCTCGACACCAACGTGCTGATGCACGATCCCACCTGCATTTTCCGTTTCCAGGAACACGACGTGTTTCTGCCCATGGTGGTGCTGGAAGAACTGGATGCCGGCAAGAAAGGCCTGTCGGAATCTGCGCGCAACGTGCGTCAGGTGAGCCGCTTCCTCGACGAGATGATGCGCGAGGTGAGCAAGGCGCAAATTGACGCCGGCCTGGTCATCTCCGGCATACACCGCAATGCTAGCGCCGCCGCGGTGGTCGCGCACGCTGCCGCACCAACCGCAGGACACCTGTTCTTTCAAACCGAGCCCCTGCCCTCGGTGCTGCCGGATACCTTGCCCGGCAACAAGCCCGACAACAACATTCTCGGTACCACGCTGGCTTTGCAGCAGAAATATCCCGAGCGTCGTGTGATCCTGGTTTCCAAGGACATCAACCTGCGCATCAAGGCGGCGGTGGTCGGCATCCATGCCGAGGATTATTTCAACGATAAGGCACTGGATGATCTGGATCTGCTGTTCACCGGCGTGGGCGAACTGCCCAAGAATTTCTGGGAACACCACAGCAAGAACATGGAGTCCTGGCAGCAGGAGGGCCGCACGTATTACCGTATCCAGGGACCGCAGGTGAAAAACTGGTATCCGAATGAATTCCTCTACAGCGATACGGACAACTTTGAAGCCATGGTGCGCACGCTCGATGAGCGCGGCGCGCTGCTGGAACTTGCACGCGATTACCGCGGCATCCGTCACACAGTCTGGGGTATCAACGCCCGCAACCGTGAGCAGAATTTCGCCCTCAATCTGTTGCTCGATCCCGATGTGGATTTTGTGACCCTGCTGGGCGCCGCCGGCACCGGCAAAACGCTGCTGGCACTGGCTGCGGGCCTTACCCAGACACTGGAACAGAGTCACTACCGCGAGATCATCATGACCCGCGTCACCGTGCCGCTGGGTGAGGATATCGGCTTCCTGCCCGGCACCGAGGAGGAAAAAATGACGCCATGGATGGGCGCGCTCATGGACAATCTGGAAGTGCTCACCCAGTCCAACGGCGAGGGCGGCGAATGGGGCCGCGCCGCCACCAACGATCTCTTGCGCACTCGTATAAAGATCCGCTCCATGAACTTTATGCGCGGACGGACATTTCTGAACCGCTACCTCATCGTGGACGAGGCCCAGAATCTCACCCCCAAGCAAATGAAGGCGCTCATTACCCGTGCCGGTCCGGGCACCAAAATGGTGTGCATCGGCAATATTTCCCAGATTGACACTCCCTACCTGACTGAAACCACCTCCGGCCTGACCTTCGTGGTGGATCGTTTCAAGCAATGGCCCCATTCCGGCCACATCACCCTGCTGCGTGGCGAGCGTTCGCGGCTGGCGGATTATGCCTCCGACATTCTGTAAGCAACCCCCATGCGCCAGTTCCGGCATGGGTACTGACAAGCTGCCCTGCTTGTGCTTAAATCATTTGCCCCAATGCTTCATCCACTTGAGGGAAAACCGATGAAGAACCCATCAATTGCCAAATGGACGTATCCCCTGATTGCCGCCGCCGTGGTAGCCGCCCTGCCTGATGCGGTCCTGGCTTCCAATTTCAGCCTCAGCGACATTCAAAGCACCACCAACATGAGCACGGCGGGTTCAGGCGGTGCGGCCTATGCGCAAGATGCGTCCACCATCTGGTTCAATCCGGCCGGTTTGACAAACCTGAACGACCCGGAATTGACTGCCGGCTTCAACTTGGTGCGTCTGGGCGCCAACTTCTCACCCACCACCGCCGTGGATGCCACCGGCGCACCGTTGTCCGGCAATAACGGCGGCAACCCCGGCAAGCTCGGCGCGACGCCGTTTATCTATTACTCCACGCCGCTCACCGACAAACTGGATTTCGGTATCGGTCTCGGTGTGCCTTTCGGCCTTGCCACCAGTTACAACGCTCAATCTATTTTCCGTTATCAAGCCATTTATACGTCGGTCACAGTGCTGAACCTCAACCCGACGCTGGCCTACAAGTTCAACGACAACTGGTCGGCAGGTTTTGGTGTAGACATCCAGCGCATGGACGTAAAGCTCACCAACGATATTGATTACGGTGCGGTGTGTTTCGCCGAGGTCAACCCGGTGAATTGCACAGCCCTTGGTCTCGTGCCACAAGGTCATGACGGTTTCTTTCAGGGTGAAGCCAGCGATACCCATACCGGCTTCAACTTCGGCGTGCTGTGGCAAGACGATTCGACCCGAGTGGGTTTTTCTTATCGCTCGCGCGTAAAACATGACCTGACTGGAACTGCTACCTTTACCAATGCCCCGGCACTCTTCACCAGTCAGGGCTTGTTTCAGAACCAGGGCATCAACGCACAATTCACCACACCGCAGATTGCCGAGCTGAGCTGGTACCGGCAGCTCAACAGCCAGTGGTCGCTGATGGCGGATTGGACTTATACCGGCTGGAGCAGCTTCCAGAACCTGACGATCAATTTCTCCGATCCCAATCAACCGCCGGCCACCGTGCAGGAAGGTTTGTCGAATGTAAGCCGGTTCGCAGTCGGCACCAACTACAAGTTCAGCGATCGGTGGACCTTTCATGGCGGTGTCGCTTACGACAAGACGCCGCTGCCGAACCCGACCGCAGCCTCCAGCATCACGCCCAACAACATTGACGCCAGCCGTACCGCAAGGCTACCGGATGCCAACCGTTTCATCCTCGCCTTCGGAACCAGTTGGCGGGTTTCCGACCACAGCCAATGGGATATCGGCTATGAGCACTTGTTCCTCAACGGCCACGTACCCTTCAGCCAGCTGGATGGCAGCAGCGGCGACTACATCGCCGGCCAGTACAATGTGGATGCAGATATTCTGGGCATCCAGTACACCTACCGCTTCTGAACCACTGCACCTGGATCCCGAGCCCCCGCTTGCGGGGGCTTTTTATGCGCGCACGGCACGAAACGCAGGCCGGCGCGGTCAAATCAATGGCTGTTGCGGACATCCACCGGACGTCAACCCGCGTGCCATAATGGAGTTGTAAACCCCGGTAGCTTCGGAAATCATCGGTCAGCGGAACTTGGTTCACGATATGCAAAGTGCGATTTTCAAAACTCTGATTCATCTCGTCCTTGCGGGGCTGCTGACGCTGGGCAGCGGTTTCGCAGTCGCAGGTTCCGGCAATACTGTCTCCGCCAGTCCGGGCACAACGTTGCCAGCGTCAAATTTTGACTATAACAACCCCGGCGCCAACTACGCCAACGAATCCCGCAGCGATTTCAACCTGCCGCAAATCGGCCAGGCAGGCGCAAATGTGCTGACGCCCGAACAGGAATACCAGATCGGCGTGCAAATAATGAACGAGGCGCGCAGTGAAGGCGCGATCCTGGACGACCCGTTGGTGCATGAATACATTGACAATCTGGGTCATGAATTGTCTTCCCATAGCGACAATCCAAATCTGCACTTCGAATATTTCGTGCTGAATGATCCAGATATCAACGCCGTGACGCTGCCCGGCGGTTTCATCGGCGTCAATTCCGGCATGATCCTTGCCAGCGACAACGAGGATGAATTGGCGGGCGTCATGGCGCATGAAACCAGCCACGTAACCCAGCGTCATATTGCGCGTAGCGCGGAAGACCAGAAAAACCGCAGCCTCCTCAATATCGCGACCATGCTGGGTGCGATTCTGGTCGCCGCCAGCTCCGGGGATCCAGACGTGGCCATGGGCACCATCGCCACCGCCGAGGGCGCCCTCATTCAGCACCAAATCACATTCACGCGCTCCCAGGAGGAGGAAGCCGACCGCGTGGGCATCCAGACCCTAGCACGTGCCGGCTTTTCGCCCCAAGGCATGATCGAATTCTTCCAGAAGATGCAGCGCAGTTCAGCCCTCAACGGCTATGACCGCATTCCGGAATTCCTGCTGGATCACCCGCTGGATTCAACGCGCATGGCGTACCTGCAAGAGCGCGCGCTGAGCATGCATGTCCCGCCGCGGCCCGACAGCCGCAGCTATGCCATCATGAAAGCCCGCGTGCGGGTACTGGAGAGCGACAATTCGGATCAGACCTTGCAGTTCTTCAAAGGCGCATTGGATTCCACGCATGGCTGGAATCAGGAAGCCATACGCTATGGATTGGCGCTGACCTATTCGCGGGTAAACCGGAATGCTGATGGCATCAAGCTGATGCAGCAATTATGCGACAAGTATCCGGACGTGGTGGCGTTCCGCATCGGCCTGGCGGACGCGCAAATGAGCGCGGGCGACATCGCCGCGGCCAAAACCACGTACGAAAAAGCCATGCAACTGTTCCCGGATAGTGAGCCCTTGACCCTCAGTTATGCCCGCGATCTGATCGAAGCCAAACAGCCGCAAAACGCCATCGGCCTGCTCATTTCTCTGTCGGTACAGACCAACCGCGACCCGGAAGTGTTGCGGATGCTGGCCAATGCCTATGACAAGGCCGACAACAGCGCCGAATCCCACTACTACATGTCAGAATATTATTACACCACCGGCCTGCCGGCTGCCGCCGCCGACCAGTTGCGTATCGCGCTCGCCACACCCGGGATAGACAACATGCAGAAGCAACGCTACAAGGCGCGCTTGGAGCGTTTGCAGGCTTGGGGCCGCATGAATCGTCAATCCCTGAAGTCCGATAGCAACCCCGGACCTTGAGAGCTGGTCTTCCGGTTTTCACCTGCTAGCATGCCCGGGTTCATCCGTTTCGGGAGTTTTCATGTCTGACAAACATCACCGCCGCGTCATGCGGCAGCTTGGTTTTATGTGGCTCGCAGGCATGCTGATGCTGGCGGGCTGCGCTTCGGCACCTCCGGATTACACCACGCAAACCAAGGATCCCTGGGAAAAATTGAACCGGGTCACGTTTGCCTTCAATCAGAAGGTGGATAAAGCTGTCGCCCGGCCGGTTGCCAAGACTTATGTGCGGGCGGTGCCGGTGCAGGCGCGCCACGGCATCCATAATTTCCTTAATAACCTGGGCGAGCCCGCGACCATCGTCAATGACCTGCTGCAGGGCCAGATCAGATCCACGCTCAAAGACACCAGCCGCTTCCTCATCAACTCCACGGCCGGCCTGCTGGGCTGGTTCGATGTGGCGCAGCACCTGAATCTGCCGGACCACGATGCAGACCTGGGAGAAACACTGGCCCATTGGGGCATGGCTTCAGGTCCTTATCTGGTGATTCCGTTGCTGGGACCCAGCAACGTGCGCGATGCCAGCGCCTTGTATCCGAACTATTACGCCAACCCCGTCAAGAACAACATGCAAGTGCGTTACCGCAATGCCGGCACGCTGCTGAATGCCGTGGATGCGCGGGCTGGAGTGCTGGACCTCGACAGCACTCTGGACAGTGCCTACGATCCCTACACCTTCATGCGGGATGCCTGGATCCAGCACCGCCGCTACCAGCTCTACAACGGTAATCCGCCCATGCAATATCCCGATTACCCTGATTTGCCGGATGACTCCGATGACAGCAGCGCGCCCGCCGCCGGCACCACAACGACGCCCAGCGCGGCAAGCGCCAGCCTGCCGGCCACAGCCCAAACCCACAGCATTCCCGCTCCGGCCGCATCGTCGCGGCCACCGATCACACGCACTCTGCCGACCGAAAACAAAAACAGCGGGATACCCCCGCTGTGCTGAAACGCGGCGCAAGCCTGAACTATTTTATGATGCCAGCGGCAGCATCTTATCCACATCGCTGATGCGGGCAATCGCCATGACCTGCTCGGGCACATGGCGGAAACTGAGTTTGCAGTTGGCCTGATGCGTCCGGCTGATCCACTCGATCAGCAGAGCCAAACCGGCACTGTCGGTAGCCGATACCCCTGACAAGTCCAATTGGATCGTGTGATATTCAGCGAACAGACGTTGGCTCATCGCCAACGCTTCCACCACCGTGTCAAACATGAGTCGGCCTTCGACCCGAAACCGGCCGGCCCCCATGTCCTCGAAAGCCACGCTATCCGCCATCAAGCACCGCTGCCCTTGGGTTGCGGCACCAGTCCCTGCGCAGACTCCGCGTTCAGGCGTTTGATGAGCGCATCAATGCCCTTCTGCTGTATCTCGGGGCCGAACTGGTTGCGGTAATTCAACACATAGGAAATGCCCTCGATGCTCACGTCGAACGCCTTCCAGCCGTCCTTAGTGCGCACCATGGCGTAATCCACCTGCACCGGCGGTGCATTCGCACGCAGCACTTGACTGCGCACCATGGCGCGCGTGTCATTGGCGCCGCCATGCCACGGTTGCACCTGGATATTGCGCTCCGAATAATTGCCCTGCAGCAGGCCATCCGCATAGCTGTGCACCAGGTACTTGTAAAAAGCGTCTTCAAACGCTTTGCGCTGCGCCGGGGTGGCCGAACGCCAGTACGGTCCCAGTACCAGTTGCGAAGCATATTCGAAATCGAAATGCGGCAGCAGGATATCGCCCACGATGGTATAAAGTTCCTGTGGGTGCTGCTTCAGCTCGTCACGCTTGCCGGTTACGGCTGAGAGCATTTGCGTGGCGGTCTGTTTCACCACTTGATCAGGTAACAGCGTAGGGTTTGCGGCACCCGCCAGTCCCGACAGGCTCACGAGCAACGCGACGGCGACAATAAACAGGCTCTGGTTACGCATCACTTGCTCCCCGACGATGCCTTGTTGAAAAGAAATTGACCAATCAAGTTTTCCAGGATGATGGCTGACTGGGTGATCTGTATTTTACTGCCGTTCTTGAGAAAGGTCTCGGAACCACCCAGCGTCAGGCCGATATACTGCTCGCCCAACAGGCCCGAGGTCAGTATGCTGGCGCTGGAATCGTCAGGTATATGGCCGTATTTGCTGCCAATGCGCATGGTCACCACGGCATTGAACGTCTCTGGATCCAGTCGGATGTTCGTGACCCGGCCCACGGCCACACCCGCCATGGTCACCGGTGCGCGCACCTTGAGTCCGCCCACATTTGTGAAGCTGGCGGTAACATCATAGCCGCCGGTGTCGCCGTAGGCACCGATATCGGTGGTGCGCGTCGCCAGGAAAAATAATGCACAAAAGCCCAAGATTATGAACAGGCCCGTGCTGATCTCAATCGTTCGTGTCTGACGCATCGGTCATACTCCGTGAAACATGAATGCCGTAAGAAGATAATCCAGTGCCAATACCGCCAGCGCGCTGTGCACCACGGTGCGCGTGGTCGCGCGGCTCACACCTTCCGCCGTCGGGTGTGAATAATATCCCTCGTAAACCGCCAGCAGACTGCACGCGCCCCCAAACACAACGCTCTTGATGACGCCGCCAAAAACGTCATCCCACAAATCAACATTGGTGCGCATCTGCGACCAGAATGCCCCTGGGTCAACTCCCATGAGCGAGACACCAACGAGATAGCCCCCCAGCAAGCCGATGGTGCTAAAAATTATGGTCAGCAACGGCACCGAGATGGCGCCGGCAAGGAATCGAGGCACCACGATGCGCCGCACCGGATCCACCGCCATCATTTCCATACCGGCAATCTGTTCGGTGGCGCGCATCAAACCGATTTCCGAAGTCAGCGCGGTGCCAGCGCGGCCGGCAAACAGCAATGCCGTCACCACCGGGCCGAGTTCCCGCAACAGTGACAGCGCCACCAGGGTACCGAGCGCGGTCGTGGCAGCGAACTTCGACAGGGTGTTGTAACCTTGCAGGCCCATGACCATGCCGACGAACAGCCCCGATACCATGATGAGCACCAACGACATGGCGCCCACTGAATAGATTTGCTGCCAGATGATACGCCAGCGCAGCAGCGCGGCCGGTGTGTAACGCAACAGGCGGAACAGGAACAGCCAGCAGGCGCCCAAGCCCTGCAGGAAATCCAGCAGTATGTAATACAGTTCCCGCAGCAGCGCCATCAGGTATGCTCCTTTCCGAACAACTGGCTGGCGTAATCCGGCGCGGGATAATGAAATGGAACCGGGCCGTCAGCCAATCCCTTCATGAACTGCCGCACCCAGGCGGATTTGTTGTGTTCCAGTTCATGGGGTGTACCGTAGGCCACGATTTTGCCGTTGGAAATCAGATAGCCTTGGTCGGACACGGCGTTCACTTCTTCCACATCGTGGGACACGATGATGCTGGTCAGTCCGAGGCTGTCGTTGAGTTGGCGGATGAGCCGCACAATTACACCCATGGAAATGGGATCGAGACCGGTAAAAGGTTCGTCATAGAAAATAATCTTGGGATCCATGGCGATCGCCCGCGCCAGCGCCACGCGCCGCGCCATGCCGCCGGAGAGTTCGGTCGGCATCATGTTCGCGGCGCCGCGCAAACCCACAGCCTGCAATTTCATCAACACGATGTGGCTGATCAAACTTTCCGGCAAGCGGGTATGCTCACGCAGCGGAAAAGCCACGTTCTCATACACCGTGCTGTCGGTAAACAACGCACCGTTCTGGAACAAAAATCCCATCTGCTTGCGCAGTTCATAAAGTTCGTCGGTGGTGAGGTTGGAAACCCGCTTTCCTTCCACCATCACCCGGCCACGGTCGGGCAAAATCTGGCCAGTCATGATGCGCAGCAACGTGGTCTTGCCGGTGCCGCTGGGCCCCATGATGGCGGTCACCTTGCCGCGCGGGATACTGAGATTGAGCCGGTCAAAAATGGCCTTGTCGCCGACCCGATAGCGCAAGCCGGTGATTTCCACCACGTTGCCGCCGTTTTTTTGCTCTCCTGTCACCATGGCTTTGTCCTTTTGCCGGCAGCTTTGCCTGCCACCTCTGAGATTCGGGAATACGTCAATTTAGACTGGACGGTCTAGTCTAAATTTCTTGTTCTTTGCCGTCAACGCGGCTCATTGCAACCTGGGTGTGCTTGAAGCACCCCATTCCGATCCAGTCCCCCCCAGGGAGGACCAGGATAATTTCTACAGCCAGTACCCATTTGGCCGCCTCTCAGACGCCTTTCTCCATCCGGGCCGTGTAGTTCCCCGTGCAGGCTGCGCTGTTGCACTGAGCGCGATGGAAAAAGGCATTTTGTCCTGCCTTTAGGTTAGCAGCCTGCCCTTTCCAAGCTTCCAAGGATGGGGCCTGCAGCGCCCGGCCATAGGAAAAGCTGAGCTTCCAGGGCGCCTGGCCCAAGGCATTCATGGCATTAAGGTGGGCGGTAGCCAGCTCGGCGCTTTGCCCTCCGGACAGGAACATGATCCCCGGCACGGCGGCAGGGACGCTCTGCTTCAAGACCCGCAAGGTCTCTCTCGCAACCTGCCCCACACCTGCCTGCTGCGGGCACTGCATGCCGCTGATGACCATATTTGGTTTGAGAATCATGCCTTCCAGAGCAATGCCATGCGTATAAAGTTCATCGAATACGACCTTGAGAACCTCCATAGTCACGTCCGCGCAGCGTTCGATGGTATGGGCGCCGTCCATGAGCACTTCCGGCTCCACGATAGGTACTATTCCGGCTTCCTGGCACAGCGCCGCATAGCGGGCCAAGGCTTGGGCATTGGCGCGGATGCAGTAACCGGTGGGAATAGCCGCGCCAATATCAATTACCGCACGCCATTTGGCAAAACGGGCACCCAGCTTGTGGTACTCCTGCAAGCGCTCCCGCAAGCCGTCCAAGCCCTCGGTAATGGTTTCGCCCGGACTGTTGGCCAAGGGCTTTGCACCCTTGTCAACCTTGATGCCCGGCAGGATGCCCAGTTTGGCCAGGAACTCCGCGAATGGCACACCCGCTTTGGTTTTTTGCCGGATGGTTTCGTCATACATAATGACACCGCTGATGAATTTCTCGGCCCCGGGCGTGGTGAACAGCATTTCCCGATAAGCACGCCGGGTTTCTTCGGTGGACGTGAGCCCGATGCCCTTGAAGCGCTTCTCGATGGTGCCGGTGCTTTCATCCGCCGCCAGTAAACCACGATGGTCCGCCACCATTTGCTGGGCAATCCCTTCCAGTTCCTTCAAATTCATGGGCATACGACCTCTTTTTCAATATGACTTTAACAATCGGACGGGCAACCGCCATCGCCATTGGAGCACGCTGGTACCAAATCAATTGTGAGATTTTATCAGATGACTGGAATATAAATTGCGGGGGAAATCGGGCGTGGCCGAAACCAGAACAAGATGGGTGGAGTATCCATCCCACCTTCTTACATTGGCAATCGATGGACCGCGCTTCTAAGCAGGATGCTTACATACGCTGGGAAACAGAGCGTGGATTTTGCGGCATCCTGGCAATGACGTCCGCCAGATCCAGCCGGATCGCTTCCAGGGTGTCCGCAATCAATTCCAGCGCCAAGGCTCTGCGCTGCTTGATATGCAATTCCGAACGGTCGTTGCGCCGCTGTTTTGCAATCTGCAAGGGGTTTGTGCTCATAGTTATCTCCTGATTCCACACCAAAGGCAAGGCGTCCACCGAGCGCCAGCATTTCAATACGACAACGCTTGCGGTAAACGCATAGCATTCCAAAACATGCTGTGTATCATTTTGACACCGGCCAGCACTGGAAGTTGCGGCGATTACATATCTCCATGACGAAACTTATAAATCTGCCGGCTATCAGGTAAGTGTAGTAACGCGGTCACGCATGGGAAACAGGCGCAACGACAGCACCCCAGTCCGAGAATTTGGCCTGCTCGGAAATTACGCAGACTTGAAGAGGGAAATGGTGGGCCGTGGGCGATTCGAACGCCCGACCAACTGGTTAAAAGCCAGCTGCTCTACCGGCTGAGCTAACGGCCCATTCAAACAAAAGGATTGTGCGCAAGGCGGCGCATGATAACCAATGTATGCTGAATTACAACCCTGTTAACGATAGACAGTCGGATCCGGAACGCCAGCTTCCTGAAAGCCCTGTTGTCGCAAGCGGCAACTGTCGCACACTCCGCAGGCACGGCTGTGTGTGTCCGCCGAATAACAGGAAACCGTGCTCGCGTAATCCACACCCAACTCTACACCCCGGCGGATGATCTGGGCCTTGGAAAACTTCATCAACGGCGTATGGATGCGGAAAGGCCGGCCTTCGATTCCGGCACGGGTGCCCAGCTGCGCGACCCGCTCGAAGGCCGCAATGAATTCCGGCCGGCAATCCGGATAGCCTGAATAATCCACTGCATTCACGCCGATGAAGATATCCTGGATATCCAGCACTTCGGCCCAGCCCAGCGCCAGCGCCAGGAACACGGTGTTGCGCGCCGGCACATAGGTTACGGGTATACCGGCTGAGGAATGTCGCGGTACGTCAATGCTTAGGTCGGTCAGGGCCGAGCCGCCGATAGCCGCCAGATCCAGAGAGATTGTTTTGTGCGCAACTGCTCCCAGTGATTTCGCCGCCTGCGCGGCAGCGCCGAGTTCGGCACGATGCCGCTGCCCGTAATCGAAACTCAAAGCATGACAGCCATAGCCTTCGTGTATGGCGATAGCCAATGTAGTAGCGGAATCCAATCCACCGGATAACAATACGACAGCTTGTTTCATCAATTGGCAGGCATCCGCCTAATGGCCCGGTGTATCACCCCAGAGATATTTATGCAGCTGCACCTGCAGGCGCACCGGCAAGCGGTCGGCAAGAATCCAGTCAGCCAGTTCCACCGCTTTCAGTTGTGCATGGCTTGGAGAAAACAACACCTGACAGCGTTCGACCAGGTTGTGTTGCTGAACCAGATCGCATGACCATTCGTAATCTGCCCGATTGCATATTACGAACTTCACCTGATCGCTCGGCCGCAATTGCGCGATATTCTCGTACCGATTGCGTTCGCATTCGCCGGAACCGGGAGTTTTCAAGTCCATGACCCGGACCACCCGTGAATCCAAACCGTCAATCGGCAAGGCGCCGCTGGTTTCCAGCGAAACCCGGTACCCGGCATCGCACAAGCGCGCCAGCAAAGTCCCACAGTTCTTCTGCGCCAGTGGTTCGCCACCAGTGACGGTCACATAGCCAGGCCGGTATTCAGCCACGCGCCGCATGACATCGGCAATGCTCATCCATTCGCCTCCATGGAAAGCATACGCGGTATCGCAATACTGGCAGCGCAAAGGGCAGCCCGTGAGCCGCACAAACACCGTCGGCCAGCCGACGCTATTCGCCTCGCCCTGGATGGAATGGAAAATCTCGGTGACTCGCAGGCGCTCATCCGCGGGCAACTCGTCGCGCTGCGGTTTCGCCTGCCTCATGACGGAAGAATCCAAATCCCTAATGGCCCTCTTTGCGCATGCGTTCAAGCCGCTGTTTGGCCAAGTTCGCCACGCTGGTGCCGGGATATAGCTTGATGACGCTGTCCAGAGTCTTGCGCGCCGATTTGTAATTCCCCATCCCATACTGGGAATACCCGATCTTCAGCAGCGCATCCGGCGCCTTGTTGGAATTCGGATAACCCCGCACCACCGCCTGGTAATTCACCAGCGCGCCTTGGAAATCGCTCATCTGATAATGCGCTTCACCCATCCAGAATTCCGCGTTCGGCACCAGCGGGCTTTGCGGATATTGCTGGATGAAGTCGGTGAAACCGTTGATGGCGTCCTCATAGCGTCCCTGTTTCAACAGATTGAAATTCTGCTGATAGGCGGCTTCATCCCCACCCGCCGTAACGGCGGCCGCGGCGCTGCCCGCGCTCGGCGCCTGCGTCGCCGCGCTGTTGCTTGCCGAAGATGCCGCGGCGGCGTTCAATCCCAGTTCCAGTTTTTGCAGGCGCTTGTCCAGATCGGAATACAAATCACGCTGCTGCTTCTTGGTCAGTTGCTGATCGTGCTGCAGTACCTGAATATCACCACGCAGTTCATTCGCCTGCTGCTGCAGACTGTCCACGTTCTGGGACAAATTCACCAAGCTCTGGTTATTGAACACCTGATCCAGTCTGTCCACCCGCGCCGTCAACTGCTGTTGGCGGATGTACACCGGGTCATCCGGGCGCACGGTCATGCAACCGCTCAACAGAACGGTTGCACCCGCAGCCAGAAACAGAGTCAGGTAACTTGATTTCATTGACTCAGATACACCAGCACGCCACGCCGGTTTTGCGACCAACAGCCTTCATTGTGCTCCGTGCATACCGGGTGCGCCTCGCCATAACTGACAGTGCTGATTTGATCGGGGTTCACGCCCTGAAACAGCAGAAAGCGGCGCACCGACTGGGCGCGGCGGTCGCCTAGGGCAATGTTGTATTCCCAGGTGCCGCGCTCGTCGGTATAGCCTTCGATGCGGATCTTCTGGTTCGGATTGGCGATCAGGTACTTGGCATGCGCCGTAAGCAGATCCAGAAATTCCGGTTTGATGTTGCTCTTGTCGAAATCGAAGTACACCACTTTCTTGTAGAGAATGTTGTTGGGATCATCCAGCGGACTGAGCTGCGTTGCCGCCGGCGCGGCAGCCGTAGATGGAGTGGGTGCGGTGGCCGCAGGCGCAGCCGTGCTGGCGACGGGGGTGACAACCGGTTTGACCGTCTTGGCGCAACCCGCGGCGAACAAGGCCACCGCCAATATCATTAAACCGTAACGCAGAACTTTCATGATTCTCTCCTCTCGATAAATGACGATATCCGGGATATCATGGGCACTATTGTGACAGGAATGGACCCCAAACGGGAGCATGTACGCTCACGCCGGCTTGGGATTCCGACAGACGTTCGCGCACCTGGCCGTCCACCGACACCTCCGCCAGCACACCTTGGCCATGGTAATTGGCCTCGTAGATGATCATGCTGCCGTTCGGAGCGAAGCTCGGCGATTTGTCCAAGTCCCCGTTGGTGAGCGTCAGCAATGCGCCGGTATTCAGGTTCATGACCGAGATGTGCAATTGGCCGCTCTCGCGGTGCACCATCACCAACGTCTGGCCGTCCGGGGAAATGCACGAGCGGGCGTTATAGCCGCCATCGAAGGTGATGCGCTGCGATGTGCCACCACTGAGATTCACCTTGTAGATCTGCGGGCTGCCTCCCCGGTCGGAGGTGAAGTACAAACTTTGACCGTTCGGCGACCACGCCGGTTCCGTGTCAATGGCATCCGATGTGGTGATGCGGCGCAGCGCATGGGTTGCGAGATTCATCACATATATATCCGGATTGCCCGGCGAGGATGACAACACCATGGCCAGCGATCGGCCGTCCGGGGAAAATGCCGGCGCACCATTGAGGCCCGGCCGTTCGGACAGGAGTTCACGCCGGCCGGTATAGATGTTCTGCCAGTAAATCGCGGGACGCTGATCCTCGAAAGACACATAAGCAAGGTACTTGCCATCCGGCGACCAGCTCGGCGACATGATGGGTTCATTGGAACTGAACACCGTCTGTGGGTCATAGCCGTCGGAATCCGCCACCACCAACGCATAATGGCTGTCCTTGCCGGCCTTGCCTGAGACTTCCACATAGGCGATGCGCGTGGCGAAAGCGCTGCGCTGGCCGGTGAGTTTCTGATATATAAGGTCGCTGATCTTGTGGGCGGTCCAGCGCAGCCCCTGCGGCGTGGTCAGCACCGCAAGGCCCAGCAATTGCTGGCCGGTATAAACGTTGAAAAGCTGGAACTCCACTTGGTAATTGCCGGCGCCCGCCGGCTTGATACGACCAATCGCCAGATCGTTCACGCCCAGCACCCGCCAGTTGGTGAAATTGATGGCGCTGGCCTCGCTGGGTTTCTCCAGCATTGACTTGACAGGTATGGCGTTGAAACGACCGCTGCGCGTGAGGTCAGCACTGATGACCGCAGCCACGTCGGTTGACGGAACCGGGCCCTGCACCTGCCAGGCAAACGGAACAATTGCAACTGGTACTGCAGTACTAACACCCTTAATGATGTCAATATTTAACACTGCCAACGCCTGGTCAATGGGCGTTGTAAATAAAAGCGCTATTAGAAAAAATTGGTGAATGAGCTTCATTGCGACTGTGTATCCTGCTTCTTAAAGGTAAGTTGAAATTCACGTAGGAAAAGCGAGGGATCCGGTGGTGGTGGAAGCGGCGAAGATTTGTATACAGCAGTGATGACTGACTGCTTTGTTGCATCGTCTGCGTTACATTGTAATACTTGCACATTCGTAACGTCACCACCCGGAACTTCGCTTACCGATACCACACATTGGGTACTGTCCGTAACAGATGGTGGAACCGACCAATTGGCGTAAATCTTTTGTTGAATAAGCGCCTGATATTTTTGCGACAAGCTTGCCATCCGCGCTGTTCGGGCTCGCTCTTCCACCTCGATTTCATGATTTAATTCTGCCTGATGGCGAGCGTTTTCCGCGCTCTGACGTTTTTTCGCCTGAGTCGCTGCTTCCGCCTTGAGCTTGGCGAGATGATCCTGTTCCGCCTGGGCCTGTTTCTGCAGATCTGCCAGCTTCTGATCGAGCGCTTGCTGGGCGGTCACTTGCTGCTGTTTGAGCTGCGCGACTTTCTGTTCTTCCTGTTGGCGTTCGGTCTTGGCGGCTGTCGCCTGCTGCAATAACTGCTGCTGAGCCTGCTGTTTCTGTTTTTCTTGTGCCTGCAACAGCGCCATTTGCTGGTTAATCAGCTTCTGATCCACCACTGTGGCCTGCACCGGTTGTGCAATCTGGCCGGTACCACCGAGTGACGGCAAGGTTGAGTTGGTCCAGTGAATGCTCAAGATCAGCAACACCACGAACGCCGCATGCAGCAGCACTGAGTAAACCCAGGGCAGCAGGCGTCGTGCGCGTGTGTCCATCACGGCCTCTGTCATGATTTGCCGGTGATTTCCACACGCGGCGGATTATTGGGGTTGGTTTCCAGGCCCACACTCGACGCACCGGCTGCCTGTAACAGCGTCATGCCGCGCAGCACCGAATCGTAGCGCGCGTCCTTGTCACCCCGCACCACCACGTGCGTACCGGGTTTCAGTTTGAGTACCGCCGTCACCGTGGCCACCACCAGTTGCGCATCTATGGGCTGATCGGGGTGCGCGCCGATATTGAGATAATACTTGCCATCGGTGGTGACGGTCAGCACCACCGGCGTTTCGTCGGGTTTCAAATCCAAGGGTTTGGCACTGGCCTTGGGCAGATTCACTTTCACGCCCTGACTCAGAAGCGGCGCGGTGATCATGAAAATGATCAGCAGCACCAGCATCACGTCAATGTACGGCACTACATTGATCTCACTCATCAAGCGCCGCTTCTTATGCCGGCCGGCCATGGCGCGCTATCCCTGGGCCGCGGCACGCGAACCCACATGCCGTTGCAGAATGGTTGAGAATTCGTCCAGGAAACTGTCGAAACGGGTTTCCAGGCGTTCCACATGATTGGCGAAGCGGTTGTAAGCGATCACCGCCGGGATTGCAGCAAACAAACCCATGGCCGTGGCGATGAGCGCTTCGGAAATGCCGGGCGCGACCATGGAAATGGTGGCCTGCTGCACATTGCCGAGACCATGGAAGGCATTCATGATGCCCCAGACCGTGCCGAACAGACCCACATAGGGACTGGTGGAACCCACGGTGGCCAGGAACGCCAGGCTCTCTTCCAGCCGGTCCACTTCCCGCACTTGAGCCACGCGCATGGCGCGGCGCGAACCCTCGATGACCATGCCCTGGGCGTCGCCCTGCTTGCGCAACCGCGCGAACTCGCCGAAACCTGCCTCGAAAATGCTTTCCATGCCGCTCTCAGCGCCGGAGCCGCTGATTTCCTTATAGATGGAGGCGATCTCGCCACCGGACCAGAAGCGCTTTTCAAAGGTATCGGTCGCCAAGCGGGCTTCCTTGAGCATGCGGTGCTTGCGGAAGATTACCGCCCAGGAAGCCAGCGACGCCGCCACCAGGATCAACAGCACGATCTTCACCACCAGGCTGGCGTGCAGGGCTATTTCGAGAAAGGATTCCTGACCGTTCATTTAGTGAAGCTCCGCCACGATTTCCCGCGGCAAGGGTTGGGGTTTGATTGTCACACTGTCCACACACGCCACGCGCACTTCGGCGGAACATACCAGCGCATTGCCGGCCGAAACAGCATGGATGCTCTGGCCGAACACCAGACTGGCGCGTTTCATGCCCATGATTGCGACCTGCACCTCGAGCCGGTCATTGAAGCGTGCCGGACGGTGAAAATCGAGCTGCATGCCCACTACCACGAACTGCACGCCCAAGCGTTCACGCAATGTGTCCTGCTCGAAGCCCATCCGGCGCAGCCATTCAGTGCGCGCGCGCTCCATGAATCTGAGGTAATTGGCGTGATACACCACACCGCCCAGATCCGTGTCCTCGTAATACACGCGCACCGGCCAGACAAATACAGCGTGCGAGGCCGCGCGCGGTTTACTGTTTGCCGATTTGTGATTCCGTGCATGGCTCCGGATTCCCTTGTTCACGCGCTCAGCCCGGCTGTCCATCGAACAGATCCACGGATGGTTCGCGTCGTGGCGGTGTCAGGCCAAAATTCTGATACGCGGTTTTGGTAGCCATGCGGCCACGAGCGGTGCGCATCAGAAAGCCCTGCTGGATCAGGAACGGTTCCAGCACATCTTCAATGGTGCCGCGTTCCTCGCCGATGGCGGCCGCCAAACTGTCCACGCCCACCGGTCCGCCGTCGAATTTCTCGATGACCGTGAGCAGCAGCTTGCGATCCAGTTGATCAAAACCGTGCACATCCACGTCCAGCATCTCCATGGCTTGATGGGCGATGCCGGCGGTGATCCGCCCATCCGCTTTCACCTGGGCGAAATCTCGTACCCGCCGCAGCAGACGATTGGCGATGCGCGGCGTGCCGCGGGACCGGCTGGCAATTTCGCGCGCACCTTGCGCATCACAACTCAACGCCAGGATGCGCGCCGAGCGCGTCACGATGCGGGTCAATTCTTCATGGTTGTAAAACTCCAGACGCTGCACGATGCCGAAACGATCGCGCAGTGGCGAAGTCAGCAAACCGGCGCGGGTGGTCGCGCCTACCAGCGTGAACGGCGGAATATCCAGCTTGATGGAACGCGCCGCCGGACCTTCACCAATCATGATGTCGAGCTTGTAGTCCTCGAGCGCCGGATACAGCACCTCCTCCACCACCGCGCTCAAGCGATGGATTTCGTCCACGAACAGCACATCGCGTGGTTCGAGGTTGGTGAGCAGCGCCGCGAGATCGCCGGGACGCTCCAGCACCGGCCCGGACGTCTGGCGCAGATTCACGCCCAGCTCATGCGCGATGATGTGTGCGAGCGTGGTTTTGCCAAGTCCCGGCGGGCCGAAGATGAGCACGTGGTCGAGTGCTTCGCCGCGCTGCTTTGCCGCGCCGATGAAAATCTGCATCTGCTCGCGTACCGCCGGCTGGCCGATGTATTCATCGAGCGTGCGTGGCCGGATGGCCCGGTCCAGGGCCTCGTCTTCCACTGTATTTTTCGCGGTTACCAGACGCTCGTTTGGCATTTCAGTTTCCATTAGCCGGCACGCGCCGCGCTCTGCAGCGCGCGCCGGATGAATTCCTCGCTGCTGATATCCGTTTCCTTGATGGCCTGCAGCATGCGGCTGGCTTCCTGGGGTTTGTAGCCCAGGCCCACCAGCGCCGACAGGGCTTCCTCGCGCGGACTCATCTCACCCAGGCCGGCGGCAGCATCGGCGGCCTGCTCCAGCCGGTCGCGCATCTCGACCACCAGGCGCTCGGCGGTCTTGCGACCAATGCCCGGCAGGCGCGTGAGCGCGGCCGCGTCATTGTCGCGCACGCAGCGCACAAAATTATCCACGCTGATGCCGGACAGGATCGTGAGTCCCAGCCGCGGACCCACACCATTCACACGGATCAGCGCGCGAAACAGGCGGCGCTCGGTTTCGGTGCCGAAGCCGAACAGGGTATGGGCATCCTCGCGCACCACCAGATGGGTATAGAGCATCACCTCGGCACCGGCCTCCGGCAAGCTGTAAAACGTGGACATGGGTGCCTCCACTTCGTAGCCCACGCCTTGCACGTCTATCAAGAGGTGCGGCGGCTGCCGGCGCAGAATCCGGCCGCGCAGGAACCCGATCATGACCGGATGCCGAGGCGCATGCGCAAGCTGCGGCTGTGGGCGTGGCAGATGGCCACCGCCAGGGCGTCGGCGCTGTCGGCCTGCAGGCGGCCCTGCAGGCCCAGCAGGATTTTCACCATGTGCTGCACCTGTTCCTTGCCGGCGCTGCCTTTTCCGGTCAGCGCGAGTTTCACTTCCCGCGGGGTGTATTCGTGCAAGGGCAGGCTCCGGTCCAGGGTGGCGCAGATGGCAGCCGCGCGCGCCTGGCCGAGTTTGAGAGCGCTGTCGGCATTCTTGTGCACGAAGGTTCTTTCCACCGCCAGTTCTTGAGGGCCGAATTCATTCAATATCTCAGTCACACCGTGGAATATTTTACGCAGGCGCTCGGTGAAATCGTCACCGGTAACCCGGATGCACCCGCTCGCCACGTGCTTGAGATTTTGCCCGTCGTTGTCCAGCACGCCGTAACCCGTGAACAGGGAACCGGGGTCAATACCCAGGATGCGAATCACTCACTCGCGCTCATGACGCTTGCAGCATTTCATCCGGGAACTCGGCATTGGAATGCACGTTCTGCACGTCGTCCAGATTCTCCAATGCTTCCAGCAGTTCCAGCACCGCGTGCGCGTGGACCGGATCCAATGTCACCGAAGTGGCCGTGCGCATCGTGACATCCGACGACGCCGGCTTCAGACCGGTTTTTTCCATGCTGGCTTTGACCTTGTGAAACGCCGCCGGATCCGTCAGCACTTCGAAACCGCCGTCGGCGCCGGTCACCACATCTTCGGCACCGGCGTCCAGCGCCGCTTCCATAATCCTGTCTTCGTCCGTACCGGCGGCAAACTCCAGCACGCCGCATTTATTGAACAGATAGCTTACCGAGCCGTCGGCGCCCAGATTGCCGCCGTGCTTGGTAAATGCATGGCGTACCTCGCCGACAGTTCGCGTGCGGTTGTCTGTCATGCATTCCACGATGATGGCCACACCGCCGGGTCCGTAGCCCTCATAACGAGCTTCTTCATAGGCTTCGCCACCCACTGCACCTGAGCCGCGTTTGATGGCGCGCTCGATGGTATCCCGGGTCATGTTGGCATCCAGCGCGTTGTCCACCGCCAGCCGCAACCGCGGATTGCTATCCGGATTGGGATCACCGTGGCGCGCGGCGGCGGTGATCTCGCGGATCAGGCGCGTAAACAGCTTGCCGCGCTTGGCGTCCTGCGCGTTCTTGCGGTGCTGGATGTTGGCCCATTTGCTGTGACCGGACATAGTCCACCCTTACCCGCCTGTCAGAAGCTGATATTCAGGCCGACCACGAAGGTGCTGTCGAGCGTCACGGTGCTGGTGCCGGTGAAGGCCGCCGAAATATGCCGCCAGCCTGCGTACAGTTCCGCATTGCGCAGGATTTCATAGCCAGCGTTCACGCCGTATTGCAAATAGCGATCGGCATTGTTGAACGAGACGATCTTGGGCGCGTAATATAACTCGCCGCCGATGGTGAAGCGGTTATACGTGGGCCAAGTGTACTTGAAATGTCCACCGAGACCCAGCACCGTACCATTGCCGTTATACTGCTTGGGACTGATGAAGAACAGCTTGCCGCCTATACCAAAAATAAGCGGCGAACCCGCCGGGTTGGAATTCCCCACCACCATCAGGCCGGCACTGCCGATATCCACGGAATCGGTATGGTGCAGATAACCGATGTCACCTTCCAGACCGGTACCGGTCAGATTGGCGGCATAATTGATGGATGCCGCGTTGCCGCCCAGATTGATGTCCAGATTATTGGCTTGGGCGCCAAAAGTCGCCAACATGAGTGCTGCAAAAACACCTGCGCTGCGTAACAACATGATTTCTCTCCTCACAACGTGAAACTCAGGGCCGACCGAAGCGTGTATATGATAACGGTAAATGCATGAACCCTACAGCTTTTGCGTCTGGCCTGCCTGCAACAACGCTTTCCTGCAACCCGCTTCCGCATCCTTGCACGGGAAACTCGTAGGTCTCGCTGCCACGTAATTGTCCCTGAGGGTACGCGCATAGGTCTGAGGAGATGTGATTTTGATGAGCCGGAGCTGGACGCTATCAACATGCAGACCGGCCGATTTTCTTCTCCGGGTCAAACGCAGAGCCTGCGCAAACTGCTGCTACCGTGCTCCGCGAGCTGCGCGTATTGGTGATTCATCCTGTGGCACGCCTCCACGCCCTGCGTGATGCCAAGCAACGGCTGGTTGCGGGGCAATAGATGCTGATACGGACCACGCAGGCGTTGACGGGGGTTCCTTTCGGGCCGCTCATGGGCTAGATTCCGCTCGTCGTGGAGTCCATCGCGGATCGAGGAACGAATCATCCGAGGCCAGAACAGCCACCAGCCCCAGCCCGCCCTCATCGGCCGTATCGGCCGCTTCTTAGGCTATACGCTGCTTTCCGTGATCCCCTTCCTGGTGGCCGGACTCATCGTCTGGCACCACGCCCATGCACCTGCGGCGTCCGCCCCGCTGATTGCCCAGGCCCAGTTGATTCCCCTCAAACCGCCGTCGGCCGCGGCACTGGAGAACATCTTTTCCAGTGAGGACTACTCTTGGCCGCCCCAAGACGCGGTACCGCCGTACGCCATCCAGAGCCTGCCCTACGGTCTCAACACCCTGAATCCGGATGAGAAAAAGACCGTGTTCTTCCGCGCGCTCCTGCCAATCGTACTGGCGGAAAACCTGCGCGTCTGGAACCAGCGGGTATTTCTGCTGCAACAGTTCGGCGGTGGCCGCGTTGATTCCCAAACTGATGCCGGCCAGGAAATGGCCGCCATCGCCGATCAATACCGCGTCGAGGGCGATCTCAACGACCCCAAAGTGCGCGACATCCTGCTCGGCCGGGTGGACATCGTACCGGTGGCGCTGGTGCTGGCTCAGGCCGCCCAGGAAAGCGGCTGGGGCACGTCACGTTTCGCGCTTGAGGGCAACAACCTGTTCGGCATCTGGACCTGGGACACGGACCAGGGCAGCGTCCCCGTGAACCGCCCCGGTGACGCCAACCATTTGGTGCGCGTCTATCCTGACGTGCAAACTTCGGTGCGCGCCTATCTCCACAACATCAATATCGGTTTTGCGTATGTGGATTTCCGCGACCTGCGCGCCCAGATGCGCGCCAACGGCAAACCGCTCGACGCGCTCCAGCTTGCCGGCGCGCTCAATCGCTATTCTATCACCGGAGATGCGTACATCGAGAATATCCGCGCCATGATCCGCAACAACGAACTGGCCAACCTTTCCAATCTGTCGCTTGCCAACGTTGGAGAATAGCAGTATCAGGAATCGTTTTGAGTAATAGTTGCGCTTGCCAAGCAGCCGATGCCAAGTTGAATACCTACCGCTGAATTTGCATTAATGTTTGGTTGTCTCTTCACGCAGACAGCCGCATGTATCCATTGATTCAATAACTTAAAGATTGATGCGACCTCGTCTGTCGTCAAGAAGCGACGCTTGACGCATGTGCAAGCATCGGTTCGACCGAGTCCGGTTTCGAATTTCTTTGATAAGTCATTGAAAATAAACGTCATGCTGTATCTGGCACGGTGTTTGCTCGATCTATTACGCAAACACCCTGAACACAGAGTGTTTGATGGATATGACACTCAGCACTCGCTCGGGAGACAGCCATGAAGACCCGATTTGCAACAGTTCTAACCGTGTTGGCAATACTCGCGTCCAGCAGCATGTATGCCTGGGCCACGCCGCTGTCTCCTATCACGCAAGCGCCCGTGCCAACTACGAAACCGGCACCGGCAAAAACCCTGCCGCCGGCAAAGGCCAAACCCAATACCCCGTGTGCTCGCAGGGTCAGCGTAAATCATGATGCCAAACTGGTTACACCACAAAGCGAGGCGGCTTGGATACGCACCAGGAATCGCAGCCGGCAGAAACCCAGGGTTCTGGAACCGCCGCCCTGCGGTCCAGGAAAGACTGGAGATCTGCCATGACTCAACAACATTTCAAACACCGTGGCTTCACCATCAAAGTACTCACTCACGAAATATTCCCCGGTAGTGGGTTCCCGGAGCAACACCCGGGATGGCATGCAACGTCGGTGGTGATTTCGCGTGGCTCCGAGGCCAGCCATCACTACCACGAGAAATCCTTGCATCCAAACAGGATATCCGTCACTCCTCAACGTGCTGTGGACTATGGCAGGAAATTCGCGATGCGCATTATTGATGAAGAAATTTTGTACGCCAATTTGAGCCGGTTCCTGTCAGCCCGCCTCATGTAAACCCCGCGCTGACACTCAAGGCCCACTCTTGCGAGAGGAATGGAGAATATCAAATGAATACACCGGCCAACCCCGATATCAATAACATCATGAATCCCCCCAATCTGTCACTCGGGCAGCTTGTCCTGCATGCCGATCCGATCGTGCAGGCGGTGTTGCTGCTGTTGTTTTTGCTCTCCATATGGAGCTGGGCAGTGATGGTGCAAAAGGCAATCGAATTGCACCGCGCCAAGCGCGTGCTGAGCCAGCTTGAATCAGCCATAGACAGCGGTCAAACGCCGGACGAATTGGACGTGGGCGAATCCCACCCCGCGGCTCTGGTGATCCAGGCCGGTGTACGGGAGTGGCAGTCACCCCCGGAAAACAAGCTGCATGAATCGCAGGCCGAGGAGCGCGAACGTATAGAACGCAGCATGCAAAACGGCTTGAGCCGTGAAATGCGGCGTATGCAGAAGCGGCTGCCCTTCCTGGCCACCGTCGGTTCAGTCGCGGTATTCATCGGGTTGTTCGGCACAGTCTGGGGAATCATGAACAGCTTCACCGCCATCGCACAGGCGCACGACACCAGTCTCGCGGTCGTCGCCCCCGGTATCGCCCAAGCGCTCATCGGCACGGCAGCAGGTCTGGCGGCGGCGATTCCGGCTGTCATGGGCTACAACAAGTTCGTCACCGAACTTGGCTATTACGCCGGGCGGTTGCGGACGCTGATCAGCACCTGCGGCGGTCTGCTGGTCAAGACCCTATCCAGGGAGGAACGCTGACATGGGCATGAGCGCGCCCCGCAGCACGCCCACAGACGGTGAATATTCCGATTATCAGCCGCTGGCAGAAATCAATGTAACGCCGCTGGTGGATGTCATGTTAGTGCTGCTCATCATATTCATGATCACCGCGCCTCTCATGATGGCGCAGTTGCCCATCGAGCTGCCCAAGACCAGCGCCGCGGAGCTGGGCAAGCCGAAGCAACCGCTAATTGTGAGCCTGGATGCAACAGGCCAGTATTACCTCGGTGGCAAGCCGGTGGCCGCGGTGGATTTGCCGGCCCAGCTTGAAAACCTCGCCGCCCAGGATCCCGATCAGGTCGTGTATGTGCGTGCCGACAAAACCATTCCCTACGGCCAAGTGATGGGTTTGCTGGGTGAAGTCGGACAAGCGGGTTTCTATAAAATCTCGTTGATAAGCAAACAGGCAAGTGCGCCGCCCGGCGCGGCGTCCAATACACAAACCAGCCCACCGCCCGGCTGAACAATGACGCGCTTCAGCCACAGCGTCGAGATTTCCGTTGGGATTCACGCCGCGGCGATTGGGCTGGTGATCCTGCTGGCTTATTACCACCCCGCCACACCGCTGCCGCCCGCCGATGCGTCGTTGGCGAATGCCATCGCGGTAACCGTATCCCCTCCGCCGCAACCACCGTCACCGCCCCAGCCGCCGCACCCGCAACCGACGCCGCCGGTGCCGCAGCCACCACCCCAGGCGATCCCCACCCAGGCCGCCCAAGCGGATATCAGCACACCGCCGCCCAAGAGCGTACCGGCACCTTCGCCGCCCACGCAAAGCCAGAGTACGCCGCAGCAAGCGGCTTATGCGCAGATTGTCAGCGCTATCCTGGAAGCGAATAAGCGTTATCCACGCCAGGCGCTGATGGCGGGCGACGAAGGCACGGTGGTGGTGTCCTTCATCCTCAATTCGCAAGGCGTGGTGCTTGCGTACCAAATCAAGAAATCCTCTGGGCAACCGATCTTCGATGAGGCCGTCAGACGGCTAATCCAGCGCGTACATTTCCCGCCGTTCCCGGCCGGCGACCACAGCCTGCGCAAGGCTTTTGAGGTTCCCATTCAGTACACGTTGAGGAGCTGAATTCACCACTGTCTCAATATGCCGACACTCCGCTTTTTAATCCGATTCAAGGTCTTAGCTGCTACGGGACAAATGAGTGTCATCCTGAGACGACAGTTTGCCGGCATTTTTGCCGCGGCTGTCAATTCAAGTGCCGGCAGAACCGTGCAACTGACTGTAAGAACACCGCATTTCATTCGTTGGCATGTCGCTTGCATGAATACCAATCAGGAGCGATAAGGAAATCGCGTTCCCAATTATCACCATCCATCTCATCAGGAGGCACCCATGAAAACCGTATACACAATAATCTTGACTGCATTGTTGATTGGTTCCCTCGCGGCCTGTACTGGCAAGGATCAACAAACCGACCAGCAATCCGCAGCCCCCGCTCCAGCGACCCAGGCAGCACCGGCTCCTGCTCCTACCACCAAGCCTGCGCCGCCTCCAACGACTCAGGGCACTGCCACCAATGCCAATCAACAAGTGACTCCGCCGCTCTGATACCCATCCATGCAATAAAGGAGAGTTTGTCATGGCTCATAAAATCTTTGGCTACAAAGGCTTTGTTGTAAAAGTCATACCTCACGAGATCGTCTCGAAGCCATCTCCGTCTCGTCAGCGAATTCGGTACGCAGCTTCGGTCGTCATCATGCGATTCACCGGTGCCGCGCGCCACAAACACGCAATGCGCTGCTATCCAAGCGGCGTGTGCGTGACGCCGGAGCACGCGCTGATGTTGGGCACCGAATATGCCACGCACGTAATTGACGAGGACTTTTCCAATACAGTCCTGATGGAACAGCCTTCGTTCATTTGAATCATCCACACCATAACAGCGAGGAGATCATCATGAAAATCATATATGCGACAAGCTTGGCTTCATTGCTGGTCCTGGGTTTAATCGCCGGCTGCTCCGGCAACGCACCGGCTCAGTCAGACAGCATGCAGTCAACGGCACCGGCCACCCAGCAAGCGCCGGCCGGCAGCCAGCCAGCCATGCCCACGACACCCACGACGGCGCCCACACCCACCACAGCACCGACACCTGCGACACCCCCCACGACTCAGCGGGCATCGCTACCGCCTGGCAATCTGATCTGAGTGCCGGTGCGGAAGTGTTCGTGAATGCAGTGCCATGCGGAACATACAGAACAAGGTAATTGTTGGCATGACATTTGCTTGATACACAACCGAGGCGATAAATACATCGTGCTCATCGTCAAGACAGTTTAACAATCCATCATCACGTCAGGAGGTCACTATGAAAACCGCAATTGCAACAACCTTAACAGCCTTGCTCGTTATGGGCGTGGGCACCGCCTTCGCCGCCAGTCCGCTGGCTAACGGCAGCCAGAACATGCCGACGCCATCCGGGACACCTACCCAGCAGTCACCTGGTGCACAAAGCGGGTGCTCCGGCCAATACCCGGATTTCAGCCAACTGGACACCAAACATCAAGGTTATCTCACCAAGAAGGAAGTCAAGAAAGTTCCAGGCCTGAAAGAAGCCTTCAAGAAGGCTGACACCGATCACAACGGCAAACTAAGCCAGTCGGAATATGCGGCCTGGGTGCAATCCAAATGCGGCCCCTCGGGCCAGGGACAGCTCCAGAACCAGACGCCCCCGCCGTCCCTGTCTCATAATTAAAATCAAATCCAGGTCCGGTGCTTCTGAAGCACCGCTTGGAAAGCGTTTCCGGCCGCAGCCATTGGGGTTGCGGCCGGGAACGCTGTATTATTGGAACAGCCTGATTTTCGTGGCGCCGGACCCAGGTTCGAACCATGAATTGTCGAAACCGCAAGTGCAATTGTAATTGCAGTCAAGGCGCACATAGTCTGGAGCAGCCTCGTGAAATTACTTCAATCCAGCTCCATACGTAAACGAATTCTCTTCGCCTTTTCGCTGGTGATCCTGCCGCTCATCTTTGGTTTGGCCATGGCGATCCTGTCCATACAGAAATTGGGCGCTCAAGGACAACGTGCGGTCCTGAATGCGGCCAATACGGTTCAATACAGCCGCATGCTGCTGGAAGAACTTCCCGACATGGAACGTAACGCTCTCCAGTTCCGGGTGCTGCATGATCCATCCTTGTACAAGCTCTACACTGAACGCCACCAGGAGTTCCAGCAAACCAGCGCGAATTTCGCGCACTTGAACCTCGACGACGCCATGCGGGAAAAACTCAATGAACTGAGCACACGCGAACAAGTGGTGTTCAACAATTTTTCGGAAACTGACCCAAATTCTGCAACCTCCGATACGGCACTTGAACAATTCGAGAACTTGAATAATCTGGCCCGAGCCATCCTGGCCCAGGGAACCCAATCCATTGATACCGAAATCGGCAACATGCAGACCACCGCCTACCGACATCAACGCCAGTTGGCCTGGTTGGCCGCCATTCTTATCCTGGCGGTTTTCGTACTGGCTGCGGTGTGCATCGTGCTTATTACGCGACCGATCCGCGCCATTGATCAGGCCATCCGAAAATTGGGCGCCGGAGAACTCGCCAGCCCCATCACCATCAAGGGCCCGGAAGACTTGAAGGAGTTGGGCAGGCGTCTGGACTGGCTGCGTTCCCGCCTGCTGGATGTTGAAGAGAATCGTATCCATTTTCTCAGGCATATCTCCCATGAGCTCAAGACCCCGCTGACCAGCATCCGTGAGGGCACGCACTTGATGACCGATCAAGTGATAGGGCCGTTGAATGCCGAGCAATTGGAAGTTACGCAGATTCTGCAAAAGAACGGATTGCAGTTGCAAAAGCGCATTGAAGATTTGATCAATTTCAGCGCCGCCCAAGGACCTCAACTGTTCAAGGAAGATCAACTGGTCAGCTTCAACCGGGTTGTGGCAAAAGTGGTGGAAGACCAGAAAATCGCAATCAAGGCCAAACAAATCAGGATAGATGCTCGCTTGCCCGAAGCCGCCGTGCTTGCCGATGTGGAAAAGATTCGTATCGTCGTGGACAACCTGCTATCCAACGCCATCAAATACTCGCCTGTCGGCGGCACCATCCGGCTGTTGCTCAAAGTCAAGCACGGCCAGGCGGTGTTGAACGTAGAAGATGAAGGCCCCGGCATACGGTCTGATGAAAAGGAAAAAGTATTCGAAGCGTTTTACCAGGGTCAGGACAGTAACAGCGGCTATGTAAAGGGCACCGGCCTGGGTTTATCCATCGCCCGCGAGTACATGCGGGTCCACCAGGGGATCATTGAAGTCGTTGAACAACAGCGCGGCGCGCATTTCCGCATCGCTTTGCCGGCAGCAAAGTTGGGAGGCTGAATGCAATCCCTGTCTCACAAGGCATTTATCGCCCCGATGCTGCTGGCATGTGTGTGCATGGTCATCGGCTGTACGCCGCGATCCACGCGACCGGATGCTTTGGTGGTGCGGATCACCGGTGAAGGCCAAATTGCCAAGATACTGGATTATGTAGATAACGTCTTGAGCCTGCCACCGGCCGCGCAGATTTCTGCTCGGGAAAGCCTGGCAAACCAATTCAAGCTGACGCAGTTTCCGGATGATCGCATGCGGCTCGCGCTGCTGGACATCTTGTTGCCGGCACCTGCCGAGCATACGGATCAGGCCGCGGCACTGCTGGCCGGCTATAACTGGGAAGCCGCCGGACCCGGGTTCAAGGGCTTGGCGGCATTGATATTGAATATCATCAATACGCGGCAAATTGGCGCCAAGAACAATCAGTTGCTTATGCAGCAACTGGCTGGCGAGCGCGCACAAAGAGCCCACCTGCAACAACAACTGGACGCCCTGAAGAACATCGAGAAAACCATGAACAAGCACGACAAGCCGGTTACGCCGCCCATGCCTGCCACGACCCGTGTCCCGGCAACGCCGCCGGAGGAATGATGACTGCGATGGCGCCTGCCACACCGCTCAAGCAAGGCCGCATCTTGGTAGCGGATGACGATCCCAGCCTGTTGCGCTTGCTGACGATACGACTGACGACAGCCGGCCACGAAGTACGGACTGTGGACAGCGGCGAACAGGCGCTGGTGCAATTGCCGCTGTTTCACCCGCAGGTAGTCATTACTGATTTGCGCATGGGCGGTATGGATGGCATGACGCTGTTCAATACCATCCGTCTGCGCGATCAGACGCTGCCGGTCATCATTCTTACTGCACACGGCACCATTCCGGATGCGGTGGATGCCACACACAGCGGAGTGTTTGCCTATCTCACCAAACCCTACGACAGCAAAATCTTGTTGAAATGGGTGAATGATGCCCTGCGGATTTCCGCCAATCCGTATGTACCGGATGATAAAGAAACAACCTCGCCCTGGCGTGCCGGCATCATCACCCGCAGCCTGCTGGTCGAAGATCTGCTGCGCCAGGCACGCCTGGTATCGGCCGGAGATGCCGCGATTCTGATCCAGGGCGAAAGCGGTACCGGGAAAGAACTGCTGGCCCGCGCCATCCATAAGGCCGGCCCGCGTGCTGACAAACCGTTCGTGGCAGTGAACTGCGCGGCCATTCCCGAGACGCTGTTCGAGTCCGAGCTGTTTGGTTACAGCAAGGGCGCATTTACCGGTGCGACTGCGGACCGGCACGGCCTGTTCCAGGCAGCCAATGGCGGAACCCTGTTCCTGGATGAAATCGGCGATATGCCCCTGGGTTTCCAGGTGAAACTGCTGCGCGCGCTGCAGGAGAAAGAAATCCGTCCGGTCGGTTCGAATCATCCGGTGGCGGTGGACGTGAGGATTATTTCAGCCACGCACCGGGATCTGGAACAGCGAGTCACGGAACGGGAATTCCGCGAGGATTTGTATTACCGGCTGGCGGTTGTACCACTGACCATGCCGCCGTTGGCGACCCGCCGTGAAGACATCCCGCTGCTGGTCACGCATTTTCTGGATTTGGCGGGTAAAAGCAGCGCTAAGCACATCAAAGGTTTTTCTCCCCAAGCCATGCAATTGTTATTGAGCGCACCTTGGCCGGGTAACGTGCGGCAGTTGCAAAACGTGGTGGAACAGACCGTGGCACTCGCCACCACACCACTCATCTCGGAGACACTGGTGCAGAACGCGCTTCGCGACAAGACCGGACAGGTGACTTCTTTTGCCCAAGCCCGTGAACATTTTGAACGACAGTACCTGGTGCAGCTTCTACAAATCACCGAGGGCAACGTAAGTCAGGCAGCGCACTTGGCGAAGCGCAACCGCACCGAATTTTACAAACTGCTGCACCGTTACAAACTGGACCCCGTATCATTCCGTTCCGCCTCTGAAGAAAACTGACACTGGAACAACCAGGCTTTTCAGAATTTCGGCGGCAGCAGCCATACATGGCTGTACCAATAATAACGGCCGCTCACCTGCGCCGTGCAGTTGTAGCGGCTGCGACCCACACCCAGTGCATGATCTGTCTGCAAGCTGAAACGCGTTCTGGCTGCATCCAGCCAGGTGATGGTCATTGGCGGACCGTTTAGATAACAGTGCAACGCCGCCGGCGGTATCGCGCCCGGTTCCAGCGTCATCACCAGGCGCGGCGGATTGTTGTTGGTGACAAGCGGGTTCCAAGGTTCGAGTCGCGTGATAGGCATCGGCAAACTCCGGGCCTTGAGTATGAAGCTCGGCAGATCCGCGTAGTGTTCCTCGATGGGGAAACGCGGCAGTGCGCGCGGATCCAATGGCTCGCTCACGGCGCCGGCTTCCTGGCCAAATGCCACGAAATCCAGACCGTTCACCAGCTCGGCCAAATCCTGATCGAACTCCCCATAGGGGTAGGCAAACAGTTTCGGTGATTGGTTGGTGTGTGGCCCCAATTCTGCTTGCAGCCGGCTTTGTGCCTGCAAAATATCGTGGCGCATCCGGTCTGCCCAGGCCAGGTCCGTCTCGCCTTTTTCCCGGAATGGAAGATGTGCATGATCCACGGTGTGGTCGCCGAAGTTGGCGCCGTGCTTCGCCATGTCCCGCAACTCGTCCCAACTCATGAAGTCCGGCAGGTGCTGGTCAATGGCGCCGGTGCTTACAAACACCGTGAATGGCCAACCGCGGGCCTTCAGCCGTGGATAAGCGTTGTCGTACATGGACTGGAAGGCGTCATCAATGGTAATGGCCACCACATGATCGGGGATGGGTTTGTTGTCTTTCAGGTAATCCACAATCTTCGGCAACGGCCAGACCTGATAATCATTTTTCGCCAGCCAGTTCAGTTGCGCATCGAACTGATCCAGGCGGATATTGGTGGACGGATGCCGGTCGTCGCCGAAGCGGTGATAAATGAACACCACCGCGTGGGAAGGTACGGCGCTCAAAACCGTGGGCGGCAACAATAGAAGGAACCACAAGGTAACAGCGAGCTGTTTGTTCATGCTGGGTAATGCTCCCATCACATTTACAACTGGTCAGACAAAAAGAAAGGCGCCTGTTGGCGCCTTCCTTGGCTCATGCAATACGATCATCATCTATTGATGGCGTGAATGGCACGCTTGTCCACAGCCAGCGAGGCTTCATGCATGGCTTCCGACAACGTCGGGTGGGCATGGATGGTGCGTTGGATGTCCTCGGCGCTGGCACGGAATTCCATGGCGGTGACCGCCTCGGCGATCATCTCCGAGGCCATCGGTCCGACGATATGCACACCCAGAATCTCATCGGTATCGGCATTCGCCAGCATCTTCACCGTGCCGATGGCGGCTTCCATGGCCTTGGCGCGGCCGTTGGCGGCGAACGGAAACGTGCCCGCCTTGTATTTGACACCCTGCTTCTTCAGCTCCTGTTCGGTCTTGCCCACCCAGGCGATTTCGGGCCACGTATAGATGACCGAAGGAATCACCTCATAGTTCATTTCCGCGACCTTGCCGGCAATCAGATCTGCCACCATGACGCCCTCCTCCGAGCCCTTGTGGGCCAGCATCGGCCCGCGTACACAATCACCGACCGCCCAGATGTTGTTCACGCCAGTATGGCATTCCTCGTCCACCTGGATGAAACCGCGCGCATCGAGTTTCACGCCGCTGCCATCCTCCAGTAACTTGGCCGTGGCCGGCCGGCGGCCCACGGCCACGATCAACTTGTCCACCTCGATAGCGTGCTTGCCGTCTTGGTCTTCGTAATGCACCGCGATGCCGCTTTTACCCTTGTCAGCGCCGGTGACTTTCGCCCCCAAGCGGATATCCAGACCCTGCTTCTTGAATTCGCGCGCCGCGGCTTGGGCGATTTGCTGATCGGCCATGAACAGGAAATTATCCATGGCTTCCAGGATAGTCACCTGCGCACCAAGCCGCTGCCAGACGCTGCCAAGTTCGAGGCCGATGACGCCGCCACCGATGACGCCGAGGCGTTTTGGGACGGCCGGAAATTCCAGCGCACCCCAGGAATCCACAATGTCCTTGCCGTCGAACGGCGCGATCTTGAGTTCCACCGGCTCCGAACCGGCGGCCAGGATCACATGTTTCACCGTCAGCACATCTTTTTTCTTGGGGTCGGCGAAATCCGCGACTTCAACACTGCCATTCTTGAGCAGGCGCGCCGTACCGGGAATGCCCGTCACATTGTTGGACTTGAACAAGGCGGCGATGCCGCCGGTGAGGCTGGTGACGATCTTGCTCTTGCGCATCTGCATGGCGGCCACATCCATCTGTGGATTGCCCACCTTGATGCCGTGAGCCATGAATTCATGCGTGGCCTTGTGAAACATCTCCGACGATTCCAGCAACGCCTTGGAGGGAATGCAGCCGGCATTCAGGCAGGTGCCGCCGAAGGCGTGCTTGCCGTCCAGATTTTTCCAATTGTCCACACAAGCGGTCTTGAGACCGTTCTGGGCGGCGCGGATGGCGGCTACATAACCGGCCGGACCGGCGCCGATGACTACAACATCAAAAGATTGGCTCATTTCATATTCCTTTCTGGATAACTCCCTCATCCTGCTTCTCCCCCTGGAAGGGGGAGAAGGGACAAGGAATCAAATCTGCAATAACAGGCGCGCCGGATCTTCCAACGATTCCTTGACCGACACCAGGAACAGTACTGCCTCGCGCCCGTCCACGATACGGTGATCGTAAGTAATGGCGATATACATCATGGGCCGCGCCACTACCTGGCCGTCCACCACCACGGCACGTTCCTTGATGGTGTGCATGCCGAGGATGCCGCTCTGCGGCGGGTTGATGATGGGCGTGGACAACAGCGAGCCGAATACGCCACCATTGGTGATGGTGAAGGTGCCGCCGGTGATTTCCTCGAGTGTAACCTTGCCGTCGCGCGCGCGTGCCGCAAGATCGGCGAGCGTCTGCTCGATTTCCGCGAAACTCAACTGGTCCGCATCCCGTAGCACCGGCGTCATCAGGCCACGCGACGTGGACACCGCCACGCTGATATCCCAGTAATCGTGATAGATGATGTCGTTGCCTTCGGTGGAGGCATTCACGACCGGATATTTCTTGAGCGCCTCGACCACCGCCTTCACGAAGAACGACATGAAGCCGAGCTTCACGCCCTGCTCCTTCTCGAACTTTTCCTTGTAGCGGTTGCGCAATGCCATCACCTGCGACAAATCCACCTCGTTGAACGAGGTGAGCATGACGGTATTGGCCTGGGATTCGGACAGGCGTTCGGCAATGCGCGCGCGCATGCGGGTCATGGGCACGCGCCGGTCCTCGCGGCTGCCGGAAACTGCGCGTACCGCGGGTTTGGCCGCCGGTGCGGGCGCAGCCGTGGGTACTGCAGGCACCGTCGCGGGCGCAGAACTCTTGTTCAGATAATCCAGCACATCACCCTTGGTAAGCCGGCCATCACGGCCGCTGCCCTTGATCTGTGACGGGTTCAGCCGGTTTTCCTCAACCAGCCGGCGCACGGATGGGCTGAGCGGCAAATCCTCGCTTGCGGCGGCGGCGGGTTGCACCACAGCGGGAGCCGCGGCTTGAGCCGGTAAAGCTGCGGGCACCGCCGGCTTGGTGGCGGGCATGGCTGTCGCGGCAGGCTTGGGCGCAGCCGCTGCGCCTTCCTCCAATATCGCAATTACCTGGCCGGCGGTGACCGTAGCACCGCCCTGGATGCGAATTTCCTTGAGCACGCCGTCGGCGGGCGCCGGACATTCCAGCACCACCTTGTCGGTCTCGATGTCCACCAGGTTTTCATCACGCTTGACCGCGTCGCCGGCTTGCTTGTGCCAACTGACGAGCGTGGCGTCCTGGATGGATTCGGGCAACTGGGGAACCTTGATTTCGATGCTCATGCCTTCTCCGAAACGGCTTTGGTCTTGATATTTTCCCTGACGGCGGTCAGTGCCGGCGTCGCATTCCTGGCCAGGGCTTCCTGAATCAGCGCATTTTGTTGCTGTTTGTGCAGTTGTGCGTAACCCACCGCCGGCGATGCCGAGGCGGCGCGACCCACGTAACGCAACGCGTGTTTGCTCGTGAGGGGTTCCTGCAAGCGGTGGCGGATTTCGTACCAGGCACCCTGGTTCTGGGGTTCTTCCTGACACCACACGATGTCAAACGCATTCGGGTAGAACTTGATGATCTCCGTGTATTCATCGTGCGGAAACGGGTAAAGCTGCTCGAGGCGCACCAGCGCGATGTCGTCCAACTTGGCCGCGCGGCGCGCTTCGAGCAAGTCGTAGTACACCTTGCCGGCACAAAACACCACGCGCCTGACCTTGGCGGGACGCAATTCGTCAATCTCGGGGATCACCACGTGGAAACGGCCGTGCGTGACATCGGCAAGCGGGGACACCGACAACTTGTGGCGCAGCAAACTCTTGGGCGACATCACCACCAGCGGTTTACGGTACGGCCGCATCACCTGGCGGCGCAGCATGTGAAATAGCTGCGCCGGCGTGGACGGTACACACACCTGCATGTTGTGCTCGGCACACAATTGCAGGTAACGCTCAAGCCGCGCCGAGGAATGCTCCGGACCGGCGCCTTCGTAGCCGTGCGGCAGGAACAGCACGAGCGCGCACAAGCGCCCCCATTTCGCTTCGCCGGCGGAAATGAATTGATCAATCACCACTTGCGCGCCGTTCGCGAAATCACCGTATTGGGCTTCCCAGATCACCAGCGCATCGGGCTCGGCGCTGCTGTAACCATATTCAAAACCCATCACGCCTTCTTCCGAGAGCAGTGAATCCACCACGATGAAGGGTTTCTGATCTTTGGAAATATGCTGCAATGGAATATAGGTGCTGCCGTCCTTCTGGTTGTGCAGCACGGCATGGCGGTGAAAGAACGTGCCGCGCGCGGTGTCCTGGCCGGTGAGGCGCACGGGATAACCTTCGGTGACCAGGCTGGCATAGGTAAGAATTTCGGCGAAGCCCCAGTCCATGGGAATCTGCCCGGCCGCCATCTTGCGACGTGCGTCATAAATACGCGCGACAGTCGGGTGCAGTGTCACGTCCGCGGGCACGCGATTGATGGCATCGGTGAGGAATTTGAGCTGATCCCCCGGCAACTGGGTATCCACGCGCTCGTGCCAATGGTGCTGCTGGTAACGGCTCCAATCCACGGTGTACTGGTTGGGCACATGGGCAGTGATGCCGGGCGCCACCGGTTTGCCGGTGTCCAGACGGTTGCGGTATTCCTCGGTCCTGGCCTTGAGCGCGGTATCGGCGACCAAGCCCTGTTGCTGTAGTGCCTGTGCATACAGCGCGAGTGTGGTGGGATGATTGCGGATATCCTGATACATGATCGGCTGCGTGGCCGCCGGTTCATCAGCTTCGTTGTGGCCGTGGCGGCGATAGCACACCAGATCAATGAACACATCCTTGTGGAAGGTCTGGCGGTATTCGAGCGCCAGGCGGGTTGCAAAAATTGCAGCTTCCGGATCGTCGCCGTTCACATGAAATACCGGCGCTTCCAGCATCTTGGCCAAATCGGTGCAATACGGCGTGGAACGCGCGTCGCGGGGATTGCTGATGGTAAAGCCGATCTGGTTGTTGAGCACGATATGTAACGTGCCCCCCACATGGAATCCCCGCGCCTGTGAAAGTTGCAGCGTCTCCATGCCGATGCCTTGGCCGGCCAGGGCCGCATCGCCGTGGATCAGCACCGGCAACACGGTTTCACCCTTCACATCGCCGCGCCGGTCCTGGCGCGCGCGCACCGAGCCGATCACGACCGGATTCACAATCTCAAGATGAGAAGGATTAAAGGCCAGCGCCACGTGCACCGTACCATCGGATGTCTGTACATCGGATGAGAACCCGAGGTGATATTTCACATCGCCGGAGCCCTCATCAGTTTTCGGATTGTAAGTGCCATCGAATTCGGAAAATATCTCCTGTGGCGACTTGCCCAGCACATTGATGAGCACGTTGAGGCGGCCGCGATGCGCCATGCCGATGACCATCTCATGCACGCCATAACCGCTGCCCAGTCTTATCAGATCGTGCAGCATCGCGATCAGGGATTCAGCGCCCTCGATGGAAAACCGTTTCTGGCCCACGTAGCGGGTGTGGAGATATTTCTCCATACCTTCCGCGGTGGTAAGAGACGCCAGGATATTAAGCTTTTCCACATCTTTCAGTGCGGCGTGCGCACGCGCCGACTCGACCTTTTGCTTGATCCATTGGCGCTCCGTGCCGTTGGTTACGTGCATGAACTCGAAACCGAGCGTTCCACAATAGGTCTCCTGCAGCATGGCCCAGATGTCTTTCAGAGTCATGCGGTCTGAGCCGGTGAGCGACACGGTGCTGAACACCGTATTCATATCCGCTTCATTCAGGCCGTGGAATGCCAGATCCAGATCCGGTACCTCCGGCGGCACGTGCAGACCGAGCGGATCCAATTTAGCGCGCAGATGGCCGCGCCCACGATATGACTCAATCAACTTTATGACGGCCGCCTGCTTCTGGGCGGCCTCGGGATGCAGTCCATCATTGCCAGATTGCACGGCCACACGCCGCATCCGGGCGCTCGCTAACAGTTGTGCTTCTACCGGCAGACGGGGCCGGTCACTCGGGCCGGCCGTGGCCGCCTGGAAACCGCGGAAATACTCCGCCCAGGCGGGCGGCACGGACGCCGGATTCTCGAGAAACTGTTCGTAGAGAGCTTCAACGTAGCCGGCATTGCCGCCGGAAAACGGCGTCGTCTGGTAACGCTGCTGATAGGATGCGCTCATTTTCACCAACAAATATGCCGGCAGGCCCGCGAATGCTCCGCCCGGAAACATGAGAAAAATACCAATGGATTCAAAAGACTTACGGAGTTCTTCTTCAGGGAACGCCAGCTCGGGCCGCGGCGGCATAGTTTAGCCCAAGAGCGGCCGGGAAGGAAAACAGCGAAGCAACTGCCGGGAATGCAGCCGTGCTTCAGCCCGGCTATATCCAGCTAAACGGCCGCTCGCGGAACCACAAGGTCACCAGCCACTTTTCCCCGCGCGCAACCGGCATCCCCGCATGCAGGGTATCGGGATTGGGTTTGCCGGAGGCATCACAATTGAGGAAAACCACTGCCTTGCCCTTGCCGGGCAGCACCCTTGTCGCCAGCCGCGGAAAATCAGTTTCGCCGCCGGCTTCCACGTCATTCAGATACGTAAACACCGTGACAATGCGCTGTCCATTCGCATCCCGCACCCTGGGTGCGCCATGTTCGTCAACGGCGAAATGATCGTAGTGGGGTCTATATTCCTCGCCCGGCAGATAACGCAGTACCGATATAGGTTCCGCGTGCGTCACATCGGCTCCGGCCAGTGCAGCCAGTCGGCGACAGACAACGCCTACCACCATGTCGTACATGGATAATTGAAAGTTCATGGAACTGCTGGTCCGCAGGACGGTTTTCAGTGGCTTGCCGGTGGCCGGATCCACCACGCCGGAGGGCAACAAGCGGGACGCGGCGAGATTGACGAGATAATCACAAAGCCCATCTTCAAGGGCGCCGGAGTATTCGGAAACTGTTCCGGCGTCGTGACTTGGTGGTGAGTCCGTCTTCAGCTTCATACTTGGCGCGCGCAATTCCAACTTAACTGTGCCGATATGCTTTGCCTCCGGCACATGCTGCCGTATGATTTCTTGCAATCGCGGCTCGCCCATTTTCTTCATCAACAATTTGAGATGCTGACCCGCGCAATACAATTGCTTGTTGGCCGCGCTGCTAAGCCAGTAAGCGCCTTCATCGAGGTTTATAGCCCTACCCGCGCCGCTCAAGCAACGCATGCCCAGCATATATTCGGAATGGATGTCCCCCCGCAATGCCGCTTGCGCGAAACATCGCGTCGCCAACTGCTGAGAATCTGCATCGTCGGTGATGCTGTACAGGTAGCCCAGTACCCGCAGTGCGGGGCGATGACCAAGTTTGGCGGCGCGCAGCAAGTGATCGATTGCCACGGCATCATTGCGTTGAACGACAACACCGCTGAAAAGCAGACCAGACAGATTGAAATGGGCCTCCTTGAGATCGCGTTCCGCCGCGGCGCCGAACAGTTCTTTGGCCTTTCGTGGGTCGCAAGGTGTGCCGATCCCGTTCAAGTGGATGACACCCAGCAGATTCTGGGCATCCGGAACATGCTTGTCAGCCGCCTGCCCCAGCCAATCGAGGGCCTGAGTGATCTCGCCCCTGGAAAAATACATGGCACCCAGGCGATACTGTGCCTCCGGTTGTCCAACCCGGGCGGCCTCTGACCAAGCATTAGCATCCGTTGCATCGTTCATAACCCGTTTATCCTCTCACGGGATCCCGTCCGATGCCAGAAAACACATTCGCAAGCCACGGACAAGCTGACCGGCAAGCGGGAAATCGCCATATTGGCAAGACATGCCGGAGAAACGGCGATATATACTCTTGACAGCACGGTTTAAAATTCCACGCTAAAGTATGCTAAACCTAAACTTGAACATCTCCAGTCTGGCGGCGGAATTTCGGACAAAACGCCGCATCCAGATTCATAATGTATTGCTCCCTGAAGTGGCTGAAAGGCTGTATCAATGCCTTGAGCACGAAGTTCCCTGGGGGGTTGCCTACATAGACGGGGAACAATCCACACTCCTCGAGGCCCGCAAAACCGAGGCATTCACTCAGGCAGATTGGATGAACCTGAACACCAAGGTGCAAACGCGGGCGGCGGATAAATTCCAGTTCATCTACAACAGCTATATGATGATAACGGCTTATAAGGAAAAGCGTGATCCGGGACTGGCGCTGCACCAAATGGTGGAATTTATCAACGCACCACCATTTCTGGAATTGATGCGAAGTGTCACGGGGCTACCCGGCATTATGAAGGCCGATGCCCAGGCAACCCGTTATATTTGTGGTCATTTTCTCAAAAAACACAACGATGTTGTAGATAAGCAGTATCGCGAAGTCGCCTATGTCCTGAACCTGACCAAAGAATGGCAGGCTGATTGGGGTGGTTTACTGCAGTTCATGGACGATGACGGCAGAGTAACCGAAACATTCATGCCGACCTTCAACTCGTTGACCTTGTTCCAGGTGCCCATGTGGCACCACGTCAGCTATGTTTCATCGTTTGCGGCGCATGGCCGCTACGCCATCACAGGTTGGGGAATGCGCCGGCCGCCCGTGGTCTGATGCCCGTCTCACAATGCCCGCGGTAACGGCAATTGTACCGGCCCTTCAGGCCGGATGTGGTCACTCCATGCCAAAATGCCATTTAGGGTTTCTCGGTGTTCCCGTGATACTTGGAGGTACTCGGCTTTCCGTACCGCGGAATCATAGTCCTGGATATCATTCTTGGAATATTTACTGAAGATAGGCCCGGCGATGATTCCTTGCAATACCGCTGTTTCCACTCGCATACCGAACAGATCACACAGCTTTACCAAAATCCCAACAGGATCCGTGAGAAATACATCGCAATCCAGTGTCCTGATACGGCCACCCGGAAAACTGGCGAGTAATTTCAGATACGTGTCCATCTGCGAATACCAGACGAAGGCAGCTATCTGCAAGTCCGTAAGTTGCGACAGGGATTGCAGCGGCAGCGCGCGGGTGCGCTCCGAGTCGGTCCGTATGACGTTGAAAAGCTTGCGTACAAAGCCGCGGCCTTCCTCGCCTTTCTTGATAATGGAGACCAGGAATTGCTCCAGGTTCGAATAAAGCAGTAGTACACCGCCGACCTGCGAATGCACAAACAGTTCTTCGGCCAGGTTATTCGCTGCATTGGTCGGTTTGATGAGCACTGCTTCACCCGGACTACGGGATTTTGCCAATAGAAACAATACGGTATTCAACAGACCCCGCCAGCGGGCGCGATCAGAATAATGCGGATTACCAGCGCGCTTGTAATTGGCCATCTGCATCAGCACCGAAGGCTCGCGCAGCGCATGGCTCGCATCTTCGATATCCAGGCACCTAGCGATAAGCGTGGAGCAGCAGAATGCCGTGTGGAAAATATAATTGACCGGTTCCGGTTGAACCGCAGACTGCAACTCGCGCACCATCTGCTCCATTTCACCCAGAGGCACGCGTACCAGTTCCTGCGTTCCTGACCGGATGCGATGATCCATAAAAGCCGAACGCCGGTATGCCTCTTTATCGAGTTTTAGAAACCCGCACTCGCCGGTGTCCAAGTCCAACTCGTTCAGGTAATACTCGGGGCGGCTTACCAATTCTTCCAGACTTGGCATATTGAACCTGTGGCCTTTCAGAGTGCTTTTACCCTACGGGAAAAGGTAGCATAGCGGTTTTCGTGGCTGTAAGATAAACCGCTCCTAAAAATTGCCGGATACACAATCAACGTGTCCACACCAAAACCGAACGGTCAGAAAGACCCTGCATGGCAAGTTAAGGCGTTAAATGCCAGCGCCGCCGAACTCGTGCGCCGTGGCCAGCTTGAGGACGCCGCGCAGGTCTATGAGCAAATCCTGAAAACCGCTCCTTACCACGTACAGGCCCTGGATTTCCTCGCCACGCGTGCTTATGAACGTGGAGACACCGGACTCAGTCTGGAGTTGCTGGGACGCTCCTTTCGCGCCAACCCCGACCGAGCCATCACTTTTCAGAACATCGGTATCGTGCACAAGGCGCGCAGAGAATATGACTTGGCACTGGAAGCCCTGGATCGTGCTCTTGCATTGCAGCCCGCTTACCCCATGGCCCAGCTGCACAAGGGGTCAATTCTTGAACTGCTCGGCCGCGGCCAGGAAGCAGTCCGCGCTTATCTGCAGGGCTGGCGACAGGCTCCCGAGTTTCAACAATCGCGGTATTCGAAACGGGTGCCTGCGCACGTCCGTGAACTCCTCTCGCACTCGGCCGATGCCATCAGCCAAGCCAGGACAGACCTGCTGGATAAGGCACTCGCTCCTTTGCGTGCCCAGCATGATACCGCCGCATTGCGGCGTGCCGAAGAGTTTGCCGATACCTATCTCGGTAAATCCGCGCCCAAATATACACATGCCATGCAACGCCCGGCCTTTCTCTATTTCCCTGGATTGCAGCCGCAGGCATTCTTTGATCGCCAAGATTTTAACTGGAACACGGAACTGGAAGCCGCCACTCCTGACATCCGAGCGGAACTGCGCACAGTGCTGCAAAATCCTGACGAACTGCAGCCCTATGTGCAGGTGACGGCCCCGGATCCGGCCCAGTGGAAGGAATTGAACCACTCCCCCAAATGGAGTTCCTTTCACCTGTACAAGGGCGGTGAGCGCAATGACCCGCACTGCACGCAATGCCCAGTCACCACGACAGCTATAGAAAAACTTCCGCTGGTGCACACGCCGGGCCATTCACCAGAAGTTTTCTTCTCCGTCCTGAAACCCGGAACCCATATCCCGCCCCATTACGGCTTGGCAAATTACAAAATCGCCATGCATCTACCGCTGATCATTCCGGCAGATTGCGCCATCCGTGTCGGTAATGAAACGCGCACCTGGACCGAAGGTCAGTGCCTGATCTTCGACGACAGTTTTCAGCACGAGGCCTGGAACAACAGCAGCGAGCTGCGGGCAGTCCTTATTCTGGAAGTCTGGAACCCGCAGCTCTCCGATGCAGAGCGGCAAGCGGTGACGGCCGTACTAGATGTAATCGGGAATTTTGAATGCGAATATGGAACCACATCAGTGTTGACCACAGCCTGATTGGATCGCGGATTTATATCTGCAACTCCAGCTTGAACGCCAGGGTATAACGGGGCGCGTAGCAGATGCGGTTGGGTGGTCGCCCCGCATGTGTCAAACTGCCGTCAAACAGCACGAGCCGTCCGGGACGTGGACTCACAGCCACTTGCGCATCCATATTCGAGTCGAAGAATAGCGTCTCGCCACCCCACTCCACATTCCATTCTGGAGCAATAAACCACAAGGCGGTCAATCCTCGAGTACCCGGTTCGGTATCTGTGTGAGTGAACAGCATGTCGCCATAGGCGGCATGATTGCAGTAACAACGGTAAATCCTGTAGCCGACTTGGCCGCAGAATTCCTCGGCCGCCGCCAGCGTCGGCTGGTAAACAGGTAGGCGGTTGGCGGTTTCCAATGGGATATTCAACACCCAATGCCGGAAGCTGGCGGTCTCGGGACGAGCAAATTCATTGCGAGTGAAGGCGCCGCCCTCAAAGGCTGCGGTTAAGCCGCGTATATCATTGGCCGCCAACAGGTCGTCATAGACCCGCACTTCCCGCTCCTCGATGGAATGCCGTCGTGTAGCCTGCATACTCAATCTCCCGGATAGTGGTGGCCAGTTTTTAATCAAGTCAATTGTAAGTGGCTCGGCCACCTTTTAATATGGTCCCAACCCACCAGCCTGGCAAGCAGTCATGCCGCCCATGCACTTTCGGGATATCGCCATCACCCAGGCCTTTATTTAAACCATCATCCAGGCAGCTATGCCGAACTGCCAAGATCCAAATAAAATTCTACAACGTCTGGATAACATCCCGTGACCATACCGCCCGTCCCACAAGCGCAAAACAATATGTTTGAACAGGCCGTGCAAGCCTATAAACATGGAGATCGGTCGCAGTCTGCGATGTTTGCCAGACGGGTGCTACATCAGCAACCACGGCATGTGGGTGCAATGTTCCTGCTTGGCAGCATGGCGCTCGACAACGGCGACGCTCCCGCAGCACTGGAATTGCTGCAAGCCGCCTGTGATCTCGAATCCAGGCATGCGGGCATCTGGCGTGCATTGGGCATGGCGCATTTCGCCTTACACCATTGGCAGTTAGCCCAGCAAGCCTTCCGGCACGCTCTGAACCTCGGACTGCGCGATGCGGGCCTGCTGAACAACCTGGGGCTAACGCTAAAGGAACTGGGCGAGGAGGAAACAGCCATCCAGGCTTTTCAAGAAGCTCTGCAGCTCGACCCGGACGATGCCGGTATCCACAACAACCTTGCCATGGCCTTGAACAGGAAGCACGACTATGAGGCAGCCATTAAGGCCTATCGGCGTTCTACTCAAATCCATGCCGATGACCCCGATGTATGGTCCAACTTGGCCTTGCTGCTAGAGCAAACCAACCTACTGGATGAAGCCGAGAATGCCTTGTCGCGTGGTTTGAAACTAAACCCCCAGCATGGAAACCTGCTTGTGATTGCCGCCAAGTGCGCACGCCGGCGCGGCACTCCGGACATAGCCATAGCGCGACTGACAGAAGCCATAGCTAGAATTCCGCTAAATCCGGGTGTACGCCGTTCCATGGAGTATGAACTGGGTCGAAATTACGACCGCATAGGTGATACTGACAGTGCTTTTGTCCATCTAAGCCGTGGCAACCGCCTGACACTGGAAATCTGGCCAAACCTGGCGGCCGGTGCGCACAACTACCTTGCAGAACTGGATGAGCTCCTAGCTTGCTTTACACCAGAATGGGTAAGCACCTGGCCCGACACCACCCTGCCCGTAGACGCGCGACGCGCCGCGTTCCTGGTAAGTTTTCCCCGTTCCGGGACTACCTTGATGGACACAATACTGGGCGCCCATCCGCAAATTTCCATATTGGAAGAGGAGCCCTGCATTGATGAAGTAGTGCGCGTTCTCCACCAAATGCCCGGTGGTTATCCGCGAGCCCTACCCACTCTCAATGCCTCCTACCTTGCCGGGCTGCGTGACAACTACTGGAGGTCCGTCATGACCCGCCTGGGCACTTCGGCTACCGGCAGGTTGGTAGTGGACAAGAACCCGTTCATGTCCATACATGCCGCTTTCATTCAGCGTCTGTTGCCCGGCACGCCTTTCATATTTGCTTTACGACATCCCTGCGACGTTGTTTTATCTTGTTTCATGCAGGAATTTGGCCCCAATCCAGTGATGGCAAACTTTATTGATCTCGAGACCACCGCGCAAACCTACAGACGCGTCATGCGATTATGGCTGCGCTACCGGGAACTGTTTCCACTGCAGGTATATGAGTTGCACTATGAAAAACTGATCGAAGACAAGGAAGGCGAGATGCGGAAGCTGCTGGATTTTTTTAAGTTGCCCTGGTCGGATAACCTGGCTGACCACACGCTACACGCGCACCAGCGCGGCCGCATCTACACACCGAGCTATCATCAGGTCATCCAACCTATCTATGGTGATGCCGTGAACCGCTGGCGTCGCTACGAGAGATATTTCGGCACCACGCTTGAGATCCTGCGCCCTTACGCAGAGCACTTCGGCTATGCGATCTAGCGGGAACAATAGAAGTATTCATATCCCAATGGCGGAAGTAGCGGTTTCTCGCCAGACGATCTTGCTGCTGGCGAATGCGCAGCCTTCCGAGGCTGCGGCTAATCTGTTGATATCATTCGCCACTGACGGGTCGCCATAGAGCCGGATTGCCCCCTTCGGCGGCAGGCTGCCAGGTAGCCCGCATAGTCACCTTGCCCGCTCCAGCTCGTGATTTTGACCGGGTTAATTGTAAGTGGTTGCGGCAACTTCTACTATGGCTCCGAATATTTCATCCTAGCAGGCCAATATGCCCTCCCTGAAAAGCCCAGGTATTGCCATCACCCCGGCATTTGCCTCACCGATCATCCAGGCCACCATGCCGGGCTGCGAGGACTTGAACCGGCGCCTGCGTCAGTTGTTCCTTCAATGGGAGCAAGACAAAACACGCAAACGCAGTTCCGCTCCGACTCCCGTCATCAAGGTGGCGGTGTACGAAAGCAGCTTTGATTTGTTTTTAAATCCCGAGCCCGAAATCCAAGCGCTCAGGCAATTCTGCCTGCAGACACTGGGTTATGTGATCGCACAGTTGAATAGCTACACCAGCGAAGAAATGGCAGGCTTGCGGATTTATGAACATAGTTGGTACCACCTGACCCGGCATGCGGGTTATACCGCCCAGCACAACCATCCCATGGCTTCCTGGTCCGGCGTGTACTGCGTGGACCCGGGCGATACCGTCTCGGATCGCCCCAACAACGGCGCCTTGCGGTTCCTGGAGGCCCGTACCACCGCCAGCATGTATCTGGACCCGGGCAACGCCCATCTGCAAACCCCTTACATGTTTGGCGATATCGCCTACCAGATGGCGCCGGGCCAATTGCTGCTGTTCCCGTCCTATCTGCTGCACGAAGTGGCCCCCTACTACGGCCAGCGAGAGCGTATCACCGTGGCGTTCAATGCCTGGGTGCGGGAGGCCGGCGCCCCCAAGGACGAGCCGTCACTCAAGCTGCGGTGAGATAGGGGCATTCATGCATCTTTGAAGAATCGCGGTCGGGCGGTTTTCGGCATCCATGCCTTCCGCCGCACTTGTACATCCATGTACACCGGACGACCGCTCCCACGAGAGTCAGGCTTTGGGCTTTTGCGAGAGCGACAAGGCGGAAATGCAGTATGCAGGAGCAATCTTGCCTTCACCGCGATTCCGGGTTTTTGTGTCATTGCGAGGCCGGTTTCCCAGTCGAAGCAATCTCGCTGCGGGATTGCCCCCACAAATTCCTGGAGCTTCCACGAATATCAGCTGATTTTGTGGGAAGCGGCGATATTCGCCGCGATTCCAGGTTTTTGTGTCATTGCGAGGCTGGTTTCCGGCCGAAGCAATCTAGTTGCGGGATTGCTTCGCTGCGCTCGCAATGACCCTGAAAGAATGGTGTGCAAGCGCACCCTAGAGCAGGTTTGCAGGAGCGGTGACATTCACTGCATAGTGTGGAACGACGCCATGTGCTGCGACTATAAAGGCATTTCACGCTGTATGCGGCGTGTTGCCGATGAAGGGTATGGGGATTTTGTGTGGAATCTAGCGTGCATGCACGCGTAATTGCATGCTGGACTGCCGTCAAACCGGGCAGTAACCTCGGCATTCGGCAGCCAGCATCGGATTCCGAATACCAAAAAAAGCGGCCCCGTTTCCGGGGCCGCCAATATCTTTTTGTTGTTGTTAAACCTGTTGCTTAGAACTTCACGCCGATGCGCGCGTAGAAGAACCGGCCCGGAGCCTGATAGTACGTCGGCAGGAAGCTGTTGGCGAAGGCCGACATGGCAATCGGTGGCTCCTTGTCAAACAGATTGCGGATACCGAAGGTGAAATCGGTATTCCACGCATCCAGATGATAGGTCGCCGACACATCATGATAAGTGGTAGCACCGATGTGGTTCGCCAGTACTAAGTTATTCGGACCGGTACCCGGATCAAACGGGAACGTCCAATTCGGCATGTTGCAACGCGCCACGGTCAGGTTGGCCGTAGGCGTATTTCCGGGGCCATCTGCACCGTATAGGGCATCACAATCCTCTATCATTGCGCCGATGTAGTTCACCATCCATACCGCCGACCAGTCGCCATAGTTCCAGTTCAAGCCGAAATTGGCACGCTGTTTTGGAACGCCACCGGTCGAACTACCCGTGGTTGCAGTCGTGCCTGACTCCTCCTGGCTGCTCAAGGCACCCGATCCGTAAGGTTCGGTCACCACATACTGCTTGGTGAACGTCACGTTCAGGCTTGCCTTGAAGTCGCCCACAGCGGTGGACGGGAACTTGTAGTCGGTGTTCACATCCACGCCCTCGGTCTTGATGCCACCGATGTTGACGTTGGTGTTGATCACATTAGTGATCGAACCGCTGCTGTTATAGGCACCGCCACCGCGGGTGATCAGGCTGCAATAGTACTGGTTGCCGTTGAGGTAGCAGCCATTCAGGATGGTCTGCGCGGGAATCACGGACACCGCGTTCAGCAGGTCTATCTTGTAGTAGTCGGCGCTGAAGTCGAAGCCCGGCAGCCAGTCTGGGCTGTACACGAACCCACCGGTCCGAGAGATGGAACGCTCCGGGGTCAGGTCGGGGTTGCCACCGATGGTGGTATGGATTTGCGCATTGGGCTGAATGTCGCCTTTCGCGCAGTACCCTGGTTTGGCTTGACCAGCACTGGCGACACAGGGATCGCTCAAACCCGGGAAGCTGTCACTGTCGCCCAGGAAGAATTCGCTGATGCTGGGGATACGGAAGCCCTGCGACCAGGATCCGCGCAGCAGCAATTCATCGGTAGCCTGCCAGCGCAGCGCCGCCCGGCCTGAACTATTGGCCGCGGAGTGCTGCACACCTACACCGGGTGTATTCAGATTGCCGCCCGCCCATTTGAACTGCGACCAGCGTTCGGCAACGTCGAGGCTCACGCTCTTCATGAACGGTACGTCGGACACCAACGGAATGTTGAATTCTACATACTCTGCCTTGGTGGATTCCGATCCGTTGGACGGCTCGACCACATTGCCGCTGGTATTGCCTTCCTGCGTCAGCGCATCCGGATGGCTATAGCCATCATGCCCCAAGGATTCGGCGCCCAGGGCCATACCCACGGGGCCGGCCGGCAGGTTGAACAGGGTGCCGGTGATGTTGGCGGTGTAGTCCCGCATCGTCTCCGAGGTCACATCGTGTGCCTCGAACAACACATACTGTGCCATCGCTGGAGTGATGCTGCCCTGGCCAGTGGCCAAGTTGTAGCCGCCGAACATATTAAACGGTACGCAACCGGCCACGGCCACGCCGTTGATGGTGCAAGGCAACGTGTTGGTACCATCGGCATTCGCCGAACCCAAGGCTGTCTGCAGGCGTTCGGTATTGACCAGGCCATTGGTGACATCGGATTCGTAGTTGTTGCCGTAGTTATAACCCAAATCCCAGTCCCACTCGCTGCCGAGCAGGTTGAAGTAGCCGTTGAACCCGCCGCGGAACGCGAAACTGTCCACGTTCTGGTTGAACACCCGGTTGCCCAGCTCAAGGGGGCGTCGGCCGAGGAAGGACAGCTCGTCGCAGGTGCCCGCGGTATAGCACGGCGGGGGCGTGGTCACCTTACCGGTCTGTGTGTTAGTTGTCGTGCGGTACTGAGCACTGCCGACTAAGCCTGTCTTGAACGGATTATAGGGATTGAGCCCCGAGATCGAGATGGACTGGCCATTGGAATTGCTGGTACCGCTCGCCCCCAGGAACAGCGGCGAGGGTGCCAACACCTGTTGCGACACCCGGTTGTTATAAATACCCATGGTGGTGAAGGTCAGGTTGTCGGCCAGATCATAATGGCCCTGCACATACATACTGGTGCGCTCGTTCGGAGTTACCAGGTAGTTCAACGGCGCGAAGTTGAAATGATCCGCGTCGGTCCACGGCCGCAGGCTGCTCAAGGATGGATTTTGTGAGGTATTGGGCGCATTCGCCTGGGTCAGATCGCAGACGGTCAGCGACACAGAACTATATGAGTTGCAGCCTTTGTTGAGCCCCGATTGATTACCGTGGGCATATACGATGAAGCGGCCAGTCGCAGCACCGGAACTACCAACCGCGGCTCCGCCGCCGATATTAGGCTCCTTGGAGATGGAGCGATTGCCGGCCCACATGGGCGAGGCATTCACGTAGGCCACGTTCATCACCACGCCCGAACGGTCGCCGCTCGAGCCGATGGTGAAGTCATATTCCTGCTGCTTGCCGTCCCAACCGCCACCGTCTGCGTGGCCATCGAACATGCCCATATAAGCACTGGCCTCGGCACCGTTGAAATTCTTGATGGTGATGATGTTGACCACACCGGCGATGGCGTCGGAACCATAAATGGCCGAAGCACCGTCCTGCAACACTTCAATATGGTCCACGATGGATATCGGTATGTTATTCAGGTCCACGGAACCGCCCAAACCCGTATCCACGCGCTGACCGTCGACCAGCACGAGCAGGCGTGCGGAACCCAAATTGCGCAGATTCAGGTTGGTCGCACCGGTACCGCCGTTATTGAACTGAGTATTTAGAGCGGCACCCATGGAGGACAAGTTCTGCAGCACATCGCCGATAGAGGTCAGGCCGGTGGCCTTGATCTGCGCTTGGGTGACGATGGTGACCGGCTGCGCGGTTTCTACATCCGTGCGCTTGATGCGCGTGCCCGTGACCTCGATCTTGCCCAACTGCGCGGTGTTGGCGTTCTGGTTCTGATTAGCGGTACTTTGCGTGGCGTCCTGGGCGAAAACCGCCGGAGCCGCCAAGGCCGATGCCGCGCCCGCCACCAAGGCGTAACGCACGGCTTTGGTAATAAGGTTGCTGTTCATCCGAAAGACTCCTACGTTGCTTTAAGAGTTTGGAAACTTGATCTCCTCTTGAACGTGGATTACCACGCCCTCGAGGCCCACATCTGCACATTCCGTCTCAATCGGTGGCGGGAGACAGACTGCCCGCCCCTTTAGACCGCTGAAATATAGCACAGGAAAATCAAATTGGAAGGGGTTTGTTGCAAATCTATGACATTCTGTTCGTGGCCAAACCATCCGAACTAGCTGGCGAATCGCACTAAACCGAGTTTGATTTATCAAGTTGTCGTATATGTGCAACATACTCATGTTCAAGCATTACTCAGGCTTTCAGCTACCCTAGTTCAGGGGTCCGAATCAAACCCCTCATCAAAAATGCTTACTCCCAGGGCCAAATCTTCAGTTCGAATCATCAAGATACAGACCCGGCGCTATATGTATTTAAGGGCTGATACTTGTAAGGGCTGATACTTGCTGGATACCGGCAACGAGCCGGCCAGCCGCAATGTCTTTTCCCTGGCAACGACCCGACTTCCTATCAGCTCACCACCAGCTTGGCAATTTTCCGCGGTGCAGCAGCCACCACCCAGATGGCTTTGCCCATCGCCCGGCCGGCCAACATTATGTTATATATTAAAGCGGAACCCATACCCGTGAGATTCACCTCAAGCTGGGATTTTTAGAGTAACCATAAGACCTAATCTGTCTATTACCAGTATTTCACACACAGTTCTAATGCCTACGCCCATGACCTGGATGCAATCGCCTTCTTTAATGTAGGGCATTGACAGTCTTCTGATGTGCGGTACTTCCTGCCCCCAAACCACAAAGCCCAATATGAGGATTTGGTGAGGGAGCTGGAACGCGCGAGCCAGGAATTTTATTACAGCCACAGGGCTTGAATGGCATCCCGACTGTCTCGTGCCCTGGCAAAGCTATGCGCGGCATCTGGAGGGCCTTGACCCTCTGCGGAAATCACTGGGACTTAAAATCCCGTAATCTCGCGCCGCAGAAATCCCGAGATAGATATCAGATGCCGGAAGCTGCTAATTCAGGCATGAAGAATGCCGTCTATATATAATGGCGTATCCAAGAAATTCCGTGATCCAAGGATTAGCCATGTCAGAGAATCGGCCCAACAGCAAATTAAGCGAGGCGCTCGATACCACCAAGGAAAATGATGAACAGAGCATTCGCAAGGTACTGAGATCCTTTATACAATCCAGAGTATTCGTGAAACTGGATCAACCGTGGGATGGCAAAACCTTTCCCAGGGCTGACATGCGGCTACTGTTTGTCAGTGATGGTGATAACAAAGAACGTCCGATGTTGGCGGTTTTTACCACCGAGGGCCATAGCAACGTCTACGCCCAGGAAGCGGTGCCGTTTAATTACACTGTGGAAGTGGATGCAGCTTGGGCCTGTCTGGGTGTTCCCGAAAATAGTGGAATAATGATTAACCCCAACTCAGCTCCCAACTTCCGCATCGGCCCTGAAGTAGCGGCCATCCTGCGGGAAGCCGCAGAAAAAGACGTGGCTGAAAAAAGCGCACCTCGCAGCACGGGCATGGCTCAAAGTTGAAACAATGGACCAGCCAATCAGCAAAGTTGACCTGCCTGCGACACAAAGAGACCTAATCGAACAGGCGTTGGTTCACTTTGATGCCAAGGAATTTGGCCAAGCACGAACTGTTTCCGATAAATTATTACAGCTGGCGCCCCAGGACTATTCGGCTTTACATCTCGCCGGCGTCGTTGCAACCGCACAAAATCGGCTGCCGGAAGCCTCTGAGTTCTTAAAACGGGCTCTAAAGCGCGCACCAGACGCGATTAAAGCCTCCGTTAGCTGGTTTGCCCTTGGCAAAGCTTTGCAGGGTGCGCATGACTTACGCCAGGCCCAGGAAGCATTTCGACGAGCAATCCGCCTAAACCCCGGGGTTTGCAGTTATTACATCGAGCTTGCCGATGTCTATGCCGACGAGTGGAAATTGGACCTTGCCATTGAGACACTCAAAACCGCAATTAATCGTTTTCCCACTGATGCCGTGCCTTGTGCAGCATTGGGTAATGTCCTGCATCAATATGGCAGGCAGTCGGATGCACTCATAGCGTATGAACTCGCAGTAAAACGCCAGCCGGATTATGCCGACGCTCGTCTGTCCATTGGTAGCATGCTGAAAGCACTTGGGAGGTTCAAGGAAGCTGAGGCAGAAACGCTCGAAGCGCTGCAGTTCGATCCAATGTGCAGAGCCTACAGCCAACTTGCCCAATTCAGAAAATTCGGGCCCGATGCGCCTGAAATCGATAAAATCAAAAAACGTTTGGATCCTGAAGCAAATGCGCCTGATGCGGCGCGTGTCGATGCATTATATGCGCTTTCAAAAAT
>JBAVYM010000017.1:0-47609 GCA_049698775.1 Gammaproteobacteria bacterium
CGCCAGTACCGCACCATCGCCATCGCCGGCGTGGTACTGTTCCTGCTCATCGGCTTCGTGCTGCACAACTGGTGGGCCGCCATCGGCTTTGCCATCGGCAGCATCTTCTCCGGCGCCGCGGGCTACATCGGCATGAATATCTCGGTGCGTGCCAACGTGCGCACCGCCGAAGCTGCGCGCCACGGTGTAAAGGCGGCGCTCAAGCTCGCGTTCCGCGGCGGCGCCATCACCGGCATGCTGGTGGCGGGTCTCGCGTTGCTCGGCGTCTCCGGCTACTACTTCATTCTCAGCCACAGCATCGGCGAGGATGCGGCGCTGCACGCGCTCATTGGCCTCGCCTTCGGCGCCTCACTGATCTCGATTTTCGCGCGCTTGGGCGGCGGCATCTTCACCAAGGGCGCCGACGTGGGCGCCGATCTGGTCGGCAAGGTGGAAGCCGGCATCCCCGAAGACGACCCGCGCAACCCGGCCGTAATCGCGGATAACGTCGGCGACAACGTCGGCGACTGCGCCGGCATGGCCGCCGACCTGTTCGAGACCTATTGCGTCACCATGGTGGCCTCCATGCTGCTCGGTGGCCTGATGCTCAAGGAACTCGGCGCCAACGCGGTGATTTATCCGCTGGCACTCGGCGGCGTGTCCATCCTCGCCTCCATCATCGGCATCTTCTGCGTGCGCGGCCGCGAAGGCGGCAAGATCATGAACGCGCTTTATACCGGCGTGATCGTGGCCGCCATTCTGTCCATCATCGGTTTCTACTTCATCGGACGCTGGCTGATGGCGGACATGCCGAGCATCGGCTACATGGGCTTGTTCGAAGCCGCGGTGGTGGGTCCGGTGCTGACCGTAGTGCTGGTCGGCATCACCGAGTATTACACCGGCACGCAGTTCAAACCGGTGCGTCACATCGCGCAGGCGTCCACTACCGGCCACGCCACCAACATCATCGCGGGCTTGGGCGTGTCCATGAAGGCCACCGCGCTGCCGGTGATCGCGATCTGTATCAGCATCGGCTTGGCGTATTGGTTCGCCGGCCTGTACGGCATCGCGATTGCTGCGGCCACCATGTTGTCCATGACCGGCGTGATTGTGGCGCTCGACGCTTACGGTCCCATCACTGACAACGCCGGTGGTATCGCCGAAATGGCAGACCTGCCGAAGGAAGTGCGCGCCGTCACCGATCCGCTGGACGCCGTCGGGAACACCACCAAGGCCGTGACCAAGGGCTATGCCATCGGCTCCGCGGCGCTCGCCGCCGTGGTGCTGTTCGCGGATTACACCCACAATCTTGCGGCGCTGGGCAAATCTTTCCGCTTCGACCTGTCCGATTACAAAGTCATCATCGGCCTGTTCATCGGCGGATTGATTCCCTACCTGTTCGGCGCCATGGCCATGGAAGCCGTGGGCCGCGCCGCGGGTTCGGTGGTGGAAGAAGTGCGCCGCCAGTTCAAGGAAATCCCCGGCATTATGACCGGCAAGGCCAAGCCGGATTACTCGCGCGCCGTGGACATGCTGACGAAGGCCGCGATCAAGGAAATGATCATCCCCTCGCTGCTGCCGATCGTGGTGCCCATCCTCGTCGGTGTGTTCCTGGGCGCGCAAGCGCTCGGCGGCGTACTGGTCGGCACCATCGTCACCGGCCTGTTCGTGGCGATTTCCATGACCACCGGCGGCGGCGCCTGGGACAACGCCAAGAAATACATCGAGGATGGCAACTACGGCGGCAAGGGCTCCGACGCCCACAAGGCGGCGGTCACCGGCGACACTGTGGGCGATCCCTACAAGGACACCGCCGGCCCGGCCATCAACCCGCTCATCAAGATCATCAACATCGTGGCCTTGCTGATAATCCCGCTGATCGTGAAATGATTAGTGTTGCATCGCGTTGATCAGGAATGCCGCCAGACGCAAACTTGAAGAAGTGTGCGAGGAAGTGCAGGATGTGAGCCGCTATGGCAGGACACCTAGTCATTGACCATCTGATCGAGATAGTGGGGCAAGGCACCTTTACGCCGAGGAGATAGCGACGGTGAAGGATGTGCTACAGCCGCTGCAGGATGACAAGCGGCGTAAACGCGCGCAGACACAACAAAGGACGCAAACGTGATGGTCCATGTGCGGGTTACGGAGTCCCTAGCTAAGAGGATTGCGGACGCAGCGCGAGACCGTTCTCCTATTGTTGGCTATACGCACAACTTTTACAGATATCCCGCCCGATTCTCTCCAAAGTTTGCAGCTGCGGCTATTGAGTGCTTCTCTAAGCCAGGAGACCTCGTGTGCGAACCGTACATGGGCGGGGGAACAGGTATCGTCCAGGCTTTAGCTATGGGGCGTCACGCAGTCGGTAACGATCTGAACTCATTGTCAGGGTTCATTACAAAGGTAAAGATAACGTCGCTCACTCGAGCCGAGATCACGGCGGTCATTGCCTGGGCCGAGAACACAGTGCCTGCTCTTAGCTACAGACATCCCAGCAGACCGTTGTCTGAACTTCTGAATGACATCAAAACGAAAAACTTGTCCTTGACACGCGGCCGTTTCATCAAGAAGCTCATTGCTTCGGCACTTGATACACTAAATCAACTGCCTACAACTCACTCATCGGACTTTGTGCGCTGTGCTCTTCTCTGCGTAAGCCAGTGGGCACTTGACGGCAGAAAGACACATACTAGTCTGTCAGAGTTCCGGGATAAACTTGGCGAGACGACGCTGAGCATGCTGACCGGAATTGAAGACTTTCGGCGCGCCGTCGAATCCCACAAAGTCATTCCCACTCACTTTCTATCTAGCGGCGACGCAGCACACATCGACAAACTTCCAATCTTTGCTTCTCATGGCAAGAAAGCGCGGCTTGTCGTTACGAGCCCGCCCTATCCTGGGGTCCATGTCCTGTACCATCGTTGGCAAGTTGACGGCCGCCGAGAAACACCAGCACCTTACTGGATTGCAAACCAAATGGATGGTGAAGGATACACGTATTACAACTTTGGAGGGCGCCAAGAACAAGGATCTATCACTTACTTCAATAACTCGTTGAAGACGCTACGGGCAATCAGAAACACTATGATCGATGGTGGAATTATGGTTCAGATGGTCGCATTTGGTGACCCCCGTACACAGCTTCCGCTCTATCTCGAGAATATGGAGGAAGCAGGCTTTGGCGAGGTTTTTTCAGGTAACAAACGTATCTGGCGACAAGTGCCTCATCGCAAATGGCATGCAACACTACAAGGTAAAACTCATTCCGCACGAGAAGTGGTGCTTATTCATCGTGCCTGCTAACCATGTCAGCGGGTCGTTATCCATCTTCACCGATTGTGCTGAATTCCTCTAGTTCCGACTCCTGAAGTCCTGCCAGTTGATCAATCATCGGCAGCAAAATAGGGGCTGCCGCTGCGGTCACCATTCGTATCTGATTCTCCGGCGTTATTGGTTCTTGCACATCTCCATTGAAGCTCTTGCGCTCTCCCTTGGCTTCTGCCGTTTTTAGGCCCGATTCATGAAGAATAGCTATGCCAAGCAGAATGTTTGCATACTTGAACTTTGCCTCCATGAGCCGCGGATCCTGCTTTGAGTACTTCATCTCCGTCCGCAGAGCCGTGTTATCCATGTTGATGTAGAAGGTGTGGTCAATTTTCCCACTCTCCGCCTCGACGAGATCGGATATGACGTGGCAGGATGTGTGTTCAGAAAAATCATACCGTTTCCAGTATTCGTCATTCATATGAACCAGTATCACTGTAGGTAATGCTATTCCTTGCTCAGATTGCTCATCCCCAGAGCCGCCAAGCTTCCTATTCTTTGTTTTGCCTTCTCCTGGCTTATGCTCTTGCTTCTCGATTACCGTTAGGCGAATCACATTCTCGAATGGCGACGTGAGCGTGGAATCGTTTACGACCGCACGTAGCTTTATCATATCTCCCACTTCCAGAATGTCCGGAACCGACATGTTAAGAATGGCTTCACCACCCTCCAGCGCCATGCTATAAGCTGGCAGTACTGCATTTTCTGGCCCTTCAATCAACTCGAGTTCAAAGCGTCCGGAGTCGGTAGCGCGGTCAAAATACTCGTCTTCAACGTCCGTAATAAATGTAATTCGACATCTCCGATTGTGCTCGCAGTTCCGATTGAATATTTCCCCATATTCAACACCGCGCACCTTGAAATAGGTTGGATGCCGCCTGCCCTTGAATGGCGGTGCGTTTTCTCCCTCGCCATCCTTTTCTCCCCTGTTTTTCCCACCACCTTTCGCAAATGGGCGTGCAAGGCGTTGCCCACGTAGAAAGAGGTTTTCGAGGGTCGGGGATGACCGCAGGAGCTTATCTAGTACATCCTCAAGTGGTCTTTCTTCACTGAGTGTTGCCTCAATTTCTTGTGCTCGCCGCTCTTGCTGGAGGCGACGAAGGTCTCGATGATCACGTAACATTCGTTCAATCTCACGCTCCAATTCGTATCGAATCTGGTTTTTGCTTAGGCGATCGCGACTGCTCATGAACAAATCTTCACGTTGCATAACACTGAGGGATGAGCAGTCGAGAAGTACTAGCAAAGAATCTTTCAGTCTGGTTAGTCCTACAGCTTTAGGTCTTGCAAAGAGTGACTTAGGAAGGTAACCGTGCGACTGTCCGTTGATCTCAAATATAACGCCTTCATCTCGTAGGTAGGTTGCTGCCTTCTTTTCCTTGAATGCATAAATTTTTCCTTTAATTTTCATACCGGCGGCCTGGATAAGTACCGATTTCGGAAACCCTTCCTCAAGGTTGTCACCTTTGCCATCTTCGAGGCGAACGACTAGACCTGCCATTGGTGTATGGAAGCTGCTTTCTTTAACACCCTGATAATTGCGACATTCATGAAGCCTAATCGGCAATGCCACTTCTGGTAATAGTCTTTCCAGTGAATACAAAAGACCATCAGGGAAAAGGATATTACTTTGACCAACCGTGGTACCGATTTCGTATAGCTTGATTGCAGTGCCCCAAACTACTTCACGCACATAGGGCTCATTAAACTTCGGCATCAAGGGGAACCTATCAGCTGCAAAGCTCAATACCTCACCTTTACGCGGTGCCTTATCAGCTCCGACCGGGGCCAAATATGTGCACTCGGAATGAACGGCCGTGCCCGCTTCTTCACTCGGTGCTTCCCTCCGAACGATTGTTACGGCCCATTTGTCTGCCGTTGGATCTGTTTTAATTTCTCGCGCTGCAAGAATCGGGTTTCTTCGGCTAATTACAAGCTGAAGTCCTTGTTCACAGAATCTGTGTATGCCCGAGCCACCCATATTGAATTTGCCTTGTACGAATCTAATATACTGCTTGTTCCTGGCGTTCAATGAAAGAATCGTTCTAGGAATTCGTTGTGCGCTTTGTCCTTCGCCTTGATCTGCAATGGTTACACACATCTTTAAATTGTTTTTCCGCCCACGGATCGGTTGACCGCCGGTAACCGCCAATGTGATGAACTGCGATTGTTCGTCACGTTTCGCGAATGGCCAATTAATCAACGTACCAGCTTCATTATCCTGCGCGCGTCGATCCTCGAAGAACATCGCGACTGCATCACGAATATTCTTTGGAGCAGCACTTGATTCAGGATCTATGCCGCGAGTCAGACATTCGCTAAGCAGTCTAGAATCTACGCTATTGATGATCTTCTCAACGAGGGCGGCTTCCGGAAGAGCCTGTTGATTCCCGGTAGCCGAAAAGTTTCCCTCTTTGTCGCCATATAACCGCCAGACTCTCTTGTTGTCCCAATAGCCACTTGCCTTCAAGATATCAATGACTTCCTTGGCAGAATCCGAATGAAGCAAGTCGCGAGCGAGTTTCTGGTGCTTATCAATAGTAGCCATAAATTTAAATGTCCTTGTCCTTACAATCCGCGTGTGCTAGTTGCGGCAGTCAACTAATTAGGGAAGGTCTTCGACGGAATCAGCTCGAGAGCGATACGCCTGGAAAGCTTTGAATCCATTTCTTGTCTCCTAACCCACCATTCGATCTCAATTAGAGACCATAATCTTTATTCATCATCACACCCACCGGACCTGAACTTCGGATTCCACCTGTTTGAATTCCTTGTCGCCGGTTATCAGTTCCGCCTTGTGGCTCTTGGCCAGCGCCGCAGCAAAGCAATCGGCGAAGGACATGCGATATCTTGCCTTGAAGCTCCCGGCCACCCGCGCCAGCTCCCACTCAACCGCCATGAATTCAATCCCAAGTTGTCTGAGTTCATGGATAGCTTTATCGGCTTCCGTCTCCGACACTTCCCGGGCCAGGATGTACCAAACCTCACCGGCATTCACCACCGACATGAAAACCGGAGTAGCCTGTTCGCCGGCCTCCGAAAGCAAGTCGGCCACAATCTGCCCCGATTTTTCATCTTCCAAGTAGGCAAGCATCGCCCAGGAATCGAGCACAATGGCCTTGAGTTTACGCGCCATTCAAAGCGCCCTTTCCCGTTTCTTTTCGGCGGCCAACGCCTTCAACAAGCCTTTGCCTTTGTATTTCCCGCGAAGACCCTGAATGTAATCGCGCGTGATGGGCACCAAAATGACCCGCTGGCCCGGTTCATCCAGCTCCACCTGGATGCGGGTGCCCTGCTTCATACCCAGTTTTCGCCGGATGCGGGAAGGAATCACGATCTGGCCTTTGACAGTCATGTAGGTATCCATAGACTCTCCGGTATAACTTTATGCATAAAGTTTGCCGAATATATAAATGTAAGTCAATAGTATTTATGTAGTACTTTATAATAAATGTCGCCATTCATCATCAGGGGTTACCTCGGCCTTTTGGCTGAGGCAACGCTTGTGCGCTGTTCTTCTCGGCTCATATTGCATTTACCCACCCTCACCCTACCCTCTCCCATCGAAAGGGCGAGGGGGTTTGGTCAGAATTTATTGAGGGGAATCTTGAGATAACTGACGCCATTGGCTTCCGGCGGCGGCAATCGGCCGGTGCGGATGTTGATCTGGATGGCGGGCAGCGCAGCGTCGGGATGTTCAGGATTTTATCGCGTTCGATGCGCAGTTTTGCGAATGCCTCGCACGAAACGCCACTATGCACGTGAATGTTGACCTCCCGATGCTGCCCGGCCAACGACAGCTCATTTCGGCATTCGCGCCCGCCGCGCATGATCACGGGCTCCCGATGCGCATCACAATTCACACCAAATGATGCTATATTCTATGCGTGAATATATAGCTACTGGAATACGGAACCCAAACATGAGAACCACTATTACTTTTGACGAAAAGCTCTTTGCAGCAGCAAGCGCCGCGGCTGGCACCACAGAACGTTCGGCGGTGGTGCGCGAAGCCTTGCAGGCGCTCCTCGAACGCGACGCAGCCCGGCGTCTGACCCGCCTGGGGGGCAGTGACCGCAAGGCGGCCGCAGCTCCACGGCGCCGCAGCGCTCCGGCCCGCCCATAGCGGCGCGCACCGGCGTGATCCTCGTTGATACCTCGGTATGGGTGGACCACCTGCGCCGCGGTGAACCCACGCTGGTACAAGCACTTCAATCGAGCTTGGCGCTTTGCCATCCATTCGTGATTGGAGAGCTGGCTTGCGGGGATTTGCGTGGCCGCGTTGACGTGCTTGCGGCACTGGGCGCCCTGCCGCAAACCCCGATAGCCACACAAGCAGAAGCCCTAGCATTCCTGCACCGACATAAACTCTACGGCCGCGGGATCGGCTGGATAGACATTCACCTGCTTGCGAGCACCGTGCTTGCCGCAGGCTCATCGCTATGGACCCGAGACAAGCGGCTGGGCATGGTTGCCACAGACCTCGGGCTCAATTACCAAGAAGAAATCAAATAACGCGGGTATCTCGAACAGTTTTGGGGCGACTCGAATATTGCACGTTTATAACCGCCCGGAACTCCGTCAGAACGTATTGAGCGGAATCTTGAGATAGCTCACGCCATTGGCTTCCGGCTCGGGCTGCCGCCCAGCGCGGATGTTGATCTGGATGGCGGGTAACAGCAGCGCCGGCACGTTCAGGGTTTGGTCACGGGCAGTACGCAGTTGGATGAATTGCTCGCGCGACACGCCGTCGTGAACATGGATGTTGGCGCGTTTCTGCTCCGCCACGGTGGTTTCGTTCTTGTATTCCCTTCCGCCAGCCGCGTAATCGTGACACATGAACAGCCGTGTGGAATCCGGCAGTGACAATATCTTGCGAATGGAATCGTAGAGCGTGCCGGCGTCGCCACCCGGAAAATCGCAGCGCGCGGTGCCGGAATCCGGCATGAACAGGGTGTCACCCACAAACGCGGCATCGCCGATGACATAGGCTACGCAGTCGCTGGTGTGGCCGGGCGTGGCCATGACGCGCGCGCTGAGACTCCCGATCCGGAACGCCTCTCCGTCCTTGAACAGATGATCGAACTGCCGGCCATCCGCCACGAACTCGTCGCCGAGGTTGTAGAGCGCCTTGAAGATCCGCTGCACTTCGCGGATGCCCGCGCCGGTCGCGATGCGCCCGCCCAACTCGGGCTTTATGTGTTGCGACGCGCTGACATGATCCGCATGCGCGTGGGTTTCCAGGATCCATTCCAGCGTCAACTTCTCGGCGCGCACATGCGCGATGATGGCATCGGCGGATGCCGTGGCGGTGCGACCGGCGGCGGCATCGTAGTCCAGCACTGGGTCAATCACGGCGGCATGTTGCGTGGCGGGATCGGCCACGACATAGGAATAGGTGGATGTAGGCTTGTGGAAGAAGGCTTTGATTTGTGCCGACATTGGATACTCCAACCGTCTCGTTTAAAGTATCTGACAAAATGACTCACTCCCCTCACCCCAACCCTCCCCACCAAGTGAGAGGGGGACCGGGGAGGAAACCTTCGGGCGAAGACATTCATTTTGTCAGGCGCCCTTGCCTATTCTATATACTGCTGCACTTCTATTGCACCGCACGGCCAATAGCGTCTGACAAAATGCCGGCCTTTCCCCATCCCCACCCTTCTCCCGATGGCAGAAGGATCTGGATTCCACTCTCCGGCCGGGAAAGGGAATCTTTCAAGATTACCGGCCGAGCCTTCCCGTGATTCTGGCTCTCATCGGCGCGATCCTGATCGGCCTGATGCTGGGGCTGCTCGGTTCCGGCGGCTCTATTCTCACGGTGCCGGTGCTGCTGTACCTGGTGCACATGCCGGACAAGCTCGCGATTGCCAGCTCGCTCGGCATCGTGGGCGGCATCAGCCTGGTAGGCGCTATTCCGTATGCCTGGCAACGGCTGGTGCAATGGCGATATGTGCTGCTGTTCGGCATTCCCGACATGGCAGGCGCCTGGATCGGGGCCTGGATCGCGGAATTCCTGCCGGGCGCGGTGCAGTTGCTGATTTTCGCTGCGGTGATGTTGACGGCGGCAGTCATGATGCTGCGTCGTCGCACGCAAGACAGTGCCGTAACATCGCGGCACGCTGTCTGGAAAATCGTGCTGATCGGTCTGGGCGTGGGCATCGTGGCGGGCATGGTGGGCGTGGGCGGCGGGTTCCTGATCGTGCCGGCGCTGGTGATCCTCGGTGGACTCATGATGCGTCAAGCGGTGGCCACCAGCCTCGTCATCATCATGCTGGCGGCGTTCACGGGATTTATCCGCCATCTGCTCTCGCTCTCCGCTCATCACCTGCAGGTGGACTGGCGTATTATTGGGCTGTTCATTATCGTAGGCGCACTCGGCAGTGTCGCCGGTCACCAAATCGCCGGACACATCCCACAGGCCCAGCTCAGAAAGATATTTGGGGCATGCCTGATTCTGATGGGCATATATATTGTTTTGCACACCCTGCCCAGCCTAATGTGATCACAAGGAGAGAAAACCATGACCACCGCCGCTGAAATGGTCGCCAAGGCCAGAAGCAAGATTCGCGAAGTGACACCGCAAGACGTATCCAGGGAACTCGGCGAGGTCTTGATCGTGGATGTGCGCGAAGCGGAAGAATATGCCGCCGGCCACATCCCCGGAGCGGTCAACATTCCGCGCGGAGTTCTGGAATTCAAGATTGATCAATTTCCCGCATTGCATGATCGCAATCGCGAAATAGTGCTGCAGTGCCAGGGTGGCGGACGTTCGGCACTCGCGACCGTGGCGCTGCAGGAATTGGGGTTCAAGAACGTCAGCAACCTGGCCGGCGGTTTTGGCGCCTGGAGCGCCGCAGGCCTGCCCACCGAACGCTGAACGGCAGCATGCACGATCACAGTCATCCGCCGCATCAAGGCAAGCCGCGCGGCAGACGGGCGTTCATTTACGCACTATTGCTCACGCTCGGCTTCGCGATAATCGAAGCCGTGGCCGGCGGCTGGGCGAATTCCCTGGCGTTGCTGGGCGACGCCGGTCACATGGCCACCGACGGCGTGGCGCTCGCCATCGCCGCGCTGGCCGCCTGGATCGCGCTCAAGCCCGCGTCTGCACGTCACACCTACGGCTTCGGGCGCGCGGAAGTGATAGCTGCGCTGCTGAATACCGTGCTCATGCTGGTGATCGTGGTTGCCATCGTGGTGGAGGCAGCCATGCGCTTCCGGCATCCGCCCGCGGTGCATGCGCCGGTGGTAATGGCGATCGGTGTACTCGGCCTCATCATCAATGTCATCATCTACAAGGTACTGCAGCACGGCGAATCCTCCCTCAACATGCGCGCCGCACTGTTGCACGTACTGGGTGACATGCTGGGCTCGCTGGCCGCGCTCGTCACCGGCATCGTGATTTATTTCAGCGGCTGGCTGCCGATTGATCCGCTGCTGTCGCTGTTCATCGCGGTGCTGATCCTGATTTCCAGTCTGCGCCTGCTGCGGGACGCCGGCCGGGTGCTGCTGGAAGGCGTGCCGCGCGGACTGGATCTTGCCGAAATCGGACACAGCATGGCGGGCGTGGACGGCGTGCGCTCGGTGCATGACCTGCACGTCTGGTCGCTGTCCTCCAATGAAATTTCCCTATCCGCCCACATCGTCATAGATGAAATGGGCGCTTGGCAGGCGGTCCTGTACCGCCTGCGGGAGCACCTGCATCAACTTTATGGCATCGAGCACGCGACCCTGCAACCGGAAGCCGCGGTGCTGGCACGCATCCCCCTGGAAAGTCTGAACCGGCGGCCTTGAACGTCTGCCAAGACACTGGCGTTTTACTTAATCACGGCTTGCGAAACCTGACCCGTCGTATAAAATGCAACCGTCTCTGCCTTGGCAGGGAAGCTGTTCGCATAAACCACTTTGGAGGGATCCACGATGAAGAAGCTAATTATTCCGGTATTTATCGCCCTGGCCGCGGCCGCGTTTGTCTTCGCGTCCGGCGCTTCTGCCCAGGAAACCAAGACCATGACTCCGCAACAGGAAAAAATGGCTACCTGCTCACATGAATCCAAGGGCATGAAGGGCGATGAGCATAAGAAGTTCATGAGCGACTGCCTGAAGGGCAAAAGCACCGAGGCCAGCATGAAGGCCGAGGAAAGCAAGGCCACACACAAGGCTCAGGAAGCCAAGAAAGAGACCAAGAGTGCGGCCACGGCGCAAAATGAAAAGATGAAAACCTGCAATGCCGATGCCAAGACCAAGAAGCTCAAGGGCAAGGCTCGCAAGGATTTCATGAGCGAGTGTCTGAAAGGCGGCTGAGCTTCACGCCGATCGCCAAATGAAAGGGCGCGGTTCTCACCGCGCCCTTTTTTTGCCCCAAATTGCAATATGCATTTGCTCGCGGTTACACCCAAGCGCTACCGATACGCACGTTGTCTGGAACGGGGAAGCCGGCCGGCGCGTATATGCAAAGGCCAACGCACGGTGCGGATTGCGCCCGGATCGCCCCAGCGTGTTTCAAGTTCCGCTCCAAATCCGATCACCGGGTCACGTCCATTCCGGGTAATGTATTTCTGCACCGCTGACCAAGTACGCAGATACGCCAGAAACTGGCTCAAGGTCCACCGCTGTTCGATATGCAATGCCGGCGGGGTTATCTCCGTGAACGGGAAATTGATGCTGCGATAACCATCGTCAATCAACGCCCGTTCCGGCGGCCAATACGGTCCGGTTTCGCGCGTATAGAAGTTCTGCACCAGCGCATCAATTTCGGGTGTGATGGCACACAGGCCGTAACACCATATCGCGATGACGCCTCCCGGCTTGAGCGCCTGCCTGACTTGGGCATAGAACGCCGGCCGGTCAAACCAGTGCACGGCTTGGGCCACCGTGACGAGATCAACCGAGCGTGACTCCAAGCCCGGCGATTCCGCCAGCGCCACGCGATAGCTCACCCGTTCGTGTGGAAATGCATTTTCTATCTGCTCCCGGCTCGGATCGGTGGCGATCACCTGCTTGAAATGCTCCGCCAAACCACGTGCTGCCTGACCGTTTCCGGTAGCACAGTCCCAGGCGGTTTCGTGATTTCGCGTGAGCGTGGCGAGCCAGTCAAACAGTTCGGCGGGATAACGCGGCCGTGCATCGGCATAAGCCGCCGCATGGCCTGAGAAATAATCTTTGAAAGTTAATCCAGTCACGGTTGGTGTAAAACATTCACGGCAAACAGGATCCACATGGCGAGCAGGATCAAATTGCTGACGGCATAAAATGCAAAGCGATGCATGATCTTGTTGTAGGTGACATGAATCAGCGAATGTCCCACACGCAGGACCACATATATCCAGGCCAGCGCCAACGATGCTTCCGTCACATCGCGTGTCACATATAACGCGATACAGAGTGCATAAAACAGCACCGGCATCTCAAACAGATTGACGAAATTGCGGTTCGCCAGGCGCACGTCCATAGGCACTTCTGGTGATTCACCCACCTTGAATGCGCCAGGCTTCAGCCGCCCGGTAAATCCCGAGCTTATGCGTTTGTAAGCCATGAACAGCATGATGACGAATGTCCAGAAAACCAGCGCTAGCATTGGCGCGAAAATCATTCCGGCTTGCATACTGTTTTCTTTTTGATGGATGTTATTGTTTGCAATGTTTCGCGATGCGCAACATGGCTTTCAAGGACATCTCAACGTCATCATCGGTAGTCGCCCAGGACGAGACACTGATGCGCATGGCGGTGCGCCCCTGCCAGATCGTGCCGCCGCACCAGCAGGTGCCATCCGCCTGGATTGCGGCAATCACGCGGTTGGTCATGGCCGGGTCGCCGAAAGACACCAGCACCTGATTGAGCACCACCTCGTTCAGTATTTCGTAACCGGCGGCTCGCAGGCCTTCCGCGAAACGCCGCGCTTGGCGACAATTGCGCTCGATCATCTCAGCGACACCGCTGCGCCCCAGCGAATGCAAGGCGGCCCAGACTTCCACGCCGCGCGCACGCCTGGATAATTCAGGCACGAAGTCCGACGGATTCCGATACGTACTACCGGTCGGCAGATATTCGGCGGTAATGGCCATGGCGGCGCGCAGCGCTTCCACATTGCGGACCAAAGCGATACCACTGTCGTAAGGCACATTCAGCCATTTGTGGAAATCCGTGGCCCAGGAATCCGCGTTCGCCATTCCCTTGGCAAGCTTGGACATGGAAGGCACCGCCATGGCCCATAGACCGAAGGCGCCATCCACGTGCACCCAGGCGCCGCTCCGATGCGCCACCTCGCAAATTTCTGCAATCGGATCGAAGGCTCCCGTGTTCACATTGCCTGCCTGGGTACACACAATCGTGGGCCCCGACAAAGGCGGCAGCGCATCGGCGCGCAGGCGCCCCTGAGAGTCCACGGGTATTTTCACCGTCCTGTTACGTCCGAGTCCCAAAAGTCCCAAGGATTTCGTCAGAGTTGGATGTGCTTCAGCGCCCACAATCACTGTAATGGGAGGCGCGCCGATCAGGCCATCGGCCTCCACGTTCCAGCCGGCGCGTTCGAGCACGACGTGACGAGCGGTCGCCAGTGCACAGAAGTTCGCCACCGTCGCTCCGGTAACAAACCCGCCACCGCAATCCGGCGGAAGATGGAACAGATCGAGTAGCCAACGCAGCGCCGTCTGTTCGAGATACGCGGTGGCGGGTGTGACATTGTACAAGGCCGAGTTCTGATCCCAGGCGCCGGCCAGCCAGTTGGCGGCCAGGGCCACGGGCAGCGAGCCGCCGATCACGAAACCGAAAAAGCGCCGCCCGCTGATTGCCATGGTGGCGCCGGAACAGATTTCATCCAAAATCTTCAGCGCCGTTTCAGGTTGATTCGGTTTTTCCGGCAACGGCCGGTCAAGCACGGAAAGTCTCGCAACGGCTTCCGGGAGGGGAGCGACACTCCGGGCATCGAGATTTTCCAGATAGACAATGGCGCGCTGAGCCGCGTCTTCCAGAATTTTTCTCATTGCACTCTCCGTAATTGGCGCGAGTTTTATCGCGCGCTGCCGGCTATTGTGCGGCTATCGCCCTGGATTTGAAACGCCATTCGCCGAGTATCACAGCCAGCACCACCATGGCACCGCCCACGAAACCTCGTAACCCTAAGGTTTCGTGCAGCCACAACCAGCCAAATAATGTGGCGAATACCGGCTCCATGACATAGATCACTGCGGCCTTCTCCGCCGACACATGCCGCTGGCCCACCGCCTGCAGGAACAACATGCCGGCACTGGCGACGACCCCAAGATAAAGCAACAACGGCCACACGGGTTTTGCCCGTACGGCCAAAGTCATAAGTGCATCGCCATGCAAGTGCGTGACCAGCAGCCACATGCCGCCCATCACTGCCATAGCCACAATCTGGGTTGCGGCCAACGTGCGTGATTCATGCGCCTTGATGCGGCGCGACAAGATGATGATGTAAATGGCATACGTGAATGCACAGGCCAAAGTGACGCCATCGCCGATCAAGTTGCCACCGCTCTCCCATGACATCAGGCCGATGCCGGCACAGGCCAATACCGCCGCGCCCACGATTTGCAGGCTGAGCCGCCCACCCAACAACAGCGCAAGGAAAGGTACTATCAGCACATTGAGGCTGGTGAGGAACGCGCTGCGGTTGGACGAGATGTATTCCAGTCCCACCGCCTGCGTCACGTAGGAGATGAGCGCCACAAAGCCCAGCAACAGGCCATCCCGCCAGGCCATGCGAGAGGCTTTGAAAACAAACGGCAGCATGCAAACGCCGGCTATCAGAAAGCGCAGCGCCGAAATTTCCACACCGTCCAGATGTGCGGATGCGGCACGGATGATGGGAAACGTCGTGCCCCAGACCAGAGTCACAAACAGCAGCACCAGGACGCTGAAATTCACCGGTCTCACCTCAAGTGGCCGGGGTCGATTCTACAGCATGAAACCGGACTACAAATTTCATCTTGCGGTAGTGAGACGTTGGGCTTCCTTCGTCAGCCCAACCTACACTTGCTGGTGGGAGAGGGTTGGGGTTAGGGGGAATTAAGGCATTTTGTTAGGCGTTCTTCCTATATCCGCTACTCACTATTTGCTCATCACTGCGCTTGCGCAGAAATACATGTATCGGACGTTCACAGTCTTTATACGGCATTTCAAAGTGAACGACGCTGTCCTAATAGTCGATATGTGGCGAATATCTTAAAGTTCGAGAAATCTTGAATAGTTGTTTCTGCCCCATAACTGCATTCTAAGTACATGCAGTCAATGAATTGCTTTAGCAAAAAACCATGGAACCAGATGAAAATGACCATCATCGGATTGATTAGGCAAGAAAAAATAATCCGGTGAGATAATCACTTCGGCATCCTTGTATTTCGGGTCCAGCAATCTGCCGCGCATTGTGTACGTTGTTCTTCCACTATCAGAAGACCAAAACCAATCGATTCTTTCAATCCGAATCTTAGTACCTTTGGGTAGGGCAGTATAAAAATATAAAAGACAATTACCTCTATAGGTTTTGCGTGGTACACGCTGCCAGGGTGCTGGATCCCGCTGGAATGCCGATATATCGGGTGGCGCACAAACTGAATTATATTCAGGAAAATATAAAGTTTTATCACCTAGTGGAGGAGCGCAAGCATGACTAATAAATAGGCACACATACTCCTTTACTAGATAACTATCGTCCGTAGTTACCAGATTTGTACGAGTCAAATCTGCAGTCTTGTCGTTGATGTAGAAGGAACCACCCGCACAACCATCAAGTGATAACATCAATGCAACCAATAGAAAATAGGATAAAGTGTGTTTCATATTATAAGCTTTATGTGTTACACCACTGCCTTGTCGCCGCGCTTGCGCAGATACACATGCATGGCGCGTTCGCCTGCGACATGCTTGGTGCATTCATAGCCCAGAGCATGCATATCAATGCCGTTCCAGAGATGCTCACCGGAACCGATTAACACAGGTGAGATGACGAGATGCAGCTCGTCAATGAGGCCGGCGCGTAGATATTGCCGAATCGTTGCCACGCCGCCGCCGAGGCGCACATCGCGGCTGCCGGCAGCCGCTTTAGCCTGTTTCAAGGCGGACTGAATTCCATCGGTGACGAAGAAGAACTCCGTGCCGCCCTTCATCTTGATGGGCGAGCGCGCATGATGCGTGAGTACATAGACAGGCACGTGATACGGCGGGTCTTCACCCCACCAGCCTTTCCAGCTCTCGTCCGGCCACTTTCCGCGGATGGGGCCGAACATATTGCGCCCGAGAATCCAGGCGCCAATGTTCTCGAAGCCTTTCTCCGCAATGCCGTTGTCGACGCCAGTCTCGCCGCCCTCTCTGCCCTGCATCTTGTTCCACGCGTGGGTATGGAAGAACCAATCCATCAACTCCGGGCCTCGCACGCCGAGCGGATTCTGCAGATCCTGGTTCAGCCCCGCGCCGAAGCCATCGATGGAAACCGCGAAACTTAGAACACGGAGTTTTGACACCTTATTCCTCAGCTTTGTTCTCAGAGCACCTAAAAAATGAGAACGCGCAACAAACATTCTACCTGGATGCAAATATATTTCCCTCTCCCGCTGGCGAGAGAGGGCGAGCCGCATAGCGGCGAGCGGGCTGCCATGGATGGCGGCCCCGGATTTTCAGGCAAAGCAGGATTGTGCAGCCCGCAAGTTCACGTAGGTTGGGCTTCCTTGAATCCACCCGACCCGACTATTTGCAGTCCACCAAATTGTCTTGCGCCGCAACAATCTGCCATTTTCCATTGTGCTTCAGCCAGGTGTCGGTCCAGACCAAGCAGTGTTTCTGTGCGGTGCCGTCCTTTTTCTTGCTGACACTGCTCTCGTTACCGTAAGCGACCGCCACCGAATCTCCGAACAGCCGTATCTGAATATCCTGGAGCTGACAGTCAGTATCATCGCCTTCCCCTCCCCATGACGTTGGTTTTCCGTAGCGTTTCCCTTTGGGGGACGTGCCCTGGAAATCTTCTGCGAACGCAGCTTTGAGTGCTGCTGGTACTGAAGAGCAGGCGGTGTGCGCCCACATGTCTTCCAATGCGGTAATGGCTTTGGCGTCTGGATCACTGGGTGATGCCCAACGGCCCGCTTGATCCTGGGCATACGCTGCGCCGATCCCGAGCAGCATGGCCGCTGCAATTATGCAAGCTGACTTCTTCATTTTTCGCCTCACTGTTGTCATAGTTCTTCTGTGTACAGCCTGCGCTGCGCGACAGGCCTTCTGATAAATTTCCGCCCCGATCTGCTTGAATTCAGCGGCTTTATCCTGCATGCGTCGCTTTGCTTATTCCCGAATAATCTGGATGATTTTCATTCCGAAGCACGCTTTTGCGCTCCGGATTTGCACCTCACGATAGGTACTTGTCAATATCGAGCGCACCATGGAATACGCCCAGAATGTCAATGTTGGACGACCGATGCAAAAGGTAGGCAATCCGGTAATGCCCATAGAGCACGATTCTGATCTCACCCTCGGTTTCGGTACGATACTTATACCCAATCTCGGGAAAACGTCGAAGTAACTGGATTTTCTCAAATATCCCGCTAACAACTGCATAGGCTGCAATTGGATTATCAGCGGCGATGTAATCCCGGATGTTTTGAAGCCAGCGCAGCGCCTCTTCAGCCCATCTTATTTCTGCCATGTGCGAATCCGTCGCTCCATATCCTCATTGGAAATAACGCGTCCATTGCGGGAGTCTGCAAGACCCCTATCTACCATTTTTTCGAAGGCAAGCTCACGCATGATTTCCTCATAAGACGCATCCTCAGGTTGCGACTTAATGACTTCAGTCATTTTGTCTTTAGTGGTTGACATCCAGTCCTCCTATCAGCTTGCGCAAACGAGAAAATAAGTTGAGCTAAAAATACTCTTTTTCGCGGCGGCTATCCAGCTGCCTCAGCTACTCGCGGTGATAGATATTGCCGCCCTGCTCAAGAAACTCCTTGGATTTCTCCTGCATTCCTTTTTGCGCATACTCCCGCACATCCTGGGTGATTTTCATTGAGCAGAAATGCGGGCCGCACATGGAGCAGAAATGCGCGGTCTTGGCGGCGTCTTTCGGCAGGGTTTCGTCGTGGAATTCCCGGGCCTTGTCGGGATCCAGCCCCAGATTGAACTGATCCTCCCAGCGGAATTCGAAGCGCGCTTTGGACAAGGCATTGTCGCGCAGCTGCGCGCCGGGATGGCCTTTGGCAAGATCCGCTGCGTGCGCCGCGATCTTGTACGCGATGATGCCGTCGCGCACGTCCTGCTTGTTCGGCAGACCCAGATGCTCCTTGGGCGTGACGTAGCACAGCATGGCGGTGCCGTACCAGCCGATCTGGGCGGCGCCGATGGCGCTGGTGATGTGGTCGTAGCCGGGCGCGATGTCGGTGGTCAAAGGACCGAGTGTATAGAACGGCGCTTCGTAGCATTCTGCCAACTCCTTATCCATGTTCTCCTTTATAAGCTGCATGGGCACATGGCCGGGGCCTTCGATCATCACCTGGCAGTCGTGCTGCCACGCGACTTTTGTCAATTCACCGAGCGTCTTCAGTTCCGCGAACTGGGCGTCATCGTTGGCGTCGGCGATGCAGCCGGGCCGCAGGCCGTCGCCCAGCGAGAACGACACGTCATACGCCTGCATGATCTCGCAGATGTCCTCGAAGTGCTCGTAGAGGAAACTCTCCTGATGGTGGGAGAGGCACCACTTGGCCATGATGGAACCACCGCGCGACACGATGCCGGTAACGCGTTGCGCGGTGAGCGGCACGAATGGCAGGCGCACGCCGGCATGGATGGTGAAATAATCCACGCCCTGCTCCGCCTGCTCGATGAGCGTGTCGCGGAACATTTCCCAGGTGAGTTCCTCGGCCTTGCCGTCCACTTTCTCCAACGCTTGGTAGATCGGCACGGTGCCGATGGGCATGGGCGCGTTGCGGATGATCCACTCGCGGGTCTCGTGGATATTCTTGCCGGTGGACAGGTCCATGAGCGTGTCGCCGCCCCAGCGCGCCGACCACACCATCTTCTCCACTTCCTCGGCGATGCTGGAAGTAACAGCGGAATTGCCGATGTTGGTGTTTATCTTCACCAGGAAATTGCGGCCGATGATCATCGGCTCCAGTTCCGGGTGGTTGATGTTGGCGGGAATGATGGCGCGGCCGCAGGCTACTTCGGCGCGCACGAATTCGGGTGTGATGGCCTCGGGAATGGCCGCGCCAAATGAGTGGCCCGGATGTTGCTTCAGCAGTTGTGCATAGCGCGCATCAGGACGCAGTTCACCGAGCCGCAGGTTCTCGCGGATGGCGATGTATTCCATCTCCGGCGTCACCACGCCTTTGCGGGCGTAATGCATCTGGGTGACGTTGGCGCCGGTTTTGGCGCGGCGCGGTTTGGGCGGCTCAGGAAAGCGGATGTCGGCGAGCTTCGCATCCCGGTTCCGTCGCCGGGTGTACTCGGAGGTGAAATCGCTCAATTGTTCGGTATCGTCACGCTCCGCGATCCAGCGCGCGCGATATTTCGGCAACCCCGCCAACAGATCAATATGCGCCGCCGGATCCGTGTACGGCCCGGACGTGTCATATATAGGTATCGGCGGGTTGGGCTCGGCGCCGTGCAGCGCCGGCGTGTCGGACTGCGCCACTTCGCGCATGCCCACTCTCAGATCAGCGCGCGAGTCGGGCACAAAGACCTTGCGGGAATTGGGGTAGGGCCGCGTGGCGTCTGCGGAGAGTTGCGCGGTGCGGCGGATAAAATCTTCGGGTACGGCGCTCATGCTTTGTCCTCATGGACCGAGCGCAGGAAAGAATGGGCGACGTTATGGAACCCGTCGGAGCATTCCCTACGCCGGTGTTATCCAGGTTCAGGTTCCAAGGGTTCGGGCCAAACGGCAAAACCTGCTGTACTCGCTACGGCTTTGCTGCTGGCTCTGTCTCAGCCCCATGAGGGGCACCCCCAGCTCGACGGACGTTACTATAGCAAAGATGCGGACTCAGGACCGAAGACTCAGCGATCACGCTTATTCCAGTTCCCCGCCCCCATCCAGGGAAAGAGGATTAGAAAAATAGTTATGCTTTCCGCAACGCCTCGGCCACACGCAACCGCGTGATACTCCGCAACGGCGCCAGCGCGGCCAGGACTCCGCACGCGATCGCCAAGGCAAGGCCCGCGCCGGCCGCATTCCAGGTCATCTGGAAAGTACTCAGAAAATTCCCTACCATCGGATACAAGGCGCGCGTAAGCAGCCAGCCCAGAATCAAGCCAACGATCCCGCCCGACACGATCAGCAACAGGGATTCCTCAAATACCAGCAAAATGATCCAGCTGCGCCCGAACCCCAGCGCGCGCAACATGGCGAATTCGGCAATGCGCTCACGCACCGACTGGGCGAGCGTGTTTCCAACGATCAGTAGAAGGGTAAAAAACACCGCAATGCCGACGTACACCGCGATCGCGGTGACATTGCCGACCTGGCGAATCTGGCTCAGGATCTCCTGGATCTGGGGTTGGGTCAGGGTCTGGGGCGAGGAATTGGCAAACAGAACGTCAATGGCGTCGGAAATGCGCATCGCATTTCTTGGATCATCAATTCTTTCCAGGTATTGGGATACCACGTTGCGCGCCTGCGGCGACGCCACGCTCTCATTGAAATACTGGTAATGGGCGACAAAGAATTTCTGGTACAGCGATGGCAGCTTGGCATGATAGATGCCGTCGAGATGGAAATACCAGGTGGTGCTGCCGTCCTTGCGCGCCATCTGCGACTGCACCGGGATCGTCTCGCCCGCCTTCCAGCCCATGCGGCTGGCGAGTTCCGGCCCGGCAATCGCGCCTTGTCGATCGCCGAGCCAGGTTTCGACCCGCGCAGCCGGCAGCGTAAATTCCGGAAATACATGCAGCACACCCTGCGCATTCGTGAACAGCAGCCGGAATGTGTTCCGGGGATCATTGTAATGACCTTGAAAACCTGCCAGATACACCGCCGCGGTGACACCCGGCACCGTGATGATCCGGTCGTAATAGCTCACCGGTATCGGGCCGCCCTGTGACATCCTGTTGAAGGTATCCAGCCGTTCCGCACTGGTGATTTCCATGGTGCCCGTCATCCCGTAGCGCACCGCCGCCAGGATGCTGAACAGGACGAAAGCCACCACCACCGACAGCCACGTGAAAACCGTACGCCCCTTGCGGCGCTTGAATGCGGCCCAGATCAGGGTCATCGAATTCACACCTGACTCCCCATGTTTATTGGTCACCTTCCCTGCGCTCTATTGTATAGGGCGGCGTGCCGTGTGGGGGTGCATCGACGGAGTGATTAGTACGATCCGGCACGCAGCGGAAGAAGCATTTTTTATTGTATTCATGCACAAACTTGGGGGCCAGGATCACCCTGCCCCACAACCCTTTTATGTTTTCCCAAAGGGTCTGGGCCACCAGTAAGCGAGCGCACGGCGCCGTGCGGCAATATGCGGTATCAACTACGACTTTCTGAGGGCCTCTGCCACACGCAAACTGGCAATCCGCTGCATTGGAGCCAGACAGGCCAAAATCGTGAAAACGACAGCTAAGGCAACGCCTGCTCCAGCCGCACTCCAAGTCATCTGGAATGTTTGCAGTAGATTTCCGACGCTCGGATACAGCAGGCGCGTGGCTACCCAACCCAAAATCAGCCCGATAATGCCGCCGGAAACAATTAGCAGCAGTGCTTCACGAATGACCAGCAGAACGATCCAAACGCTTTTGAATCCCAATGCACGGAACATAGCGAATTCGGCCATGCGCTCACGCACCGACTGGGCGAGCATATTGCCTACGATCAACAGCAAACTGAAAAACACCGCGATGCCGACGTAAATCACCATGGCGGTGATGTTGCCGAACTGGCGGATGAAGCTCACAGCTTCCACAACCTCCGACTGCGTCAGTGTCTGGGGCGAAGAGTTGGCGAACAGTGCGTCTATCGCGTTGGAAATACGCATGGAATTCCGCGGATCATCGACGCGTTCTTTATATTGGTTAACTAGATTCTGGAATTGCGGGGCCACTCCCTGGTTGTAGTACAGGTAGTGAGAAAAAAAGAGACTCCGGTAGGCGTTGGGCAAATCCGCGTGGTAAATGCCGCGCAGATGAAAATACCAGGTCGTGCCACCGTCCTTTTGCGCCGGACCGCCCTGCACTGGAATGGTATCGCCCACTTTCCAGCCCATACGCCTGGCCAGCAGCGAGCCCACGACCGCGCCTTGCCGATCCGCCAACCATGCCCGCATCTCAGCCGGCAACGTGCTGAATTCCGGGTACACCTTGAAAAGCTGTTGGGCGTTGGTGAACACCGCCTGAAAAGTGTTTTTCTTCTCGCGGAAATAACCCTGGAAACCTATTAAATACGCCACCGCCGTGACGCCGGGCACGCTCACGATCTTGTTGTAATAACTCAAAGGCAACGGAGTGCCTTGCGAAGCCTTTGCGCGGGTGTCCAGGCGTTCTGCGGTTCGGACAGTCAACTGACCCATCATGCCGTAGCGCACTGCCGCCAGCACACTGAACAGTATGAACGCCACCACCACGGACAAAAACGTGAACGCGGTGCGCGTCTTGTGACGTTTCAGTGCGCCCCAGATCAATGTCATACCATTCATGTTGCTGTTCTCTCTAATTGATTGACTATGCTTCTCTCAAAGCTTTCGCCACCGGCAGGCGCGCGGCGCGGATCGCCGGGAACAGGCCACCGATGAAACCCATGACTACGGCGAGGATCAGAGCGGTCACGATCAGAGTAGGCGTCACGGAAAAACTGAACGCCATCATGGCACCGTTGGTATTGGTACTGGTCTGGTAACCGTTAAAGACCAGGTAGGCGATAATTGCCGCGACAATGCCGCCGACCAGGCCCAGCACAATACCTTCGAGAACTACGGCAAACAGGATCGGCAGACGCGCGAAACCCAGCGCTCGCAGGGTGGCGATGTCCTGCATGCGGCTGGCAACGTTGGCATACATGATATTGAGCGCGCCGAAAATCGCGCCGATGGCCATGAGCAGTGTCACCAGGCCGCCGATGAGCGCGACCGGTCCGTCCAGGCCACTGGCGTTTTGCTGCCAGCTCACATCTTCGCGCGTGGTGGTCACGTTCAACTGCGGATTGCTCTCCACCCATTTCTTGAACGCCACGAAAGCATCGGGCGAGGTGAGGCGCACGTAGGCGATGGTGTAACTGTTGGTGGCGTTGTAGGCGGCCTGCAACTGGTTGATGTCGGTCCAGATTTCCGACTCGCGTATGCCACCGCCCTTGGCGAAAATCCCCACCACCTTCCAGTGGTGATGGTTCCAGTCGAAAGTGTCGCCGATGGCGAGGCCGGGGAACAGGCGTTCCGCCTGCCGGCCGACGATGATCTCATCCACGCCGGTCTTGAACATGCGTCCCTGGATGATATGAAAATCTGTCCACACGCCGGCGATGTTCGCCGGTACGCCGCGCATGTTGACGCTGCCGAGCGTACCACTGCTGCGCAACGGAATCTGGGCGGTGGTCCCCATCACGCCCGCCACCAGCGGACCGCCGGAGCCTTGCGCCACGTCCGGCGCCTGGCCGATAACATTTAGAGCGTTGTTGTCCAGCGGGGTATTGTTACCGTTCACGTAGGCCACGTCGGGTGAGCCGCTGTTGGTCATGACCGAACTGAACCCCTGGCGGATGGACAACACCGCCACGAACACCAACACCACCGCGAAGAACCCTGTGATCGCCACCAGAGACGGCTTGAACCGGCCCACCATGCTGTGGAAATTCCAGGCGCTGATTGCAACTGTCTGCCGTACTCCACCACTCATGTCATGCCCTCCTCAGTGCTTCTGCCACCTGCAGGCGGGTAACCCGCTGCATCGGCACCAACGCCGCCACTATCCCGAACAGCAGGCTCAGTGCGATTCCCACGCCGGCCGCATTCCAGGTCATGCCGAAGGTTTGCAACAGGTTCCCCACGCCGGGGTACAGCAAGCGCGTCACTAAGTACCCCAGTATCAGCCCCAGGATGCCGCCGGAAACAATCAATAACAGCGATTCCTGGAAAACCAGCAGGATGATCCATCCCCGTTTGAACCCCAGGGCGCGGAACATGGCGAATTCCGAGGTGCGCTCCCGCACCGACTGGGCGAGCGTGTTGCCGACAATCAGCAGCAGGCTGAAAAACACCGCAATGCCGATATAAATCACCATGGCGGTGATATTGCCGAACTGGCGGATGAAACTGACGGTTTCCTGCACTTCAGACTGTGTCAGGGTCTGAGGCGAGGAATTCGCAAACAACGTATCTATGGCATTTGAAATGCGGGTCGTGTTTCTTGGATCATCCACCCGCTCGATATATTGAAACACCAGATTTTGGCTCTTCGCATCGGCCACGCCCTCGTTGAAATACTGATAGTGCCCGATAAAAAAACTCTGATAGGCCGTAGGCAGGTCGGCGTGATAGATACCCAGCAAGTGGAAATACCAGGTGGTACTCCCGTCTTTTTGCGGAACTTTTGACTGCACCGGAATGGTATCGCCCACCTTCCAGCCCATGCGCTTCGCGATATCCGGCCCAACGATCACGCCTTGCCGGTCCGTCAGCCAAGCCCGCAATTGCCCCAGCGGCAGTTTGGCTTCGGCATACACTGTAAAAATCGTGGGCGAGAATGCCAGTATCTGGAAAGCATTTTTCGGATCCTTATAGTAACCATTGAAACCGGTCAAATAGGTCACCGCCGCCACACCAGGTATCGTGACGATCTTCTGGTAGTAGCTCAGAGGCAAGGGATTACCCTGGGAAACTTTATTGTTAGTATCCAGCCGTTCCGCCACGCTGACGGTCAACTGGCCCATCATGCCGTAGCGCACCGCCGCCAGCAGGCTGAACAGAATGAACGCCACCACTACCGATAGAAAGGTGAAAATAGTGCGCGCCTTGTGACGCTTCAGTGCGCCCCAGATCAGGGTCGAAGTATTCATTTTCTGCTGTCCTCCATTTTTTACCATTTCCGTCTTTTATTCGTGTGGGGCACGCTTGTGCACCGTCTCTGTTTACCCCTCGCCCCTTTGAGGGAGAGGGCGGGGGTGAGGGGTTAAGATTTTCAGTACACAAACACATCACACCTGCACTTCATTCACCCTTACCCTACCCTCTCCCATCGAATGAGAGGGTGTAAAAGAATCATGTTTCTCTCAATGCCTTCGCCACCGGCAGGCGCGCGGCACGGATTGCCGGGAACAGACCGCCGATGAAGCCCATGATCAGCGCGAATACGATTCCTGCTATCAGCAATCCGGGGGTAACGACAAACTGGAATGCGACCTGGCTAAATCCATTGCCCATCGTAGTCCCAGCTTGATAGCCATTGAACAGCAGATAGCCAATCAGGCCTGCAACAATACCGCCTATCAACCCGTAGTACATCATTTCCATAAGTATCGAGAGAGTCGTCGATGAGCCGTAAAAGCCCAAGGCCCTTAAGATCGCAGTTTCGCGCATGCGTGTGCCCAGACTCGCAAACATGAGGTTGACGGCACCGATGATCGCACCTAGTCCCATGAGCACAGCAAAAGCGATCCCCAAAGTGTCGATTATCTTCGTATAGCTTTCAGCCATCTGGGCGAAATAGCGATTTTCTGAAAACACCTCAACATCGAGCCTTGGATCCCGCTTGATAGCTGACTCGAATGCCTTAAGTGCCGCGGGCGAATTCAATTCCACATATGCATCAGAATAAGAATTGCCCATGTGAAAAGCGGCCTGCAAGCCTGCAACGTCTGTCCAGATCTCGGATTCCCGTAGGCCGCCGCCAGCAGTAAATATGCCCACTACCTTCCAGGTATTGTTATCGGAGCGGATCGTGTCGCCGAGTTGCAGCCCTTGATATTCGCGCGCCGCCTGCTGTCCGACGATAACTTCGTGTACGCCGGGATCAAAGAGGCGCCCGGCGACAATGTGGATCTGTCCATGGACTTGGAAGGCACTGCTGGTGACGCCGCGCATGACAACATCCGCTTCCACGTAGCTACCCTGCTTGGGAAGGCTCACGCTAGTGACGAACTCCGGCGATATTAGCGCGCCACTAGCCGTATGCATCACGCCCGGCTGTGTCCCGATCGCGCGCACCTGTTCTTCGTCGAAGTGGCTCTCAGGCTCGGAATACGCGCCGCTGGATATTACTATTGCCACGTCCGCGGAACCCGTTTGCGCAAACGTCCTGCTCAAACCCTGACCCAGTGATAGCACCAGTATCATCACCAACACAACCACCATAAAGCCGACAACCATGATCAGCGGAATCATTGGCCGCCCACGTGCGATTCGCAAATTGAGAATCGAGAGGGCAACCGCTTCCGTCAGCCAATTCTTACCGGCACTCATTTAGGCTCTCCCCAAAGCATCGCGCACGGATAGCCGCCAGGTTTGGAGAGCGGGTACTGCACCGGCGAGCAGGGCCAGGATAATCATCAGCGCGATTGAAACCACAATGGAGAAGCCCGTCATGATCACGCCCGCCAATTGTTGCTCCAGCAGGTGCTGTAATTTCCCGATCAGAAAGTACGCCAGCAATAATCCAATGAGACCGCCCCCAACACAGACAAGTACGGACTCGCTGAGCACCAAGCCAGTGACAGTGCCTCTCTGGAAACCGAGTGCCCTCAATACTGCGAGCTCGGACAGCCTTTCTCGCGCGGTATGCAGCATGATCGCTCCCACAACCAGCAACATGGACAGGAATACCAGCACAGACACGCCTGTGAGTATGGCCCCGACATTGCCGGCAGCTGCGTACGCATTCTGCAGCAAGGCATTGGACGCGGTAGTGGCCGTCTGCGGCGAAGCGTTGATAAAAAGACTGTCAATCGCGTGACTGACCTCCGCCGTCTGGCTGGGGCTAGAAACCAGTTCGACAAAGGTATCAACGGTACCTTGGTTGGAAACGCGTGCTTCATCCAGAAATTTGTAGTGCATGAACAGCTTCTGGGAACTGAATTGGGCGCCGCCCCGCGTATTGATAACGCCATCGATAGTGACATCCCATGTGGTGCTGCCATCCTTCCTTTGTATGGACGATCCGATCGGCACGTGATCACCTACGCGCCAACCATATTGTTTCGCCAATGCGGGCGTCACGAGCACGCCGGTGCGATCCGCCATCCACGTCTTGAGCTGATCCGGCTGCACGGTCAGATCGGGATATACCTGCAGCAGACTTGCGGACGGCACGGCGAACATCAGCACGAAATTGCTCTGTTTCTGGTAGAAGCCCGCGAACGCAGAAAGATAGGTGACCGCCTTGACGCCAGGTACAGCGGCAATGCGCTCCGCATACGCCACTGGCATAGGCGAATACGGCGCCACTTTATTGAGAGTTGTCATACGCAGCGTTGCGGCTTGCGATTGGGGTCGCTGTCCGCTGAGACCGTGACGAACTGCCATCAAAACACCAAACAGTAAAAACGCGATCAGAACCGACAGCAGGGTCAACAGCGTGCGTCCCTTGTTGCGTCTGAAATTCATCCAGATGAGCGCGAGCATGCGGCTATCCTTCGGACTGCGGATTAGCCATGCCAATTTTCATACATGCAGCTTGCATATCATGTTTCTCTCAATGCCTTCGCGACCGGCAGGCGCGCGGCACGGATCGCCGGGAACAGTCCACCGATGAAGCCCATGATCAGCGCGAATACGGTGCCGGCAATGAGCAGGCTGACACTGACCGTGAATTCGAAATCCACCTGCGTTGGACCGCCGAAGATGGTGCCAGCTTGATAACCATTGAAAGCGGCATACGCAATCAAGCCACCAATCACACCGCCCACTAGTCCGAAAATCAACCCTTCGCAGAGCACCGCACACAGCACTGGCAGGCGCCGGAACCCTACCGCGCGCAAGGTCGCCATTTCATGCAGGCGCGCGGCGAGATTCACGTACATGAGATTGATGGCGCCAATGACCGCGCCCAGAGCCATGAGGATGCCAATTGCCAGACCAGCGGTGCGGAACAGACTCGTCACCCCCGACGCTATGTCGGCGTAAAAACTCTTCTCGGGCTGGATCTGCACCGCCAGCCGCGGATCCTGCTTGACGGCCTTGGCAAAAGCCGCGTAACCCTGCGGCGTAGCCATTTCGAGGTACATGGACGAGTATTTGTTGGATTCGTGCAATGCGCTCTGCAAACCGGGAAGATCAGTCCAGATTTCCGACTCGTGGATATTGCCGTCGGCGGCGAAAATGCCGGTCACTGTCCAGTCCACGCTGTCCGAGCGCAGCACCGAGCCGAGACTCAAACCGCGGTATTCGCGCGTCGCCTGCCGGCCGACGATCACTTCGTGTACGCCGGTCTTGAAGATGTGCCCGGCGATTACATGCACTTTCGGATGCAGTTCAAAGGCATCGGGTAACACTCCGCGCAGCACTACATCGCTCGCTGCGCCACTGCCCTGTTTTGGCAGCCTGACCGTGGTCACAAATTCCGGCGAAACCATCGGACCGGATACGCCCTGCGCCACGCCCGGCTCCGAAGCCAACGCCTGTATTTCAGCCTCGCTCAGACTGCTTTGCGATTCCACCAGCGAGCCATCCGACAGCGCCATCGCCACATTGGCTGAGCCGGTGTTGGCATAAGTCTTGCTGAGCCCCCGGCCGATGGAGAGTACGCTTACCATCACCAGCACCACCGCCAGGAATCCCACCACCACGACGACCGGCAGCAAGGGGCGCACCCACGCATTGCGGAACCCCAGCGCCAGCACAATCCAAGTTTGACGCACCCCGTTCATGCTCAGGCCCTCCCTAACGCGTCACGCACCGAAAGACGCCACAACTGCGTGGCGGGCAGCACGCTCACCAGCAGCGCGAACAACACCATCAGGCCAATGCCCGTGAACCAGACCTGCGGCGTGAGCGCCATGGTCGCCAGAAGTTGGTTGAGCGAGCGGTCAAAGAGCTGCACCAGCACCCAGGCCGAAATCAGGCCGAGTATTCCGCCAATCAGGCAGGTCAGCAGCGCTTCACCGAACACGATGCCGCCGACGGCGAGTGTGTGGAAACCGAGCGCGCGCAGCAGCGCGAATTCGCTCAGGCGTTCGCGCGCAGAGTGCAGCATGATCGCGCCGATGATCAGCAACATGCTGAAAAAAACCGCGATCGCCACATCCGTGACGATCAGACTGATGTTCCCGATCTGGTCATAGATGTTATGAAACACCGCATTCACCGGGATGGTGTGGGTCTGGGGCGCGGCGTTGGCGAATAACTGATCAATGGACTGGCTGATTTTCCCGATGTCATGAGAGTCGGTGATGCGTTCCGAAATCGAGCTCACGGTGCCCGCGCCCGTCGCGCGCCCCTCATCGAGATAGCTGTAATGCACGAACATCTTCTCCATGCCAAGTGCCGCGTGGCTCGTGGGGTCGTACACCGCGCCATCAAGGGTCACGTACCAAGTGGTGGTGCCGTCTTTCTGCGGCAACGGCGTCTGCACCGGGATGCGCTCGCCGATTTTCCAGCCGAATTTCTGCATCAGTTTCAGCGTCACCAGCGCGCCGCTGCGGTCTTGAAACCAGGCCTGCTGCCGCGCGGACGCCACCTGCAAAAACGGTTGAACCTGGAACATCTCCCGACCCGCCACCCCCAAAAACAGGAACGCATTGTTGGGTTTCTGATACGTGCCGAGCGTCCCACTGTCGTAACTCACGGCGGTCACTCCGGACACCGTGGTAATGCGCCCGGCATACGCGACCGGCAAGGGCTTGCCCAGACCGGCCTTGTTCAGCGTGACCAGGATGCGTGCGGCGGCCGGACCGGCGCTGTTGAAAGTCAGCGAATACCTCAGCGCCATGAGCACGCCGAACAGCACAAAAGCAATCAGCAGCGAAAGAAGCGTCAGTGCTTTCCTGCCCTTGTTGCGTTTGAAGTTGGTCCAGATGAGCGTGAACACGCGCTTATGCCTCAGGTTCCTCGCCCAGCACGCCCTTGTTCATGAACAACGTGCGTTCCGCCTTAGCCGCCGCATGCGGATCGTGCGTGACCATGATGATGGTCTTGCCATGCTCTTTATTAAGCAGTTGCAGCAACTCCAGGATTTCGTCCCCGGCCTTGCGGTCCAGATCGCCGGTGGGTTCGTCGCAGAGCAGCAAGCTGGGGTCGGTGACGATGGCGCGGGCGATGCCGACGCGCTGCTCCTGGCCGCCGGAAAGTTCCGATGGTTTGTGTTTGGCGCGTTCCTCCAGACCCACCAGCGTCAATGCCGCGCGCGCACGCTTCTTGCGCTCCGAACCGCTGAGTTTCGTGAGCATCAGCGGCAGCGCCACGTTCTGTTCAGCCGTCAGTACCGGCAGCAGATGATAGAGCTGGAACACGAAGCCCACATGGCGCGCACGCCACGCGGACAGCGCACTGTCACTCAACTTGCCGATGTCCTGCCCATCCACCATGACTTCGCCGGAGGTCGGCCGGTCGAGGCCGCCCAGTAGGTTCATGAGCGTGGTCTTGCCGGAACCGGATGGCCCCATGAGCGCGAGAAAATCGCCGCGCGGCACTTCGAGATCGAGGCGCTTTAGCACTTCAACGGTTTCGGAACCGCGTTTGTAGAGCTTGGTGACGCCGCGCAGATTCACCACGGCTTCCGGATTGGATTTTTTGCTAACAGTAGCGACTGCATTCATGATTTTCTCCTTCATAATCTGATGACAAATTCACACTGGATGCTAATGCCGGTCATTCAACAACCCTCACCTGCAAAGCGAGGATTTGCGGGTGGTCAGCCGGAAGCCAACTTGAATTCCTTCCCTCTCCTGCCGGCGGGAGGGGGCGAGCCGCATAGCGGCGAGCGGGCTGTCATGGATGGCAGCCCCGGACTTTCAGGCGAAGCAGGACTGCGCAGCCTGAAAGGGATGAGGGTGAATTTATTTATCACCCCTCACCCTCCCCTCTCCCCTCGCGGGGCGAGGGTCTGGACTTGTGTCCACTCGCGCGGACACCACCGCTTTCACAGCCTTGGCTACTCCCACAATCTCAGTAACCGTTCCTGCTGGCATGTTATCGTCGCTCATTGGTTTTGCTCCCGAACCACTTCGCCGTCGTGCAGCGGTTTGTCCGCTGACACCACCAAGGTTTCGCCGCCGCTGAGACCCGAAAGCACCGTCACCTGGTTGTTGGCGGCGGGCAGCGTCTTCACGCTCTGCTGTTTCACATGCGCTTGCTGCACCAGGTAAACGTATTGGTTGCCGTCGCTGCCCTGCACGGCGCTCTGCGGAATGGTGATGGCGGCAATTTGCGTTTCGGTTTGTGCATTGGCCTCGGCGTAGAACCACACCTGCACACCCATCTGCGGCAGGATGCGCGGGTCCAGTTTGTCGAGGGCGATGCGTACCTTGACCGTGGCCTTTTCCTTGTTGGCGGTCGGCACCACGCTGATGACGTGTGCCGGGATGTGCCAGTTCGGATAAGCATCGAGCACCGCGTCCACGCGCATGTCGTTGTGCACGCGCTCGATGTAGGCCTCGTTCACGTCCACGTCAATTTCCAGCGACTTCATGTCCACCAGCGTGCAGATGCCGGTCTGGGTGAAGCCGCCGACCGCGGCCGGAGAAATCATCTCGCCCGGATGCGCGTATTTCTCGGTGACCACCCCGGAAAACGGCGCGCGGATCACCGTGTAATCCAGCCCGATGTTGGCAAGCCTCAGGTTGTCCTGGTCCATTTTCACCTGGCCCAGCGCGTGATCGAGCGTGGCCTTGTCCATATCCACCGCCGCTTGGGCGTTGTCGAGATCGGATTGGCTCATCAGATGCTGTTTGGCGAGCGTGGCGGTGCGGGTGAGGTTCTGTTGGTCCTTCAGAAGCTGCGCGCGGTTTTGGTCCACCAGCGCCTGGTCGGCCAGTAACTGGCTGGCGGCAGCGGCCGCACTCGCGCGCGCCGCGCGGTCATCGAGTCGTGCCAGCACCTCGCCTTGCTTCACGCGCATGCCTTCCTGCGCGTACACCGCCTCGATCATACCGGTGACTTGCGAGGACACCGTGGCCTGCTGCTCGGCCACCACGTAGCCGGATGCATTCAGGATGCTGCCGCTGCCTGTGTCGCCACCTTGCACTGCCACGGTCTGGGTCTGGACCAGCACCGCGTGCGGCTGCGAAAACCACCAGGTGAGGACCACGGCGATCACCACGGCAGCCACGACAACCAGGCCGCCGAGCAGCCAACCGCCGCGACGGCGGCTGGGTGGCGATTCGGCGTCGCGCTCAATTTTCAGGGCGTTCAATGCGTCTCTCTTATCCAACGGAACCACCTCGTCTGAATGTGGCCGTAAATTTAGACAGGCAAGGTCGGCATCACAAGGCAATTGTGACGAAGCGTGGCCGGGATGGGACGAGCCGTGAATTTGACGAGACTGGCGGCGCGGAGCGCAGAGTACTTGCACACACCATTACTCATCCGCACCCCTTTTAGGGCGCGCTGTCCTGTTCCCCCTAAAACCCCAGGGCTGCCATCCCTGGCAGCCCGCTCATCGCTTCGCGCTTCGCCCTCTCCCATCAAGAGAGAAGGAGTAAAAGATGATGTTAATCAGACCGCACCGAGGGCGGCGCGCGCCTTGTCGCGGTAGGAACGGCTCAGGGTGAGTTTCACGCCGTCGTGCAGGATCACCACGCGATCGCCGTTGAACAGCGGCTGGATTTCCTTGATGGTTTCGATGCGCACCATGGTGGAGCGGTGAATGCGCACGAATTTCGCTGGATCGAGCTGCGCTTCGATCTGGTTCATGGTTTCGCGCACCACGTGGGTTTCCCTGCCGGCGTGCAGGCACACGTAGTTGCCGGCGGTTTCCAGCCAGTCAACGTTCTGAACCGCCACGAACACGGTACGGCCCACGGATTTGACGGCGATGCGGCTCAAATAAGCGGCGGCAGGGCCGGCTTCCGGCGGCGCGGCGGGTGCCGCAGCGGGTGTGCGTTTTTCCTGCAGGTGTGCGCGTACCCGGTCAAGTACCTTGGTCATTCGCTCCCGGTCAAACGGCTTGAGCAGAAAATCCACCGCGTGCGCGGCGAATGCCGGCACCGCGAATTCATCGAAGGCGGTGACGAACACCACCGCCGGGCGCTGTTCAGTAGGAATCTTTTCCAGCAGCGCCAAACCCGTGATGCCCGGCATCTGTACATCCAGCAGCACCAGATCCGGCGTGAGCGCATTGATCGCCGCCAACGCCGCTTCCCCGTCGCCGCATTCGCCGATGATTTCGACATCCGTCACCTCCGCGAGATAGCGGCGGGTGCGCTCGCGCGACAGCGGCATGTCGTCAACGATCAGAGTACGTATCTTCATCGAAAGCGTAGGCCTCATGAAAAGGGATGTTGAGATACGCGGTCAAGCCCTCGCCGGGACGACCGTGCAATTCGAGGCTGGCAAGATCGCCGTAAAGATGGCGCAAACGTGCACGCGTATTGGCGATGCCGATGCCTTCCCGATTTGCGTGCGGTTCGGCGATCACCAGTCCCCAGCCATTATCCTGCACTTCGATCATCAGCAAATCGTCCCGGCGCACGGCGCTGATTTTCAGGTAACCGCTGCCGCTGCGCCCGATGCCGTGGGTCACGGCATTTTCCGCCAGCGGTTGCAGGATCATGCCGGGTACGCGTGCACTGAGGGTATCGTTCGCGATGTCGAATTCAATCTGCAAGCTGCCCTGCAACAAGGTCTGCTGGATATCCAGATAGCGTTTCAGGAAATCCAGTTCGTCGCGCAACGCGATTTCCTGCTGATGGCTGTCATCGAGGGATTTGCGCAACAGGCTGCTCAACTGGGTGATAACACGGTCCGCACTATCCGGATCCTTGTAACCCAGCTCGGAAATCGCATTCAGGGTGTTGAACAGGAAATGCGGATTGAGCTGGCCGCGCAGCCGCCGCAACTCGGCACTCAAAAACCGGCGCTTGATTTGCCGGTAGGCGTGTCGCAGCAGATGCGCCTGGCACAGTCCCCACACGCCGAGATAAATAGCGAAGCCGCGCGGCAAGCCCGCAGGCAACGCTTGCCAGAATCCGTCGGTACGCCGGGCATCCTCGAGTCCGAGCACCGGCCATTGCCACCCCCACGCCAGCCACAACAGGACAAAGACCAGCCCCACACCGAACAGCAACTGATTGATGTACCAGGTTTTGCCGGAAACCCGGCGCTCCCACAAGCGGCGGTTGAACACCAGCACCAGGAATGCCGCCACAGCCCAGGCGAAACTTCTCAAAAATGCTGCGCCCAGCGCGCTTTCCACGCTCGGGGTCCGGCCCGACAAGGCCGTCTCCAGATAAATCCCGGGCGCTACCAACAATGACAACACAATCCAACCTGCCAGCGCCGCGCCCAGCGGCCGGCGGTAAACACCGCTGTTCATGCTCGTTGCTTCACGCGCCCTGGCTGGCATAACTTTTGCCCGACTCATGACATTTGTGACTGCCTACCATACCGCTAATCCGGTAAGCTGATGCCGGTAAAACCCACGGCTGGCCCCGCGCCCGCCACGCTTCATCACAATTCCATTGTCCGCAGGCTGCCGGCCGCCTAAATTTGCCAGCACGCAATCACCGGGGTAATACGCATGCTCCACTATGCCGCCGCGCCTTGCCAAGCCGTGACGAAGTGCTTAACCTTTGCAGCCCTTCAAGGCCATTAGCCCGCGTAAAATCCATGGATATCGAATTCGCCCGCAATCAGATGGTCAGCCAGCAAGTGCGCGCCTGGGATGTGCTGGATTTGCGCATCCTGACGATGCTCGAGGCCCTGCCGCGCGAGCAGTTCGTGCCGGAACGCTACCGCAAGCTGGCGTTCGCCGATATGCAGATTCCGTTGGCCCATGGCCAAGTCATGATGGCGCCCAAGGCGGAAGGCCGCGTGTTGCAGGCGCTGGATCCGCAGCCGTACGAATCGGCGCTGGAAATCGGCAGCGGCAGTGGTTTCCTGACCGCCTGCCTCGCCAAGCTGGCGGGCGAGGTGCTGTCGGTGGATATTTTTCCCGAATTCACCGCTGCCGCGAGCACAACATTGAAGAATCTTGGCATGCACAACGCGGAGCTTGAAACCCGTGACGGAACGCAATTTGATTGGCTCACACAGCGTTTTGATGTGATCGCGGTGACCGGTTCCCTGCCCGCCTACGACAAACTCTACGCCGAGCGGCTCAATCTCGGCGGCCGCTTGTTCGTGATCGTGGGGCAAGCGCCGGTCATGGAAGCACTGCTCGTCACGCGCGTGACCGAGGAGGCTTGGTCGCGGGAAAGCCTGTTCGAAACCGAGCTGCCGGCGCTGGTAAATGCGGCCGTGCCGCGCCGCTTCCAGTTTTGAGCCGCGCACATGCCGATCCGCTCCCTGACCCCCGGAGAAGTGATTGAGCTGCGGGCGAAATCCCCGGAACCGATGACCATATTGGACGTACGCGAATCCTGGGAATATGAGCGTGTGCACCTGCCCGACTGTCTGCATATTCCGATGGATGACATCCGCGACCGGCTCGCCGAGTTGAACCCGCAGCAGACCTACGTGGTCTTGTGCCATCACGGCAATCGCAGCCGGCAGGTGGCGGCGTTCCTGCAATCCCGCGGCTTCAGCAAGGCCGTCAATCTGGAAGGCGGTATTGAGGCATGGGCATCGAGCTTGGACCCGGCTTTGCCACGTTATTGAGGGATGGGAATCGTTGCTATCGGGCCGGCATATAGAGGTTAGAATCACGGTTTTCGCGGGTTTGTATCGCTTTTTTTCATGGTTATGGTGTTATACTTGACCAATACACCTTGAGGAATAACAGGAGTCCCGGTGAATACGCTACGCACTTTCCTTCTTGCTCTCGCCGCGGCGGGCTTACTATCCGCAACCCCGGCTTATAGTGCTGACTTGTGGGATGTCTATCAGCTGGCGGTCCAAAACGATCCCACATTCGCCACTGCCGACGCCAATTACGAAGCGGCTCTCGAGGCCAAACCCATCGCCCGGGCGGGCTACCTGCCCGCCTTGAACTTTAACGCATCCAAGTCACGCTCCACTACCTATGGCACCCAGTTCGGCCAGGTGGGGACCGATCCGGACACCGGAGCGCCGATTCTGGGCAACGCCTATTCCAGCACTCCAGGCCGGGATACCCAATACGGCCTGCAATTGACCCAGCCGTTGTTCAACTGGGCAGCGTGGGAAAACATCAAGCAGGCGGATGCCTCCGTGGCCCAAGCCGAGGCGCAATACCTGGCCGCACAGCAGGATCTGATCGTGCGCACTGCCACCGCGTATTTCAACGTGATCACGGCGCGCGACACGCTCGCGGCGGACCATGCCGCCACGCAGGCCAATGGGAAACAACTGGAACAGGGCAAGGCCCAATACCAGGTGGGCACCGTCGCCATCACCAATGTCGAGCAGGCGCAGGCGGCTTACGATCAGGCCGTGGCCACTGAGATTGGCGCCCAGCAGCAGGTCATCAACGCCGAGGAATCGCTGCGCGCCATCACCGGCCAACCGGTGGGTGAACTGCAGGAACCCTCGCCCAACATGCCATTGCGCAGCCCTGACCCGAACAATGCGCAGCAATGGGTGGACCAAGCCCTGAAACAGAACCCGAGTCTGATGGCCGCGCAGGCCGCGGCGCAAGTGGCGGCCAGCACCGTGTCAATAAAACGTGCCGGACACTATCCAACGCTGGGACTAACCGCAAGCTATGGGCGTGATAACGCAACCGGGACATTGTTCGATACCTACGACTATCGTCAAAAACAAATCATGCTGAATTTCAGCATGCCACTGTTCGCCGGCGGCGGCGTGAACGCGCAGGTCACCCAGGCGCAGCGTCTGTACGACGCGGCCCAGGATCAGGTACAACTGGTGACGCGTCAGACGGTGCAGCAGACACGTACATCCTACCTCGGCGTACTCACCGGCATCTCGCAGGTCAATGCGCTGCGCCAGTCTGTAAAGTCCAACCAGACCTCGCTGCTGGCCACCGAAACCGGTTTGCGCGTGGGCACGCAAACCATCGTGGATGTATTGCTGGCAGTACAGAATCTGGTAACGGCACAGACCGGTTTTGCCCAGAGCCGCGACAATTACCTGATCAGTGTGCTGCAACTCAAGGAGTCCGCCGGCATTCTGGCCCCCAAGGACGTGCAGCAGATCAATGCGCTGCTGATAGTGCCTGCGCCGGCGCCCAACATCACACCGCCCACCACGGCACCGGATGCGGATACGAGTTCGGTAACTCCGCCCGCCGGTGGCGGTAACTGAATTAGCTATTGACGGGGTTCATTGGCGTTTGCGAAACAGCAATTCCAAAGCGCACGCACTGCTTTAGATAACACGCATCATCTAAGCTCACCCGGCCTCGATTGTGCGAGGTAGCTATCCACCAACTCCAGGGTACGCGCGAGTGCGCCGCGGTTCGCCGTCACCGTCTGCTGTGCCGCCTGACCGATGTGTTTGCGCGTGCCCGGGTTTGTAACCAGCCAGACGAAAGCCTCGCCCAGAGCCTTGGCATCCTCGACCACAATGAGACCGCCCGCGGCTTTCAGCAGTTCGGCAATGTCGCCCACGTTTGCAAGATGCGGACCCGCGAGTACCGGCAGGCTCAGGGCTGCCGGTTCCAGAAGATTATGTCCGCCGAGCGGTACCAGACTGCCCCCCACAAATGCCATATCCGCCGCCGCGTAGAAGTGTGTGAGTTCCCCGAGTTTGTCCAGCAACAGCACTTCGCCGGCCTTCACCGGCAGCTCGCCGCTGCTGCGCCGCCGGCACACAAACCCCGTACCCTTGACCAGCTCCGCCACCGCCGCCGCGCGCTCTGGATGCCGCGGCGCCAACACCAGTACACAATCCGGCTGTTTGAGCAGCAATGCCTGGAATGCCTGCAATAGCGGGAGTTCCTCGTTATCGCGGGTGCTGCCCGCCACAATCACCGTGGCCTTACCAAACAGTTTGCTACGCAGCGTCACCCCGTCCTTGCCCAGCGTTTCGGGAAACTGCACGTCGAATTTTAGATTGCCGGTGACTTTCAATTTCTCCGGCGCCACGCCCAAATGCCGGAAGTATTCCGCATCGCCTTCACTCTGGGCGGCGATCATGGCCACCTGGTTCAGCGCCCGCCGCATGCTCGCGTGAAAGCGCCGGTAGCGCTTCAACGCACGTTCCGACAGCCGCGCGCTCACCATCAAAAGCGGCAGGCGCCGGCGCTTGCAGGCGGCAAACAGATTCGGCCAGATTTCCGTTTCCATGATGATGCCGATGACTGGGCTGGTGCATTTGAGCCAGCGGTTCACGCAGAATGGCAAATCATAAGGCAGCAGCGCTACCAAGGCGCGGCCGCCGAACAATGCTTGCGCTTGCGCGCGACCAGCCGCCGTAAAACTGGTGACCAGCAGCGGATGCTGCGGAAAACGCTGATGCACGGACTTTACCAGCGGTGCCGCAGCACGGATTTCGCCAACCGAAGCGCCGTGGATCCAGATCACTTGATGCGGCGGCAGAAACGGGTAGCTGCCCAAGCGCTCGCCGAGTTTGTCGGCATGCCCGGTTTGCTTGAAACTGCGCCACATGAGCCAGCCCAGGGCAACCGGCAAAAGCAGCAGCAGCAGCAGCGAATAGAAAAATCGCACGGTTACTTCTTGAGCGCTTCAATGAGCCGGGTGGTGGACAGTCCTTCTATATAAGGAAGGATGCGCACTTCGCCGCCGTTGCGGGTCACGCAATCGTGGCCAGCCACCTGCTGCGGTTTGTAGTCGCCGCCTTTGACCAGGACATCCGGCAGCACTTTGCAAATCAGCCGCTCAGGCGTGTCCTCCGAAAACGATACCACCCAATCCACGCAGCCGAGCGCCGCCAATACCTGCATGCGGTTGGCGAGATTGTTGATCGGCCGGTGCACGCCCTTCAGGCGTTTCACCGAATCATCGTCGTTCACCGCCACGATCAAGCGGTCACCCAGTTTGCGCGCTTGTGCGAGATAGCTGACGTGGCCCGCGTGCAGGATATCGAACACGCCGTTGGTCATGACGATGCGCTCGCCCTGGCTGCGCGCGTGGCTCACGGCATCCATGAGCGCATTTTCCGTGAGGGCGCCGCCGTTGCGGCTGTGGGCGGCGAGCCGCAATTCCGCCGGCGTGAGCGTGGCGGCGCCGAGTTTAGCCACCACCAAGCCGGCGGCAAAATTCGCAAGTGCCGCCGCATCGGGAAAGGCAAGTTTCGCACCGAGACCGGCCGCGAGCAGCGCGATCACCGTGTCGCCGGCGCCGGTGACATCGGAAACTTCCAGCGCCTGGGTGGGCAGATGCAGCGGCGGCCGACCGGATTCGAGCAGCGTCATGCCCTGCTCGCCGCGCGTCACCAATAATGCATGTAACTTGAGTTCATTCCGGAGTTTCTCGCCTTTTGCAACAAGGGTGGCCTCATCCGGACATTCGCCGACCACCGCTTCAAGCTCGGCGAGGTTCGGCGTGATGGCAGTGGCGCCTTTATAGATGCTGAAATCGTGGCTTTTGGGATCCACCAGCACCGGCTTGCCGGCGGCGCGCGCCGCCGCGATCAATTCCTGTACGGCCGCCAGACTGCCCTTGCCATAGTCGGAGAGGACCGCGATGTCGCAGTGCGCCAATTCCCGCTTAAAATCCGGCAGCAGTGGCGCGGTCACGGAACGGCCGAAGGTTTCCTCGAAATCCAGGCGGATCAATTGCTGATGGCGCGACAGCACCCGCAACTTGGTGATGGTGGCGGCATTTTTGAGGCGGGTGAATTTGCAGCGCACACCGCGCTTTTCCATCGACGCGGCCAGTGCATCGGCCACCGCGTCGTCGCCGGTGATACCGAGTACGGTACATTGCGCGCCCAGGCTTGCCAGGTTCGCCGCCACGTTACCGGCGCCGCCGGGGCGCTCCTCGGTTTGCCGCACGTGGACCACCGGCACCGGCGCTTCGGGGGAGATGCGGCCGGTGGCGCCAAACCAGTAACGGTCCAGCATCAGGTCGCCCGCCACCAGCACGCGCACCTTGTCAAATGGCGGGATGCGGATGTTCATGCAAGCCCCGGCGATCCTGGAAAATGCGCCGCATCATAGCATGGGCACTGCCGCGCGCCGGACGCCTGTACCCGGCGCATGGCGACCGTTAAACTGCCACCCCATGCGACATAAACCGCAGCACGCATGCAATATCATTTGTTGAAACCCCGCTTTTGGCCCACGTGGCTGCTGCTCGGCCTCATCCGGCTGATGGTGTGGCTTCCGTATGCAGTGCAACTGGCCGTTGGCTACGGCATTGGACGCACCAGCCGGTTCGTGGCCGGCCGCCGTTGGCGCGTCACCTTGACCAACTTGCGGATGTGTTTCCCGGAGCTGGACGAAAACGCGCGGCGGCAGATCGCAAAAAAACATTTCGCTTCCCTCGGTATGGGCCTGATCGAATTCGGCATGTGCTGGTGGATGAGCGAGAAGCGTCTGCGCAAACTCACGGTTGAGGTAAGTGGTCTCGAACATCTGCACGCGGCGCGCGCGCAAGGTCACGGTGTATTGCTGCTAGCGGGCCATTTCACGCAACTGGAAATGGTTGGGCGTATCCTCGGCCTGCAAACCGACCTGCACCTTCTGTACCGGCCAATTCCCAATCCGGTCATCGAGGAGGTCATGCGCCGCAACCGCGAGCGGTTATTTGAGCGCGCCATCCCGCGCGACGATGTGCGCCTGCTGCTCAAGAGTCTCAAGCAAGGCAAGCCGGTGTGGTACGCCATGGATCAGGGCTATCGTGGCAAGGGCAGTATCATGGTGCCATTTTTCGGCATTCCCGCGCCCACCAATCCCGCGCTCTCGCGTCTGGCCGAAGTGAGCCGGGCACCGGTCGTGCCGTTTTTCGGCGAACGTCTGCCGGGCAGACGCGGTTATCATCTGGTGATCCATCCGGCACTGGAAAATTTCCCCACGGATGATCCGGCGGCGGATACGTTGCGCATCAATAAACTCCTGGAGCAATTCATCCGCCAGGTACCGGAACAATATCTCTGGAGCCACGACCGTTTCAAAGTTGTACCGCGGGATTAAATCAAACAGCCCTGCTGTTATATCCAGCCATCAATTCTGACCAAGCATATCCTTCAGCAAGACCCGGATTTGCCAGCTTGCGCAATGAACGCTGCAAGCGTCCAAGATTGGCTTGCTGCCAGTGCGTACCGGATGAACGGCGTTCGCCACGATCAAAATCAACCAGATAAATCTCGTTGTGATTGTCTATAAGAATGTTATGGGCATTCAGGTCGGCGTGATAAACCCCCACATCGTGAAAGCGGCGTAGACAGGCGCCGACACGATTCCAGGGCAGAAGTTCGAGGCCGGTATCCCTGAGACACGTAGCCAGAGAACGGCTGTCCGGAATGAGGCGCGTAACAAGATCGCCGCGGTAAATGGGTCCATGATGCACTACCTGCGCCGCCACCGGCTGCGGCACCGGCAAACCTTCCTTATACAGTTCCGCCAGCAAGTGCCATTCGCGCCAAGGGCGAGTCTGTTCGAGTCCGGTCCAGAAGTAATAATCGGTTATGAATCTCGCCACCACACCGCCGCGGCGGTAATGACGCAAGACCCATTCGCCGTGCGGTCCCGTCAAAATCCAGGTATTGCCACGCCCGCCGCTGGCACTTTGCAACGCCGAATGCCGCGCCCAATGCTGCGCGGAAAACAGCTCCTCGCTTGCGTGGCTTGTGAGCGCATCATCGTATAGGATGAACCCCCGTTTTGTGGTGACTGCGCGTTCAGCCATTCGTCATGCCTCAAGTGATGAAACCGCCTGCTCGTGTCTGTATCCTGCGTCTCTCAGCCGTGGGCGATGTGTGCCATACGCTGCCGGTGGTGCGCAGCCTGCAGGCCGCCTGGTCTCAGGCGCGCTACACCTGGATCATTGGCAAACTTGAAGCCAGTCTCGTGGGAGATATCCCCGGCATCGAGTTTATCATTTTCGACAAATCTAAAGGGCTAGCCGCCTACCGCGAACTCAAGCGCCGCTTGCATGGCCGGCATTTCGATCTCCTGCTGCACATGCAGATGTCGCTGCGAGCCAGTATCGCGAGCGCCCTGGTAATTCACGCGCCGGTGAAACTGGGGTTCGACCGTCAGCGCGCCCACGATTGGCAGTGGCTATTCAGCAACCGGCGCATCCCCTTTAGACCTCGTCAGCATGTGATGGACAGTCTGTTCGGTTTCGCGGAAGCCTGCGGAATTAACTCGCGTGTGCTGCGTTGGGACATTCCGCTTCCGGCCGACGTACAGACGTTTGCCCGTGAACACATTCCGGATAACGTGCCCACGCTCATCATCAGCCCCTGCGCGAACGCGCGCTTCCGCAATTTCCGCAACTGGCGCGCGGAGCGTTATGCCGCCGTGGCGGATTACGCCGTGGATAAACTTGGGATACGCGTGATTCTCAGCGGCGGACCCAGCGCAGCGGAACAGGAACACGGCAAATTGATTGAAGCCGCCGCGCACTCCAAACCACTCAATCTCATCGGCGCAACCAATCTCAAACAACTACTGGCATTGCTCGGCCGCGCCGCGGCGCTGATCTCGCCGGATTCTGGACCGGTGCACATGGCAACGGCCGTCGGAACCCCCGTGATCGGCCTGTATGCCAGCACCAATCCGGATCGCGCTGGTCCGTATTTAAGCCAGCGCTGGCGTGTGGATCGCTATCCCGAAGCCATGCGGCAGTTCAACCATCAAGACGCGGCCACCGCGCTCTGGGGTACCCGGGTGCGTGATCCGCGTGCCATGGATCTCATCAGCGTTGCGGATGTCACCGTCAAGCTGGATGAGCTGATGGCCGTGCAGGCACGCGGCGAGTCGCTGGTGAAGCCGTTCATCTCCATAATGTAGGATGGGGTAATAGCGGCATTCCTAATGTAAGGCACGGCGTAACACGCAAGCATAGCCTGCCCCTCACGCCTCACACCTCACTCCTTACCCTTCTGTTTTCGCGCTTGGGCCGGCGGACGGTCCTTACTTTCCCGCTGCTTCCGCCACCGCAAAAGAATTGATCACCGCCATCGGACTCGAGTCCTGACACGCTGATTCCCGGTGGCATTTCGATCTGTTCGAGGACCTTGCCCGTTTGCGGATCGATGTGTCGCAAGTCACTCGTTTCGTCCTCCCAAGTGCCATGCCACAATTCGCCATCGACCCAGGTGATGCCGGTGACGAAGCGTTTGGACTCGATGGAGCGGAGGATCGCACCTGTCTCGGAGTCGATCTGATGGATCTTGCGGGCGCGATATTCCCCGACCCACAACGTTCCTTCGGCCCACGCGAGTCCCGAGTTGCCGCCGTTGCCGGGTGCCGGAATCGTGGCGAGCACGCGCCCGCTCTCCGGATCAATTTTCAGGATGCGATCCTCGGCGATCTGGAACAGGTGCCGGCCATCGAAGGCCGTGCCCGCGTGCGCGGCGACATCGAGCGAGCGCAACGTCTTTCCGCTCACCGGATCCAGGGCGTTCAACTTGTCTCCGACGGCGACCCAGACGTACTGACCGTCATACGTCACACCACCCACACTATCAACACCCGTGAAGGGCCCGTGCTCCTGAAGAATTTCAGCTTTTGAACGCTTCATGGTTACTGTCCCGGTCATTCGGTAATGTAATCCTAATCGCCCGGCAGCGTGGCGGGGAGTAACAAGATCGTCGTGAATCCCGGCACGGGCGGAGTCATCCAGCGACGCGCCCGCCCGCGACCGAACGGCTGCAGCTTGCCCGTAGCCGCAAGCGCGTCAAGTGCCCGCTGCACGCTGCGCTGGCTCGCGCCAAGCGCCAGCGCCAGGGCCGAGCTCGACCACGACTCGCCGTCAGTGAGGCAGGCAAGTACTGCCCCGTGTTTTTCTTCGACGGGCCGCGCCAGCACCACGACCCCGCGTGCATGGCGCGGTGCCAGAACAAAGCCTTGCTGCGTCGCGCGCACGTCGGCCAGCGTCCGCAGCGCCTTGCGAAGCCGCCCGACTTCGACTCGCAAGCGCGCACGCAGCGATTCGTCGGCGCGCTTGATGCGGAATGCCCGCTCGACGAGCGCATCCCTGGCAACGTCTCCGGGCCAAGCTTCACCCAAGGCGCGCGCCAGCATGAACAATACCGGACGCCTGGCGAGCGAAACCAAGGTGCGCGAATCATGCACGACATGACGGCACCCGTCCACGACCAGCGCCTGCGACTTCCGCAACGTTTCTACCTCTTCCAGCAAGATAAGCCGCTCCTCGCCACGGTCAATCAGGCGCGCTGCAGGCGATTTCAGCATGAGAGATGCGCTTTCGACCTCCGCCGTCAGCGCGGGGATAGCCGCGTGGCGTGCGGCGTGCTCGGCCCGGGCGAGCGCTGCGCGCGCCGTCTTCGCGCGGATACGCCGCATCGCAATACCCGCAACCACCAGCTCGTGGGCGGCCTTCAATGCTGGCGGGAAGAGCGCGGGGTCGAGATTGGCGAGCTTGTGCTCGGCGTCGCTGAGACGTCCGATCAGGAGCAGACGCCGGACCTCGAGAACCCTTGCATGCGAGGCGTTCACCCGGTCGCCGTGCGCTTCGAGCGTCACCCGCGCCGCGTCGAGTGCCTTCGCAGGCCAGGTGAGGTCGCGCGAGGCGAGCGCAATCTCAGCCTCGGCGACCACGCACCGTGCGCGGGCCACCGCCTCTTTCGGTCCGAAGGCGCGCGCCGCACGCCGCACCAGAGCCTTAGCGCGAACGAGATCGCCGAGCTGCGCCATCGCGATGCCGCGCAGCGCGAGCGCGGGAGCGTCCTCGCGCAGGGCGACCCGGTTGAGCGCGCCGAGGGGATCACCCGCCGCGAGCGCGCGCGCCGCGGCTGTGATCAGCGAGTCCATCGGAACGGACTTATCATGAATCGCGCCACACTTGTCACTCCCACGGCTCGATACCCCGTACCCATACTATCGCACGACAGTCCATCAACGCGTCCTTTCGAGGACGCAACGAACCACGAAGGAGAAGAGCGATGAACTCACATGCAACCAGCACACGTGAAGAATGGCAGACAGCGCGGCTCGAGCTGCTCAAGGCGGAGAAGGAGCTGACGCGGCGCAGCGACGAGCTGGCGCGGCGGCGGCAGGAACTGCCGTGGGTCCGGATCGACAAGCAATACCGATTTGATACCGACAAGGGCAGCGCTTCACTGGCAGACCTCTTCCAAGGGCGCTCGCAGCTCCTCGTCTACCACTTCATGTTTGGACCCGATTACAAGGCGGGGTGTCCGACCTGCTCCACGATCGCGGATGGATTCCACGGCTTCGTCCCCCACCTGGCCAACCACGACGTCACGCTTGCGGCGGTATCGCGGGCGCCGCTAGCGAAGTTGCAGGCGTACAAGCGGCGCATGGGATGGACGTTTCCCTGGGCGTCTTCATTCGGCGGTGATTTCAACGCCGATTTCAACGCCTCGTTCACCGAGGAGCAGCAGCGCGCGGGTGGCATCGAATACAACTACCGGCGCGAGCCGCCGGCGTCGCAGTTGCCTTTCAAGATGGGCAAGGAAGCCGGCGATGAATCGCCTCCCGTCCAGAACGCCGCCATGACCGGAACCGACGTGGCCACGTACTTGCGTGAGAGGCCGGGCATGAGTGCGTTCGTGCTCGCGGACGGCGCCGTTTACCACAGCTATTCCACCTATGCGCGCGGACTGGACGGCCTCTGGGGCATGTACCAGTGGCTCGACCGCGCCCCCCGAGGACGGAACGAGACGGGCATGTGGTGGCGCCGTCATGACGAGTACGACAAGTCTTGAGTGAAGTCATGGGTATCGTTCACGTAACCGTGGGATGGATGAGCAGAGGGCGCGTGGTTTCCGGGCGCGCCTTCTTCGGCGTCTCGGCGCTGCTCTTCGCCGTCAGCGCGACGCTGACGATCGTCGGCTGCGCATCCATGTCGGCGATGGGCGGGATGCCGATGCCCGGCGGCTGGACGCTGTCCATGGCATGGATGCGGATGCCCGGACAGACTTGGTCCGGCGCCGCGGCATCGTTTCTCGGTATGTGGGTCGTAATGATGGTGGCGATGATGCTGCCATCCCTGGTGCCCATGTTGTGGCGCTACCGCCAGGCCGTCGGCGGGGCAAGCGAGACGCGCCTGGATTGGCTGACCGCGCTCGCAGGCGTCGGGTACTTTTGCGTGTGGACCGCGTTCGGCATAGCCGCCTTTCTGCTGGGCGCCGCCCTCACGTCGGTGGAAATGCAATGGCCGGTGCTGGCGCGCGTCGTTCCGATGGCGGCCGGAGTAGTCATTCTTGTCGCCGGCGCACTCCAGTTCAGCGCGTGGAAAGCGCGTCATCTTGCTTGCTGCCGGCAGGCACCAGGGCGCGGCCGTATCTTGCCGGCGGACGCCGGCTCGGCCTGGCAACACGGCCTGCGCCTCGGCCTCCACTGCAGCCGCTGCTGTGCCGGTCTGATGACAACTTTCCTCGTCATCGGTGTCATGGACCTGCGAGCGATGGCCGTGGTGACCGCGGCCATCACTATCGAACGTCTCGCACCGGCCGGTGAACGCGTCGCACGAGCCATCGGAGCCGTCGCGGTCGGGGTGGGGTTGTTTCTGGTCGCGCGAGCTACCGGGCTTGGATGATGACTTGCGTCGCCCTGCAAATTTCCACACAGTTTTGCCGGCCCGCTCTTAGCCTTTACCATCGCTCTTACGCGGCAAGACCAGTACAGCTTCCAGACCGCCGCCGGGGGGGTTGCGCAGGGTGAGGCTGCCGCCGTGCAAGACGGCGATGTTGCGCGCGATGCCGAGGCCGAGGCCGTTGCCGCCGTTTTCCCGGCTGCGGGAACTATCCAGCCGGTAATACGGCTCGAAAACTCTTTCCAACTGATCTTCGGGGATTCCGGGACCCTTGTCCCGCACCCGGATTGTTACAGCTTGATCGCCGTCTTCCACGATTAAATCCGCGCGTCCTCCATAACGCACCGCGTTGCTCACCAGATTTTCGAGGCAGCGGCGCAAGGCCTGCGGCCGCCCGGTGAACGCCCGGGTGATGTTTCCTTGCAAACTGACCGGCTGGCCGGTTTCCACCGCGTCGGCTTGCACACTTTCCAGCAGTGCCATGAGATCAATCGGTTGCGAGGGTTCGTTTACTTCAAGTCCGCGCAGTAGATCCAGTGTGGCACTGGTCATGTGCTCCATGTCGTGCAGATCGCGGATGAACTTGTCCTTGAGGACTTCATCCTCCAGCAATTCCGCGCGCAACCGCAGGCGCGTGATGGGTGTCTTGAGATCATGCGAGATGGCAGTCAGCAAGCGGGTGCGATCCTGCACGTAA